>CAVRQQ010000019.1:0-27272 GCA_963723355.1 uncultured delta proteobacterium
GTGAAGTAAATCGTTCCGCCGGCCCCCTCGGCCCCTTCGGCCCAGATCTGGCCGCCGAGCCGGTGGATAATTCTCTGTGCCCCTGCGAGCCTGGACGTGTCTGTTGGCAAGTTGACATCCTGTGAGCTGTCGCGGAACGCTTCGAACAGACGTTTTGCCTGGCCTTCAGTGAAACCCGTACCGTTATCGCGGACAAACAGAACTTTCTGCTCGCCCCTGTGATACATACCCAGCTCGATCCACCCTTGGCGATTTGCCGGGAGAAAGGCCATGGCATTGCAGAACAGCTGGTGAATAACCAGTCGTATCATCTGGCGGTCGGAGACAATCGTGATCCATGGCTGGATTCTGAATTCGATCTCTCGCTCCGGATGCTTGTGCCCCAGCTCTTCCTTGATCTCGACAGCGAGTTTGTCGACTTTGATCCGTTCCCGCCGCGGTTGACTGACCGGCAGTTCGACGAGTGCCAGACTCGTGTCCAGTTGCCTGCTCAGCTTTTCGTTGCAATTGGCGATCGATTCAAGAAAGAAACGGGTTTTTTCCTCTAACTCACTGTCGCACTGGGCCTTGAGCAGGGCCATGGAGGTGCTGATCTCGGATGATGTGTTGCGCAGGTGCTGCAGCATGTCATGGTTGAAGTCCTCGACATCTTTTCTGATCAGGTCGAGATCCTGATTCGATTGCATCAAGGTTTTTTCCCTCTGCGCCGTATCGGCAAGGTAATGCATACCAAGGTAGATTGCTGCCAGGATGAAGACGCTGAACAGAAATCGAGTCGCGATCTGGTGGTAAGAAGGTGACAGGATCTGTTCCACTACAGAGCCTTGGTCGAACAGCACCGCGCCAAGGATGGCGTCTGAAACGATTGCCAGTGGAATCAGGGCCAGGCCCCACAGGAAGAGGCGGAACAGGGATTTTTGTGACAAGGTTTTCGGCAAGATGGTGCTGGCCTCCTCTAGAATTGCCACATTTTAATCACAAACGGTTAATGTCGCAAGGGATTCTTCTGTGAAATTGTCTGGCGCAGAATAAAAAAACGGCCGCATATAGTAATGCGACCGTTTCGTGACATTGCGTTCTGGCCAGGCTCAGGTTGTTTTCCTTCGGTCCGGTCCGGCATAGCCGGTTCGCCTGTGGGCCTCCCTGATCGGATCCTCGCCGATGACGGCCCAGCCGGAAGAACGGCGAAAACGCTTGACGAGCTCTCTGCTGAGCAGCAGGTCCAGACCTTTCGGGACCAGCCTGCAATAGGTCCCGTCTATTAATTCAACCTGGATAGTCATCGGTAACAAAAATCCTCTGGTTGGAGAATGTCCGAAAAAAATCTTGATTCTAAACTATACAGGAGAACACTCAAAAAATTCTTACAAAGCATAAGCGGGCCGGAAAATCGGTCCTTGCCTGCTTTTGGTGAGTTTTTTCATTCTTTAAATAATTTTGTTCAGGGGGTATTCGACAATCCCTTCGGCGCCGAGATCGAGAAGCTCCGAAACAATTTTACGAACGTCGGATTCGGGCATGATCGTCTCGATTGAGACCCAGTCCGAATTGTACAGATGGGCGACAGTCGGCCGGTTGAGGCTTGGCAGGAGGTTTGAGATCGCCTCGATCCGGTCGCCGGGTGCGTTCATCTTCAGCCCCACCATCCCCTCGGCCCGCAGCGCTGATTGCAGCATCGTGTAGATACGTCCGATTTTGGCGCGCTTCCACGGATCCTCCCAGGCCTCCTTGTTGGCGATCAGAACCGGGACCGACTCCATCAGCTCACAGACGATGCGCAGGTTGTTGGCCTTGATGGTCGAGCCCGTCTCGGTGACCTCGACAATCGCGTCGCAGAGCCCTTTGAGAATTTTCGCCTCTGTCGCGCCCCAGGAGAATTCGACATCGACCGGGAATATTTCTTTCGGCAAAGAAACGCTTGGTGAAGCCGACCAGTTCAGTGGAAATTGTGGCGCCGGCAAGGTCCTCAGGTTTTTCCACTTTCGAATCAGGACCGACCACCAGAACCCAGCGTGCCGGTCGTCTTGAAACCTTGGAATAGACCATTTCGCCAACCTCGACGACGTCGGAGTCGTTCTCCCTGACCCAGTCCCGACCGGCAATGCCGACATCGAGCTTGCCGCGCTCCAGGATCTTGGCCATCTCCTGCGGGCGCACCAGGCTGCATTTCAACTCATCATCATCGCTGCTAGGGAAGTAGCTGCGGGAGGATGTCTTGATCTTCCAGCCGGCCTTGTCAAAAAGATCAACCGTTGCTTTTTCCAGGCTCCCTTTCGGGATGCCAAGTCTCAGTTCGTTTGCCATGTCAAACCTCGTAACAGCTGAAAGCTATAAGCTGCCAGCTGTAAGTATCGTTAACAAGTTATCTCTGGAACTAGGGTCTGAAAGCGGAAAGCTTACAGCTCCTACCTTATTTCTTCTTATAGACTTCATCAGGATCGAAAAGGGGATTGGAGTGCTCCACCCACTGATCGTCTTCCCAGCGTACATAGAAACAGCTGCGGTTTCCGGTGTGGCAGGCGGCCGGACCATTTTGCTTCACTTTGATGACCACCGTGTCCGCGTCGCAATCGGTCAGGACCTCAACAACGTCCTGGGTGTTGCCGGATTCTTCACCCTTCATCCAGTACTTGTTGCGGGTCCGGCTGTAGAACCAGGTCTTGCCGTCACGCAGTGTGTTGGCGAGGGTCTTCTCGTCCATGAAAGCGACCATCAGCACTTCGCCGTTTTCGTGGTCCTGAATTATGGCGGGAATCAACCCGCCCATTTTTTCGAAATTGATTTGTGTCACTTTTGCGTACCTCCGGTGAAATTTGCGAAAGACTACAACCTCACCGGGATACTGTCAACCGTTTGCGTGGCGCTCCCCGGGTGACCGTATATCCGGTAGCAAGAGAATTGTAAAAGTTGCGGACCTGCCCGTATTACTGCCCGGTCAGTGCCCCCAGTTTTTTTAGCGTCTCTTCCGGCTCCGGGCGGTTGGTGTGGTCGACGTTGACCGCTGCATCGAGGATGGTGCCATCCTGGCCGATAATGTAGCAGGCCGGCATCGGTAAAGCCCAGGAAGGGTTGCCGTTGTGTCTCTCCAGGTCGATGCCGAAGGAAAGATAAACCTCACGCAATGCATCCGGCAAAGTGAAAACCAGACTGAATCTGGCCGCCAGATTATTGCCCTGGTCAGATAGGATCGGGATCGTCAGGCTGAGTTTTTTAGACATCTGGCGGGCGAACTCTGGTCGTGATGGGGACACTGCCAGGAGCGTGGCGCCCTGGTTCAGAATGTCCTGGTGGATCGTTTGCAGAGCTTCCAGCTCCGCATTGCAGTAAGGTCACCACGAGCCACGATAGAAGGTCAGAACCAACGGCCCCCGGGCCAGGATTTCTGTGGAGTTGAAAAGGTTGTCCTGCCAGTCTCTCAGTTCGAAGTCGGGTGCTGTCTGCCCGGGTCCAAGTGCCATCTTGATGATGCCGGACGCCTCGAGTTGTGCTTTTGTGTTGGCCATAATGGCGGCGGCGTCAGGGGGGATTTTCGCTAGCGAGGCTGCCTTCATCTGCTGCAGGGTTTCATTGAGGGTCATGGGTTGTCCTTTCTAACGGGATGTTCTGAGCATACCACTGCGTGCCGGTTTTACCAGTTAAGGAGATCCGCAGAGGGAAAGATGAAGAGGGCTCTGGCTCAGTCTGCGCTGATGAATTGACCGTTGGAAATACGGGCGAGATGGAGCCTGGGATGTTTGAGCTCACCGAAACGATCGACCGACAGGTCCGATTGCAGCCCGCTGAAGGACTCCATATCCAGGAGGTGTTGACGAATTGCTTCCGGGTCAGTCCCCTGCTGCATGATCGTCAGGACCATGCGGGTCGCATCGTAAGCATGTATGGCAGGGAAGTTCGGTGTGGAGCGAAACCGCTTCTCATAGCGTTTGAAGAATTTCTGCATCGCTGGTGCAGGGTCTTGCGGATCTGCGCTCTGGATGATGGTCAGTCCTTCCACACTCTTGCCGCCGAACTGGATCAGATCGTCGGAATACGACCAGCCCGTCGCGTAACGTGCCGGTTCGGCATGCAACTTGGTCAGCTGTTGACAGACCATGGCGGTGTCGACAGCATTGGCGAGGAGCAGGATGCCGTCCGGATTTGCCTCGACTGCCCTGGTCGCCAGGTCGAGGTAGAGGGTGTTTGTGCGGATGTCGAAAGGAATCCTGGTCACTTTTGACCCGGCGTGCTTTTCAAACATATCCTGGAAATACTGGACCCAGTCTTCGGTGTAGGCGCTATTGCTGAGATCATAAATGGCTGCAATGTGAAGAGGCTTCCCCTGTTCAGCCAAGTGTCTGGCGAGCAACTGCGCCGCCTGGGCGTTGGTATAGTACACCCTGAAAAAATAATCGTCGATTCCACTCAGTTCGTTGGTACTGACTGTCGGGCTGATCAGCGGGATTTTCAGGTTGTTGATCGCCGGTACGACTGTGACGGCGGTCTGGCTGGTCATCGGCCCGATGATTGCCGAGACCTGTCCGTCAGCAAGCTTGTGAATGGCATGCAGGGCCGTCTCCTTGTGCATGCGGGCGTCGGCGACCAACCCCTCGACTTGCTGGCCATTAATCCCGCCATTGGCGTTGATTTCTTCGATGGCCAGGAGAAAACCATCGCGTCCGCTTGTTGCCAGACCTGCCGCGCGAGTCGTCAATTCACCAATGAAACCGATACGGACCGGTTTTGACTCCTCGCAACCGGGGAGCAGGGACAGGACCAGTGACAAGGCAGTGATGATAGGGGCTCGACGGATCAGTTTCGACAGGCTCATGCCAGTAAAAATACCATTAGATCAGCCCGGGGGCAAGATACTCCTGTTCTTTACCGGAGTTTTGTCTGGGCCTGACACGGACATCCTGATCGCCTGGGCCGCGATCGTCCAAGGCTGAAAGTTTATGCCAAGACGATATAAATCAAAACAATCGGGAAAAGGGCAAGGTTGACACCGACCAGGGCATTGAGGGCCATGCGGAAATTCATCAGGGCTTTGCCCTTGAGAATCTCCTCCCCGGTGGTCAATTCAACACACCCGACCGGGAAGGGGAAACCACAGTAGAGCAGTGACTTGCTGCCATGGTAGATGTGTGTGGTCAGCTTGAAGCCGACGACAAAACCGGCGATCGTCGAACCGAAGGCAAGCAACAGGAATGCTGCTTTGAAGCTGTGGTCACTGTGCAGAAGCCTGTACAGACCGGTTAAATTGAAACAGGTGACAATTAGGGTGTTGAACAGCGTCAACCAGCGGGCGGCGGTCCAGAAGTTGTAGGGCCGCATCCTGCGAGAATGCCGTCGCTTCAGTTTCTGTTCGATCTCTTCCCTGAGCAGTCCGCGCTCAAGAAGAACCCAGATGATTGACTCCTTGTCGATATCATCGTTATCCGCCATCAGGTCGAGCAGATAACTGGAGGGCAGGTCGCGTAGGTGTTCAAGATATTTCGGGTCAGCGATATTCATTGATTACTCACCGGGACTCTATCAGCAAACTCTGGGCGCCACCGGGCAGCCGGGATCGGGTATAAAGTCGTGCAGGTGTTCGACCAGATTGACGCAGGTCTCCTGCAGGGCTCTTGGTGAGTAGGGTATTGCAGGGAACAGCCCCCAGACAGGGTTAGGCCAGGACTGGTCGGAACGGTAACGGACGATATGGTGGATGTGCAGCTGCGGAACCATGTTGCCCAATGCTGCAATGTTGAGCTTGTCGGCCTCGAATATCCTCGACAAAACCCTGGCCAATTGAGACGATTCTTTCAGCAACTGGACCTGGTCGTCATACTCCAGTTCAAATATTTCACGAACCTCGTCACGGCGCGGGACCAGGATAAACCAGGGGTAGCCGGCATCATTCATCAACAGGAGGCGGCTGAGCGGAAAGTCGCCGATAACCAGAGTGTCCTGTTGCAGACGCGGATGCAATGTAAACATTTTCAACTTCCTTGATTTACCCGGCGTGCGATGACGCGGAGAGGCGCAGCAGGAACCCGTGATCAAGTCCTTCTGCGGCCAGGATCTCCGCCGCCTGCCGGGTTGTGACGATGCCACCCTGGCCTAACTGGTACTTCTGTTCAAGCCAGACCATTGCGCAAAGATTGCCTGTCAGTGCCCAGCCCTTTTCGCGCTGCATTGTCTCGATCAGCTGGTCTTCCAATGTTCGCCCGAAATCCTGTGTGGCGGCAACAAAATGGCTCGGCCAGGCAACGACCTGTCGATCAAGACTGCTTTCATACGCCAGCTTATCCCATTTGTCCAGCTCGGAAAAATCGACTGTACACCAGTCTGCCGGCCGCGTCGACAGCAGGGCCCGGCAGGAAAGCGGCCGAATCGGGTAGATTGAGCACTTGTTCTTCACATCGAGAAAGGGGCAGGGCCCGACAGATTGACGATGACTTTTCAGATAGTTTTTTAAATCACTCGTGGCCGAGAGGGCTTGCTTCAGCCGCCTGATGTAGGTTGATAATTGTGTCGTCTGCTTCTGAGAAAGCTGCCCAGCAATTGCAGCGGCTTCGGGAAATGTCGCATGTACGGCCAAAAAGCAGCAGCCGGCACAGCCGGGCCGACAATAGATTGTCTTGCCGAGCGCCCGGTAGTCGGTGAGCCACTGGTTAATGAATCTGTCGAATTGTCGATGTTGTCGCAAAAATTGAGTGCTCCGATTCACTTCTGGCCAGGCTGGTCAGCATTATTAAAATGTCTGGAATTTACGCTTCTCTGTATTTTAAGTTAAGCAGAACAGAGGTCAATAGCGAAGGGAAGAAGCTCAAGTCCGGAAGTTTTTTCGCCTAAGTCATCGATTTAACTCTTGCAATTAACGAAATAATTGGTTTAATAAGGTTATCTCTCAGAAGTTTGTATCCGGTTATTTGGTTTGAAAAACAAGTTGAGGACATAGGTTTTGATGGCGCACCGCACAGGCAGAAGGGCCCGTGCGGTATTCTTGTTTTCAGGCAGGCTCTCCGGGTGCACCAAACAGAGCTCTAAGGTTTGAGCTGAAAGAAGGAGAAGCAGCATGGCAGAAGGCACTGTGAAATGGTTTAATGACGCTAAGGGGTTCGGGTTCCTTTCCCAGGAGGATGGGCCGGATGTTTTCGTACATTTTTCTTCAATCCAGGGGGATGGTTTCAAGTCACTGGCTGAAGGTGAGCGTGTCACCTTCGACGTTGAAGACGGTCCCAAGGGACTTCAGGCTTCTAACGTTAAAAAAGTCTGAGCTTGTTGACCAAGCAATCGAACGGGCCCTGCAGCGATCTGCAGGGCCCGTTTTTTATTTCGGGTGTTTCAGTCGGTTACAAGCTCCGCCCGTCGCCATTTCCGCACGGCATTGACCAGGTAGATACGGGCTGACTTTCTCAGCTCTTCCCTGCGGATCACCTCTTCTCTGATTACCCCGCGCCGCAGCAGGTCGCAGCGGTAAGTTCCCTGCAGCAGTCCGCATGTTACCGCTGGCGTAATCAGCTCACCGTTTTTTTCGATGACCAGGTTGGCGGTACAGCACTCGGTTATCTCTCCTCGCTCGTTCCAGAGCACGACTTCATCGGCATCGCCCGCTTCGCTCAGCGCCTTTTCGTAAATCTCGCGCCGGGTGGTCTTATGAAAGAGCAGGATGTTTCGTGAATCAACTGGCTGTCGTGCGAAGCTTAGTTTCAGGAGGCTGGGCGGGGCCTTGTCGATCGGCAGGAATGTTCCTTCAAGCAGTCCGTCTGAATGCAGCAGGAGCCTGACCCTCTGCGCTGACGACGGGAAGCCTTCGGCCAGTGCCTGCAGGTAGCTGTTGGCCTGTTCAGTTGAGCAGGGGTAGTTGAAATACTCTGCTGAAGCCTGCAGGCGAGCCAGGTGTTCCGGCAGGACAAAGTAGCCCTTGCCGGGGGTCCAGCGCAGGGTTTCGATCAGGGCAAAATCAAGCTTCGGATGTGACAGGACGGCTGCCTTGTCGAGGCATTCACGGTACTCTTCGGCGCTGTCCGAGTCCCAGGTGATACCGGCTCCGACACCGTAGCTGGCGTGTCCGTGGTGACGGTCGACCAGTACCGTGCGGATGGCGACGTTGAAATTTGCCTGCCTGCCCGGTTTCAGCCAGCCGAATGCCCCGGTGTAGATCCGGCGCGGAAACGCTTCGATGGCTGAAATAATCTCCATGGTCTTCGCCTTCGGTGCCCCGGTGATCGAGGCGCAGGGAAACAGCGCCCGGAAAATCTCTGCCAGGGGTGCTTCACTGCGAGCCGTTGCCGTTGAGGTCAACTGCCAGACCGTGGGGTACTTTTCCAGGGTGCAGATCGCCTCGGTGCGGACCTTGCCGGGCGGAGCCAGCCGCCCCAGATCATTGCGCACCATGTCGAGGATCATGATGTTTTCCGCCCGGTTCTTGGCCGATTTTTCCAGCGCCTTTGATTGCAGGTCGTCTTCTTCGGCCGTTCGGCCGCGTGGCGTGGTCCCTTTCATGGGCCGCATTGTCAGCTGATCGCCGTGCCTGGCAAAGAACAGCTCCGGTGAGACCGAGCAGATTGCCCACCGGTCACTCTGCAAAAAGCCGGCGCCGCGGGCATACTGGCCCCCTGCGAGGTGTAAAAAGAGTTGCCACGGGTCGCCGGTAAATTCAGCGGACAGCGGAAAGGTCAGGTTGACCTGGTAGGTTTCGCCACGGGCAATGGCGGCGTGGATTTTATCAATCTTTGCGGAAAACTCCCCGGCGGTTTCCTGCGCCTGCCAGGTGAGCGGTTCCAGGGTTTGCTCCTGTGCGGGCAGTTGCATGACTTCGAGGGAGGCAAACAGACCGAAGCGCAAGAGGGGAAAGTCGTCCTGGTTACGGGTCTGGAGGGCTTCATCGAATGCCGCAGCCGCTTCGTAGCTGACAAAACCTGCGGCGTACAGCCCCTCTTCCTCGACGCGTTTGTCCAGGTAGTCGATGGTCGGTATGACCTTGTCGAGTGCGTGGACTTCGATCTCTTCAACCAGCTTGTCGAAGCGTTGCCATTGGCCCGATTCGGGATCATAAAGAACGGCGAGTGAGGGCATGCTGTTATTCGAACTGCGACTTGAATTCAGCGAGCTGCCTGCGGATCTCTTCCAGCCCATCGCGGAGTTCAACAACCTCCACCTCAAGTCGGGAGACCCTGTCATCATCTGCCTGGACCTGGATCCGTGCGGCTTCAGGAATTGTGGATGATATCTGCTCGATGTCCGGCACACCGGCCAGCAGGTGCGAGTACCGGTGCTCCTTGCGCCCCGGCTGGCGAGGCAGGCGCATGACCAGAGGTGTCTCCCGCTCGGCAAGGTTTTGCAACAATTCTTCGACCGCCTGCAGATCGCCCACGACACACATCCGTTCGGCACGGTTGCGCAGTTCGCCGACGGTCTGCGGGCCACGCAGCAGCAGTTCGGCGAGAATCGCCTGTTCTTCAGGGTCGAGTCGCAACAGGCCATCCAGATTGTGGCAGTACTTCGCGGCCCGCACGCCTTCCGCTGACTGGTGGGCCAGCTGCTTGTGCCTGAGGTTGTCGAGAGCCCGGACCACGTCGGTGTCTTGCAGCTGCATAAGCGGGTCGCGGTTGGATTTCTGGTTGCAGGCGTTGGTCAGGGCGTTGAGCGTCAGAGGATAGTACTCGGGGGTGGCGAGGTCTTTTTCCACCAGGCAGCCGAGCACCCTGGTCTCCGTCCGGGTCAGGTCGAGTTCCATGCTGTTGTCCTTAAGTCACAGGGGAGAGATGAAAGGGTCGTGCGTTGATCACGATTTATCTTGTTCAGGATATGCAAGCCTCGTCCCGGTTGCAAGCCTGTTCGGTACTGATCTGCGAGCGTGTGGCCGAATTCCGACCGTATGTGTAAGGGTTTACTTGACATTCATGCCGCATCCCTGTTACTGTCCCGCAAGTGTTGCCGATTCTTCTGATGATTCCACCGGCAACAGAATGCTGTTCCAGGATTATAACGTAGTTATCGTACGCCCCGGACTGTTTCGGGGCGTTTTTTGTGCGCCACACTTTATAAAGAGCGCCTGAGCCCGTCAACGATGACCTGTTCACCTGCCACGGTCCACTTCAATCCCGACGGGTTTTAAGTAAAA
This sequence comes from uncultured delta proteobacterium, assembly GCA_963723355.1. Taxonomy (GTDB): domain Bacteria; phylum Desulfobacterota; class Desulfuromonadia; order Desulfuromonadales; family BM103; genus JAFDBW01. The sequence continues at coordinate 10,091 of CAVRQQ010000019.1, forward strand.
GGAAGATATGCAATTCACAGAGTTCAATTTCCATCCCAAGGTTGCCGCCGGAGTCGCGGCTGCCGGTTATGTTTCACCGACTCCGATCCAGGCTCGCGCCATCCCGCCGGTTCTCGCCGGTCGTGATGTGATGGGCCTGGCCCAGACCGGCACCGGCAAGACGGCCGCTTTCGCGCTGCCGATCCTGCATCGCCTGATGAATGGCGGCCGCGGCCACGTGCGCGCCCTGGTTGTCGCGCCAACCCGCGAGCTGGCCGAACAGATCCACGCGGCAATCAGCGAGCTGGGCCGCAACACCGGTTTGCGCAGTATCACGGTTTACGGCGGTGTGGGGATCAACCCGCAGATCGCCCGCCTGAAAAAGGGCGTCGAAATTGTCATTGCCTGCCCCGGTCGCCTGCTTGATCATCTCAATCAGAAAACCATCGACCTGAGCCGTCTTGAGGTACTGGTCCTCGACGAGGCCGACCAGATGTTCGACATGGGCTTTCTGCCGGACATCCGCAGGCTGCTCAAGCAGCTGCCCAGCCAGCGCCAGACCCTGTTGTTCTCGGCGACCATGCCGCAGGAAATTCGCAACCTGGCCAAAGAGGTCCTGCGCAACCCGGAAACCGTCCAGGTTGATCTCGTTGCCCCTGCGACAACCGTCAGCCACGCACTGTATCCGGTACAAGAGGCCCGTAAAACGGACCTGTTATTCTCTCTCTTGAAAAATACCGGGACCGGCTCGGTGCTGGTGTTTACCCGCACCAAGCATCGCGCCAAGCGCCTTGGCGAGAAGCTCGCCAAGACCGGCTACCGTGCCGCATCGCTGCAGGGCAACCTGTCGCAGAACCGTCGGCAGGCCGCCCTTGATGGTTTTCGTGATGGCCGCCACCAGATCCTGGTCGCGACCGACATCGCCGCACGCGGCATCGACGTCAGCCAGGTTTCACATGTCATCAACTATGATATGCCGAATACCACCGACGCCTATATCCACCGCATCGGCCGGACCGGGCGCGCAACCCGCACCGGCGATGCCTTCACGATGTTGACGGCTGCTGACCGGGCGATGGAGAGAGCGCTGGAAAAAGCTCTCGGCCGTCCTATCGAACGCCGCAACATCGAAGGCTTCGCGATTGACCAGGACAGCTCTCCCGCCGGCGCACAGCAGTATCGGGCTAAACAGCCCGGGGGGAATTCGAATCCGGGTCGGACGAAGAACAACCGTCGTCGCTTCTCCGGTCGTCCGGCAAACCCGGCTGCTGCAGCAAGCAGGTAACTGTTTCGGCCCGCGTGGCCGCACAATCTGCAAGATCAAAAAACACCCTGGACGGCACATGCTCGTCCAGGGTGTTTCTGTCTGCAGTCTATTAGCGAGACGGTTTGCGTGGCCCCCGTTTGCGTTGGGCTGTTCCCTTGCGCGAGGTCTTCTTCGGACCGGCAGGTGTTGCGGTAAAAGTTTTGCTGCCGCCGAGCAGCTTTGCGCAATCAGCTTCACGACCGGTCCGCCGCAAGGCTTCCAGGACCGCCTGGCGCTGTTCGGGGAGGTGATAGAGGAGCATGGCCTTTTGCAGGCTCCTTTCCCTGGGGTCGCGCGGCACATGAACGGTTTCACCCGTATAAGGGTCACGTCCGGTGTGATAGATGCAGGTCGCCAGACTGCCGGGGGTCGGCGTGAATTCCTGGACCTGTTCGATGCGCAGGTTGTTCTCCTTGAGAAACAGCGCAACGTCGATCATGTCGTCGAGGGTGCAGCCAGGGTGGGCGCTGATGAAGTACGGGACAATTGCCTGCCTCTTGCCGTGCATGCTGCTCTGCTGGCGAAAGTTCTGCAGAAAGGCTTTGAAGACTTCCGGGCCAGGCTTGCGCATGACTTTTGTCACCCGGGGGCTGGTTGATTCAGGGGCCACTTTGAGCAGGCCACCGACATGATGCTGTAGCAGGTCTGCAAAGTAATCCGGCTGCTTGTCGAGCAGGTCAAAGCGGATCCCCGAGGCAACGAACAGGTGCTTGATCGCCGGTTTCTCGCGAAGTTTCCGCAACAGCGTGACCGCCTGGTTGTCCCGCGTATCAAAATGTTTGCAGATCCTGGGATAGAGACAGCTTTCCCGTCTGCAGACCGCGCGAGCCTCGGGGTTGCTGCAGCGCAGGCCGTACATGTTTGCGGTCGGGCCGCCAACGTCAGTGATCGTGCCGCGAAATTCCGGATGATGACTCAGCCGGTCGACTTCATCCTCGATCGATTTAACCGAGCGTGACTGGATCGCCTTGCCCTGGTGATGGGTGATGGCGCAGAAGGCGCAGCCGCCGGCGCAGCCCCGATGGCTGGTGATCGAGAAACGGATCTGCTCGTAGGCCGGGATCGTTTCGCTGTACATCGGGTGCGGCTGCTTGACGAATGGCAAGGCGTAGATCCGGTCCAGTTCTTCCTCTTCAAGGGGCATGGCCGGCGGGTTGATCACGACCAGGCGCCCGGCGTGGGATTGCACGAGAGCTCTGCCGCTGTACGGGTTGGCCTGTTCGGCGGCCAGCCTGAACGCCCTGTTGTAGGCTTCGGTGCTGTCGGCGACAGCTTCGTATGAGGGCAGTTCAACGGCTGCTTCGGGGCAGTCTTTGGCGATATATGCTGTGCCGCGAATATCGGTGATCTGTGTGATGGCTTCGCCGGCATGCATCCGTCTGGCCAGGGTGGCAATGGCAGACTCCGCCATGCCGAACAGCAGCAGGTCGGCCTTGCTGTCCACCAGCACCGAACGCCTGACCTTGTTGTCCCAGTAATCGTAATGGGCCAACCGACGCAGGCTCGCCTCGATGCCGCCGATAATCGTCGGCAGGCCCTTGAAGGCCCCCTTGACTGCCGCCGTATAGGCGATCACCGCACGATTCGGCCGGGCTCCGGCGCGCCCGCCCGGCGTATAGGCATCATCGTTGCGGACTTTTTTCGCCGCGGTGTAATGGTTGACCATCGAGTCCATGGCCCCGGCAGAGATGGCAGCAAACAGCTTTGGTCGGCCCATGCTTTTGAAGGCCTCGGCATCGCGCCAGTCCGGTTGGGCGATGATCCCGACCCTGAAGCCTTCCGATTCGAGCAGGCGGGCCAGCAGGGGGGTGCCGAATGACGGGTGATCGACATAGGCATCCCCGGTGATGAAGAGCACATCGAGCTCGTCCCAGCCACGCCGGGTCATCTCCTCGCGGCTGCAGGGGATGAAGATGTCTTTTGTCTCAGCCAAGGTGTCCCTTACTTGTTTTGTGCTTTCTCGATCACGTCGTAAACAGCCTTGGCCATCAGGCGATAACCGGTCGCGTTGGGGTGGATCGAGTCGCTTTTCATGTCATTGTCGCCAAGCAGGTCGAGCAGGATATCTCCCTCGTACGGGATCTGGTTGTCTTCTGCAATGGCGGCGTAGAATTTCGGTACACCAAGACCGAAGCCGAGCTTCGGCACGCCGATCAGGATGACATCCGCGCCTTTTTCACGGATCAGGCCGATCATGCTCCTGAGGTTGCGAATCGTCTCCTCCTGGTTGTGACGGCGCAGGAAGTCATTGCCGCCATGGCAGAGCAGGACCAGGCTGGGATTGTACTCGTCCAGCACGGCGGGCAGTCGTTCGAGCCCCCTTGAGGTCACCTCGCCGGGGATGCCGAGATTGATGATGTTATGGCCGAGCATTTGGCCCAGGACCGCCGGGTAGGATTGCTCCTTTGCAGCCCCGGTCCCGCGGGTCAGGCTGTCACCGAAGGCGAGGATCACAGAATCCTGGTCAAGCGGCGCTATCTTTGGCCCGGCATCACAGCCGGCAAACAGCAGGCTGAAAAAAAAGACCATAATGATGATGAAAATGTTTCGGTTCATGGAGTCCTCGTGTCAAGATAATGCAGCGGACAGCTTGGTCTATCATGGCATATTTTTTCCGCTAAAGGAATGATCGCGATTGGAATCGTGGCTGCTTGAAAATGGTTATCCGGCACTGTTTCTGCTCAGCTTCCTGGCGGCCACGCTGGTGCCGCTCGGCAGCGAGTGGTTACTGGCCGTTCTGCTGGTCAACAACTTCGACCCGTCAATCGTGGTGCCGGTGGCGACGCTTGGCAATACGCTGGGGGCCTTGACGACCTATGCCATCGGCTTATGGGGCGGGCCTTACCTGGTACGGCGTGTGCTGCGCATCAGTCATGACAGCCAGCTTAGAGCGGAACGTTATTTCAACCGCTATGGCAGCTGGGCGCTGCTGTTCTCCTGGGTGCCGATTCTCGGTGATCCGCTCTGCCTGGCCGGCGGGGTGTTGAAGACCGGCTTCTGGCGTTTTGTCCTGCTGGTTGCGCTCGGCAAGTTGCTGCGCTACATGGTGGTTGCGAAGCTGGTCATGCAGGGCGTCAATTACGGACTGTCGTAGCGGGAAGAAGCCTATGGACGAAAAATTCTGGCTCAGACGATGGGAGACCGGTGACATCGGTTTTCATAAAGAGGACCCGCATCACTACCTGCAGAGGTTTTACAATGATTTGCATGTGCACCCGGGAGACCAATTCTTTGTCCCCCTTTGTGGCAAGAGTCCCGATCTGGCCTGGCTGCATGGCCGGGGCCTCAAGGTCACGGGCATCGAACTGAGCCGCCTGGCGGTCGATGCCTTCATCAGTGAAAATCACTTAAACGGTGAGTGGACGACCTCTGCAGGGATGCCATGTTATCTCGACCGAGGACTACAAACTCTACTGTGGTGATTTTTTCTTGCTGAAAGACCATGATTTGGGTGATGTCCGTGCCGCATACGACCGTGGCTCGCTGGTGGCCCTGCCGCCCGAGATACGCGATCGATATACAAAACATCTTGCCTGGTTGATGCCGACTGGCAGCCGAACCTTACTGATCAGTTATGACTATGATCAACACGAAACCCACGGGCCGCCGTTTTCAGTCCCGATTGACGAAATGACCGGGTTGTTCAAAGACAGTTTTGAGATCGAGTTGCTGGTTGAGGAGGAGGTGATCCGGTCGCACCAGGGAATGGCGGCGCGCGGGGTGACTAAATTGACCGAGTTTGCAGTTATGTTGACGCGTCAATAACGGCTGGACCCCAGTCCCGGTTATTCTGTCTCATTCACATCATGAAAGCGGCTGAAACGAATAGATACAGCAACCCTGACGCATGGGGTGTCCGGTCTTTCCTGCAAACTTGCTGAGCAGGCCAAACGGGCTGGTCCCGACGTTTTCCTAAGATCCCTGCAAGCTAGGGACGGGCGACCGGTGAGCTGGCAATGATATAATTCCACAGGGTGTCACGAATTTTTTCATCTGAATTCATGAACTTTACGCCTATTTGAAATAATTGAGAGTCCGCATCCTTGGTCACTTTCCTGATCCAGACAATTTTCGCCAGCGTGGATAACGACTCGGCAGTGTCCGGCAAGGCAAGTTGCAGCTTAATCTCAGCCTTATTCCGGGGGAGTTCGCCAGACATATCAAGTTCCAGGGAGGCTCCTACGGTGCTTAAGTTGACCAGTCTCGCGGTTCTCTTGTCATTATTATAATCCATCTCTATGGGCAGGCCGTCAGGGATTTCCAGGCGGTAGTTGCTTCTTGCGCCGATCAACAGTTCCTGAAGGGTGGTATGAAATTTATTGATACTGCTGCGAGTCGTTTTCGATACGGTTTCACTCCCCTCAATCACCTGCATTTCCTTCTCGACCTCTCCGAGCAGCTTCTGGAAACGAGAGATCCGGTTAAGAAGGTCATCCCGGTGCATGGTGAACCCTTCTGTTGCAACAAAGACATCCTTGACTGCGACATCCACTTTGCAATGATCACATCCAATTGACGACAACTCGGCGAGATAAGGAGATTTGATAACTCCTCTGCACTCTGGGCAATGCATCTGCAGCATATCTTTTTACCTGTCGAAAGAGCCCTTGTCAGGCGTAATCGACCGGTTTACGAGGGCGATTAACCTGACCGGGCGTTGAAATAGTTCGGGGCTGAAAGTCCTTGTGTTTAGCTAATCAATATATCAACGTCGCTGCTGTTGCAACGAAATTAAAAGTGCGTCGCGTTAGTTTAACCAGAGCTGAATTTGTCTGAAAAAAATCTGAAATATTACCTTGGCAATCGTTGCAGCGGGGCCGGTGCATTATCAAGGATATAGTTCCATATACAGTTCTGGGTGTTTTCGTCGATGGCTATAAACGTTGCCCCGATAACGGTGTGATGCGGGCTATTGTCGTCTGCCTGTTCCCTGGTCCAGACAATTCTGGCCCGGGTATATAAATGTTCAGAAAATACCGGAAAGGGAAACACAATATCAACCTCGGATTTTATCCGGGGGGGCTTGTCATATTCCAGCAACTCAATTGAAGCTCCTGCGGTACTTAAGTTCAATAATTTCCCTTTACACGTTCTTTTGCCATCCATGATCTCAACATGTAAATCACCAGGGATTTCCATCCGGTAGCTGTTCCTGGCTCCGGCCAGCAACTCCTGGAGCGATGAGTAAAATTGTTCGAGGCTCTCAAGACTTTTTGGTGAGACCTCTTTGTTGTTGGTCATCAAAAGCAGCTCTTTTTCAACCTCTCTCAGGAGTTTCTGGAAGCGGAAGGTCCGATTGAGAAAGTCTTCCCGATGCATAACGAAAGACTTCGTCGAAACAAAAACATCCTTAACCGGGATGGTGCTTTTGCATTGATCACACTCAATCGTCGATAAATCAGCAAGAAATTGAGATTTGATAACTCCATCGCAATTTGGGCAATCCATCTGCAGCATATCTACACCCCCGGTTGATCAAATGGCATGACAACAAGGCGTACGTTAACATATTGCCAATCAGGTTCAAGCATAAATGCACGTCAAAGGCGGGTTCTTCATAATCACTCTGCATGACGGGCAAATCCCGTTGCATAAAATTCTTAGCTCTGTTCGTGAATATTGTGAAAATTCGACAAGCCTGAACAGCCCTGTATAATTCCATGCCCCTATATGGCCTTGGAGGAGCGATTGGCAGCAGCTCGACAGACAATGAATGCGGCAAAATACAACAAGGTGCTCTCGGCGGCGATGACGCTGACCATCAATGACCGCGAACACCTCTACAACGCACTCCGTGACACAACCTTCGCATTCCCTGGCTAGAAATGCTGTGTGCCTCGACACTTAGCCCATAAACATCTCAGGCAAATGTGTTCACAGCCTCGACAATTTATTGACAATTACCAAGAAATACTATAAATTGGTAACTCAAATGGAGGCCACTATGTCTAAAAACACAAGTATTGTACTCGGAGAGCACTTCGAAAAGTTCATCACCCGCAAGGTTTCTGATGGTCGATTCTCTTCTACAAGCGAGGCCGTCCGGGCCGGTATGAGGCTACTTGAAGAGCACGAGACGAAGCTTGAGGCTCTAAGGCGCGCGATTGACCAGGGATTCTCTGGTGAGTTTAGGGATTTCGACATGAACAGAATCAAGCATCGACTGGCTGACAAGAGAAAAGACTAATGCGCCACATCAGAATTTCTGCACGTGCCGATGACGACCTTGAGGCTATTGGTGATTACACCGAAGCTAATTGGGGCGTACAGAAAGAGTGGGGAATACCTGGATTCCATTACGCGGTGCGTAGAAATGCTGGCTGACAACCCTCAATCGGGAATCTTGCGTTCAGAGTTAGGTCGACGGTCTGTATTTATGGCCACACGAAAGTCATCTCATATTTTACCGCTTTGACGATGATGCAATAGAAATCGGTAGAATTTTACACTCCAGCATGGATGTCGTTCTCCGTTTGAGTACAGACCCTCAGTAACACCATCTAAATGACAGACTGGAAAGCTTTGCCTTGCGGAATTCGCAGGGCTTTTTGATGTCATCGATATTTTCCACAATATAAGCATACGAGAGCCAAATTTTTATAAAGAGGATCTGGTGAATCCTTCAATCCCGGATCGTCCGGCAATCGGGGCTTCGGATGTTGCTTATGCCTCAAAACTTTGCAGGGGCTCAGGAATGTATACATTTTTGAATCCCAGCTGATTGCGCAAGCCATCGGCCAGACTCTCGGTGGAGTCACCTTCACCATGAACGATGAAGGTCCGTTGCGGTTTCTTTTGCATTGCCCGTGCGAACTGAATCAGCCCGTCCCGGTCAGCATGGCCTGAAAAGCCTTCCAGCGACTCTATCCTGGCGTTCACCTTGAATTCTTCACCGAAAATGCGGACGGTCCGTGCATTTTCCACGAGCTGGCGGCCGAGAGTATTGGGTGCCTGCCAGCTGGTCATCAGTATGGTGTTGCGCTGATCGCCGATCCGGTTTCGCAGATGGTGGAGGATGCGCCCCCCCTCAAGCATGCCGCTCGAGCTGATGATTACCGCCGGGACTTTCAGGCTGTTGAGCGACTTGGATTGCTCAACGGACTGGGTGTACTTGAGACGGCCGAAACCGAAGGGGTTGTTGTCATCGTCGCTCAGCAGGAACTCACGAATTTCGGCATCGTAAACTTCCGGATGAAGGCGGAATATCTCCGTGGTCCGGGTGGCCAGGGGGCTGTCGACGAAGATTGGCAAATCGGGGATCAATCCGGCGGTGTGCAGCTTATGCAAGGCGTAGACGATCTGCTGGGTCCGGCCAACGGCAAAGGCCGGGATCAGAAGCGATCCGCCACGACTGACGGTTTGATTGACGATGCGCTCCAGCTGCTTTTCCGATTCGGGGTACGGCGGGTGTGAACGGTTGCCGTAGGTGCTCTCCATGATCAGGATATCAGCGCCTTCGCTGATCGGAACGGGATCACGGATGATCGGGATATCCGGCCTGCCGATATCACCGCTGAACACAAGGCGTTGGCTGCGACCGGTCTCCCGGTCGTCAATCTCGAGAATGACGTGGGCGCTACCCAGCATGTGTCCGGCATCCACCAGGGTCAGCTCAACGCCGGGACAGATTGGGTGCCGGCGGTTGTAGCTTAACCCCACAAACTGCGTCATGCCATTTGCCACGTCTGCCTTGGTGTAGAGCGGCTCAAAGGGCCGCTGGCCGTTCCGCTTGCGTCGCCGGTTGACGTACTCCACATCCTTCTCCTGTATATGGGCGCTGTCCATGAGCATAACCGCGCACAAGTCACGGGTTGCCGATGTGCAGTAGATGTCGCCTGAGAAGCCATTTTTGACAAGACAGGGGATGCGACCAGAGTGATCGATATGTGCATGGGAGAGGACCAGGCAATCAATTTCACTGCTGGGGAAAAATTCATTACGGTTGCGCTCGAACGCTTCCTTGCGCTTGCCCTGGAACAAGCCGCAGTCAAGCATGATTGTTTTGCCATTGACCTCGATCAGATGCTGTGAACCGGTGACCGTCCGGGCCGCGCCGTGAAAAGTGATTTTCATCGCTACTCCTATGTGTGAAGCGTCCAAGATGTTTTCTGCTGCTTGTTCGTTGGTGTAACATACAGCCAGAGATGTAATTATACCCTGTATTGACAATGGCTCCCTCGAGAAATTGTGGCCTCTCTGCTTTCAGGGTAAGGCTGTCGCCGAGTGTTCAAGCAAACCACGGGCTCTCTGATGAGGAGGGGGCGCGGCAGCTTGGTGGAGATGCAAAGCCCCGGCGATGGCTGGGACCTGACTCCGATTTAATTTAAGCACCGACAATTTTTCTCCTGATCTTCGTGTAGAATAGGAAAATTGTCTGCAACCCATGCCAGTTGATTTCAATTCTCTCAGGGAAGTGCCATGTCAAATGTAGAAGAACGTTTCAGGAAAATGGTTGAAGAGTCGCAGGATTGGTTTTGGGAGTTTGATGAGAACGCGAACTTTACCTATGTGAGTCCGGGAATCAGGGATTTACTGGGTTATGAACCCGAAGAGTTGATTGGTGTAAACGCCTTTGACTTGATGGACGCTGATGAGGTGCAGCGTGTGCGCAGGCATTTTGACCCGATCGCAAAAAAATACCTGCCATTTAAAAACCTGGAAAACGTAAATATTCACAAAGACGGGTATAAGGTTGTCATTGAATCGAGTGGGACTCCAATCTTTGACAAAGCAGGTCGGTTCCGCGGTTACCGGGGCATTGATCGCGACATCACTGAGCGCAAAGCGACTGAAGAAGCATTGCGTCAGAGCCGGGCTAACTTGTACGAAACCAAGCATATGGCCAAAGTTGGTAGTTGGCAGTTTGATATCGAAAACAACCGATTGACCTGGTCAGATGAAACCTATCGAATCTTCGGCTTAAAGCCACAGGCCTTTGACGCTACTTACGAGGCTTTTCTCGACGCCGTACATCCCGATGACCGTGCTTTGGTGAGTGACGCCTATTCCGGTTCCATCCGCAACGGGCAAAACGGTTATGAAATTGAACACCGGATCATCAGGAAAGAGACCGGTGAGGTCCGCTACGTCCATGAAAAATGCAGACACGAACGAGATGCCACTGGCACAGTCGTCCGATCGATTGGCATGGTGCAGGACATCACCGAACGCAAAGCAAGTGAAGTGGCCTTGCTTGCGGCCACCCAGGCTGCTGAGGCAGCCAACCGTGCCAAGAGCCTGTTCCTGGCAAAAGTGAGCCACGAAATCCGCACTCCTTTAACGACAATTGTCGGTTTTGGTGAACTTTTGGAAGACGCCGGGTTGACATCCGAACATAGAAAATACCTTGCTGCAATCAATGCGGCCAGCAACACCCTGTCATTATTGATCAACGATATTCTCGACCTCTCGAAGATCGATGCAGGAGAGCTTGTCATCAGGCAGGAAGATGTCCACCTGCGCAACTTGATTGACAAACTGGCTAAAAGTCAAGAACAGCAAATCACTAAACAGAACCTTTCGTTGAATGTCAGCATCGACGCTGATGTCCCTGATTTACTGGTCGGTGACCCGTTGAGGATTCAACAGATTCTGCTCAATCTGCTGGGCAACGCCATCAAGTTTACTGAACAGGGGGCCATCAGCATTGATGTTTCCGTTGTAGAAGAAGGAGCCTTCAGAGTCCTTTTGGACATTTCTGTAACAGACACCGGGATCGGTATTGCTGCAGAGTTGTATGAACGGATATTTGAACCATTCGTCCAGGTTTTTGATGCAAACTCCCGCCATTATCGTGGCTCCGGGCTGGGGTTGTCGATCAGTCGCAGCCTTGCTGGCCTGATGGGCGGCACTGTCGAGCTGGAGAGCCAGGTTGGTACCGGCAGCACCTTTCATTTGCTCATTCCCTTGCAGAAAAAGACAGACGACATCTCAGAGAGGCCTGTTCCGGAGATAGAGCCAATCTCAGTGAGTATGCCCGCTTTAAATATCCTGCTGGCCGAGGACAACCAAATCAATATTCAATTCATCAAGACGGTATTGGAGAATCTTGGACACAAGGTTATGACGGCCGAAAATGGCAAGGTCGCCCTTGATCATTTGAACACAAACGTTTTCGACCTGGTCCTGATGGATATACAGATGCCGGTGATCAATGGCATTGATGCGTTAAAAACTCTCCGTGAACTGGAGCAGCTCAGCGGCAAACACCTGACAGTGATTGCCCTGACGGCTTACGCCCTGATGGGGGATCGTGAGAAATATCTGAAGATGGGGTTTGATGGTTATCTGAAGAAGCCATTTACAACCAGGGAGCTGGTGAATGAGCTGGTACGGGTTGTGCCTGGTTGAAGCCTGATCCCGGCATCCGAACCAGCGGCCCACGGCCCGAAGCAGGACGGCCGCGCTCGGCTGCCCCGCCCATCGATACCCTCTCATGCCACGGCGGCATATCCTGAGAGACATCCTGAGAGGACATCAGCGTTGCAGAGGATCGCACCGGTACCAATGGCTTGACCGATATGCTGAATATGGGCGAAAAAAAGCCCCAACCGGTTCAGGCTGGGGCTTGATGAAGATTGACAAGGTCACGGTCAGGCGAGGTCGAAACGGTCAAGGTTCATGACCTTGTTCCAGGCCGCGACGAAGTCGTGCAGGAACTTCTCCTGTGAGTCCTCGCAACCATAGACTTCGGCGAGGGCCCGCAAGATCGAGTTCGAACCGAAGACCAGGTCGATGCGGCTGCCGGTCCACTTGAGTTCGCCCGTTGTACGATCGCGACCCTCGAACACGTCGCCGTCTTTCGAGGTCGGCTTCCAGGTGGTGCCCATATCGAGCAGGTTGACGAAGAAGTCATTGGTCAGCGTTTCCGGCCGCTTGGTGAAGACACCGTGCGGGGCCTGTCCGTAGTTGGTATTCAGGACACGCAGGCCGCCAACCAGAGCCGTCATCTCGGGAGCGGTCAGTGTCAGCAGCTGTGCCCGATCAATCATCAGCTCCTCGGCCGATACGCTGAACTTTCTTTTCAGGTAGTTGCGGAACCCGTCCGCCACCGGTTCGAGGACGGCGAAGGATGCCACGTCGGTCTGTTCCTGCGAGGCGTCTGTGCGCCCCGGGGTGAAGGGAACGGTCACATCGTGACCGGCATTCTTCGCTGCCTGCTCGACAGCCGCGCAACCGCCCAGCACGATCAGGTCGGCGAGCGAAACCTTCTTGCCACCGGACTGCGCGCTGTTGAACTCCTTCTGAATGCCTTCCAGGGTCTTCAGCACTTTCGCCAGCTGGTCAGGCTGATTCACCTGCCAATCCTTCTGCGGCGCAAGGCGGATGCGTGCGCCGTTCGCCCCGCCGCGCATATCGGAGCCGCGGAAGGTCGAGGCCGACGCCCAGGCGGTTGAGACCAGTTGCGAGATCGACAGACCGGAGACAAGGATTTTACCCTTGAGGGCGGCGATGTCCTGCGCGTCAATCAACGCATGATCGACATCAGGCACCGGGTCCTGCCAGATCAGCTCTTCTTTCGGAACTTCTGCGCCGAGATAGCGCGCACGCGGGCCCATGTCGCGATGGGTCAGCTTGAACCAGGCGCGGGCGAAGGCGTCGGCGAACTTCTCGGGGTTTGCCAGATAGTCCCGTGCGATCGGCTCGTAAGCCGGGTCGAAGCGCAGCGAGAGGTCCGCCGTGGTCATCATCGGCCGGTGTTTCTTCGACGGATCGTGCGCGTCAACCACCATGTCCTCATCGTCCACGTCTTTAGCCAGCCACTGGTTCGCACCGGCCGGGCTCTTGACCAGCTCCCACTCGTATTTGAACAGCACCTTCAGATAGCCCATGTCCCACTTGATCGGGTTCGGCTTCCAGGCACCCTCGATGCCGCTGCTGATCGTATCGCCGCCCTTGCCGCTGCCGAAACTGCTCTTCCAACCGAGCCCCTGCTCCTCGATACCGGCGGCTTCCGGATCCGGGCCGACATGGGCGGCGTCGCCGGCGCCATGGCATTTACCGAAGGTGTGCCCGCCGGCGACCAGGGCGACGGTCTCCTCGTCGTTCATCGCCATGCGGGCGAAGGTTTCGCGCACGTCGATACCCGACTTGACCGGATCGGGCTCGCCGTTCGGCCCTTCCGGGTTGACGTAGATCAGGCCCATCTGCACCGCGGCGAGCGGATTGTCGAGCTCCCGCTCGCCTTTATAGCGGTTGTCCCCCAGCCACTCGTCCTCGGAGCCCCAATAAATGTCCTCTTCCGGCTCCCAGATGTCTGCCCGGCCACCGGCGAAACCAAAGGTCTTGAAACCCATCGATTCCAGGGCGCAGTTGCCGGCGAGGATCATCAGGTCGGCCCAGGAGATTTTCCGGCCGTATTTCTGCTTGATCGGCCACAGCAAGCGGCGCGCCTTGTCGAGGTTGACGTTGTCCGGCCAGCTGTTGAGCGGCGCGAATCGCTGGTTGCCGGTCCCGCCGCCGCCGCGGCCGTCGCCCATCCGGTAGGTGCCGGCGCTGTGCCAGGCCATGCGGATGAAGAGCCCGCCGTAGTGACCGTAGTCGGCCGGCCACCAGTCCTGCGAGTCGGTCATCAGCGCGTAGAGGTCCTGCTTCAGGGCCGCCAGATCGAGACTCTTGAACTCTTCTGCGTAGTTGAAATCCTCGCCCATCGGATTGGACAGGGATGAATGCTGGTGGAGAATGTGAAGGTTCAACTGGTTCGGCCACCAGTCGCGGTTCGAGGTGCCGCCGCCGGCGACCTGCTTGCTGGATTTGCCTGTGACCGGGCACTTGCTTTCGTCACTCATAACGCTTCCTCCTTTTGGTGTATGAACTTGTTCACTGTTGCACGTAGAGTTTGGCCGTTCTCGCCAGAATCCAGTCGTCCAGAGGAAGAGTTGAAACCTGGCACCAGCCTGTTCAGAAAAGCAAACTGGTTAGAAACATTTTACTTCTACCACAGCCTAAAGTTTTGTCAATACTTATAGATAATAATTATCCATAAGGGTTTAAAAAATATTTAGTGGGCTAACTTCTGACAGGAAGGACAGACACCAAAGAACTCGACCTGATGCGAATCGATGCGGTAGCCTGTTGTCTTGGCGACTTCAGCGGCCATTCGATCGAGCTGGCTGACTTCGGGATCGGTGATCTTGTTACATTGGGTACAAATCAGATGAGGATGAGGATAGGGCCTGTTGCCATCGTACCGGTTGCCTCCATCAGCGAAACTGATCTCGAGGATTTCACCGATCTCTTTGAGCAGGTTCACTGTTTTATAAACCGTCGCCAGGCTGGTCGTGGGGAAGTTCACTTTGACTTCTTCATAGACCTGCTCAACACCCGGGTGGTCCTGGCGTTGAAGAAAGGCCTTGAGGATAGCTATGCGCTGCGGCGTGATGCGGAATTCGCGTTGGCGCAGCTTGGTCAGGATTTCATCCAATCGCTTCTGAATATCGTTCACTTTGGCTTTTCCTGTTCATGGCACCTTGCAGAAAATGATTGTTAATAAACAATCACAAATAGCAGACGGTATGTCAAGTCGCCATTACAAGCGATCCCCTGCTCACGAAGCAGTGGTGTACGCTTCGTTTCACTCTCTGGTACGCTTAAATCCCAGAGCTGAAATCATCCAAATCACTTTCTGAATGAACACCAGTGTAGAGTGTTCACAAAATAAATTCTGTAGCGTGCCTGCTAAATGCCCTGGCATCACAATTCCCGAATCCTTTTGTAGCCTTTTGTCACCATGCCATGTTCATCTTCGCCAATTCATCTCCAGAAGGGATCTCTATAGTTTCCGATCTTGGCAATTCCAACTCAATTCTGTATCCATCGACATCCCGAACCTCCAACGTCTCAGAAGACGCCTCGTCTACAATCAGCAAGTACCATCCATCAACGCCAAAGTGAAGTGTTCGGGCAACATCAACGAAACCTTCCTTAGTGCATAGGACTGAATAGCTTGCAGGCCATGATATGTCTTGGGAACGATATAGAATCAACTTGCTTGGAGTTCTTGCGTTTGACACACACAGCTTACTGCTTTGGTTGCATATTGTGAGATTGGCTCCTGGTGGATTCGTAGAAATTATAATATGAAATGAGTCACTCGGTGCTTTCGTTGAACACCCGACTATAGAAAAATAAAGAGCTAAAATAAGCCAAAAGGGTCTATTCACATTCCTCCTCCATTTGTCATTTCCATATTAACTGAAACAATTTAAAAACGTTCAAAAAATCAATCGTTGCGAAAATGGATAACTCATAATATTTGACCTAAAAAATGGCACCCCTGCAATCAAATCAGGTGACCATAAATTTACAGGTAAAAGGTGTATTAAAGAACGCCAAGGAGATGTAGCGGAGAAAAAAGGTGAACTGAAGAGGTTAGGCTGAGGCCATATGCTATGCCAAATTGACGTGGATTCTGACACCTGAAGCGAACATGAGCCGGAGGGAAAATGAAAGAGTACCAAGCGGTATGAGCCGATGCGAGTTTCCGGCTTTAATCCGTCCGAATTAGATAAGGCCTTTTGCATCCAGATTCCTGGTCACCGCCTCGACATAATCCCTGATCATCTTGACGGGATCATTCCCTTGTACTACCTCCAGCTGAGCTGTCCAGATCCTCTCCTCGGTCTTTAGGTCGTAGAGTACAGATTCTATTACCAGGGTGACGGTGCCGGGGTTTGTTGGCTGAATATTGATGACGCTGTAGCTTTGACTGTAATAGGAACCCCAGCTGTTGTACCAGGGGTCATAATAGACTGGAACCGGGGAGGTCTTGACCACCTGCATGCCCTGCTCCTTGGCGCCTGCTTCTGTCCTTTTCCTGGCTAGCTTGGTCAGCAGGACGGAGTCGCAACCGTTAGCAGTCATCGCCTTGATGATGGCTTCCCGGCTGTTCTCCTGATCTCTTGGAAGATCGTTGTGGCTGGTAACGGCGCGGACGCCTTGCCCGGACAATTGACGTTTAAAGGTTTCCTCAAAAATCCTTTGGTAGTCTTCCTCTTTGGCAATGCCGATGAGATAGACACTCTCGATCTTATTAGAGTAGCCAGGCTTTACCCAGGAGTCTTTAACCGTAGTGCTGGAACAGGCCGTTGCCAGAAATCCGAGGAGTGTCAGGCTGATCAGGCGCTTCAAAATAGTCATCTATTTTTCTCTCTCTCCGTTGATCGTTTTTGAGTTAATGGTTGATGCTGCCTTAACCTTTGGGATAATCCATCCTGGCAGTTTCTATCGAACGCCCCAGCCAGTCAATCACCTTGCCAAGGTGACGCATGTTTGCCATACCTTCCTCATCATCTTTTACCTCTTCTTTATCGCGGCCGATTCCCATATTCCAGTAGGTTGAACCAGGAATGATCATTCTCGACATCTGGAACATGTGGTTGATACTGTCAAAGGCATGGGTTGCGCCACCTCTTCTGACTGCCACAACCGCAGTGCCAATCTTTCCGGAGAATGCATGACCATTGGCATAGGCAACAAACCCGGCCTTTTCAATCAACGCCTTCAGGTCTGCAGAGACGGCTGCAAAATAGGTTGGAGAACCGAGGATCATAGCGTCAGCCTTTAACAGCTTTGCAAAAACCTCGTTGAAGCCATCGTTTTTAATGATGCACTCGTTGTCTTTGTTCTCAAAACACTTGTAACAGGCGAGGCAACCTCGAATTGCTGTTCCGCCAACTTTTACCAGCTCGGTTTCCCAGCCGTTCTCTGTCAGTTGACTGAGCGCTTCCTTAAGCAGTATTTCCGTGTTCCCGCCTGTCCGGGGGCTCCCGTTTACAGCGACAGCATACATATAAACCTCCTTGTTCCCAGAGTGTCAGATTTATTTGTTTATGGTTGTTTCCACTACAGAACCATCAGTCTATCCAGATGTCGACAAATAACAACCCTGTCAGTGTG
>CAVRQQ010000020.1:0-112571 GCA_963723355.1 uncultured delta proteobacterium
CCCTTGAACGCCGAAATCATCAACTCGAAATCTTCCAGCAGGGACTGCAGGTCCTCCTCGTGCTCAATCTCCTGTTCTATGATCTGTAACGCGATATTGTAGGTGACAGGATCCTTATCCTTGGTCATGTCCATCAACTTTTTATAGACACTGATGGCACACTGCTCACCGGCAATATTCTGTATCAAAAGTGTTTTCACAAAGGGATCATCAGGTGCCTCATAGGCGCAGTTTGTGAGTTTGAACCATTCGCGTGGATCAGTCACTGGATCTCCACCTAACTGGATAATGCGGTTGGTCACCAGCAAGGCATGATTCAATTCTTCCGTCGCGTGTAGCTCAAGTTCGGCAATCACAGCCTCTTTCATAGGCCCTTTGGCAACCTTTGCCCCGGTCCAGTACTGGTAGTAAGCAAGCCATTCATCAGCATAGGCTTTACGCAGCACAGAAATAAGCTCATCAACATCCAGCCCGACAATTTCACGACCTCTGCTTCCCATATCTCCTCCTTTTGCCATGTGGTTAGAACCCTTTATAAGGGTAACCTGATTTTTGTTCTTTTCCAGAGGAGACAACAATTTAGGTCATCACAAGAATGATCGTGCCGAGAAAAAAGGGGGGGGGGGTGAGATACTTTTAAAAACTCAATCCTCAGAATTGATTGAGATCACTCGACATCCGAAAATCGTCTCAGGCAAACAATGCCAGGGGCAGCAGAGCGACGCTTAATGTCCCAGTTGCCGCATAATCTTGAGCACCGCCAATTCCTTGGCTTTTGCCTCGATATCGACTGTGGCATCAAGAGCAAGCCAATCAGCGGGGAAATCTTTCCGGTCGATATAATCTGCGTGAGGCTTTCGGATTGTTGCTGTGCCAACCATCCCTGGGTGAAGAGAGGTGCAAATAAGCCTCTCCACGGCCGGACTGTCGCCAGCTTGCCAGGCATTGTTCGGTTGCTTCGGAGATGCTCAATCGGCCTGGATTGCAGCGATGGTGATGCACATCATAAACCAGCGGGATGTGCATGTCCTTGCAGACCGGAATCAGGTCGTCTACAGTGTAGGAGACATCATCGTTCTCCAGGGTCAAGCGTGACCGGACTCGCTCCGGGAGCTGGACAAAATTCTCCCTGAAGCGCTTCAGGGCACTTGCCTTGTCTCCGTAAACTCCGCCGCCGTGGATGTTTATGACATCGGCACCGACTAACTCGGCGAGCATTGCCTGGTATTCAAGCTCCATGACCGATTTCCTGGTCACCTCGGGGTTTGGTGATGAGAGCAGGACAAACTGGTCCGGATGGAAGCTGAGTCGAATATTCCATTGCTGCCGTAACCGGTTTGCCTCCTTCAGCTTCGTGATGATTGCCGATGCATCGGGCAGGTCCTTAATGGAATAACCAACCTCAGGGTGGGTATATCGGGGCAGGAGTGGTGAAGGGATGCGGTAAGCACCGATACGAAGAGCATGGACCGCTTCGAGAGCAGCCACCAGGCTGGTGCAGTTGGCCAGGCAAAGAAAAGAAATTTTTTCTAGCCGCTCACGCCTGGTTAACTTGATCAGGGTCTTTGCCGTCGTCTGGCGAAAGCGGATCGGCTGTTCGCGAAACAGGCAGCAAAGACCAAAACGTAACATGATGAAGTCCTTCCACATTTGCAAACGACAAGAAACTTTTTACCATTGTATAGGGCGGGTTATCTGCCGACAAAGACAAACTGCTTATCCCCGGGGGGCTATATGGCCAATTCGACAGAATGGAACCTGGTTCTGGAACTCCTTCAAAATCAAGCCTTTGGTGTGCTTGGGACGTCTCGTGAAGGGCATTCCTATACCAGCCTCGTGGCGTTCGTCCCAACAGAAGATGCGACCCGCCTGTATTTTGCAACAACGCGGGCAACCCGTAAGTACCATAATTTGTCAGCAGATGACAGGGTCGCTTTGTTGATCGACAACCGGGCTGACCAGACCAGGGCTCTTTACGAGGCTGCCGCGCTAACCGCTTATGGCACTGCCAGAGAGATCGATGATGAACGCCGCAGCGAGGCGATTGAAATCTATCTCTCCAAGCATCCACAGCTGAAGACCTTTGTCTCTGCACCCACAACGGCTTTGTTCCTGATCACAGTTAAAGAATATCACCTTGTACAGCGTTTCCAAAACGTGACTGAATTTCGGATGAACCGATGCACTACCTGATGCCGCTGACTTCATCTTGCCGGGATGCAGTAGAAACCATTGGCGGCAAGGCACAAATGCTGGCTTATTTACAGCAGCAGGGCTTTCAAGTGCCGGCAGGCCACTGTTTGCCGGTCAGCGTCTATTTTGAATTCATCAACGAAACGGGTCTCGACGCCTTCATCGCCATGGAACTCCAACGCAAGGATTTCAGCGCCATGCGGTGGGAAGAGATCTGGGATGTATCACTGCGTATCCGGAATCACTTTGTTGCCTGTGACTGGCCGGTGACGTTGAAGCAGAAGCTGCTTGATGATTTGCATCGAACCGCTGACAACTGGCCGGCGACGGCAGTCCGCTCTTCTGCTCCCGGGGAGGACTCCTGCAAGCAATCCTTTGCCGGCCTGCACGAAAGCCGTGTCATGCTGCATGGCGCAGAGGCCATTCTCGAGGCGATACGTGTCGTCTGGGCATCACTCTGGTCAGATGGTGCGCTGCTCTATCGACACGAGCTGGGTCTGGACCCGGGCAAGAGTGCTATGGCTGTCATCATCCAGGAGATGGTGGTCGGCAAGGTCTCCGGGGTCCTGTTTACCAAGGCGCCGCAGAATAGCACGGTTATGATGGTCGAGGCGGTCTGGGGTTTGAACCAGGCCCTTGTTGATGGAACAATTGAGCCGGACCGCTGGCAACTCAGCCGCGCAACCGGCAACGTGGTCGAAAAACACGAAGTGATTCACTCCGTAGCGATGAGGCCGGTCTCAAGCGGGCTTGAATTAGCCCCCGTGGAGCAGGCTCAACATGGGCAGACACCGCTTGACGACTCGCTCTGCCGCACCCTCTATCAGGCAGGGTCTCAATTGGAAGACCTCTTGGGGACAGCAGTCGATATCGAATGGACTCAATCTGAGGCGGGGCTGCATATTCTCCAGGCACGCCCGATTACATCGATTTTAGAATCACGCGCTGATGATGAGAGGCTCTGGTATCTGAGTCTGCACCGGAGTTTGGAGAACCTTGAAGAGCTACAAAGAGAACTCGAACAAGTGATCCTGCCCGGGATGGATGCTGATGCAGACCAGATGAGTGCGATTGATTTGCCTCAACTTGGTAACCGGGAACTTGCCGAGGAACACCTCCGACGCAGCCGAGTTCTCGACAAATGGCTTCAGACATACAAGGAAAAATGTATTCCGATGGCTCATGGGCTGAGACTCTTTGGCGAGTTCTACAATGATCTTATCAAGCCGGAGAACCCTTTCGAATTTGTCAGCCTGTTGCACTCTGAAGATTTATTGGCCGTCCAACGAAACCGGCAACTACGCAAAATAGCCAACGTCCTGCGCGAGGATCCGACGGTCCTTGAGCGTTTGAAGGAAGGCCATGAAATGTCTCCGGACAGTCCCTTGCAGCTGTTAATTGATGATTTTACCCGTCGATATAGCGGCATCAACTGGGTCTTGAAGGATGGCCGGGAGCTGTGCGGATGGCTGGTGAAGCTCGCCGAACAGGAGGATCTGGTCCATGAACCAAAGCGCGCAATGACTGAACAATGCTTTCTGAGCAACCTCGCCGAGGAGGACCGTGATTACGCAAGCCGGATTCTTCTGGTTGCCAAGGCCAGTTATCTTTTGCGCGACAATGATAACCTTTACCTGGGGAAGGTAAGGGCCGGCGTTACGGCTGTGGAACAGGAAATTCGCCAGCGCGTTGAAGCCGGGACAGGAAAAGAACTCGCAAGGCTGCTGTCGGAAGAGGCCGGTCCGGACACGCTCTTCTCCAGGTATGCGTTGCAGCAAGAGCAGGAGATGTCCTCTCGCGTTCTGCAGGTCCCTCGTCAGCTTATCGGCCAACCAGCCGGACCCGGAGTCGGTTCAGGTCGGGCCAGGGTGCTTGATGGTTCGAGTCCCCTGGCAGATTTTAAACGGGGTGACGTGTTGGTCTGCGATGCCATTGAGCCAAACATGACTTTTTTGGCGCCACTGGCTGCTGCCATTATCGAGCGCCGTGGCGGAATGCTGGTTCACGGAGCGATCATTGCCCGTGAATATGGCATCCCCTGTGTGACCGGGATTCCCGAGGCAACCCGGGTCATTCAATCTGGAGACAGGTTGTCGGTTGACGGTTACCTCGGTATTGTGACGATTGAACATGATGACGCCTAGGTCAGCCTTTTTCCTAACGGCCATTTAATAATTTGTCCCGAAACGTTTTGCTGATCGGATTCTCCCCCAGCCAGATGCCGAAATAGGCAACCGCAAAATCGGCCCCCGGGACACGGCCCAGGCTTTGATTATTGAGCCTCAGTTCGGTTCCCTGTTCGGGGATATAGTCGATACTGTAACGGTCTCCTGGTTTAACATCCCTAAAGAAGCTGTAAAAAACCCGAAGCCTCTCAGCCAGGGCCTGATACTCGACTCCGGGCAAATTGTCGCGCAAGATCTTGTCCGATGCATCGGCAAAACCTTTCGCCTCTATATCCCGGAAATATGAAATCTCCAGCTTCTTCGGCACATCCTCTGCCCAGGCAGAACCGGCAACATTGTCCGGCAGATAGAATGCTCCTGCATACACATCGAAGAGCATCGCCCATTTTAGAACAGCAACACCTTGCAATCTGACAGCATGCTTTTCCAGCTCAACCTGGTCGGCAAAAGAAACCCCCTTGATCTCCGTTGCCAGACAGGCCTGACTGGTGAAGATGGCCAAAAGGCCAAAGCAGATCAGCAGCTTTTTTAACATCATTGTCCAGCTCCCTTTCCCTGATATATCTAGAAATATCATAACAGAGATCGGACTTGCTTTGCTCGACCGCCGGGAAATATGCGCACGCATAAATGTTAAAGGTCTGGAAATATTGCGTTTATGCAATTTAGTCGGTAAACTTTCCTGAGTTAGCAGAAATTTATTTGAGCGTGGATTGCCCGATGACGGTATTTCTTTTGTGCGGACTTGTCCTGTTTGTGTTCATGACGGCGATATTTGTCCTGGCCATGATCGTTAAAGACAACAGCATTGTTGATGTTGCCTATGGTCTGGCGTTTGTCCTGACCAGCTGGGTGCTTTTCATCACTTACGGCAGTGGTCACTTGCGCCAATGGTTGATCGTCGTTCTGGTTTCCCTGTGGGGAGTGCGCCTGGCAGTCCATATCGCACTTCGGAAAAAAGGCGAGGGAGAAGACTTTCGCTACCGCCAATGGCGTGAGCAATGGGGGGAGACCTTCGTCTGGCGCAGTTTCCTGCAGATCTTTATGCTGCAGGGGGCGGTTGTTTTCCTGGTGGCTTTACCGACGCAGCTGGTGATCAATAGCCCCGGGGGGCATCTTGGTGTTCTCGACCTGGCTGGTGTTGTCATCTGGCTGTTCGGTTTCGGCTTTGAATCGATCGGTGACTGGCAGCTCCTGCGTTTCAAAAATAATCCTGATAATCGTGGCAAAATCATCCAGAGTGGCCTGTGGCGCTTTACACGCCACCCGAATTATTTCGGAGAAGCGGTCCTCTGGTGGGGCCTTTTCCTGATCGCTTGCCAGGTCCCGTATGGGGCTGTCGCCATCATCAGTCCGCTGCTGATCGATTTCCTGCTACTGAAAGTGTCCGGCATCCCGATGCTCGAGGCCAAGTACGAAAACAACGCCCAATTTGCCGCTTACAAAGCCAGGACCAATGCTTTCTTCCCCTGGGTCCCTAAAGCTGGAGTGCGGAATGACTAACCTTGACAACATCTCTGCCGCAAGACAAAAGATCGCCGTTATCGGAGGCGGAGTTGCCGGCATTGTCTCGGCCTACCTGCTTCAGCAAAGGCACGATGTGACACTCTTTGAGCAGAACGATTACCTGGGCGGGCATACCCATACCATCGAGATCAAGAATGGCCCGGATGCCGGCGTGGCGGTAGACACCGGTTTTATCGTGCTCAACGATGCCACCTACCCGTTGTTCAAGAAGTTCCTTGCTCAACTCGGCGTGGAGACGCGAATTTCAGAGATGTCTTTCGGTTTCCAATGCCATCAAACCGGCCTGGTCTATGCGGGAACCAACCTGAACGGCCTGTTCGCCCAACGCCGCAACCTGGTCAGCCCGGTGTTCTTTAAATTTCTGATGGAAATACGTCGTTTCTGTACACAGGCCCAGGAAGATGTAACCCGCGGCGAGGTAGGCGATGTCACGCTTGGCGAATATCTTCGTGCAGGGAATTATTCCTCATACATGATACGACAATTACCTGGTGCCGATGGCTGCAGCGATCTGGTCGGCACCCGCGGTGCAGATTCATGACTTCCCCGCCGGGCCTTTTCTGCACTTCTTCCGCAATCATGGGCTGCTCTCTTTACGCGACCGGCCTCAGTGGCGCACCGTCGTCGGTGGCAGCTTTGCTTATGTCAAAAAGTTCGTCAATAGTTTCCGTGGTCAGCTTCATCTGGACTCTCCTGTGCGTTGTGTCAAACGCTTGCCAGACCAGGTCCGGCTGATGCTTGGTGACGGGTCTTCGATGGATTTTGACCAGGTCGTTATTGCAACGCATGCCGACCAGGCTCTGACACTGCTTCTCGACCCGAGCGAGCGAGAGCAGCAACTCCTCTCTCCCTGGAAGTACCAGCTGAACCATACGGTCCTGCATACAGACGCCTCGATACTGCCTGGGCAAAGACACGCCTGGGCCGCCTGGAACTTCACCCGGGAGCAGTCTGACCAGGAACGACCGGTTTTTGTCACCTATTACATGAATCGCTTGCAGGGCTTGCGGACTCAAAACGATTACTGTGTCACCCTGAACCGGCATGATCCCTTCAGGGCAAACACCGTGATCGCCGAGATGGATTACCATCATCCCCTTTACAGTTTTGAGTCAATGAGGACCCAAAAAAGTTTGCCAGAGCTCAATGGCTGCAACCGGACCTGTTTCTGTGGCAGCTATTTCGGCTATGGTTTCCATGAAGATGCCGTGCGGGCCGGCGTCAACGTGGCTGAGATGTTCGGGGTGTCGCTTTGAACTCGAAGATCTATTTCGGTGAAGTCGTGCATTCTCGCCTGGTGCCGGTGGAGCATAAGTTTCGCTACCCGGTCTATTTCTATGCTTTCGAGCTGGATGAACTGGAAGAGCTGGCCAGGGACAACCCGCTATTCGGTTATAACCAGCTGCGACCGGTCGCGATCCATGACCGCGACTACCTGGTCCCCGGCGACCAGACCATTCGGGAAAAAGTTTCTTCGGTCTTGTCAGAAGCCGGCATGGACTTCCCCCTCGGCAAGGTCATCCTGGTGACTGCGGCGCGCTATTTCAACTATATCTTCAATCCGGTCAGTTTTTTTTATTGCCATGACACCTCCGGCCGGTTGGTCTGTATCCTGGCCCAGGTCAACAATACTTTTGGCGAAATGCACCTCTATCCGCTTGCCGCCGAAGGATCCGAACCGCTGGACGGGCGTTTGCGCTTTGTTGCTGCCAAACAGTTTCACGTTTCGCCGTTCTTTCCCCGCAAAGGACAATATGAGTTCCGGCTCACAGCGGCTTCTGACCAGATCGACAACACGATCCGCTATCACCTCGATGACCAGCTTTCGTTGGTCGCCCGCATTTCCGGTTCAGCGGTACCCATGACAAGATTGAGCCTGGCCAAGGCGATTATTGCCCACCCCATCTGTGCCAGTCTGACCATGCCGAGAATTCTCTGGCAGGCGGCCAGGCTGCACTGGCAAAGGAGGCTGCCTGTGTACGAAAAGCCTGTGCCGAACAGTGAGATGACGATCCGCCCGGTTCCGCCGTCTTGTTTCGACCGAATCGGTATGAAAATGATCATGAACTTCCTTGGCAGGCTGCCCGAGGGGGAGCTGACCCTGAAGACCCCTGACGGGCAATCGCAACGCTTTGGCAAGCCAGGCACCGCGCCCGCTCTTGAACTAAGGATTCATGAGTATCGTTTTTTCCGCCGGGTGATGGTTGCCGGCGATATCGGGTTCGGTGAAGCTTATACAGACGGCGACTGGACAACATCTGACCTGCCCGGATTGTTGACCCTGATCGCCCGCAACGAGTCGGTCATGGACGACCGGAGTATTTTCACGTCGACCGTGGGCCGCGCAGTCAATTACCTGCGGCATCTGAAGCGGCCCAATACTATCAAGGGCAGCGACCGCAATATCCGTGAACATTATGACCTGAGCAACGATTTCTTTGCCACCTTCCTGGACCCGAGCATGACCTACTCGTGCGGTTTGTTCAAAAACCCCGGTGAGTCACTTGAGCAGGCCCAGAGGAACAAGTTGCAGACGATCATCTCGAAAGCCGGGATCACCTCAAAAGATCACGTCCTCGAAATCGGCTGCGGCTGGGGCAGCTTTGCCATAGAAGCTGTTCGACAGACCGGTTGCAGGGTGACCGGAATCACCATCTCCCGGGAGCAGTTGGAGCTGGCGCAAAGGAGGGTTATTGAGGCCGGCCTGCAGGACCGGATTGAGCTCCGCCTTTGCGATTACCGCCATATCGGAGGGCAATTTGACAAACTCGTTTCGATTGAGATGCTCGAAGCGGTCGGGCACGCCGGGCTGGGCCCATTCTTCAAGGCCTGCCACGATGCCCTGTTGCCAGGTGGCCGTGCCGTAATCCAGGTGATCACGATTCCTGACCGCAAGTACAATGCGTACCGTTTCAGCTCCGACTGGATTCGCAAACACATTTTCCCCGGTGGTCACCTGCCCTCGCTGGGTGCCATGCAAGAAGCGATGGCGAAGAACTCGTCCCTTGAATTATCCAACCTGGAAAATTTTGCTTTCGACTATGCCAAGACGCTTGACCTTTGGCGGGCAACTCTGCTGCAGAAGCACGGGGAGATTCGTGCACAAGGGTTTGATGAGTCTTTCATCCGCAAGTGGGAATATTACTTTGCCTACTGCCAGGCCGGTTTCAATGCGCGGATTATTGACCTGGCTCAACTGGTTCTCGACAAGCCGGAACAACCCTAAAGAGGGCTTATGCTTCTTTCGCCACTGGCAACCAAAATCCTCAACATCACCCTTTATCAGACGGGATGGTTCTGCTGCGTTCTCGGTGCCGGTTGGGGGCACCCGGTCGCCGGTGGCTTACTCGCTCTATTGTTGGCTGGAGCGCACCTGGTGCTGGCCCGGGAATGGAAAAAAGAAGCCCTTTTAATGCTCTCGGCCTGTCTGTTGGGTGTCGCCGTTGACAGCATTCAGCAGGCGGTCGGTTTGTTTACTTTCACAAGCCACCCGGACTGGCCGCTCTGGCTGCCGCTCTGGGTGTTTGTGATCTGGGCCCAGTTTGCCACCCTCTTCCATTATGCCCTGTACTGGCTGTCGGGACGTTATCTGCTTGCCGCCATCTTTGGCCTGTTCGGCGGCCCGCTCGCCTACTGGGCGGGGATCAGGATGGGGGCGGCATACTTTGGCCCCGACCCGCTCGTAACCATCGTTTGCCTGGCAATTGTCTGGGCGACAGTGACTCCGATACTGTGTCGATTGAGTGTTTACCTTGATGATCAAGAAGGGGTTTATCGCTGGGGCCATTCCAAATAACCGTCAGTTTAACCAACGACTGATCAGGTAGCTTCCGGTAGCAACCGATGTGCACAGCACGGTCCCCCAGGCAATATCAATGACCACGATCTTGATCGGCCAGTCTTTCAGGGTCGCCAGGTTGGTCAAGTCATAGGTCGCGTAGGTGAAGAAGCCGAACAGAGCGCCCCAGATGGCTGCTTTGGCCATGGACTGGGCATCGATCGCCGGTTTCACGGCAAACAGGATAATGCCGGCAATGTACATGAAATAGAAAACCATGGCCGCAGGCCAGTTGACGTCCGGGCTGAGCAGGTGCGCCAGGTTCTTCTGGTAGAGGTCTTTGGCGATGACTCCCAGCCAGAGCAGATCGATGGCAAAGAAGACCGGAACCGTCAAGAGATAGAGCTTCAGGTAATACCAGGTATTCATGATCATCTCCGTGAAAAAAACCTTTCACTGAAACTAAACGTGATTACGCAATTTCAGTTCCAAGGGGTGTGGGCAGAGGTAGACCTGCTGCTGCAGATATGGCTGCTTGTATTTGCGGACAAAATGATTGAGCAGGGTCATCGGCACGATCAGTGGGATCAATCCTGCCCGGTAGTCCGCGATGACCCCTAGCATCTCCTGCTTTTCATCGCTACTGAGTTGTTTTTTGAAATAACCAAGCACATGCTGCAGAACGTTGACGTGTTTGGCGACCGTCGTCTTCAGCCGCAAGCCTTTCATCAACAGTGCCATGTACTGCTTGCAAACCTCGTCAAAAGATTGATCTCCCTGACTGGCAACCAGCTTGCCCAGCTGCTTATAGATCTCCGTACTGTGCGACAGGACCAGAAGCTTGTGTCGCGTGTGGAAATCGACCAGGGCGCCGCGTTTCCTGGCCCCTGCGACATCCTCCCGCCAGCGCTTGAGGGTGAAGATGATCTCGATGAAGTTTTCCCGCAGTTTCGGGTCATGCAGGCGGCCGTCTTCTTCCACCGGCAAGAGCGGAAAATGCTCCATGAACGCTTTGGCAAAGAGGCCGACACCCTGGGTGTTGGGGCTGCCGTTCTTGTCGTAGAGTTTGACCCGTGCCATGCCGCTGCTCGGCGATTTTGACTTGAACACGAATCCGCTCAGGTCTTCTTTTTCCAGTTCCGCCACACGTTTGCGCGCCCAGGCCTGCATGCTGTCAGTGATATCCTCGCCGCTTTTCGAAAAGACCAGGCGTTGATTCTCCGGCTGCCCGACGAGCCTTAATGTCTCGCGCGGGGTTGGCAGACCAAGCTCCACCTCAGGGCAAACCGGCACATATTCAACGTAGCGCCCCAGTGTCCCGGTCAGGAAACGATCGTGTTTATGACTGCCATCAAAGCGGACTTTTTCACCAAGCAGGCAGGAGCTGATTCCCAGTCGCAATTTTTCTTCAGGCATGTTTTCTCCTTGTCATGAGTTGTCGTTAAACATTTTAACAGCTTTCTGTGAGTTGTGTTCTCGGCAGACTCTGGGATAATTGTTTGCGTATATACGACGAGGTGTTTATAGAATGAAAGCTCTTGTACTCACTGCCTGTTCACTCCTTTTTACCGGTTGTGTCGCCGCACCTCCCGGTGTTGCCGTGGTCAAGGACTTCGAGCTGCAGCGCTATCTTGACAATTGGAACGGGATTGCCCGTCCGGTCCATCGTTTCGAGCACGGGGCCTGACGGACATGCATGTCATCGATAAAAAGATTACGCTCAATGCCGCACCGGAGGAGGTCTGGGCATTCCTCGCCACCCCGCTGAACCTTGATGAGCTGACGCCCCCGGACCTTGAATTCAGGATCCTCTCCGACCTGCCGGACAAAATGTACAACGGCCTGATGATCACCTACGAAATCAGGATTCCCTTGTTCGGCACACATCGCTGGCTGACCGAGATCAAGCATATCAACGAAGGCGTCAGCTTTGTCGATGAGCAAAGGGTCGGGACCATACAAGCTCTGGTATCATCAACACTATCATAGAGCCGGTTGGCAAAGACATGACCAGGATGATTGACCGGGTCACATACCTGCTGCCATTTGGTCCGCTCGGCAGGCTGGTCCATAAAGTCAAGGTCAAGCATATGCTGGAGGAGATATTCGATTATCGTACGCAACGCCTGTATGAACTCTTCGGAGAAGGGAGACCACAATGAAAAAATTGATCCGCGCAGGAGCCGTCGCCGCGGCAAGCCTGCTGGCATCCAACGCAGCGGCCCTGGAAGTCGGCACCCCGGCGCCCGACTTTACCGCAGACTCGACGCAGGGCGAAATTAACCTCAGCCAGATTGTACTGAAGGGCCCGGTCATCCTGGCCTATTATCCCGCCGATTTTACCCCTGGCTGAACCAATGAACTGAAGGCTTTTCAGAACGACCTCGCGCGTTTTGAAGAGCTCCACGCCCAGGTCCTGGGCGTCAGCGGCGACTCACTGGAGACCCACCGGGACTTTGCCAAAGAACTTGGACTGACCTTTCCGCTGCTGGTCGACGACGGCAGCATCCGCAAGCACTATGGCAGTGGCCGGATCACCCACCTGATCGACCGGGACGGTATCGTCCGCTATGTTCACAAGGGGATGCCGGATAACGAGACACTTCTGCAGGAAATCAGCAAACTGTAATGCTGATGATCTGTTGAAGAACTATCCATACTTTAATGTCGGCACTGATATCAGTGCATTTTACAAGGGCGCCGAATGCACCAACCGAAACCGACTGACCCGGTCCTGATCATCGAAGATGACCGCAACACCGCGGCCCTGATCGCGACCTATCTCGAACGGGAAGGGTTCGCGACGCAGATATTGCACGACGGTGCCGAAGCATTGGCCCTTGCCCGCCGGCAGACACCCGGTTTCGTGATCCTCGACATCATGCTGCCGGGGGTCGACGGCTGGGAGATCTGCCGGGAACTGCGCAAGCTCTCCGACGTGCCAATCCTGATGCTCACTGCCCGTGAAGAAGAGATCGACCGGGTGCTGGGCCTCTCCCTCGGTGCCGATGACTACGTGGTCAAACCCTTCAGCCCGCGCGAACTGGTGGAGCGGGTCAAAGCGATCCTGCGGCGCACCTCGCGGCGGGCGGAGCCGGTCCATGAGCTCAGGCACGCCGGCCTGGTCCTCGACATCGACAAACGCCGGGTGAGCCTGGACGGCCAGGCGGTGGAACTGACCGCGGTCGAATACAAGCTGCTGCAGGCCTTGATGAGTGCACCGGGCAAAGCCTTCTCCCGCGACAACCTGCTTAACCATATTTACCAGCGCGGCGAAGCGGTTGTCGACCGGGTGATTGACGTACATATCGGCCATCTGCGCCAGAAGCTTGCCGACGATGCGGTGGAGCCCCGCTACATCGAGACGGTGCGCGGCTTCGGTTATCGCTTTGCCGACCGGGAGCAGCCATGACGTTTCGCCTGCACTGGAAGCTGATGCTGGTGACCACGATACCGGTGATCGCGGTGATCACCGGCATTATCTGGCTGGCCTTCGACCAGCTGGCGGCCGACTACTTCATGGTGCTGATGGACAAGTACATGGTCTCACCCACCGACACGCACCGGGCTTTCCTGACTGCCGTACACCGCTACCTGCTCTGGGCGAGTCTGGTCGCCCTCGGCCTGGCTTTCCTGCTCAGCTACCTGCTGACCCGGCGCGTGCTGCGACCGCTGGTGCAGATGAGCGAAGCCAGCCGCCAGATTGCCGCCGGCAACTTCTCGGCCCGGGTCGAGGCGATCCAGGCTGACGAGATCGGCGAACTCGGCCGGGCCTTCAACCGCATGAGCGACAGCCTGGAACGGCTCGAACAGCTGCGCAAATCGATGGTCTCCGACGTTGCCCATGAATTACGCACGCCCCTGACCAATCTGCGTGGCTACCTGGAAGGTTTGAGTGACGGCATCATCCCGCCGGACAAGGCAACCTTCGACATGCTGCAGCAGGAAAACCTGCGCCTGGTCAACCTGGTCGAGGACCTCGGCCAGCTGGCGCGGGCCGACGCCGCCCGAGCCTACCTCGATCGTCGCCCGGTCGACCTGACCGGCTGCATCAGCGAAATGCTGAATCTCTACCGGATGAATATCGACGAGAAACAGGTCCGGGTCATAACGCAGTTCAATGACGGGGCGGCAACCGTTTCCGCCGATCGTGACAAGCTTTTGCAGGCGGTGCGCAACCTGATTGACAATTGCCTGAAATACACACCGGCAGGCGGCACGGTGACAATTACCAGCACCCGGACGGCAGACGGTGTACGCGTCGACTTCATCAACGACGGTCCGGGTATCCCGGCGGCCGAGCTGCCCTACGTTTTCGAAAGATTCTTCCGCGCCGAATATTCCAGGTCGCGGGACGTCGGCGGTGCCGGGATCGGCCTGGCCATCGTCAAGCAGCTGATCGAGGCCCACGGCGGTCAGGTTGGCGCCGAAAGCATCCCCGGCGAGACCCGCATCTGGTTCGAACTCCCAGCCTGACCAGCCTTTCCTCTCACCCTGCCACAAAAAACTTTACAGAATCTTTACCGCCCCTTTTTCTTCTGTTTACAGCCGTTTGCTATGGTTCTGCGACAAGCAACGCAAAGCGAAAGGGGAAGATCATGCAAACCTCACGACTCGTCACAGCAACCCTGCTGACCGTTCTGCTGGTCGCTTTCAGCGTTACGGCAGAGGTCCCGCCGGGGATGGCGAAAGCCACCTTCGTCGTCCACTGTTATGACGTCGGCGCCCACGCCCTGGAAGGCAAACCAGGTGTTCTTTCTGTCGAACGCGGCTGGAGCGGGTCGCGCGAAGTCGACCGGGTGGTATATAATCCTAAAGAAGTATCAATCATGCAACTCGAAGCCTGGCTCAAGGCCGCGGACACCTACGTCAGCACCCTGGAGCAGACGATCAGCGCTGAGCCGGCAAAGGAGATGTCACAATGAAAAGACGCGATTTTCTGAAGAACGGAGCTGTTGTGGTTGCCGGAACCTCGGCCTCCCTGGCCACGCTCAACTTGATCGATGCCCGGCTGATGTCGATTTTTTTGCCGAACGCAGCCAACGCGGCAGAGCAGATCAAGGTCTATTCCGTCTCAGAGGGGAAGTACATCATGACCGGGAAAGTTGAAAAGAGTGTCGCTGAATGGCGCAAGCTGCTGACACCGGAACAGTTCCATATCCTGCGAGAAAAAGGCACTGAGCACGCGTTTACCGGCATCTACGATAAACATTATCAGGATGGCATTTACCAGTGTGCCGGTTGCGGCCTCGACCTGTATGCCTCCAAGGACAAGTTCGATTCCAGGACCGGCTGGCCGAGCTTTACCGCTCCGGTCGCCGAAGAGAACATCGCCACGGAAGACGACTTCAGCTTCTTCAGCCATCGCACCGAGCTGCTCTGTGCCCGTTGTGATGGTCACCTTGGACACGTCTTTGACGATGGCCCTCAACCAACCGGTTTACGTCATTGCATCAACTCGGCCTCGCTCAGCTTTGTTGCCAGCAATTAAGGGAGAGATGAACGATATGGAGAAAACCATGATAGCCAAGGCCATCTTTGCCGGCGGCTGCTTCTGGTGCATGGAACCGCCCTTTGAACAACTCGACGGTGTAAACGCGGTGGTCTCCGGCTACATCGACGGCCACAAGGACAACCCGACGTACCAGGACGTTTCGTCCGGGACGACCGGACACACCGAGGCGGTGGAGATCAGCTACGACCCGGGAAAAATCAGCTTCGAGGAATTGCTCGAGGTATTCTGGATGAATATCAACCCGACCGACGCCGGCGGCCAGTTTGTCGACCGCGGCAGCCAGTACCGTACCGGCATCTACTATCTCAACGACGAACAGAGGCAGCTGGCTGAAGCATCAAAAGAACGGCTGGGCAAGTCGGGCCGCTTCGATAGTCCGATCGTCACCGAGATCGTTGCCGCGACCCGATTCTACCCGGCCGAGGATTATCACCAGGATTACTACAAGGAGTGCCCGGTCCGCTACAAGTCCTACCGTTACAATTCGGGCCGTGACCAGTTTATCAACCGGGTCTGGGGCAAGGACGAAACATAAACCAACCTGTTCCTCCAGGCAGCCAAACAAGCCCCGGCACTGCAAAGTGCCGGGGCTTGTTTATTCCTGAGTCAGGTTGCCGACCGAGATCTGGTTTGCGGCGCGTACCGTCCGCAAAAAACCGTCGATCTGGCGCGTAATCTCCTCGCAAACAGCCCCTTCCGTATCCTCCGGGATCGGCACCGGCACCAGGACCAATCCGAGCACGGTGTCTGTCCCTTCCCGGGCGCTCTCAAAAGAGGTCACGACCCTGCCGTCTTCAACGGCCAGGAGGTCCGCCCTTATCGTCGAAACCTTGTCGGCGCTTTCATAGCCAATAACCCCGTAGGCCGTGACGAAGAAGGGTCCGGTAAACTGCGCCTGGACCGTTTCACCATCCCAGCTCAGGACATAACGGATTCCCAGCTCCCGCAGGCGCTCCCTGACGGCGGGTTGCCTGATGATCGATTCCAGATCATTCAGTTCCTCGGGGTAATTGCTGCGCGACAGCCAGGGATACAACTGACCTCGCAGATCGCCCTGCAAGATCGGCTTCATGGATAATTCGTTATCCTTGATTTCCTCGAGCATGCATCGTTCAAGACGCTTCCTGGCGGGATCCTGGTCCTGGTCATAAACTGGTCCGAACATCGCCAGGGTCACCGTATCACCGGCGTCCGGCAAGGACTTATTGGCCACACTCTTCGCCACCTCGGGTGCCGGGAGCCTGCCCGTCAGAAGCCGCTGTTGATCAAGTTCGGCGAGCAGGACCGAGATGGCATCCCAAACCGCGTCCCGGGCGACAGCATCAAATTCCTCGGGGGAGATCCTGCGAGGCAATGCGCCCTGGCTGATGGAGACGCTTGCTCCCGGGGACGACGGCCCGGCGGTCTCTTTTACGTAATCAAGCCCGGCTACCTGCCAGCTATGGAGATGTTTCCCTTTGACAAAAAACTCGAACTGGTAGACCACCCCGACCGCTATGATCTGCGGATCGAGGTGCGAGGGCATGGAGACAATGTTCGGCACGACAACGAACGCCAGGTCCTCTTCGGCAAAGCCCTGTTGCAGGCTGTCCAGGTAGCGCACCTCGGCAAATGTTTTGGTGAAGGCAAGGTCAAGAGCCTGGCGTGTCGCAGCCGCGGGATTGTTATGGAAGGTCAGCTGATAGTCGTCAGCGGTCGTATGGTAAAAATTATTGTCAAAAAAGTCGGCGGGAAAGTACACGCCGACACTCGCCGGGTAACGGGCAACGGCGGGGTCGTAGCGCACCTTGTCAATGGTCATGGGGGTTGTCTGTACTGCAGGGGTGCAACCCGTTAGCACCAGCAGGAGGAAGACGATCGCCAAGGATGCCAGATTGCGAAGATCAAGCATGTGCGCCTCACAGGTAGAACAGTATCACTGCAAATTATCATATAGCAGCGGGCAGCGAAACTGCCTACCTGGTGGGGGATCGACCCGCCTTGATCACGGTAGCGTGATATCCGGAGTACCGCTGCCAATCAGGTCAAGGGCCTGTTCAATTTCAAAGTAGACGAGGAATTTTGGCCCCTTGGCGGCGTCTTCTTCGGGAGTCAGACAACGCCTGGTCAGCTGTTGAATCAACTCTGCGTCCTGGTCCTCCCTGACTTTTTTGAGATACAGCCGGATCCCTTTGTAGCCACGCTCTGCTTCGATGAACAGGTAGGATGCATACGGATTATTCTCAAGGTTTTTATGGGTCAGTCGGTCGCGCATGATAAAGGCAATGGTTCCGTCAGCCATGACATGCGGCCGGGCATAGATGGCGGCATTGACCTTGCCTTGACTGTCGGCAGTTGAGAACACCCCAATGCCGCTCAAATTCTCGAAATATTCTTTCAATTGCATGATAATTCTCCTTGGCAGGTTTTGTCTGTTCCCCTAAGGGTAACCGAAAAAACCTGTGACACAATTCGCGAGCTGACGATTGCCGCGTTTGAGAGGACATTTTTACCTTCACCGGGACCTCCACAGACCATTCGACGTTAAAAGCACCAAAGCCCCCGACACCGTTAAGTGCTGAGGCCTTTCGTGAAATGGCGCACCGCGGAAGATTCGAACTCCCGCCCTTCTGATCCGTAGATATTCTGTATCTTGTTGACCTGCTCCTTTTCAGACCAGAGCTTCGATCCCTCAAAAAAAGCAGCCTCTCTGAAAAATCAGAAAGGCTGCGTCATGATAACATCTTCTGAGGGTTTGCTTCACCTCTTCGATCAAATTATCAACTAATTTCTGAAGTACAGTATGGACAACGTGTAGCCTTCAAAGAAATCGATGAGAAGCAGTGCGGGCAATCGTGGGTTGTTGGCTCTTCTGGCGGAGCAACTTCTTCTCTTTTCATTTTGTTGATAGCTTTTATCAGCATGAAAACAGCAAAGGCAACAATCACGAAACTTATTATATTGTTAATGAAAAGTCCGTAGTTAATGGTGACCGCACCAGCCGCCTGGGCGTCGGCAACAGTGGCATAGGACCCGGGAGCATCGCCGCTGTTGAGAACGACGAAAAGTTGCGAAAAATCGACATTCCCCATTAACATTCCAATAGGAGGCATAATCACGTCAGAGACCAGTGATTTGACAATTGTGCCAAACGCTCCTCCGATAATGATACCAACCGCCATGTCAACCACATTTCCCTTTACAGCGAACTCTTTGAATTCCTTGATCATTGACATAATGTAAAGTTCCTTTCAACAGGGCAAGAACCACGAAGGGGCATTTTCGCCGAACAAAGCCTTAAAAACAAAGTCTTCAAATTGCTACTGAATTATAGCAGTTCCACGTAAATGACAAGCTGCGAGCAAAGATTTACAAAATCTTTGCCACGGGCGCGTCACGCCCCACTCCCATACTTTAACCTCACCCGGTATCACAGATTACCGGAGCTGTCGCTTAATGACCAAAAACCAAAAGGCCCCGGCACCGATGAAGTGCCGAGGCTCTAATCCTAAACGGCGCGCCCGAACAGCAGCCGCCCCAAATTGAGAAACCCCCACAGAAAAATAAGGGGCAGAACGATCGTATTCAACACGAACACGACTATCAAATCGACAATCCTGTCGATCAAGTCGAGAGTCGCCAGCTTGATCGATTCGAGCCGCTCCCCGATATCGAGCATTTTCGCACCCTGGTCGACGGTCCTTCTGACCGTCGACAGGGCATTGTCCCACCATCCCAGGCCTTGCTCCTCGACCGAGGTGTCGTCTCCGGGCTCCTTCACCATGCCTTCTAGCTGGTACTTCTCCAACACGGCGACCGTCTCTCCCAGCGACTCGACCGACTGATCGTATCGTTGTTCCAGGAATGCGACATAGACCTGGTTATTCATATAAGCCATTAACGGCACGGCAAAACGCAGCAGGAGCGCGGCAAACAACAGGACCTTGCCGATATGGACAAAATTACACGAACCGAGACACGGCCGCCAGACACCAACCAGCAGTGACACGACCGCCAGTAACAGGACGACCTGAATACTCACGAAAGGGGTGATCTCGATCAGAACTTTTTGCACCCCGATCGATGTCAGGCTCGCCAGCATGACCCACGAAAACCGCTCGATCAGGTCGTTGGCGGGATCGAGCGACGCCCCCAGGGCCAGAGAGACACCAACCCCCCCCGGCTCGAGCTGTAACTGACTCTCCTGGAAAACCGAGACGATCGCGTTGAACGTACGCGCAATGGCGAACGCCGAACCAGCCCGGACCAGGCTCTCATCGACATACCGGATCGCCGTCGAATCGATCGCGCGGAAAAGGTGGCTCTCGAACACGGTCTTTCTTGAGGCGGGTATCAAGATAAGCAGCAGGACAACAACCAGGAGACCGGTCGTCACCATTTTGCGGTTCAGCGAAGTCGAATTCATTTCTGCTCCCCGGTTGCCAATTATCATAACAACATCGGAGTGATCGTCCAACTCTGAATCAGGGGACACTCAATATAAGTGCCCCTTTTGAGCTTCCTTGTCTTCCTTAAAAAGGGGCTTGCAACGATAAAAAGCGAGTTAGAATCATGGTCTAACTCGCTGACTTGAAATGGCGCGCCGCGGAAGATTCGAACTCCCGACCTTCCGATCCGTAGTCAGACGCTCTTTTACAATGGGAATCCCCGCCACCTGCCCATGTAGCCGAGCGAAACGTGTCGAAATAACCTGTTTTTTTTCGACGTGTCACCTAAATGTGTTGATTCGATGTGCATATCCTAAACACGGCTTCCTCTCTTCTACTTAACTAACAATTTCAAGAATTTATTGTTTATGTAATAGATCTCCCGGCCGGATTTTAATGGTTCGAGCACACCAATCCGTGCCAAATCCCTAAGATATTGCGATGCGGTCTGCCTTTGGGCAATCCCTGCCTCTTCAAGAAAGCGGATTTTGCAGTAAGGCTGATGATATAGCAGCTCCAACAGGTCCTTGGAGTAAATCTTCGGCAACTCCATTTTGACCTTCTCAATATCTGCATTCATCAGGTCGCGGATCGCCAAAATCTTTTCACGGGTTTCACGTGCGGTCTGCGCAACGGCTTCCAGCATATAAAGAATCCAGCTTTCCCAGTCGCCATTTTCGGTAATGCCCCGCAAACCCGAGTAGTAGGCATTTTTGTCCTCGATAATGTAGCGGCTCAAATAAAGAACCGGGATATCAAGGAGTCCCCGATCGAGGAGGAAGAGAATATTCAAAATCCGCCCGGTACGACCATTCCCATCGGTAAAAGGATGAATCGCTTCAAACTGGTAGTGGACAACGGCCATCTTGACCAGAGGATCAATGCCATCTTCGGCGTAGATAAACTGTTCCAGGTTCGCCAGCTTGTTTCGTAGGATCGCCTCGCCTTCCGGTGGAGTATAGATCAACTTGCCCGCGCTGGTTGCCAATTTTGTTCCCGGTGTTTTGCGAACCCCCGCATTGCTTTGCTTGATCTGTTGAAACAGTTCTTCAAAAAGATTGGTTGTTAATGGCCGGTTCTGATTCTTGATCACATCGTAGCCGTGCCAGAGAGCATCGTTGTAGCAGAGGACTTCTTTGGTATGAAGATTGGTTTTTTGACCTTTATTGGCAAAAGCACGATAGAGCTCGTCGTTGGTGGTGACGATATTTTCGATCTCTGATGAGAGTTTGGCTTCTTGCAGACCGATAGACTTGATCAGTACCGCCTGGTTCGGCACCAGTTCGCCGGCACCTTTAAGTTCAGCCAGGGCCTTGTTTGCGGCAATTGCCTGTTTTAGTACAGGTTTCGATTCCAGATCAACGGATGGTGGAAGAGTTGGCAAGTCGTTGTACGGTCGCTGTGGATCAAAGGCCATTTCTTACTCCCTATCAAGGATACCGATAATATGTCGATAAAAATAGATTTTATCGACATATTATCGGTATATGTCGATCTCGTCAACATATCCAGAAAAATAATAACCCGGTATTTACAGTAAAGGCCCGCCTTTCTACCAGCCAGCAGCCCATATTGCACAGGCGAACAATATGGATCATTTGCAAAGGTTATATTATTTAACAAGGCAACAGAAACCGTAAAGACTCTAAGCACGCGTGCATCCTTTGATTATGGCCACCAACTTTAGTCTACCCGGCATCCCGTATTTTCGGCGCTACCGCGTAATAACCAAAAGCACAAAAGGCCCCAGCACCGATTAAGTGCTGAGGCCTTAGTTTTAAATGGCGCGCCGCGGAAGATTCGAACTCCCGACCTTCTGATCCGTAGTCAGACGCTCTATCCAGCTGAGCTAGCGGCGCAAAGGAACACGGTTTATCGCTTATAGCGTACCGAAAGTCAAGCCTTTTGTAAAACTGGCGGAGAGGGAGGGATTCGAACCCTCGGTACAGTTGCCCGTACAACACCTTAGCAGGGTGCCACCTTCGGCCGCTCGGTCACCTCTCCGCTATCCACATTTTTTGCGGACGCACAGTGTAGTGTTGTCGTCCGCATTTTTCAATCTTTAAATTTGGCGGAGGAGGTAGGATTCGAACCCACGGACGCTCTCACGTCAACGGTTTTCAAGACCGCCGCCTTCAACCACTCGGCCACTCCTCCGTACTTGTTATGCGTGCTGATACTATTTATACGAAGCGACGCTTCGTATCAACCGATTTTTTCCAATCCGCCCATGTAGCGGCGCAAAACTTCGGGGATGACCACCGAGCCGTCCTCCTGCTGGTAGTTCTCCAGCACCGCGACCAGGGTGCGACCGACAGCCAGACCGGAACCGTTCAGGGTATGCACGAACTCCGGTTTGCTGCCTGCTTCGCGGCGGAAACGGATCCCGGCGCGGCGCGCCTGGAAGTCGCGGAAATTCGAGCAGGATGAGATCTCGCGGTAGGCCTGCTGGCCCGGCAGCCAGACTTCGATGTCGAAGGTACGGGCTGCGGAGAAACCGATATCGGCGGTACAGAGATCGACCACCCGGTATGGAAGTTCGAGCGCCTGCAGGATCCCTTCGGCATCAGCCAGCAGCCTGGCCAGCTCGGCATCGGAATCTTCCGGCCGGGTGAACTTGACCAGCTCGACCTTGTTGAACTGGTGCTGACGGATCAACCCGCGGGTGTCGCGGCCGTGGGCACCGGCCTCCTTGCGGAAGCAGGGCGTATAGGCTGCATAACAGATCGGCAGCAGGGCACCATCGAGGATCTCTTCGCGAAAGACGTTGGTCACCGGCACTTCCGCGGTGGGGATCAGGAAGTAATCGGGGTCATCAAGATGAAAGAGGTCGGACTCGAACTTCGGCAGCTGGCCGGTGCCGGTCATGGCGTCGCGGTTGACCATGAAGGGCGGCAGCATCTCGGTGTACCTGTCGCCAGCGGTGTGGGTATCGAGCATGAAGTTGATCAGCGCGCGCTCGAGCCGGGCGCCGGCGCCTTTTGAGAGGGCGAAACGGGCACCGGTAATCTTGGTCGCGCGTTCGAAATCGATAATGTCGAGATCTTCGCCGAGATCCCAGTGCGCCTTCGGTTCGAAGCTGAACTCGCGCGGCGTTCCCCAGCGGCTGACCTCCGGGTTGTCCTCTTCCGAGGCGCCGAGCGGGCACTCCGGGTCAGGCAGGTTCGGCAGGGTTAACAGCAGACCGTTGAGGTTTTCCTCGACCTGGCGCAGCGCCTCGTCGAGGTTTTTGATCGCCGCCGAGACATCCTTCATGCGGGCGATCTCGCCCTGCACCTGGCTCTTGTCCCTGGTCTTGCCGATCAGCGCGGAGACCTGGTTGCGTTCGGCCTTTAACGTTTCCGCCTCGCCGAGCAGTTCCCGGCGGCGGCCATCGAGTTCGCGAAAGCTGCCGAGATCGACCGCATCACCTCGGGTGACCAGTCGACGTTCGACTTCATCCAGGTTGTCACGCAGAAATTTGAGATCGAGCATTGGAATTGCTCCGCAATTCGGTTAAAGGTAAAAGGTGAAAAGTAAAAGGGAAAAGCTGTAGAGCCTTCCCGGTTCAAGAAGAGGGAGTTCTAACACCTCTTGTGGGTCGCGTCAAGCCTTAGCCAGCCCCCGGCCTCCAGTTTCCGTCTTCTAGCTCCCGCCTCTGACCCACCAGTCGATATCGTCATCGAACCACCAGCGCGTCGAGTCGGTTTCCCAGATCGTTTCTGCCAGGGTCCGTGCGTTCCCGGTCTGCAGCCGCTTGACGGTGGCCGGATACCATTCATCGGCGTAGCGGTTGCCGAGGTCC
Source organism: uncultured delta proteobacterium (assembly GCA_963723355.1). Lineage (GTDB taxonomy): Bacteria > Desulfobacterota > Desulfuromonadia > Desulfuromonadales > BM103 > JAFDBW01. Next base: position 23,411 of record CAVRQQ010000020.1, read on the forward strand.
TTGTATTCCTTGAGCGCCAGGATCATCTCCAGCTGGTCGGCATCGTGGGCCAGACACGCTTCGCGGGTCTGTTTCGCCGCGAATTCCTCATGCAGGCTGCGGTAGTCGTCACCGAAGGGCAGGGTGCGGGCCAGGTCTTCGACGGCCTTGCGTTCATCAACCTTGACGTACTTCTTGTTGACATAGTTGAGATCGCCGGTGCGCGCCTCGGGGATATCGTGAAACAGGCAGAGCAGCACAACCCGGCCGGCATCGGCTTCTTCGTCAAGCTGGGCGAGCGTATAGCCGATCAGGCTGGTACGAAAGATATGCTCGGCAACCGATTCGGCGCCGGAACCGAGGAACTGGAACCCGGTGCGCGGCGTACGCTTGAGCATGCCGGCTTCGAAGAGGAAAGTTGGCGATGTTTTTCATGACATGATCCGCGGATTGAGAGAGTAGGGTACAGGTAAGTTTTAACGCAAAGGCGCAAAGGACGCAAAGTTAAACCGACGAGTTGAGAAGCGCGTGGCGCGAGCTGCGAGAAAACAAATATTGCCACTGATTCAATCTGATCGAGGCTGATTTAAGGCAAAACCTGACTTGGAAAGGTAAATTTAAACCATTAAAACAACAAAAGACTCAAGGTTTTAAATTTAAAAATCCGCATTTTCTGATTTTATCTGTGGCTGAAAGAAATTTGAATTTTGCCTTTTCGCGCCACGCGCTACGCGCCTCCCTGATAAGACTTGTTAGCCAAGCCTGATCAGCGCCGCCCCGCAGAGGATCAGAAAGGCCGCGGTGAAGCGAATCCGGCCGGAAGTTTCGCCGAGGAACAGGACCCCGATCAGGACCCCGATCAGCAGGCTGACCTGGCGCACCGGCACCGCATAGCTCATCGGTGCCAGTTGCAAACCGTAGCGGAAGCTGAGGAAAGACGCCATGATCACCGGACCTGCGGCAATCACCAGGAGCCGGTGGTTGCGGTATTCGGCCATGATCCGTCCACGGTACTTGGGCCGCATGATATTCAAAGTCATGAACTGCAGCATGAAAAAAACCAGCAGAAAGGTGAAATGAAAAGGAGGATAAAGCATCACGCCGGTCTTGTCGATCACCGCGCCGATCGAATAGATGAAGCCTGCGGCCAGGGCGGCCAGCACGGCCGGATCACGCAAACTTCGAAACGGCCGGACCACTTCACTCCAGGCCAGGGCCTTCAGCTGGATCGAATAGGCGCCGAACAGAATCAACAGAATTCCGACGATGCCGAGCCCCGAGACCTTTTCGCCGAGCAACAGAATACCCCAGATCGGCACCCAGAACATCGCTGTCTGCGCCAGCGGGTAAATGATCGAAAGATCGCCGTCACGATAGGCGCGGCCGGAGAACAGGTGATAGAGCATGAAACAAAGAGCCCCGACTGCGGCGAGACCGATGACGCGCCAGGAGAGAGCGGGGAAGGGCCCGACCAGCGGCAGCGCCAGGGTCATCAGGCTGCATGACGTAGCAAACATCCACCAGATGAAAACGGTCTTGTCCCCGCTGCGCTTGACCAGCAGGTTCCAGAGGGCATGCATCAGCGCGGAAAAAAGAATTAATGTAAAGGCATAGGAAGACATAGGCGGCCATCATAGCGGAGACAAAACTTTAGTGAAACTAAAATTATTTCAAGAGCCTAAACATGCTCGACAAAGATTGACAGCGGCACTCCTGCTGATATGCTGAAAGAAGTAAAACCGCTAATGATTTCAGGAAGATGTCAAAGTATAATCGCTGATGACGGTGAACTGACTCCAGAGTTGAGAAGGAGATTTATTTATGTCCGCAACCCGCACCGAACAGGATTCCATGGGCGCCATGACCGTGCCTGCTGACGCTCTTTACGGCGCCCAGACCGCCCGCGCCCGTGACAACTTCACGATTTCCGGGATCGGCTTCCCGCGCCCCTTCCTGCGCGCGCTCGGCATGGTCAAGGAGCATGCCGCCAAGGTCAATCGCGAGCTTGGCCTGCTCGACGAGCGCATCGCCCTGGCGATCATGGATGCTGCCGAGGAAGTGATTATCGGCGACCTTGACGAGCATTTCCCGCTGGATATTTTCCAGACCGGCTCCGGTACCAGCACCAACATGAATGCCAACGAGGTGATAGCCAACCGGGCCTGCCAGCTGCTCGGCGAGGACCTCGGTAGCCGCACCGTGCACCCCAACGACCATGTCAATTACGGCCAGTCGAGCAATGACGTCATCCCCACCGTCATGCATCTTGCCGCAGCGGTGGAGATCCGGGAGAGCCTGCTGCCGGCACTCAATGACTTAAGTAAAACCCTGGGGGCAAAAGCCCGTGAGTTCGACGACATCGTCACTATCGCCCGAACTCACCTGCAGGACGCCACGCCGATCCGCCTTGGCCAGATCTTCGGCGGCTACTTCCGTCAGGTGACCACGGTGGCGGGCGAGCTGGACCGGGCTGTCGACGGTCTCTGCGAATTGCCGCTCGGCGGCACGGCGGTCGGCACCGGGCTCAACACCCACCCCGAGTTTGCCCAGCGGGTGATTGCCGGGCTGGCCGAGGTTACGGGGTTGCCGCTCCGGGAGGCAAAGGACCATTTTGCCGCACAGGCCGGCAAGGAGCAGGTGGTCGCCGCCAGTGGTGCGCTGAAGACCACGGCCGTCGCACTCTTCAAGATCGCCAACGATATCCGTTTTTTGGCCAGCGGTCCGCGCTGCGGCCTCGGCGAGCTGCAGTTGCCGGCCGTGCAGCCCGGCAGTTCGATCATGCCCGGCAAGGTTAACCCGGTGATGGCGGAGAGCCTTATGCAGGTCTGCGCCCAGGTGGTTGGCAACGATGCCGCCATCACCCTCGGCGGCTTGTCCGGGAATTTCGAGTTGAACGTGATGATGCCGATGATGGCGCACAACCTGCTGCAATCAATCGACCTTCTAACCAATGCGGTCGACCAGTTTGACGAACGCTGCTTGCAGGGCTTGACAGCCGACCGGGAGCGCTGCGAGGGGTTGATCGAGGAGAGCCTGGCGATGTGTACCGCCCTGGCCCCGGTGATCGGCTACGACCGTGCCGCGGCGATCGCCAAGCAGGCCCACGAAACCGGCAAGACCGTCCGGGAGGTTGCCCTGGCGGAAGACGTTCTGCCCGATTACGAACTGGAACGCCTGCTCGATCCGCGGCCGATGACCGAGGCGGGGATACCGGGCAAGACCAGGTAAAACCCGGGACGCGGAACGTGGTAAGAGGAACGCAGGGAAAATAAACTGTGAAAGGCGAAAAGTAAAAGGTGAAAAAGCTTAGCCGGTGTTTATGCAGGTTCGTTTGCCATTTTACTTTTTTCATTTAACGAGGCAATGACCAGAAAAGAATCCTACCGGCAAATGCTGCTGCGCTACAACAAGGAGCGTCAGCGTAACCTGCTGGCCAGGCCGGGAGCGCACGAGTTCGTGCTGGTGCTCGATCAGCTCAAACCCGGCTTCAATGTCGGCAAGATCTTTCGCAGCGCCGAAGCTTTCGGCGCCGGCGCCGTTCACCTGGTCAACATCGGCCCCTTTGACCCCGCTCCTGCCAAGGGTTCGTTCCGCAAGGTCCCGGCCGTCTTCCACGAAAGCTTCGCCGACTGCCATGCTGCCCTGACCGGGCAAGGTTACAGCTTCTTCCTGCTCGACCCGGAGGGAGCAGCATCACTCTGTGCAACGGAACTGCCGCTCAAGAGCGCTTTTGTTCTGGGACATGAGGAGTTCGGCTGCCGTTTTGAACCGCAGGATTATCCTGAGATGCAGAGGCTAACCATTCCGCAGTTCGGCAGCGTGCAGAGCCTTAACGTCAGCATCGCCGCCTCGCTGGTCATGTATGAATATGTTCGGCAAAGGGACTCAGCAGAACAATAAAGCTTTGCTCTAATTCATCCTCTTCATCCCTGATAATTCAGATTTTGTTTTAAATCAGATTCGATCAGATGTGATCAGTGCCTAATTGCTTTTCAGCTTTCTCGTCCTGCGTCACGCGTCCCGGGTTCTTTCGCACTTCCAGCAGGACCCGAACTGGCCCTCCAGCTTCTCCCCGCAAGAAGGACAGACCCATGGTGCAGAGGTGGTATCTTCCTTGAGCCAGCTCTCAAGCAGCGACTTGGCCCGCGGCCAGACTTCATCGTCAACCACCCAGAGCTCCGGAGAACATTCGAGGAAGGGAATTTCGCCGAGCGCGGCGAAGAGTTGTTCGTTGCGGACCAGGCAAGCGACACCTTCACGCTCGAGGAGTTCCTTGAGCAGACCGGCTTCGGCACGGTCGGCCAGAGTGAAGGTGTACAGTTTCTTCATCTTCGCATTCTTCAGGCCAGGGCGCCAAGCAGGCCCTCACCGAGTTCAGCCTTCTGCCACTTTTTCAACCCGGAGAACCTGTCCAGTTCGGCCGCTGACTGCGGATTCGCCTGGGCCAGCGCATCGAGGGCAAAATTGTTGATCAGGACGCCTGGGTCCAGGGCATACTTTGCAGCTTCTTTCTCGCGCCACTTCTTCAGCAACTTGAAGCGGTCTTCGCGGGCCGGGTCCCTCAGTTTGCGGGGTTGTCGCGGGAAGATTGGCAGTTCCTCCTCGGGGATTTTCCTGCCCCTGGCAACAGCGGCCAGCAGCGGCTCGGCAAACCGGTCAACCAGCCGGGGCGGTAATCCCTCGATGCCGCGCAGGCCGTTTCTCTCCTGCGGCATGCGCTGGGCCAGCTCAAGCAGGGTCTTGTTGCCGAGAATCTTGTAAACCGGCCGGTCCAGCCTGGCACCTTCACCCTCCCGCCACTGCATGAGGCACTCAAGCACTCCGAGCTCACGACGTGACAGGGTGCCTGCACCTTTGAAACGCACACAGAGGGGGCCGTTGTTCTCGGCAAAACGCACCTCCTCGAGCAGGGCGCACTCCTCGGCAACCCAGCTCATCCGCCCCAGTGTCTTCAGGCGCTCGATGAGAAGGTCCATCAGGCGATGCAGGTAATTGGTATCGGCGGCAGCGTAACGAATCATTTCGGCGGGCAGGGGGCGCTGCGACCAGTCGGCCTTCTGGTATTTCTTGTCAAGCTCGACATTGAAGTACTTGTTCAGCAAATCCGCCAGACCAATCCGCTCTTCACCGAGCAGCTGCGCGCAGATCATGGTATCGAAGAGACCGTGTACGTTCAGATCGAAATCGCGCTTCAGGCTGCGCAGGTCGTAATCGGCGGCGTGGAAGATTTTGCGAATCGCCGGGTTGGCAAAGACCGGCCGCAGCGGGCTGAGGTTGGTCGCCGTAAGAGTATCGATCAGCACGGTCCGCTGCGTGGTCGAAATCTGTATCAGGCAGATCTTTTCCTGGTAGTTATGCAGTGAATCCGCTTCCAGGTCGACAGCGATCGCTCTCTCCGAAGCAAGCTTCCCGGCCAGCTCAGCGACCTTGGCATCGGTTGTCAGTATTTCGATATCTTTCATTGATGTCCTTACAAATCATTCGTTTAAATCAAGCAACGGGGCTCTGTTTGCCAAAAAAGCTGAGGCGCGAAGCGGGAAGTTCGAAGCGAGAGAAAAATCAAGCATTATTCGCCACAGATCAAGCCTGATCAAATCAGATTAAACAATTAAAAATTCAACCAACAATACAGGAAAAGCTGATCGGAAAGATTATGTTCATCCCTTTTATCCCTGTAAAGCACTTTTCAATCGGCCTTTTCAGACGTGATCTGTGGCTCAATGCCTTTTCGCACCTCGCGTCTCGCACTTCATTCTTTCAAACCATCTCTTGCAGAAAATTAAAGCTCGATGTCTCGGGTAGAGACAGATCCCTCCTGAAAGCCGACAACACCTGCCCGGATTCGGCTGAGGAGACTCCCAGGTGGCAGAGGTCGACGACAAATCGACGACAACCCATCTGCTGCAACTCACCGAGGTGGCCGAGCAGGGAGAAGTCCTGTTCCGGACGCACGATCGTGAGGCCGGTCCGGTTATCGACCCGGTATGCTTCGCCGCGGTCGGAAACCACCGGCCGGTCGGCTTTGACGCCGGGCAGGGGGATTCGCGAAATCATCATCGGCAGATTGGCGTACACCGTTACGGCCAGCGGCAGGCCGGTCTGACGATTGAGCACTGCGGCCAGGTTGTCGCGATCATCTTCGACATAAAGCGTCGCCGCCGCCAAGCCAAGTTCGCGCCATGCGCTGGCGGCCTGGCTGTTGGTGGTAAAAAGCCGGTAGCCGCTCTCCAGGAGCAGGTCGTCCCGGTCGCCGAACAGGATGAACTGGCCGATGTTCTGCAGGCGGAAACGCCGGAATCCGAGGTCGATCAATTGCTCAACTTCGGTCTGGAACCCCGGCCAGTCGGCATCGAAGATCGCCAGCGGCAGGTCCCAAATGACGCGTTCCGGATTTTTCAGGGCAGCACGGTTGCCTGACAGAAGTTTGCCGGAGACACCCAGCGTCAGCGGCAGGATCAGCTCATCAACCTCGTCCTGCTTGAGCAGTGAGAGGTCACGCACGTTGCCGATGGCGACAGCCAGGTGCACGTCATCTTCCCCGGTCATTCCGGCAGGGACCAGATCAGCCATCGCCTGACGACGGTGGTCGGTGCGGGCCTGGTGCTGACGGTCCTGTAGCAGATCGGCCAACTCCTGGTAGAATTCGCGACGGATCGCGTTGAGTCTGCTCAACGGCAGGACCACAGCGGGCAATGCCCCGCAAGTCAGCGGGCCCAGGGCCAGAGGCAGTTGCCCGGTCTTACCGAACACCTTGGCCAGGACATCTTCAGAGAGCGGCCGGTCCTTGGCCGGGAAGGATTCGAGGTCGTAATCCCTGGCCAGCGACAAGCCGTGACAGGCAGCTCTCAGTTCGATTTTTTCAGGGGTCGGCATGGTGATGGCGAGATCAATCACCGCTTCGCCAGGCGTGACGCTTTCCAGGCGTTTGCGACAGGCTGACTGGCTTAAGGAGAAGGCCTGCCCGGAGGATACCTTGTAGACGAGGTCGCCGGTCTTAAAGCTTTTGTCCGGCGGCGAACCGACCGAGAGCCGTTCATTCCGGCCGACGCGATTGACCGGTTTGCCGGACTGACGCAGGTCGCGGATCGTGAACGCCGAGCCCGGCTTGTCGGATGCCGGCTGGATGCGCAGGCGGTCACCGAGATGCAGTGGGTCACGCGTCAGGAAAGTCAACTGCCCGCCCTGGCAACGCTCGACATTGCCAATCAGGCGACCGGTGGCTCCATGTACCCCGGGGTTGACCATGTCGGTCGGCGTATTGCCCGGCAGGAACCCTCGGGTTGGCTGGCGGCCGAACGATTCCTTGAGCAGCTCCTTGGCTTCACCGATGGCAGCAGCCCTGGTTGGTTCCGATGCGTCGAGGACCATGCGATAGGCCTGGACGACGTTGGCCACGTATTCAGCGCTCTTCATCCGGCCCTCGATCTTGAAGCTCATGATCCCGGCTTCGGCGAGTTCCGGCAACAAATCGATTGCAGAGAGGTCGTTGGGCGAGAAGTAGTAGCCGTCCTTGCCCTTTTGATGGTAACGCCGCCGGCAGGGTTGGGCGCAGCGGCCGCGGTTGCCGCTCATGCCGCCGAGCCAGGAGGAGAAGCTGCACTGGCCGGAGAGGGAGAAACAGTGGGCACCGTGAATAAAGTGCTCGAGGTCGAGTTTCGTTTCACTGCGAATCGCGGTGATTTCGTCGAGGCTCAGTTCGCGGGCCAGGACGGCACGCGAAAAACCGAGCCGTTCGGCCATCTGCACCCCGGCACTGTTATGAATCGTCAATTGCGTCGAGGAGTGCAGCTCCAGGCCGGGAAAATGTCGTCGCGCCAGCCGCCAGACACCCATATCCTGGAGGATGATCGCATCGATACCGATCGCCTCGACGGCGGCCATGACATCAATCAGGTGCGACAGCTCCTTCTCCTTGACCAGGGTGTTGAGGGTGAGAAAGACCTTCTTCCGACGGGCATGGGCGTAGCCAACCATGCGCTCCAGCTCGTCGCGGTTGACGTTCTTGGCCTTGGCACGGGCGGAGAATTCCTTGAGGCCTACGTAGACCGCGTCGGCACCGAATTCCATGGCGGCAAAGAACGCCTCCAGGCTGCCGGCCGGGGCGAGGAGTTCCGGCTTATGTAAGAGTTTTCTCGTCATGATTGTCTGTGTGTTAAAGAATAGCGCGTTTTACGGGTTGCGCCGAAAGAAAAAGCCGGGGAGAACCCGGCCTGTCCGACGTCCGGGAACTCTAACATGCGACCGTGCGGGCTGGCAAGCGGGACCTTGGGTGGGACAACTGGACAGGAAAAGCATGGTTGACTTGCAGTGAAAGGCGCATCTATCATTGAAATATAAGGAATATTACCCGTTAAGGACTTATCATGGCTTTACTCAAGATCCGCCACTACCCGGACCCGGTCCTGAAAAAAGTGGCCGCCCCGGTCACCGAGTTTGACGAGTCGCTGCGCCAGCTTGCCAACGACATGGCCGAGACGATGTACGCAGCCCCCGGTGTCGGCCTGGCCGCACCGCAGGTCGGCATCAGCAAGCGGCTGACGGTGATCGACTGCTCGGCCCGCGACGAAGACGCACAGCTGCTGGTGCTGGTCAACCCGGAAATCATCGACCGGGAAGGCGAGGCCTGTGAAGAAGAGGGCTGCCTGTCGGTCCCGGAATACTATGCCAAGGTCAACCGCAGCGCCAGAGTCAAGGTGCGCTTCCAGGACCTGGATGAACGGTCCCACATCATCGAAGCGCAGGGGCTGACAGCGATCGCCTGTCAGCACGAGATCGACCACCTCGACGGCATCCTCTTCGTTGACCATCTCTCGCCGCTCAAACGCAGCATCTTTCGCAAGAAGTGGCAGAAGATCCAAGACCACCTCTCGGAGCAGATGTGATGCGGCCGCAGGATATGCGAACCGTTTTCATGGGAACTCCCGATTTCGCCCTGCAGACCCTGCAGGGCTTAATTGATGCAGGCTGCAACCTGGTCGGCGTCTACACCCAGCCGGACCGACCCAAAGGGCGCGGCAAGCAGCTGGCGGCACCGCCGGTCAAGGAGCTGGCCCTGCAGCACGGCATTCCGGTCTTTCAACCGCAAAAGCTGCGCCAGCCCGAGGCCGTTGCATCCCTTGAGGCGCTGGCCCCGGACCTGATCGTGGTCGTCGCATACGGCCAGATCCTGCCAAAGAGCGTGCTCGACATCCCGGCCCACGGCTGCATCAACGTACATGCATCACTGCTGCCCCGATATCGCGGCGCAGCGCCGATCAACAAGGCGATCATCGACGGCGAGACAGAAACCGGCATCACCACCATGTACATGGATGTCGGACTCGATACGGGTGATATGCTGGTAAAAAAGACCCTGCAGATCGGCCCGGAAGAAACTGCCGGCGAACTGCACGACCGCCTTGCTACGCTCGGCCGAGAGACGATGGAAGAAACTCTGAGGCAACTCTGCGCCGGCACCCTGCAGAGGGAAGTCCAGGACGATGCCCAGAGCACCTACGCACCAATGATGAAAAAAGAAGACGGCCGTATCGATTGGAGCCGCTCCGCTGTGGAAGTCCACAACCAGGTGCGCGGACTCGACCCCTGGCCCGGTGCTTATACCAGCCTGAACGGCGAATTTCTGAAACTGGCCCGCACCAGTCCTGAGACAAATGGTGTAACGGCCCCCGGCACTGTCATCGCCGCGGACAAGGATGGTGTGCGCATTGCCTGCGGCAGTGGTTCGCTACTGGTCAGAGAACTGCAGCTGGCCGGTCGTAAACGCCTAGGTGCCGCGGATTTCCTGCGCGGCTGCCCGCTTGAGCCCGGCGCCACCCTTGAATAGTCAGGACTTCTTGATTTCCTGCCATTCATGGATATATTGATTGCCACAGGGAAACAAGCACAGGACTTAAAATCATTCTGACAAGGTTTTTAAAGAAATGAACACCATTCGTACTATTGTGCTCCTCTCGGTCCTTACCCTCGGCCTGGTTTTTATCGGCGGTATGATCGGCGGCCAGCAGGGCGCCCTGATTGCCCTGATCCTCGCCGGCGTTATGAACATGGGCTCCTACTGGTTTTCCGACAAGATCGTCATCAAGATGTATCGCGGCAGCGAAGTCACCAGCGGCCAGTTGTTTGACGTGGTCGCCGAAATCTGCCAGACCAACCAGCTGCCGATGCCGAAGGTTTATACTCTGCCGCAACCGACTCCGAACGCCTTCGCGACCGGCCGCAACCCCGACCACGCAGTGGTCGCAGCCACCGAGGGGATCATGCAGATCCTGACCCGCGACGAGCTGAAAGGGGTCATGGCCCACGAGATGAGCCACGTCATGCATCGCGACATCCTGATCGGTTCGATCGCGGCAACCATCGCCGGCGCCATTGCTTACCTTGCCCATATGGCGCAGTGGTCGGCGATGTTCGGCGGTTTCGGTCGTGACGACGAGGACAGCAACCCGCTCGCCCTGATCGCCCTGGCGATTATTGCGCCAATGGCGGCGATGCTGATCCAGATGGCAATCTCCCGCTCGCGTGAATTCGAAGCGGACAAAGGCGGAGCGAAGCTGAGCGGCAACCCGCTCTCCCTGGCCAGCGCCTTGCGTAAGCTGGAGAACGCCAATCAGGCCATGCCGATGCCCCGGGTCAACGAGGCCACGGCGCACATGTTCATCGTTAATCCCCTGCGCGGTGGTGGCGGCGTTAAAGCGCTGTTTACCACTCATCCGCCGATGGCAGAGCGGATCCGGCGCCTCGAGGAGATGGCTGGATAGATAAATCGAGCACTCTTTTGCAAAAGGACGGTTCCCGAATGGATCCGTCCTTTTTTATTCTGTTCGGCGGCACTCAAAGGGCGGGAAAGAGCAAACACAATACTGAAATTATGGTGACACAATGCTATTGTGCCACCATAATTGGATTATCACATAACGATCAGGTCCAGATGCCCACTCAACAGACAGTTAAAAACATCGACGCCCGCTCGGGCGCCTACGAAATCCTGCAGCGCGTCGAACAGGGCGGATACGCCGACCGATTGCTAGACAGCTACCTGCAACGACACCCGACGATGGACGCCCGCGAGAAAGGCCTGCTGACCGAGTTGGTCTACGGCATACTGCGCCTGCGCGGTCGACTCGACTTCGCCCTCGGTCTGTTTTCCCGTCAGCCGCTGCACAAACTGGAAAGCGATGCTTTGCTGCTGTTGCGCCTCGGTGCCTACCAGCTCCTCCAGCTTGACCGGGTTCCAGCCCATGCCGCAGTGCACGCAACCGTCGAACTGGCTCACCAGGTCGGCATGGGGCGGGTGGCTGGTCTGGTTAACGGCACATTACGCACGCTGGAGAGGCAAAAGGCGACGATTGCCTGGCCGACACCGGACACGCCGAGCGCCTATCTGCAGCACGTCTGCAGTCTGCCGAAATGGATGGCAAAAGCCCTGCTGCACCAGTTCCCCAACGCGGAGTCGCAGGCACTGGCTGAAGCCCTGGCCCAGGCGCCACCACAGACCTTGCGGGTCAACACCCTAAAGACAGACCGGCAAAGCTATCTTGCGGCTCTGGCTGAAGCAGGGTATTCGGCCCGACCATGTCATTTTGCTTCCGAGGGGGTCACCATCGAGCAACGGTCGTCGCAACCCTTGCCGGGTGATCGTGAAGGCTTATACCAGGTCCAAGACGAAGCGAGCATACTGATCACCCATCTGCTTGAGGCAAAGCCCGGCGACCGGATCCTTGATGCCTGCGCGGCCCCGGGCGGCAAGACCACCCACCTGGCCGCCCTGACCGGCAACCAAGCCAAAATCGTAGCCCTGGACAAATACCCCCAAAGGGTCGAGCTGATCGAACAGGGCGGTGCACGCCTCGGCTGCCGGGGGATCGAAACCCGTTGCTGTGATCTCACCGCAGCTCCGGATTCCCTCGCCCCGGAATCCTTCGACCGGATCCTGGTCGACGCGCCCTGCAGCGGGCTCGGCGTACTGCGCCGCAACCCGGAGAGCCGCTGGAGCCGGAAACCGGCGGACATGAAAGAACTGGCTGCACTGCAAACAACGATCCTCAATCATGTCCTGCCGCTGCTGCGTCCCGGCGGTCACCTGCTCTATTCGGTCTGCACCTTCACCGAGGCCGAGACCGATGCCGTGGTCAGGCAGATTTTGGCGACTCATCCGGCAATGACCCTCGAGAACTTGCGAACCCTGATGCCCCGGGAATGGGCGGAACTGTTTACCGAGAACGGTTGTCTGCGCACCCTGCCACATCGACACGACGGCATGGATGCTTTCTTTGCTGCAAGATTTGTTAAGGGACAGGAAAGTGGCGAGTGGTAAGAGGAAAGCGGGACCCTCACCTCTCCTTTGAACTGGCCAAACCATTTTCAAATAGGTTATAAAGACCCTGTAACCTAATCTTTTGCATGGCTTGTTGATGACAACAGGCGATCCCTGTTCCGGAGTTTCAGATGATCAAAATCGCCCCATCGATCCTGTCCGCCGATTTTTCACGTTTGGCAGAAGAAGTTCAGGCCGTTGACCGGGCCGGTGCCGATTACATCCACGTCGATGTCATGGACGGCCACTTCGTGCCGAACATCACCATCGGGCCGCTGGTGGTCGACGCCCTGCGCAAGGTCACCGACAAACCGCTCGATGTCCACCTGATGATCGAGAACCCGGACCTATACATCGGCGATTTCGCCAAGGCCGGCGCCGATATCATCACCGTCCACCAGGAAGCGGTACCGCACCTGCATCGCACCGTACAGCTGATCAAAAGCTTCGGCAAGCAGGCCGGAGTCTCGCTCAACCCGGCAACCCCGGTGGAGACGCTCGATGTGATCCTAGATCAACTCGACCTGGTGCTGGTCATGTCGGTCAACCCGGGCTTTGGCGGACAAGCGTTCATTTCCTCGGCTCTCGACAAGATCCGCGCTCTGCGCCAGCGCATAACGCACCGCGGCCTGGCCACGGAGCTGCAAGTCGATGGCGGGATCAAGGTCGATAATATCCGTGAAGTGGTCGCCGCCGGAGCCGATGTCCTGGTCGCAGGCAGCGCCGTGTTCCATGCCGACGACTATGCCGCAACTATTACGGCCTTGCGTGAGAGGGCTGTCAGTACAACTGTCTGATGCTAGATCGCAACCACCTGACCAGCCACCTTCAGCTCTTCCCGCGCCAAACCATCCCGGTCGGCTCCTTGCGCCCTGCTGCGGTTCTGGTTCCCCTCTTTCAACGCAACGGTAATGATCACCTGCTGTTTACCGAGCGCACGGCCCACCTCGAACACCACGCCGGGGAGATTTCATTTCCGGGCGGTGGCCACGACACCAAAGACCAGAACCTGACCATTACAGCCCTGCGCGAAACCGAAGAAGAGCTCGGCATCCCGAGGAATCAGGTCGAGATCCTCGGTCGCCTGGATGATTTCTATTCTATCCACGGCTACCACGTGATCCCTTATATCGGAGTGATTCCAAGCCCCGACAATCTGCTGCACGATCCCTTTGAAATTGCCGGGACTTTCGAAGCGCCGCTCGATTATTTCCGCAATCCTGCAATCCACAGAAGAGAGAACTGGCAGCACCGCGGACGCACTCATCTGGTAGATTTCTACCAGTTCGAAGAACATGTCATCTGGGGTCTGACCGCCGCGATCCTGCGCCAGTTTCTCGAAGAAACGGCAGGCTTGTATTGAAGAGAAATGACTCGGAAAGAAGGCTTTCAGGCGGGTTGAAAGGTTGCATCGAAAGGGAAATCAAGGCCGAGCATATGGTCGAGGACACCCCGTTCATCGAGATCGAAAAGCTCGACACAACCGCCGATCAGATGGTCATTAACCAAGATTACCGGGACGACCTGCCGTTGGCTTCGGTGCCGCATTTCTGCTGCCATGAGCAGGTCATTAGTGATATCATACTCGGCAAAATCCACCCCTTTGATCCGCAGGAGTTCCTTGGCGCGCCGGCAGTAAACACAACCCTGCCTGGTATAGATTTCTACTTTGATTTCCATTGCAACCGCTCCGGGATCGATTTCCACTAAAGGAAAAGATACCCGAGACCATCGAGGATGCAAGCAACAGAAAGGAAAAACTTGTGAAGATGACTGGTCGGAAATTATTGTGCGGCTTTTTCGTAATGCTGGTCCTGTTCGGCTGCAACTATTATGACAAGTATCATGACAAGCAGGTCGCCGAGGTCGGTGACAATAGCCTGGAAGACTTCACCTCTGCCCTGCGCTGGAAGCAATACCAGGTCGCGGCCAATCTCATGCAACCGGAATTCCGCCAGGAATTCATTGATACCTTTACCGCTTTCAAGGATGACCTGCACATTTCCGATGTCCGGCAGGTGGCTATGCAATCATTTGAAGAAGGCCGGCGCATTGAAACCGTTATCGAGATGGATTACACCCTGCTGCCTTCGATTACGCTCAAGACCTTCACCTTTGAGCAGATCTGGGTCTATACCGAGGAGAGTGATACGGCACAGGGGGGATTTTTTATCGTCACACCGTTTCCCGAATTTCCCTGATTATGTGATCACCGACGGCACATTATCTCTAATGAGGACCGTGGCATGGCGTTGGCGCCTGAATGCCACCTAAAGGGTCTGGTCCATTCCGTTGAAACGCCTTGGCTGCAACGCCCTCCGCGCTCAATTTTCGCTTGATTTACCCGTTATCCCTGTGGTATTTAGCTGCATACTGTATACAATCATGAAGAGAATGAAACGTTAAGGCACATACCGCTACAAATAAGCGCTGAGGCGCTTTTTTTGCTGTGGTTCTGTGTGCTGAAAACCTGACCTGAATGGGAGGTTCAACTTGGCTGAAGTCGTTTTTTCCAGCTGGGGCGGCAAGGTGGTCGATAATCGGCAGGGCGGAGAACCGGAAGCCGCGGTTTTCAAACTGCCGGAAAACTATCTCGATGAAGGCAAGATAGCGGCCTTCATGGGCTGGGACGGCTTCATCGTCCTGGACAAAGATATCGACGTCGTGACCATGGCCGCCGAGTACATGCAGAATGTCCAGGAGAAGTACTGTTGTGCCAAATGCACCCCCGGCAAGCGCGGCACACGGGTCATGATGGACACTCTGTCCCGCATCCTTGCCGGCCATGGCGATGAAAGCGATCTGGACACCCTCTCCGGGCTGGCCGATCTGCTCGATAATTGCAAATGCACACTCTGCATGACCGCCGCCAAACCGGTCCTTGATACCGTCAAATATTTTCGTGATGACTACCTGGCCTACCTGCGCGGTGAGCGCAAGGAAAAAAAGGCCAAAGCCTATCACTCCAAGCTGACGGCACCCTGCATGGACCGTTGCCCGGCACATATTGATATACCGACCTATGTCGAGGAGATCAAGGACTATCGCCACGATGAATCGTTGGCGACGATCCGCGATTACATGCCGATTGCAGCGGTCTGCGGTCGCGTTTGCCCGCACCCCTGCGAGTCAGCCTGTCGCCGTGCCCTGGTTGACGAGCCGATCAGCATCATGGTGCTCAAGCGGGTTGCCTCGGACCACGAGTGGCTGCATAACCACACCCCGCCGATGCAGCCGAAGCCCTCGACCGGTAAAAAAGTCATGGTCGTCGGTGCCGGCCCTGCGGGCCTGACCACGGCCTACTACCTGGCCCTGGAGGGCCACCAGGTCAAGATTATCGACATGCTCAACGAGCCGGGCGGCACGGTTGCTGTCGGCATCCCCGACTACCGGATGCCACGCGATCTTCTGCAGCGTGAAGCGGATGTGATAACCGCTCTTGGCGTCGAGATCGAGTACGGCGTCAAGCTCGGCCGCGATGTTTCGCTGCGCGAGCTGAAGGAACAATACGATGCGGTCTTCCTCGGCACGGGTGCTTTCAAATCGAAACCGATGGGAGTTGAAGGTGAAGACCAGGGTTACGACGGCTTCTCCGAAGGTGGTATCCACTACTTGCGCAAAGTGGCTCTCGGCGAGCCAATCGAGACACCGCCACGCGTGGTCGTGGTCGGTGGTGGCAACACCGCGATTGACTGCGTGCGGGTCGCCCTGCGCGAAGGAGCCGAGGAATCTATCCTGCTTTATCGCCGGACCCGCAAGGAGATGCCGGCCGAGCCTTACGAGGTCGATGACGCCGAGGAGGAAAACGTCAAGTTCTTCTTCCTCGCTCTGCCAACCAAGCTGATCACCGTGGACAACAAGATCGTCGGCATTGAAGTGCAGAAGATGGAGCTGGGTGAGCCGGACGATTCCGGTCGTCGCCGCCCGGTACCGGTTCCGGGCAGCGAATATATCCTGGATTGCGATCTGGTCATCCCTGCAATCGGTCAGGATCCCGACCTCTCCTATCTGGAAGACGGCGACTACGGCATCAAGCAGACCCGCTGGAACAGTATTGTCACCCATGGCGGGACCATGATGACGGACAACGAGGGGATCTTCGCCGGTGGCGACTGTGAATACGGCGCCATGACCGTGGTTCTCGCAGTCGGTCACGGCCGGCGGGCAGCCCGCGTCATGCACCGCTACCTGACGGAAGGCAAGGCCTACCTTGACGAAGAGGATGCCATGGAGGACATCATCAACGGCCTCGGCACCTTCGACGACAAAGAGAACGTCGGTATCTGCGGTGGCCTGCATCGCGAGCACCAGCCCAAGGTGAACGGTGCCGAACGAGCTCAGAATTACGAAGAGATCGAACTGGCCATGCCGGAAAGTCAGGCAGTACGCGAGGCAGAACGTTGCCTGCGCTGCTACCGGGTCGGCATGCTGGCAGTCAACTGAGAATTTCGATAACTTACTGATAAATTATTAAAGGGCAGATTCGATGATCAACCTCAAGATCGACGGCAAGGATGTTCAGATTGCAGCGGGAGCAACCATTCTCGATGCAGCCGAGCAGCTGGGCATCAAGATTCCGACCCTCTGTTACCTGAAGAAAGTCTCCCCGACCGGCGCCTGCCGCATCTGCGCGGTGGAGGTCGAAGGTGCGGACAAGACAATGACCGCCTGCAACACCCGGGCAGTCGATGGCATGGTTGTCACGACCCAGTCGGAACGACTGAGCAAGATCCGGCGCCAGATCGTTGAACTGCTGCTGGTCAATCACCCCCTTGATTGCCCGGTCTGCGACGCCGGCGGCGAATGTGACCTGCAGGACATCTGCTATTCGCAGGACGTTGTCCGGCAGCCGTTTGAAGCCGATGACGTCAACGCCGGAACGATTGATCACTGGCCATTGATCCAGCAGGTCCCGAACCGCTGCATCATGTGCGAAAAGTGCGTCAAGACCTGCCACGAAACAATCGGTTCCAGCGCTCTGTTCGTCAACGAAAAGGGCGACAAGGCATTTATCGACAAGGATGTCGACAAGTGTGATTTCTGCGGCAACTGCGTGCAGGTCTGCCCGACCGGCACGATGATTTCCAAACCGTTCAAATTCAAGGCTCGCCCCTGGGAGCTGCGCAAGACGCCTTCCTTATGCACCCTCTGCTCGGCCCAGTGCCAGGTCGAGATGCACAGCAAGCAGGGCAAGATCATGCGCGTCACCTCCGAGGACGGCAGCACTGTCAACGACGGCAACCTTTGCGTCGGCGGATTCTTCGGCCACGACTACCTGGCCAGTGACCAGCGACTGACGACCCCCCTGGTTGAGGGACAACCTGCATCCTGGGAAGCCGCTCTCGACAGGGTCGCCACCGCATTCTCCGCTTTGCGTGACGAACAGGGCGGTCAGGCCCTGGCCGGACTGGCCTCGCCGCACCTGACCAACGAGGAGAACTACCTCTTTCAGAAACTCTTCCGCGTCGCTCTCGGTAGCAACAACCTTGACTCCGAGGCCCGTTTCAGCACCCTGCGCGCAGCCAAGGTCCTCAATGCCCAGCTCAAGCTGAGCGGTGCAAGCAACCCGCTGGACCGGGTCGGCACGGCCGAAGCGATACTGGTTCTCGGCTCAGACCTGCGCTCCGAATCACCGGCGCTCAACTGGCAGGTACAACTGGCCGCCCGCAAAAACGACACAAACCTGGTCGTCGCCAACCCGCGCCGGGTCAAGCTGGTCCGCCAGGCCGAAAGCTTCCTGCAGTACCAGCCCGGCAGTGAAGCATATCTTGCCGGTGCGCTGGCCAAGCTGCTGGTCGACAAAGGGCTGGCAGACAATGACTTCCTGAACCGTTGCGTCGCCAACCGAGACGAACTGGACGCGTATCTGAACAATTTCGATCTCGATACCGCCTGTACGGTAACTGGCATCAATCGCGAACAACTTGAAAAAGCCGCCGACTATCTCGGTTCAGCTACTTCTGTTGCTATCATCTTCGGCCGCGACGTAATGGGTGCAGCCCAGGCTGAAGCGGCGATTGCCGCGATTGCCAACCTGGCCCTGGTCACAGGTGCTCTGCATGGCGACCGGGGCGGACTCTTCCCGGTGGCCCTCAAGGGCAACACCCAGGGGCTCATCGATGCCGGCGTCGCTGCTGAATTTCTCCCCGGGTTGCAGGACTATGCCGCTGCCCGGGAAACCTTTGCCAAAGCCTGGCACTGTACGCTGCCCGAAGGCGGTGCCGACGCGATCGGCATCCTGGAAGGAATCGAGCAGGGCAAGATCAAAGCCCTTTATCTGGCCGGAGCCAACCCTCTGGTCGGTTTCCCGGACAATGCCCGCTGGCGCAAGGCCCTCGACAAACTCGACATTTTGGTCGCCCAGGATATTCTGGCCAACGACCTGACCGCACGGGCAACGGTCGTCCTGCCGGGCGCAGCCTCTTCGGAGAAGCGTGGCAGCGTGACGGCCATGGACCAGCGCGTCAACAAGCTGAGAATTGCCGTTGCAGCTCCGGGAGAGGCGCGACCCGATCTTGCCATAATCAGCGACCTGTTTGCCCGCCTGACCGGCAAACCCGAGCCAAGTGAGAAGACCATCCGCCAGGAGATGATGGAACTCAGCGGCGGCTACGCCGACGTCTGCCAGACTCTCGAACAGCGCGACTTCTGCTGGAAGCGGCCCTACGCGCCGGCCGAAAAGTCCCTGGTCGCGGCAACTCCCGAACTGGTCGCTCCGGAAACGGCAGACCTGAAGCTCATGCTCAGCAAGTGCCCCTTCCAGTTCGGCACAACAACGACCTACTCGGCGGCCAACAACGAACTGGCCCCGGAAGGGCTGATTATCATCAACCCAGAAGATGCCGGCAAGCTCGGTGTTGCCGATGGCGGTACACTCAAGGTCACCGGTCCGGCCGGCTCGGCAAACGGCAAGGTCATGGTCCACGCAATGATGCCTGCCGGACTGCTTGCCGCATCGGACAACTTTGCCGATATGAACATCCAACAGATTATGCCGAGCGGCAGCAACTGCGTTGCCGTCACCGCCGCCAAAGTGTAAGGCAAAACACATCTGCAGAAAAATGCCCCGCAAAAGCGGGGCATTTTTTTTGCGCGAACTCGCAACATCTTATGCGAAAAGCCCAATGTCATCTATAGTTTGATTCTCCAACGGTGAGTTTGTCTCTGAACGGACATCGGAAAAATTAGGACTGTTGACTTAACATGGATGTTGATATATATTGAAACAGCAATAAATATGGAGGAATGATGAAATCCTTACTGATTTTTTTCGGCATCTTTGCCGCCTGGTTTATCCTCAACCGCTGGATTCTGCCGCTTCTGGGAGTAGAAACCTGACTCTCCGGAAGCTGCGAACTCCCCGTGCGGGAGGAAAACAAGGATGATGAGGAGAAAAGCTGACATTAAAAAGCCCCGGCCATAAAGGCCGGGGCTTTCTGTTTCAATGCCAGCCCTTAACGCAGGCTCGTGGCGCAGCGTGGGCAAGTGAACATGCTGGTGGACGGCACCTTGTGACCGCAGGTCGGACAATTGAACCAGTAGCGGCAGTACTTGCATTGCGGGTCAGAAAGTCCCTGTTTTTTCTTGCACTTGGGACACTGGCGATACATTTTGCGATGGGTAATATATTCATCAAAAATCAGGCCGCATTTCGCACAGACCTTGGCGTCCCGGCGATGGTTCGGAGCTTCGCATCGCGGTGCCGGACAGACATAGACCGTATGACAGTTGTCACACCAGTTGTTGCCGCGCGTCATCTCTTTACATACCGAGCATTTTTCCATCAGAACACCTCAGGCGGTTTCTTTTCCGACATTCAATCCTTCATCTACAAGATAATCAATTCACGCTGAAATTACCAGTATGTTATCGGCAAGTTGCTGATAAAACAGGGGATCATAGATACATAAAGCTCAAAATGAAAAAGCCGGGCCCTCAGAGCCCGGCTTGCAAATTCCGTGGGATGAAGAGCTAGTCGACCTTGAAAAATGCCACCGGGCCGGCCTGGCAGATCGGACAGGGGCCATGCGGCTCTCCCTCCAGGGTGTTGCCACAGACCTTGCAGACGTAGTAATCAACATCCTGATTCCTGCCAAAATTGTCGAACGCTTTCTGGTACAGGTCGGCATGAACCTTTTCAACCGCGTTGGCAAAAGAAAAGCTGCGCAATGCGGCATCGAAGCCTTCGGCCTTGGCTTCTTCGATCATCTGTGGGTACATACTTTCAAACTCGTGAGTTTCACCGCTGATCGCTTCCCTCAGATTGGCCTCGGTGCTGTTAACCCCGCCGGCAGTGCGCAAATGGGCGTGGGCGTGGACCGTTTCGGCGGCAGCCGCAGCACGGAACAGCTTGGCGACCTGCTTGTGCCCTTCTGCGTCAGCCTTTTCGGCAAAAGCCAGGTATTTGCGGTTGGCCTGAGACTCTCCGGCAAAGGCCTCCATTAGATTGTTCTCTGTTTTACTCCCCTTCAATTCTGCCATGATTCTCTCCTTTCAATGAAAATAATTTGACAAACATAAAAGCAGATTAATATTATCGATTTCGCCGGGCATGTCAACCGTATGTGCTTTTTCTGCAATTGCCTTTTGGAGGAATGCCTCATGTCGATCTATCGAGTAGAAAAAACCGAGCTCCCCGTGGTCGTTTTCCAGGCGGATGGTTCGGTCATGAAGGGTGTCGTGTTCCTCAGTCCGGCAACCTACAACCACATGGGCACACAGACCCTGAACGACCTGCTGAAAGAGCCCGGAGACTTTTTCCCGTTCCGAAGCGAAACGGGAAACTTCTGCGTCACCAACAAGCAGACCATCACCCATATTCGTTTCGAGCCCCAGAAAAGCGATCCTGAACAGCAGTTACTTGGACACAGGGAAGATGTGGAGATCAGGTTTGTCGGTGGGGAACAGCTGACCGGCACCGTGATCATTGAAATGCCGGAAGGGAAAAACCGCCTGTTTGATTTTATCAACGCGATGGATGGCTTCTTCGTGCTGCAGAACCAGGAGGCGCACTACCTGGTCAACGTCAGGCAGCTTCGCGATGTCAGCCCGAGGGGCTGAACCGCGAACCGTTTTTGCCGACGGCCCTCTTCTGCAAGCGAACTCTCACTTATAGCGACAGGTAGGATCGCAGGTAGCGTCCGGTGTAGGATCGGGCACAACGGGCGACATCCTCGGGCGTACCGCTGGCAATGATCTCCCCGCCGCGGCTGCCGCCTTCAGGGCCAAGGTCGATGACATGGTCCGCGGTCTTGATAACATCCAGGTTATGCTCGATAATCACCACGCTGTTTCCCGATTCAACCAGGCGTTGCAGGACACTAAGCAGCCGGCTGATATCGTCAAAGTGCAGACCGGTGGTCGGTTCATCGAGGATGTAGATGGTTCTTCCGGTTGAACGTTTGCCGAGTTCCTTGGCCAGCTTAACGCGCTGCGCCTCGCCTCCGGACAGGGTTGTGGCGCTCTGGCCAAGCTTGATATAACCGAGACCGACGTCACGCAGGGTTTCCAGCTTGCGCTTGATCCGTGGGATATTGGCGAGGAACTCCGCGGCCTGGTTGGCCGTCATGTCGAGGACGTCGGCAATGCTCTTGCCCTTGTACCTGACCTGCAGAGTCTCCCGGTTGTAACGCGCCCCGTGACAGGCCTCGCACTGGATATAGACATCGGGCAGAAAGTGCATTTCGATGCGCAGGATACCATCCCCCTGGCAGGCTTCGCAGCGACCACCCTTGACGTTGAAAGAGAAGCGCCCCGGCTTGTAGCCGCGCATCTTGGCTTCAGGCAACCGGGCAAAGAGGTCCCGGATATCGGTAAACAGCCCGGTATAGGTGGCCGGGTTGGATCTTGGCGTACGACCGATCGGCGACTGGTCGATATCGATGACCTTGTCAAGCTGCTCAAGGCCCTCGATAGCGCGCACCGGCCCGGACCGCTCGCGCGCACGGTAAAGCCTTTGGGCCAGGGCTTTTTGCAGGGTATCCAGCACCAGCGAAGACTTGCCGGAACCGGAGACGCCGGTGACACAGGTCATCACGCCAAGCGGGATATCGACATCGACGGAGTTGAGATTGTTGGCTGTAGCGCCCCTGATGCCGAGAGTGCCGGTCGCCTTGCGCCTCTTCTGCGGCAGGGGGATCTCCAGGCGTCCGGAAAGATAGTCACCGGTCAGCGACCCGGGGTGATTGAGGATCTCCCCCGGCGTCCCCTGGGCGACCACCTGGCCGCCATGGCGGCCGGCCCGCGGCCCCATGTCAATCACATGATCCGCCTCGAGAATGGTTTCTTCGTCATGTTCAACCACCAGCACGGTGTTGCCGAGATCACGCAGGCGCTTGAGCGTTTCCAGCAGGCGCCGGTTATCGCGCTGATGCAGCCCGATCGAAGGCTCGTCGAGAATGTAGAGGACGCCGACCAGCGAGGACCCGATCTGCGTTGCTAGCCGGATACGCTGGCTCTCACCACCCGACAGTGTGCCGGACGTCCGGTCCAAAGCCAGGTAGTCGAGACCAACGTTGACCAGGAACGAGAGGCGTTCGCGGATTTCCTTGAGGACCCGTCGGCCAATCTCGGCCTCCTTGGGTGGCAGCTCGAGTTCGGCAAAAAACGTCTCGGCATCGCTGACACTCAACGAACAGACCTCCTGGATATTGCGCCCGGCAATCCTGACACAGAGGGTTTCCGGCTTCAGTCGCGCGCCCTGGCAGCTCGGGCAAGGCATGATGTTCATGAAGTCCTCGAGCTTTTCGCGCGTCGCGTCGGAATCGGTTTCGCGCAGACGCCGCTCAAGATTGGGGATCACGCCTTCAAATGGCTTATGGTAAAAGTGCCGGTGGTTGGCCTGGTCATAGAAAAACTTCACCTGCTCCTTGCCGGAGCCATACAGAAGAACCTGCTGGATGCGTTCCGGGAGTTCGGCGAACGGGGTGCGGATATCAAACTCGTAGAACTCCGCCAGAGCTTCCAGGACCTGCAGGTAGTAGTAACCGGTACGGGTCGACCAGGGAGCGATGGCGCCTTCACGCAGAGACAGCTGCCGATTGGGCACGACCTGCTCCGGATCGAAATACATGCGCGTGCCAAGACCGGAACAGTCGGGGCAGGCACCGTACGGATTGTTGAAAGAGAACATGCGCGGGGTCATCTCCGGAATCGAGATGCCGCATTCTGCGCAGGCGTGCCATTCCGAGAAGAGATGACTTTCTCCGCCGACCACCTCGACCCTGACCAGGCCCTCGCCGAGCCGCAGTGCCGTCTCCATGGAATCGGCCAGCCGACTGGCGATGCCCTCCTTGACCACAAGTCGATCGACGACGACCTCGATGGTGTGCTTCTTGTTCTTGTCAAGGGTGATCTCTTCACCCAGGTCGTACATTTCGCCGTCAACCCGGACCCGCACGAAACCGTCGGCCTGGAGCTGGCGCAGCTCCTTGCGGTATTCCCCCTTGCGCCCCCGGACAACCGGAGCCAGAAGCAGGAGCCTGCTCTTCTCCGGCAGACCGAGGACCTGCTCAACCATCTGCTCAGCGGTTTGCGAGGCGATCTCCTTGTTGCAGGAAGGGCAGTGCACCCGCCCGATACGGGCATAAAGCAAGCGCAGGTAATCGTAAATCTCGGTGACTGTACCGACGGTTGAGCGCGGGTTCTTCGAGGTGGATTTCTGTTCGATGGAGATTGCCGGGCTCAGCCCCTCGATGCTCTCGACATCCGGCTTGTCCATCTGCTCGAGAAACTGCCGGGCGTAAGCGGAAAGGCTTTCCACATAACGACGCTGACCCTCGGCGTAAATGGTGTCGAAAGCCAGGGTACTCTTGCCGGAGCCGGAAACTCCGGTGATCACCACCAGCCGATCACGCGGAATTTCGACATCGATGCACTTCAGGTTGTGCTCGCAGGCACCTTTGATAACGATCTTATCGACCATGAGTCTTTTTCTGTAGAATTTTAGCTGTTAATAAAATGATTCTTTTTGCAGGTAAATTGAGGCGAGAGCCGCGAAGCGCGAAAAACCATAAGCTTTGTTTTAATTTATGGTTTTCCTCGCACCTCGCTACCTCGCACCTCGTTCCTGTCTTATCAGCCATCTCATCCGCCATCTTGACCGCCGCAATCAGGCTGGTGGGACTGGCCTTGCCGCTCCCGGCCAGATCGTAGGCGGTGCCGTGGTCCACCGAGGTCCGCACAATCGGCAGGCCGAGGGTGACATTGACTCCGTCATCAAAATGCAGGAGTTTGAGAGGGATCAGCCCCTGGTCGTGATACATGCAGATGACCGCGTCGTAGCGGCCCTGGGCGGCAAACCAGAAAAGGGTGTCAGCACTGTGCGGACCACTCGCATCGATCCCTTCGTTCCGGGCTGTCTCGATGGCCGGGACAATCAATTGCGTCTCCTCATCGCCGAACAAGCCGCCCTCTCCGGCATGCGGGTTGAGGGCAAGGACCGCCAGGCGTGGCGATGACGAGACCGAACTGCTGGCGTAAACTCGTTGCGGCGATCCGGATCGTCGACAGGATACGGTCAACGGTCAATCTTCGCGGCACATCGCGCAGGGCAATGTGGGTTGTCACCAGGCAAACCTTGAGGCGCTCGCCGGCCAGCATCATGACCACCTCGTCAACGCCACATCGCGTCGCGAGCAGTTCCGTGTGTCCGGGGTAGTCGGCACCGGCCAGCTGCAGGGCCTGCTTGTTGATCGGCGCAGTCACCATGCCGGCCGCATCTTTGGCGAGGCAGCGATCACAGGCCCAGGAGATGTAGTCGACCATGGCGCTGCCGGAGCAGAGAACAGGTTGCCCATACTTCTGTTGTGCAGGATCGAGACTGGAAATTTCACGCAGCGACAGGATCTGGCCGGAGATCACCAGCTCACCTGAAGCCAGCGGGGCTGGCGAACCCGGCTGCCAGTCAACCTCAAAGCCACAGACCTGCGCTGCCCGCTTCATGATCGCCAGGTCACCGACAACCACGACCGGGCGAGACAGCCCGGCAAAGGCGCCCTTGCCGGCGGCCTGGACAATGATTTCCGGGCCAACCCCGGTCGGATCACCCATGGTGATGAGAAGTGGTTTCTTCATAAATTCTGTTCGCTGATTATCGGCCAAAGAAACAGTATAGCCCAGCCACGAAAAAGTCCTCAACCTGATTTACATATTCTGTTTTCTGTTCCGGACAGGGAAAGCGGTTTTCAAACCAGGCGGAAGCGGTTATACTCTGGGTATTTCAACGTGTCATGCGCAACTGGAGACCCTTGGATGAAGGATGAACTGTTTGAACGTCGAAAAGCAGAGCGTCGTTACGCCCTGAATTTTCTCGATTATGAAATTCTTGGTGACTCCGGTGAGGTGACTGGCCGCGGCCTCGCCCGCACCCTCAACGTCAGCGAGGACGGGCTGCGCCTGGAAACCGGGCAATTCTTTGAACCTGGCCAGCAGCTGCGCATTACCCTGGGCCTCGACAATGACCTGGTCCAGGTGACGGGCCAGGTGGTCAACTCGCAACCTGAAAATGAAGAGCTCTGCAGCAGCGGGATCCTGTTTGTCGAGCTTGACGGTCAGGATCGGGAGACCTATCGGAAACATTGCGAAACGTTAAAAACAGCGCTTGGCCAATAGCACCAGACGGAGATAAAACAGAAAGCCCGCCTGCAACAGGTGGGCTTTTACATGTCATGAGCAAAACCTTGCCAGCACCGTTCAGTGCCTGTGGCTCTTTCAGCAGGACAGATCAAAGACGGATATCGATATACGCTTTCGTTTTGAGGCTCTTGGTCCATTCCTTGATCCGGGCATCGGTCTTCTGATCCATGATCGTCTGGTAAATATCGAATTTCACCTCGTCAAACTGCCGCAGGCCGCCGGCCAGTCTCTGATTAATCCGGAACAGGAGAACCGCCTCTTTCATTTCTACAGGGTCACTGTACCCGCCGTCAGCCACAGCTTCGATCGCAGCAAGAAATTCGGGGTTCAGATCAGCATAGGCAACATTACCCATATCGCTCCCCGTGGCGCCATAGGTCAGATTGTAGCTGTCCACCACCTGGTCGAAGTCTTCATTGTTACGCAAACGCTCCAATGCCTCGCGGACAACCGATTTGATCTTCTGTCGCTCCTGCTCCGAAGCCTTTACCGAAACCGGGAAAGTGATCGCGCTGAGGTGAACTTCGGGAGCCAGGCGATAATCATCCAGGTGAGCGCGATAGTATTCGACTATTTCCCGTTCGGGCACGTCAACCTGGCTACGCACCTCTTCGCCGATCAGTTTATAACGCAGAATCTGCTCAGCCAGGTTGTCGCGATAGGCCTGGAAATCCATGCCCTGTACGGTGACGGCATCCTCAAGTTCCTCCCTGGTCAGCTGGTTCTTTTGCTGCACATCGAGCAGGGCGGTTTCAATCTCATCTTCAGAGACACTCAGCCTGAGCGCCTTGACTCGCTGCTGAACCAGGGTTTCCTCGATCATGCGTGATAAAAGTTCCTGGCGCAGCGCCCCGAGCTGCGCCGGGGACGGTTGCTTGTCCTGTTTTGCCAATTGCTCCTGAAGCTTCTGGTCCAGCTGGTAGGTCGTGATAATATCCGTGTTGACGACTGCGGCAATCCGGCTGACGACAGCAGCTGACGCCGTATTCAAGCCGATGCAGAGCAACAAAAACAGGGCGATTCCGAACTGTCTCATGTGATCCTCTTTCTTATCTGTTTTTATGGCTGGTTTCTTCGAGCTGAGTCCAGTCGACATTGATCACGGCCCGGGCCCGCATTTCCTGCAACCAGTCAAGATAAACAACCTCTTTTTTCTGACTTTCCAGGATCGCGCGGATTTCGTCCGACACCTCCCTTTTCTTCAGTCGGGCCGCCTTGCGCTTCTCTTCGACGAGGAAGATATGGTACCCGTACTCGCTCTTGACCAGGTCGCTCAGACGGTTGACCGGCAGGTCAAACACGACATCGTCAAACTCCGGAGG
Organism: uncultured delta proteobacterium; assembly: GCA_963723355.1. Lineage (GTDB taxonomy): Bacteria > Desulfobacterota > Desulfuromonadia > Desulfuromonadales > BM103 > JAFDBW01. The sequence continues at coordinate 50,660 of CAVRQQ010000020.1, forward strand.
CATCTCTCCCCGGGCAAAAAACCCGAGGTCTCCACCCTGCTCGGCATCCGGTGACAGGGAATATTCCGCAGCAACCTCGGCAAACGGTCGTCCCTGGCGCAGCAGGCCGAGAAGCTCCTGGCCCTCGGCTTCATCGGCCACGACAATCTGTCGGGCCCTGACCTGGGCAGGACGGTCGAACTGCTTGCGATTGGCTTTATAGTAGGCATCGATTTCCTTGTCCGTCACATCAACCCTGGAATAAACCGCCTCCTCAAGGAGCTTCTCCATGATCAGGCTTTCCTTGAGCTCCTCGCGCCAGCCCTGCAGGGTCACCCCCCGTTCCTGGAGCATCGTCTCGAAACTGGTTCCGGAATAGTCCTGGCGATATGCCAGCAACGCTGCATCAATGTCCGCCTCGGTAACCTCGATATTGAGCCGCCGGGCCTCATCATGGATCAGTTCACGGTCAATCAGCTGAACCAGAAAGGAGCGCTGCAGTTCCTCGCGTTCGATACCGGTCAGTGGTTGGTCCTTCTGCAGGCTCTTTTCGAATTCGGCGAGGAACTCCGCTTTGCTGATTTCCCGGTCGTTGATGACGATCAGCGGCGGCATCGGTTTCTTCTCCGGCTCCGCTTCACATCCGGAAGAAAACAGGCCGGTGCCGAGAAGCAGAAGAGACAGCAATGTGATGCGCAACAAAGACATGGGGTTTACACCTAAAGAGTTGGAATCCGGTTGCCAAACTATCATAGCCGGCAAAATCCTTGCAATTCCTTTTTGGCGGCGGCCAGCACCGCATCGCGGGGGATTCGGCCGAGCCGGACCGTCAGCCGGTAATCCGGGCTGAAACGGTATTTTTTGCTGTCTTCAAGAAGGGCCAGGATCTGTTCCGGGGCGACCCTGGTTGATGCCGGGAAAGCAAAGACCAGGTTGTGTCCGTCGTACTCTACCTGTTCGACATGGAGCTGCTTCATGAGCACACGCAGCTTCATGACTTCCAGCAGCAATTCCGCTTCTCCGGGCAGTTCGCCATAACGATCTCGCAATTCATCGCCGGCCTGGTAGATCTCGACATCTTCCCGGGCTGAAGCCAGCTTGCGGTAAAGCACCAGGCGCTGATTGGGGTCGGCAACATACCGCTCCGGCAGGAAAGCCGAAAGCCCCAGGCGAATCTCGGGATCAATCCGCTCTTCACGGGCCTGACCCTGCAATTCACTGGACGGTCTCTTCGAGCAGGTCGGTATACATCTCGAAGCCAATTGCAGCAACCTGCCCGGCCTGCCGGGCACCAAGCAGATCCCCGGCGCCGCGCAGTTCCAGATCGTGACGGGCGATGCGGAAGCCGGCACCCAGTTCGGCCTGCTCCTGCAGGACCTTGAGCCGTTCCCGGGCATCCTTGGTCAGAACCCCCTCGCCCGGGATCAACAGGTAAGCATAGGCACGCTGATGCGAACGCCCGACCCGGCCGCGCAACTGGTAGAGCTGGGCCAGGCCGAAACAGTCGGCCCGGTTGATAATCATGGTATTCGCTGCAGGAATATCGATCCCGTTCTCTATGATCGTCGAACAGACCAGCAGGTTGGTCTCCCCTTCGATGAAATCGAGCATGACCTTTTCCAGGTCCTTTTCCGGCATCTGGCCGTGGCCAACACCGATTTTCGCCTGGGGGACCAGCCGGCGCAGGAAATCGGCCATCGCATCGATCGACTGCACCCGGTTATGGACAAAATACACCTGTCCACCGCGACGCAGTTCGCGCAGGATCGCATCACGGATCAGGTCATCGTCAAACCGGGTGACATAGGTGCGAATCGCCTGGCGATCAACCGGCGGCGTATCGATAATCGACAGGTTACGCAGACCGGCAAGACTCAGGTGCAGGGTGCGCGGTATCGGCGTCGCGGTCAGCGTCAACACGTCGACTTCGGCGCGCATCTTCTTCAGTCGCTCCTTGTGAGTCACACCGAAGCGTTGCTCCTCGTCGATCACGATCAGGCCAAGGTTTTTAAAATGCAGGTCTCGCTGCAACAGACGATGGGTACCGATCAGGATATCCACCTGCCCCTTGGCGGTGCGCTGAATGATCCGTTTCTGCTCGGCCGGGGTCCTGAAGCGCGACAACATCTCGACAACAACCGGGTAATCGGCGAAACGCTGCCTGAACGTCTCGAGGTGCTGTCGGGCCAGCACTGTGGTCGGGACCAGAATCGCCACCTGTCGACTGTCGAGCACCGCCTTGAACGCCGCACGAATCGCGACCTCGGTCTTGCCGTATCCGACGTCACCGCAAATCAGGCGATCGACGGGACGCTCAGAAACCATATCTTCGATGACCGCTTCGATCGCCTCCAGCTGGTCCGGGGTCTCTTCGTGGGGAAAAGAGGCTTCGAATTCGCGGAACAGACGATCCGGAGGGGCGTAGCGAAAGCCTTTTGCCATCTGCCGCCGAGCCTGGATCTGCAGGAGCTCGCGGGCCAGTTCCTCGATGGCCGCCCGCGCCTTCAGCTTGGCTTTTTCCCAGGCGCCGCCACCCATCTTGTCGAGTCGCGGCGAGCTGCCATCGGAAAGATACTTCTGGACCTTCTCGATGCGCTCTATCGGCAGGTAAAGGCGGTCATCCCCGGCATACTCAAGATGCAGGAAATCTCCGGCGACATCACCGGTCTGCAGGTGGACCAGGCCAAGGTAGCGACCGATACCGTAATCCGTGTGCACGACCAGGTCATCCAGTTTCAGGTCGGCCAGCGACGATTCGAAAACCCTTTGCCGGCGGCGTACCCTGCGATGGGTGCGTGGGCCGAAGATTTCATCGTCACAGATGATCGCGAGCTTTTCCTCAACCAGTCTGAACCCGTTATCCAGGCTTCCGGTGGTCACGGTCAGCCCTGCCGGCACCTGGCGTCCCGGCACCAGTTCCGGAACCCAGTTCACCGGCAGCTCGCTTGGCGCCAGCAGGTCGAGCAGGCGCTCCGCCTGGCCACGTTGATGACAGACCACGAGAATTCGCCACTCATCGTTCAACCAGTCTTGAAGACGTTGCACCAGGGGAGCGAGGCTGCCGTCATGTTCGGCGTGGTCCGGCCGCAAATCAGCGTTCCCGGTGACCGGCACACGGTAAATCGGGGATTCATTTTCGAGCCGGTAAACCTGTAGAGAGACCAGGTCGATACGCGGACCCTTTGCCAGGAAATCGTCCAGGTCCCGGTTGGCGAGATAAAAATCCTCGGCCGGAACAAAAGGCTCCCCGCTCCGCTCCGCCCGCTCGGCCCCACAACGAATTGCGTCACTGAACTCGTCAGCGGCCGCGGTAACCGCCGGGGGGTCGAGTAACAGCCAGGTGAAGCGGTCGAGATAATCGAACAGAAGTCCCAGCTTTTCATAATTCAGCGGCAGGAGGTTCTCCCGACCGGGGGCCAGCAACCCTTCACGGACTTCCTCGAGAATCATCTCTCGTTGGCGACGTGGTATCTCCAGGTCATCACAGCGTTCCTTGAACCGCCGGGTGAAGGTTTCCAGGTGCGCTCCGGCAAGGATCATCTCCCGGGCTGGCACCAGGTCAAGCCTGACCATGTGACTGTCAAGGGAGCGCTGGCTGACGGGATCGAAGGCCCGGATCTCTTCGAGCTCATCACCGAAAAAGGCCAGTCGCACCGGTTGCTCAAGCATCGGCGGGAAAAGGTCGACCAGGTCACCACGCACGGCGAAGCAGCCCCGGTCCTCGACCAGCGAGACCCGCTGATAACCAAGTGCAGTCAGGCCGCTTGAGAAGCTCGTCACGGCGGATCTCCTGGCCGATTTCAAGCTGCAGGGCCAGGGCATCGAGAGCGCTGCGCGGCAGGACTTTTTGTTGCAAAGCCTTGACCGTGGTGACAACTGCCCTGCCGCGACCGGCGGCGAGTGCCGCCAGAGTTGAAAGCCTGGTCGCTTCGATTTCAGGGTGGGGGCTGAGCGGTGCGTAAGGTTCGGTTTCCCAGTGTGGGAAGAAAAGGATATCTGCGGCAATGCCGTGATAGAAAACCAGGGCCCGATGAAAGCGCTGGGCCGCAGCCTGATCGGGTGCGACAATCAGAAGGGTCGAACCGGAGTCTTCCCGCGCCAGCAATCCGGCGCTGAACCAGGCATCGCTGCTGCCGTTCAGGCCGAGGATTTCGGTACGACCGGAAGAGCCTGTGGAAAAAGGTTCCAGCAGACCCGACAGGGTAGAATGCTGAATGCGTGGTTCCGTCGTTTCGGACATGCCGTATCCGGTTATCGCCTCGATGCTGCGGTCAGGGTAGTGGTTGAGTTCGATTGTAGAGCGGCTGATATCAACCGGAGGGATTGCCGGAGGATCAGTCGCGCGGGACGGCCAGCATGCGATCCAGGGCGACCTTGGCCGGAATCCTGACTTCTTCGGGTACTGTCACCTGTGGGCCCATGGTCTGCAGGGATTGTAGAACATCTTCGAGCGACGTCAGCTTCATGTTCGGGCAGATCAGCCGGGTGGTTGGCAGGATGAACTCCTTGTCCGGGTTTTCCTTGCGCAGACGATAGAGGATACCGGCTTCGGTGCCGACGATGAACTGTTGCGCCGGATTTTCATTGGCAAAGGTGTACATGCCGCTGGTCGAGCAGATATGGTCCGCCATGGCCAGAACTTCCGGAGGACACTCCGGGTGGGCCATGAACAGTGCGTCAGGGTAATCGGCCTGGACCTCCTTGACATCTTCAACGGTAAAGCGCTCGTGGGTCGGGCAGTAGCCATCCCAGAAATGACAGGTCTTGTCGACCTGGGCAGCAATATAGCGCCCCAGGTTGCGGTCAGGTGTCAGAATCACCTCCGGCCCGTCAAGTGAAGCGACCACCTTGACGGCGTTGGCGCTGGTACAGCAGATATCGCTCTCGGCCTTGACGGCGGCACTTGAGTTGACATAGGTCACCACCGGCACTCCAGGATAGCGGCTTTTCATCTCCCGCAAACCGTCCGCGGTGATCATGTCGGCCATCGGGCACCCGGCATCCAGCCGGGGCAGGATAACCGTTTTGTCCGGGGCAAGAATTGCGGCACTTTCCGCCATGAAGTGTACGCCGCAGAACACGATCACCGACTTCCCGGTCTGCGCCGCTTCAATCGACAGCGCCAGGGAGTCCCCGGTGATATGCGCCATGGCCTGGATTTCGTCGCGTTGGTAATTATGGGCCAGGATCAGGGCATCACGCTCTTCTGCCAACCGGAGGATTTCACTGGTGATTTCGTTCTGATTCATAACTACAACAGCTTCCTTACCTGAAAGATTGCCGTATACTAGAGCAAAAACCCTGATATGTCAAACGCTTATACCCGTAGCAAGCAGTCTTGACAGGACCCGTTTTTGCCGGTATTCTCAGCACACTTTAAAGTCTTTTAACTCTGGCCGGGGTGACCTCCTATGTTTGGTATCGGCTTTCCTGAACTGCTCCTGATTATGGCGATCGCCCTGATCGTGCTCGGCCCGAAACGCCTGCCTGACCTGGCCCGGGCGCTTGGCCGCGGCTTTTCGGAATTCAAGCGCGCCACCGATGAACTGAAGCAAACCTTTGAAGCAGAAACCCGCGCCAATGATTTCAAACGCCCGAAAGATACACCGGCTAAATTGACACCACCTGGTGCCATGCAGGAGGATTACCCGCAGGAGGCCAACCCTGTCGAAGCCGCGCCGGTTGCCGAGAACGCAGCGGCCAGCGATGACAGCACGACTGAGCCCGACTGTTGCCGCCGAGACCAAGGCCAAAACCGAGGGCACCCCGAATGAGTGATGACCGGATGCCCCTGACCTCGCACCTCGAGGAACTGCGGCGCAAACTGATCATCGCCGGGGTTTCCTGGCTGGTGGCTTTTCTGGCCTGCTATAGCTTTGCCGAACCCCTGTTCGATCTCATTGCCACACCGGTCCGTGCGGCACTGCCGGAAGGCACCTCGCTGGTTTTCATCACTGCTACGGAGCCATTCTTTACCTACCTGAAGATCGGAGCCCTGGCGGGACTGCTGGTTTCAATGCCGGTGATCTTCTGGCAGATCTGGTCATTTGTCGCTCCCGGATTGTACCAGCACGAAAAACGCTACATTTTTCCTTTTGTCCTGGCCAGCACCCTCTGCTTCGCGACCGGCGCTTTTTTCGGTTATCAATACGTCTTTCCCATGGCATTCAAGGTTCTGATCGAGTTCGGGACCGGTAGCGGTGAACTCAACGCCATGCTTTCCATGGGTTCTTACCTGTCTCTCTCCAGCAAACTACTGCTCGCCTTCGGCCTGGTTTTCGAGCTCCCGGTCGTGATCTTTTTTCTCGCCCGCATGGGCATCGTCGATCACAAGATGTTGGCGCGCAACCGCAAGTTCGCCCTGCTCGCGGCCTTTCTGACCGGTGCCATGCTGACTCCCCCGGACGTCTTTTCGCAGACAGCCCTGGCCGTCCCCTTTATCGTCCTCTACGAGATCGGCATCATCGTCGCCCGAATATTCGGCAAACGGCGAGCAAGCTACTGACGAAAGCGCCGACCTGTCATCTGCCGAATAGCGCCCACTGTCTTCACTGTTGAGCCTGTCTTCTTCTCTTGTTTTCATGGCATCTTCGGTTATACTCTCGCAAACTTCGCATTTTGTGAGACCTCCTTATGTTCCTCAATTATCTGACCGGACTGTTGCGCGACAACCAGGCCCTGTTGTTCTTTGTTGTTTTGGGTTTCGGCTACCTGCTCGGCAAGATCAAAATCAAGGGCTTCGAGTTCGGACCCGTAGCCGGAGTGCTGTTTGTCGGCCTGGTCTTCGGCCATTACGGGTACGGTCGAAAACCTGCCCGTGCAGAGCATCGGCTTCATGATGTTCATCTTTTCGGTCGGCCTGCAGGCTGGCCCACGCTTCTTTTCGGTCCTCATGCAGGACGGGCTGCGCTACTTCATCCTCGCCCTGGTGGTCGCGGTCAGCGGTTTTGCCGTCGCGACGGTAACCACGCAGATCTTCTCTCTCGAGCCGGGCTCTTCCGCAGGGGTCCTCGCCGGGGCACTGACCACAACACCGACCCTGGCCGCCGCAGAAGACGCAATCCGCAGCGGCACGATCTTGCCCCCGGAAGGCTTCTCGAAAGAGATGATGCTGAGCAACATCATGACCGGCTACGCGATCACCTACCTGTTCGGCCTGATCGGCCTGATCGTGCTGATCCGCGTCATCCCGATCGTCACCAAGGTCAACCTGGTGGATGAAGCAAAGGCCCTGGCAGGCGATGACACGGCATCACGCTCAAACCAGATGGCCGATCTCGGCAAGATTGTCACCCGCGCCTTTCTGGTGCAGAAGGAGGACTTGGTCGGGATCACGTTTGATGGATCTGCTGAAAGCCGGCACCGGCGCTGGTGACGGTACACAAAGTCAAGCGAGGCGAAGAGTTCATCCCGGTCGATGAGGAGACGAGCTCTGCAAATCGGCGACAAGGTCTCCTTTGTCGGTGCCCAGAACAAGTTGATTCTTGGCTCCGGAAAAGATTGGCCCGGAAATTGTCGATCCGGACCTGCTCGATGCCGGAACGGAATCCTGCCTGATCGTCATCACCCGCAAAAAGGCCATGGGCATGAAGATCAGCCGCAAAAGTATCAGTCAGAAATATGGTTGCGTTCTGGCAGAGGTAAAACGTCTGGGGGTTTCCGTGCCGCTTGACCCGCACATTGTCCTGCAGCGCGGCGATGTTATGAATGTTACCGGCCCGATCGCCGGTATCGAACGCATGCAGAAAGCTCTCGGCCATGCAGAACGCGATCTCGACGAAACCGATCTGCTGACCTTCGCCCTCGGCATAGCTGCCGGGATCCTGATCGGCAGCTATACCATCAATGTGATGGGTGTCGATGTCGGCCTCGGCACTGCCGGCGGCCTGCTCTCCGTTGGCCTGGTGATCGGGTTTTTGCGTTCGATTCACCCGACCTTCGGTCGCATGCCGAGTGCGGCCCGCTACGTATTGATGGAGCTTGGCATGCTCTTCTTCATGAGCGCCATAGGGCTCAAGGCCGGCCACGGTATCGTTGAGGCGCTGGAGCAGTCCGGCGTGGCACTGATCGCCGCAGGAATGCTGACCACGGTGATTCCGGTTTTGTTCAGCTACTTCTTCGGCCGCAAGGTTCTGAAAATCAACCCCGTCCTGCTCCTCGGTGCACTCACCGGGGCGATGACCAGCGGCGCCTGCCTGAGCATCGTCAACAAGGAAGCCCGGAGCACGATTCCATCTCTTGGCTACACCGGCGCCTACGCCTTTGCCAACATTCTCCTTACCGTGGCGGGCAGCCTGATTCTACTGATATAGCGACGCGGCTTGATCTCCATCGGCCCCTGACAAGCACGTGCTGGCTGAAAAATGAAAGACAAAAAAACGGCATCGTCGTGGTGTTGACCATAAACATGGCCATGCACTCCTTCGATGCCGTTAACTTAAGCTGCTGCGTTGACGTTGCCGCAGCGGTAAAAAAGACCTGCCAAGGTTACTTCAGCTCGGCATCGATCGCCTTCCGGAAGCCTGCGAGACTGCGGTCCTTGAGTTGTACTCCGTTGATATAAACGGCTGGCGTACCCCGGACACCGGAATCGGTTCCCAACTGCAAATCGGCAGCAATCTCCTGCTGCAGCGCCGGGTTTGCAATATCCTTGTCGAAACGCTCCATATCGAGACCAACGCTTTCAGCCAATTCCCGAATCTTGCTCATCGTTGAGCTGGTTGTAGTTGGCAAACAGCTGGTCATGCAACTGCCAGAACTTGCCCTGGTTGCGCGCGGCAATACTGGCAATTGCCGCCTGTCGGGCAAATTTGTGCATGTTCAGGGGGAAATGTTTGAAGACAACACGCACCTGGGTCGGATAGGTCTCCATAACTTTTTCAATCATCGGCACCAGGCGGGCACAGTAGGGACACTGGAAATCGTCAAACACCATGACGGTGACCGGAGCATCGACCGGACCCTTGATCGCCGAATTGTTCACCGGCAGATCGTAAACGTTCGAGAGCTCGACAAACTGCAATTCATTTCTCTTGGCATTGCCGAGATAAAGCCGTTGGCCATCGGGAGAGACCTCCAGCGTAGTCACATCGGGATCGGCCTGGAAACGCTCCTGGATCTGGCCGTCGGCAGAAAGGATCTGTACCGTCCCACCTTCGAGCAGAACAAACAGGCGACCATCGCTGACACTCTGGGCAATATCCAGCGGCGTCTTGCCAAGGGGCTGGCGTTTATTCAGTTCAACCTGCATTTCCGCACCAACCGATACGGCGGTCAGAATGAAACCAAGCATCAACAGGGCAACACGAACTCTTCTTGTCATTACAACCTCTCGCTTCAGGATATGTTCCGTCATGAAAATCTGTTTCATGGTAATTTCCAGCCCCTATAATGACCCTCAGCGGCATCTGATGTCAATCACCTCACACGACGCCCCTTGACATTCACCTCGCACAGCGGCATAACTTGAAACGCTATGACAACTCCGGCCCTGGCTATACAGAACCTGTCAAAAGAATATGACGGCACCCGTGCTGTGAACGACATCTCCTTTTCCATTGAACCGGGTGAAATTTTCGGCCTGCTCGGCCCGAATGGTGCGGGCAAGAGCACCACGATCAACATGATCGGCGGGGTCACTCATATCGGCAGCGGCTCGATCGAAATTTTCGGCCATGACAACCGCAGGGACTATCGCAACACCCGGCGCATGGTCGGGGTCATGCACCAGGAGATCGTGATTGACAATTTCTTCACCATTGACCAGGCCCTGCGTTTCCACTCCGGCTATTACGGTGTGCCCGATGACGCGGAATGGCGACAGAACCTGATTGAGCGGCTCGGTCTCAAACCTCACCTGCACAAGGTTATGATCAAGCTGTCCGGAGGCCTCAAGCGCCGCTTCATGATCGCCAAGGCCCTGATACACAAGCCGAGGCTGCTGATTCTCGATGAACCGACCGCGGGGGTCGACGTCGAGTTGCGCCATACTCTCTGGGATTTCGTTCGCGAAATCAACCGGCAAGGCACAACCATCCTGCTGACCACGCATTATCTTGAGGAAGCCGAGCAGATGTGCGGCCGGATTGCGATTATGCACCATGGCAACCTGATCGCCCTGCAATCAACGGCCACCCTGCTGAAAGAACTCGGCACCCGCAGCATCCTGGTGTACCTTGAGAAGCCAATCAACCAGGTTCCCGAGAACCTCTGCTGCCAGGTTGCGGAACTGGACGACGAAGGCACGACCCTGCAACTGACCTTGTCGGCCAATCAAGCAACCGGCGAACTGTTAAAAAAGCTGTGCGAGCTTGGCCTGCCGATTGCCGACATTGAAACCAAGCGGGCCGGGCTCGAAGATATCTTCTTGCAGATCACCCAGACCGGCCGTTATACGCCATGAACCAGTTTCGCGAACCGACATTCATCAACTGGCTGCCCTTCTACACCCTGCTGCAGAAGGAAATTCGCCGTTTCCTGAGGGTCGCCTCCCAGACCCTGGTAACGCCGGTGATTACCGCCTCTCTGTATCTCTTCATCTTTGGCGCAACCCTGGGGGAGCGCATCAGTGTCCTGGAAGGCTTCAGCTACGCCCAATTCGTCATTCCGGGTCTGATTCTGATGGGCGTCATCAACAATTCCTTTTCCAACGTCGCGTCATCTTTATTCATGTCGCGCTATCTTGGCAACATCGTTGATTTGCTGGTCACGCCAATCACCCCGGCCCAGTTAATCCTGGCCTATACCCTGGCGGCCATGCTCCGTGGCCTGGCAGTCGGAACGATCGTCTGGATAATATCCTGCCTCTTTGCCCCCTTGCCCTGGGCATATCCCCTGGCGGCAATCAGCATGGCCTGTCTGGCCAGCTTCCTGTTTGCGCAGTTCGGGATCATTGCGGCGATCCACGCCGACAATTTTGACTCGCTGTCGATGTATACCAACTTCATCATCCTGCCGCTGATCTACCTCGGCGGAGTCTTTTACCCGATCTCGATCCTGCCGCCGCTCTGGGCAAAACTGTCACACCTGAACCCGCTTTTTTACCTGATCGACGGCTTCCGACATGCCCTGCTCGGTGTCGGGGACCTCTCTTTTGCCGTTTCCTTCGGGGTTGTCGCAGCAATGACCCTGGTGCTCTTCTGCTGGGCGGCAATCCTGATCACGCGAAGCTACCGGCTGCGAAACTAAATTAAAAAGGGGCTGTCCATCCGGACGGGCTTTTCAGGCTGCTGACAACCTTCCGCCAAACGTCATGATAGAGAGGGCAATAGATGGTTCATCTGTTGTCCTTCGTTTCTTTTTCTATAAAAACAAAACCGGCGGGTCGCGTCCCGCCAGACGCCATACTTTTGTCCGGCAACAAAAGTATGCAAAAACGCCTTTCTCCTTGCGGAGGGCATCTCCTCTTGCCAGATTTCCGAGACATCCAATAACGGCGGGGCTATAATAGAGCCGGCCCGTTACAGGGGGCCTCCCGTTAAGTGTGACTCTACAAGGAGAAAAGCCTAAAAACAGATGCTCGGTCTTGACGACCCTCCACAGAAGGAGAGGCTCTCAAGAGCCTCGGTTCCTGCGGGGGAAAGCGTAGAAACTTAGTCTAATAGTTTGGCCTGAATTGAGGTTGCCGCCTTGACGAGCCAGACATGCCCAGCGCAAGCGCAAGTTTTCTTTTGCTTCTTTTTCTTTGTCGCTACAAAGAAAATGAAGTTGCTGTCAGGCAACCCCGACGGTTTTGCTTTTGTCTACTGAATTCCAAAGGACATCAAAAAAGGGCAACAGATTACCCCTCTGTTGCCCTAAACTTCAGAGAAACTCCACCGGCCAGATAAAAAAACAAACCCCGCATCACGTGCGGGGTTTGTCAACAATCTGAAAGGCCCGTCCATCCGGACGGGCCTTTCCTGTTTTGCCTGTTAACCGGTCTTACCTGGAGACCCGCTCTTCCGGAGAGGTATCCGTCTGGATCATGCTCTGGATCAACACTTCGGCCCCGATCGTCGCTGCGTGCCGCACCAGGCTGTCGGCGCGCTCACCGTCATGTTCCTTAAAAGCCCGGATCATATTCCGATGCTCTTCCACGGAAATCTCCATGCGCCCCGGCTGGGATAATGAAGCCAGGCGCAGACGCTTGAACTTCATCACCAGCTGGTTGATCATATCGTAAAGTTTATCATTGCCTGCGGCCTTGATAAAAAGTTCATGGAACTCATTATGCACGCGGAAGAAGCTTTTGACGTCGCCATCCTTGGCAATTTGCGCAAGGCGCTCGTTGATCGTTTCGAGCCGTTCGATATCCTTGTCAGTCAGCTTTTCCGCCGCCATTTTCGCAGCGAACCCTTCAAGGATAATCTTGATCGCATAGAACTCTTCGATATCCCGCTCAGACAATGAGGCAACCACCGCACCTTTACGCGGGATCACCACCAGGTAACCCTCGGACTCGAGCTGCCGGAAAGCCTCCCGGATCGGTGTGCGACTGATACCAAAACGTTCCGCCAGTTCCGGTTCTGAAACACGCTCACCCGGCTTCAGGGACCCTTTCAGGATGGCATCCCGGATCGTCTCCAGGATTTTTTCACGCAACGTCTGATGTCTTTCCATCTGTTTTCTGCGCACAGGAAACTCCGTTCTATAAAAGTCCAGGAAATTGTATACTGTATACATTATATGTCAAGCCATTTCTGTCCATGACGCAAGGCTAAACCACTTAACTGCTTGCCTTTTACTTCACCCGTGATTATCATCGTGACAATTTTATACAAGGACGTTTCATGGACCCTGTTCGCCACCTCCGCTTCTCCATTGCAGCCCTGGTTACAGTCATAGCTTTCGGCACCCTTGGCTATGCCATGATCGAGGACTGGCAAGCCTTTGACGCCCTCTACATGACCATCATTACCCTGGCCACGGTCGGTTTCAGGGAAGTCCACGAGCTCAGCCCCGAAGGCAAGATCTTTACCATCGTCCTGATCATCAGCGGGACAGGGATTATCGCCTATACCCTCAGCAGCCTCATCCAGTTCACACTTGAAGGGCAGCTGCGCAAAATCCTTGGGAGGAAAAAATTGGAAAGTCGCATCGGTAAACTCAGAGATCACTACATCATCTGCGGCTACGGCCGTATCGGCCATCTGATCTGTCGCGAATTCCAGTCTCGACCGACACCTTTCGTGGTCGTGGAACAAAACCCAAACCATATTGAGCGACTGGAGCGGGAAGGATACATGTATGTTGAGGGCGATGCGACCGACGATGAAACCTTGCAGGCGGCCGGGATCGAACATGCCAAGGGCCTGATTACAGCGGTCACGTCCGATACCGACAACGTCTATATCACCCTCACCGCCCGCGGCCTCAATCCAAAACTGTTCATTCTCGCCCGCGCCGGAGAGGAAGGTGCCGAGAAGAAGCTCATGCGGGCCGGTGCCAGCAAAGTGATTTCGCCTTATACGATCGGCGCCAGCCGCATGGCCCAGGCAATCCTGCGTCCTTCCGTCGTCGATTTCATTGAGCTGGCCACAGCCAGTGAACATCTCGCACTGCAGATCGAGGAAATCCGCATTGCCGCCGACTCGGTCCTGGCCGGCAAGAACCTGATCGACTCGGGCATCCGGCAGAGCATGGGGATTATTATTGTCGGGATCAAGGAATCGGACGGCAAGATGACCTTCAACCCTCCGCCGGAAAAAAATATCGAGCCGAACTCGGTGCTGATTATTCTCGGTGAACGCCCGGCAATCAGCCAGCTGGAAAAAATCGCCGGAGGCCGCCAGTCATGAAGGGAGCCAGGCCTGGGAGCACATATTCCCTGGGCACAGATCGAAACCAGCCTTGCACCAGCCCTCGACCTCGGCCTGGCGCCGGAAATTGCCATCAAGGGTCCCGAGCTGGATACCCTCGAGGAACAACTTATCTTCCGGATCTCCGCGGCCCTTCAAGATGCCGGTGTCCGACCAAGAGTTCACGCCCCTTTTTTTGATCTCAACCCGGGAGCTCTCGATCCACTGATCAGGCAGGCAACCCGGCAACGACTTGAGCAGGCCCTGCGGGTTGCCGGCCGGCTGCAGGCCGACCTGATGATCGTTCACCCGGGTGTCGACAAGTGGCGTTATCCAAGGCTTGAGCACGCCTGGCTGGACACTGGCGCTGGAATTCTTTCCCTCCCTCGTGAAACAGGCTGAGAGAATCGATTGTTGCCTGGCAATCGAAAACATTTACGAGGAATCACCGGACACACTGGTCCAGTTGGTCAACGGGATTGATTCGAGCTTTTTCGGGCATTGTTTCGATGCCGGGCACTGGCACCTGTTCGGCAGGAGACCGATGGATGAGTGGCTCAAGGCGGTCAGCTCGAAACTCTTTCATCTGCACCTGCATGATAATCATGGCCGGGCCGATGAACATCTCCCGGTCGGCGACGGCACGATCGACTTCAGCCCTCTGCAGAGACATCTCAAGGGGATGTCTGCCTTGCCCAGCATCACCCTCGAGGCGCGCAGTTTGGAGCACCTGCAGCGCTCCCTGCAAGAGGTCAATCGCCTGCTCGTATAAGACGCCCTCACGACTCTCTGCCCTGATTTCGGCAACTCATGTCAAAGCACCTTATCAATCCATTAAAGCTGTTGTTCGGCTTCGGTATCGCGAGTATCCTGAAACGCAGAGACACTTCACTGCAAGTGATTGAAAAAGAGCCTGAATAGACTGCTGCCAGCACCGCGGCAAAAGACTCTGAAAAAGCCGAAAAACCGCCCGCTTCAACGGGAATGGTATAATTGTTGGCGTTGGCAGGAATCATCAATAAATCGAGAGCAGAATATGCAAGAGATCATAACCTACATCGCTCTCTCGATGGGCGTTGCCTGGGCAAGCGGACTCAACCTCTATGCAGCGATTCTTGTTCTTGGGTTACTCGGAGCCACAGGCAACATGTCTCTCCCGGAAACCCTGCAGGTCCTGCAGAATCCCCTGGTGATCGGTGCGGCCGCCTTGATGTATGGTGTCGAGTTTTTTGCCGACAAGTTTCCGGGTGTGGACAATGCCTGGGACACCCTGCATACATTCATCCGCATCCCGGCCGGCGCCATATTGGCCGCTTCGGCAGTTGCCGAAGTTGAGCCGTCCCTCTCCCTCGCCGCGGCACTGGTCGGCGGAACCCTCACTGCCGGAGCGCACCTGGCCAAGGCCGGGACACGACTGCTGGTGAACACCTCGCCGGAACCTTTCAGCAATATCGGCGCGTCCCTGGCCGAAGACACCATGGTCGTTGCCGGGTTGTGGACGGCGGTTTATTTCCCCCTGATTTTTCTGGTGTTTCTGGCGGGTTTCCTGATCCTGATGATCTGGTGGCTACCGATCCTCTGGCGGGGACTTAAAGGCATGTATGAAACAATGCAGACGTTTCTTCGGCCCGACAAAAACCAAGTCCCTGCCCGAGCCGTGACCGGTCTCACCCGAGAGCCACATCAAGCAGCATCATCACTGAAAAACCACCCATTGTCGCCATGGTGACCATGTCGATATTCGCGGTCACTCTCTGCGATTCCGGAATCAACTCCTCGACAACCACAAAGATCATCGCTCCGGCGGCAAAACAGAGCGCATAAGGTAAAATCGATTGCATGCTCAGAACAAAATACGCCCCGCAGACCCCAGCGATGGGCTCCACAATTCCTGAAGCCTGGCCCATTAAAAAGCTTTTCCGCTGGCTCATCCCTTCGCGACGTAATGGCATGGAAACGGCCGCTCCCTCAGGGAAGTTTTGAATGCCTATACCGATTGCCAGGGCAATCGCTCCACCAATGGTCGCCGAGGGCAGCCCCGCGGCAACGGCACCAAAAGCAACACCAACAGCCAGGCCTTCCGGGATATTGTGCATCGTAATGGCAAGCACCAGCAAGGTGCTGCGCTGCCAGGAGGTTTTGACCCCCTCGCGTTGATCCATTTTCAAGCCAGGGTGAAGGTGCGGCAGGAACTTGTCGGTCAAACGCATGAAAATACCGCCACTCATGAATCCGATCACCGCGGTCAACCAGGGGATCTGACCCATCTGTTCCGCCATCTCAATGCCGGGATTGAGCAGTGACCAGAAGCTTGCCGCGATCATGACTCCGGCAGCAAAACCAAGCATCATGTCGAGAATTTTTGGATCAACGTTCCTCTTCATGAAAACCAGTGCGGCACCGGCAGCGGTCACCGCCCAGGTAAACAGCGTCGCCAGGAAGGCCTGCATGACCGGATTTAATTGCATGAAGGAATCGAGCATTTGATTCTCCTTATGATTTTCTTGGAGACATTATAGTTTCTTAGCCGTGTTTAGCAAAGACGGCATCGCGAAGAAGCTTCTTCCGGCTCTTTTCGCATCATCGCAATCAGCGGGGACCTCTCTTCACCAATAACATCTGTGGACAAAAGGATGTCATTCATACCCTTAGCCATTTTATCCGTGCTGCTACACGTGCAGGGCAAACAAAAAGGGCGGCTCATATGAGCCGCCCTGCAGGGTGTTTCTGTTTGTATCGTCAATCAGTGGAGTTTTTTGCCCGCCACCTGGACACGGATCAGGGCGCGCACCAGAGCAGCTTCCATGATCTTGAAATCCTTGTCCTCGCTGGAGAGTTTCTTAAGGGCCTCTTCAGCACGACCCAGGGCCGCCTTGGCACGTTCCACATCGATCTGGTCAGCCGGTTCGGCCGTTTCAACCAGCACGGTCATGACATTGTCTTCAACTTCCACGTAGCCCCAGTTGACGGCCACGTAAAAGGTCTGTCCATCCTGCTTGTAGGACAACTCTCCAACCTTCATGGTCGTCAAGAGAGAGGTATGGTCGGGCAACACGCCAAACTCACCGATCGTGCCGGGAGCGGTCACTTCATCGACCTCTTCCGACAATACGCGCTTGTAGGGTGTGACCAGTTCCAGTTTAATCTTTTCTGCCATGCCTATTTATTCCTTTACTGCGGAATCGTCTGATTAAGCGGCCAACTGCTTGGCTTTTTCCAGCGCTTCTTCCATGGTACCAACCAGGTAGAAGGCCTGCTCCGGGATATCATCGTACTTGCCGTCAACCAGGTCACGGAAGCCCCTGATGGTATCCTTGAGTTCCACGTACTTGCCTGGGGAGCCGGTGAAGGTCTCGGCAACGAAGAACGGCTGGGAGAGGAAGCGCTGGATCTTGCGGGCACGGGAAACGACCAGCTTGTCATCTTCGGAGAGCTCGTCCATACCGAGAATCGCGATAATGTCCTGCAGGTCCTTGTAGCGCTGCAGCACGAACTGGACGTCACGTGCGCACTTGTAATGCTCTGCACCAACAACCTGCGGATCAAGAATCCGACTGGTGGAGTCGAGCGGGTCAACCGCGGGGTAGATGCCGAGCTCGGCAATCTGACGGGACAGAACCGTGGTTGCGTCGAGGTGGGCAAACGCGGTAGCCGGTGCGGGGTCGGTCAAGTCGTCGGCAGGGACGTAGATCGCCTGGACCGAAGTGATCGAACCTTTGCTGGTCGTCGTGATACGTTCCTGCAGCTCACCCATCTCGGTGGCCAGGGTAGGCTGATAACCGACGGCCGAAGGGATACGACCGAGCAACGCCGAAACCTCGGAACCGGCCTGGGTAAAGCGGAAGATATTATCAACGAAGAGCAGCACGTCCTGGCCTTCCTCATCACGGAAGTATTCAGCAACCGTCAGCGCCGAAAGAGCAACCCGGGCACGAGCGCCTGGAGGCTCATTCATCTGGCCATAAACCAGGGCGGCCTTGTCGAGAACGCCGGAATCCTTCATCTCGTGCCAGAGGTCATTACCCTCACGGGTACGCTCACCAACGCCGGCGAAGACCGAGTAGCCGCCGTGCTGCTTGGCGATGTTATTGATCAGTTCCATGATCAGAACGGTCTTGCCAACACCGGCGCCGCCGAACAGGCCGATCTTGCCGCCACGGGCATAAGGCGCGAGCAAGTCAACAACCTTGATGCCGGTTTCAAAAGCTTCAACCTTGGTTGACTGGTCAACGAATTCCGGGGCAGGGCGATGGATACCCCATTCCTTGTCAGCCCCGATCGGACCGGCTTCGTCAACCGGCTCACCAACCACGTTCATGATCCGGCCGAGGGTCTTGGGACCAACCGGCATGGCAATCTGCTTGCCGGTATCGAGTACGTCCTGACCACGAACCAGACCGTCGGTAGCGTCCATGGCAATGGCCCGCACGGTATTTTCACCCAGATGCTGGGCGACTTCCAGGACCAGGTTCCACTCCCGATCGTCAATCGCCGGGTTGGACACCTTAAGCGCGTGATAGATCTCGGGAAGCTTGCCGGCTTCAAATTCGACGTCGACAACCGGGCCGATGACCTGTGTAATGCGTCCTTTATTCATGATGAACCGTTCCTCCATTCTGCCACCCGGATCCGAGTGGGGTGTTCATATATAAGTCGTTGGAAACTTAAGCTTTGATTGATTCAGCACCGGAGATGATCTCCAGCAGTTCCTTGGTGATAGCAGCCTGACGCGCCCGGTTGTACTGCAGGGTCAGCTTGCCGATCATTTCCGAGGCGTTCTTGCTGGCACTGTCCATCGCAGTCATCCGTGCACCATGCTCCGAAGCTGCAGATTCCAGCAGTGAACGGAAAATCTGCACCTCGATATGCTTGGGCAGGATTTCCGCCAGAACCTCGCTGGCGTTCGGCTCGTAGATGTAGTCGGTAACCTGCGCACCCTCCGCCACTTCCTTCGGTACGATCGGCAACAGTTGGGTCACTGTCTGGATCTGGGTCATGGCGCTCTGGAAGGCATTATAAATCAGGAACACGCCATCGTAGTCTCCGCTGGTTGTAGAGCTCGATGACTTCCTGGCCGATCAGAGCTCCAACCGGATAGGACACCTGGCTGGTTCCGATCAGATTTTCATGTACTTTGACGATTTCCATGCCGGCACGACGCTTGAGGTAATCGTTGCCTTTGCGACCGACGATCAGCAGCTCGTAGCTCTCGAAGCCTTCCGTTTTTGCGCGGATGAACCGTTCAGCCGCCTTCGAAATGTTGGTATTGAAGCCGCCACAGAGACCACGGTCGCCGGTAATCAGAACCACCAGAGCCTTGCCCTTGCCGCGCTCAGCCAGCAGCGGATGGCTGTCAGCGTCTTCACGCAGAGCGAGGCTGGAGAGAACGTCCGCCATCTTGTCCGCATAAGGACGGGCTGCGGTCACGGCATCCTGGGCACGCCGCAACTTGGCCGCCGAGACCATCTTCATGGCCTTGGTGATCTGCTGCGTATTCTTGACCGTACCTATTCTTTTTTTGATGTCCTTAAGACTTGCCATCTGTTCTTACCCGATCGTTGCGTTATTAAACGACAAACTGGCCCTTGAATTCATCGAGAGCGGCCTTGATCTTGCCTTCCAGCTCGTCATCGATGGCTTTCTTTTCGGCAAGCGTGGCAAGCACGTCAGCGTGGCTGCTTTCCATGAAGGAAATCATTTCCTGCTCGTAACGCTGGATCTCCGACGTTTCATATTCATCGACGTAGCCATTGTTGGCAGCAAAGATCGAGATAACCTGCTTCTCGATCGGCAGCGGCACATACTGGCCCTGCTTGAGAATCTCAACCAGGCGGGCACCACGATTCAGCTGGCGTTGGGTGGCGGCATCCAGGTCGGAACCGAACTGGGCAAAGGCGGCCATCTCACGATACTGGGCAAGAGCCAGGCGCAAGGTACCGGCAACCTGCTTCATCGCCTTGACCTGGGCCGAGCCACCAACACGGGAAACCGACAGGCCGACGTTGATCGCCGGACGCACACCTGAGTAGAACAGGTCGGTTTCGAGGAAGATCTGACCGTCGGTGATCGAGATAACGTTGGTCGGGATATATGCGGAAACGTCACCGGCCTGGGTTTCGATGATCGGCAGCGCGGTCAGTGAACCGGCGCCTTCTGCATCGTTGAGCTTGGCGGCACGTTCGAGCAAACGGCTATGCAGGTAGAAGACGTCACCAGGGTAGGCTTCACGACCCGGTGGACGACGCAGCAACAGTGAGAGCTGGCGATAGGCAACTGCCTGCTTGGAAAGATCATCATAGATAATCAGGGCATGCTTGCCGTTGTCACGGAAGAACTCGCCCATGGTGACACCCGTGTAAGGGGAGATGAACTGCAGCGGAGCCGGCTCGGAAGCAGAGGCGGAAACGACGATGGTGTAATCCATGGCACCGGTCTGTTTGAGCCTGTCAACCACCTGGGCCACCGTCGAGCGTTTCTGGCCGATGGCGACATAGATGCAGATCATGTTCTGCCCTTTTTGGTTGATGATGGCATCTATTGCAACGGCAGTCTTGCCGGTCTGACGGTCACCGATGATCAGCTCACGCTGACCGCGACCGATCGGAACCATCGAGTCAATTGCCTTGAGGCCGGTCTGCATCGGCTCATGAACCGATTTACGCGAGACGATACCAGGGGCCTTGATTTCGACCTGACTGTATGTATCGGTCTTGATCTCACCCTGGCCGTCGATCGGAATACCGATGCCGTTGACCACGCGGCCGATCAGCGCTTCGCCGACCGGAACCTGGACGATACGCTCGGTACGCTTGACCGTGTCGCCTTCCTTGATGTGCTCGTAATCACCGAGGATCGCGGCACCAACGTTGTCCTCCTCGAGGTTGAGGACCATGCCCATGGTGTTGCCCGGGAACTCCAGCAACTCACCGGCCATTGCTTTGTCCAGCCCATGGATACGGGCGATACCGTCACCAATCGAGATGATTGTTCCGGTTTCGCTGACTTCGACTTCACGACCGAAGCTTTCGATCTGCTTCTTGATAATCGCGCTGATTTCTTCTGCTCTGATTTGCATTGTTACGACCTCGTCACCCCTTCGTTAAGGATTCTTCGATTCGTTTAAGTTGTGTTTTGACACAGCCATCAAACAGGCGACCGGCAATCTCAGCCTGAAGCCCACCGATCAAATCGGCATCGACTTCAACACTAACGGCAACCTGTTTTCCGGTCTGTTTTTCAAGACTGGCGGCAATCGCCTGCTGCTGAACATCATCCAGATCAACGGCTGACATGATCTTGGCACTCAGAATGCCGGACAGTTCATCTGCGAGACGACGATAATTCTCTTCAATTTGGCCAAGGTAGCAGATCCGACCCTTGTTCAGGAGCAGGCCAAGAAACTTGGACATCCCTTCGGAAAGTTCCATGGCCTTGCAGAGGTCTGTGAGCATGGCTTGCTTCTTGACGAGGTCAAGAGTGGGGCTGACGAGCAGCTGACGCAAAAGTTCTTCCTGGGCCAGGACATCCTTGACCTGGACCAGCTCGTCGCCGTAGCTCTCTACCGCCTTGTGTTCCACGCCGAGTTCAACCAATGCCTTGGCGTACCTTCTGGAAAGGGCACTGACGCTCAATGGAGTTCTCCCATTTTCTGCATGTATTCTTCGACCAGACGCTTCTGGTCATCAGCGGAGACCTGCTTCTTCAGCATATCCTCTGCCAGTTCCACGGCCAGCCTTGACGCCTCTTCACGCAACTCTATGCGCGCCTTGGCAACCACACCGGCAGCCTTGTTGTCGGCTTCCCGCTCTATCTTGTCTGCCATATCTTTGGCAGCAGCGATAATTTTGTCACGCTCCACTTCGCCTTCTCGACGAATCGCCTCGGTGATCCCGGCAATCTCTTCGGTCGCTTTGGCCAGCTTCTCACTGTATTCCTTATGCTTTGCTTCGGCAGCGGCTTTGGCTGCCTCAGCATCAGCAAGGGTTTTTTCAATCTCTTCAGTGCGCCCCTTGAGACCCTTGCGGATCGGCTTGGTCACAAAGTAGGCGAGTAAACCCGCCATCAGAGCAAAGTTGAAACAGCGGTAGATAAAATCCTTAAGGACTGCGCCGCTGTCAGCATGTCCGCCGCCACCGGCAGCAAAAGCTGCAACCGGGGCCAGGATAAAGAGACAAAGGAGAAGGGCTCTATAGATATATATGTTGCGCTTCATCAGATGGCCCTCCCCAGAACCTTGCCGGCAATCTCCCTGGCCAGGGCCTCGGTCTCATTGCGCAGGGCCTGGCGTGCAGTGCCAGCCTCTTCCTGAATCTGTTCCTTGATGGTTTGCAGTTTTTCCGCAGCCGTCTGGTTCGCTGCACCAAGGATACGGGCTTCTTCTTCCTGTCCGGCCTTGCGCAAGGTCGCACGTTCCTGGGCGCCCTGCAGACGAGCTTCCTGAAGCTGGGCCTCGTAGCGGGCAATTTGCGCCTGCACCTGTTCGTCGATGTCATGAACTTTGGCTTTGGAGCTCTCTATCGCCTCCCTGCGTGCCTGCAAAGCGGCCCGTAAAGGTTTGAACAGGAGAGCGTTCAGCACAACCATCAGGATCATGAAGTTGGCAAACTGCAGGAACAGTGTCCAGTCTAGCTTGATCACCGTTTTACCTCATTTGTGTTAGCGCCAGGTTGGCACGTCGGTATACTGTATACAATCTTAGAGACGGTTAAAAAAGGCCCTGACCCCCGGGGCCAAAGCAGGAGACAACTACCATAGCACCCTGATCATGTCAAGGGTCTTTTCGCAAAAAACACTCATCCATCCGCGGATTAAATTATTTCTTGGCCGCTTCCTCGGCAGGCTTTACAGCGCTTGGCGATTTCACCGGTCGTCATGGTGATCGTCCCATTCAGCAAAACGCCATCCTCCACGGAGAGGGCCGGCGTTTCAATTGTGCCATCGACACTGGCGGGCGCACGCAGCTCCACGCGACTCTTTGCCTTGATGTTGCCCTTGAATTTCCCGCTCAAGATCAGCGTACCAACCTGGACATCAGCCTGGATGTCGGCACTTTCGCCAACGATCAGGGTGTCGTGGGAGGTCACTTCACCACGGAAAGCACCGTCCAGACGCACGATTTCGTTGAACACCAGCTTACCTTCAAACTGGCTGCCGGGGCCGAGAAAGGCCTTGATCTCACTCTTTTCTATCGGGGTCTCTTTGCGCATCGGTTCTTTTTCCTTCTTCTTGAACATCGGTTCTGTTTCCTGGGTTATTTGGCTTAAACATCTGAACTTTATATTATCTTCTTTCGAAGAGCTCCAGCAAACGCTCGAACTCTTCTGCGGAATAATAGCTGATTTCGATCTTGCCGCCTTTGCCGCCACGCGCCTGTGGCAGGATATTGACCTTGGTGCCGAGACAACGCTGCAGGCGTGCTGCGAGGTCGGCCAACTCCGGGTCAATCCGGGTCCTGCGCGGGGTGGGCTTACCTGTGCTCCCTTTGAGTTTTTTAACCAGGGCTTCGGTCTGGCGAACAGAAAACTGCTTGCGGACCACCTGATCGCGGGCCTCCTTGATACGTGCAGCACCATCCAGCGACAGGAGCGCCCGGGCGTGCCCCATACTCAGTTGGCCATCGATCACATCCTGCTGGATCTCCCTGGGCAGGCGCAGCAGGCGCAACGCATTGGCGACCGTTGGCCGTTCCCGGCCGACCCGCCTGGCAACTTCCTCCTGGGAGAGGTCAAAATTGCTCATCAGGTGACGATAGGCTTCGGCTTCTTCGATCGGGTTGAGATCTTCACGCTGGATATTCTCGATCAGGGCCATTTCCAGGGCCCAATCCTCAGAGACATCCTGGATAACCACCGGAACTTCCTTGAGACCGGCCTTTTGTGCCGCACGCCAGCGCCGCTCACCAGCTATGATCTGGTAATGATCATCGGTATGACGGACCACCAAGGGCTGGATGACGCCCTTCTCGCGGATCGAAGCGACCAACTCTGCCATCTTGGCATCGTTGAAGGTTTTGCGTGGCTGCTGGTGATGCGGTTTCAGTTCTTCGACCGGGCAGACGAAATACTTGTGGCGACCGTCCTGGGAAGCTGATGTGAGAAGGGCGCCGATGCCTTTGCCGAGTGCGGGTCGTTTGGCCATGCTGGTTGCTACTCCATACGGATAATTTCGCGCGCCAGTTCCAGATAAGCTGCCGCTCCCCGCGAGGAAATATCGTAGAGCAGGGCGGGCAAACCGTGGCTGGGTGCTTCAGAAAGGCGCACGTTGCGCGGGATCATTGTTTCGAAGACCTGGGCGGCAAAATGTTCGCGGATCTCCTCGCAGACCTGATGCGACAGGTTGTTGCGCGCATCGAACATTGTCAGGAGAATACCGTGGATCATCAGGGCCGGGTTCAGTTCACGCTGAATCAGGCGTATCGTATTGATCAGCTGACTCAGCCCCTCCATGGCGTAATACTCGCACTGCAGGGGGATCAGGACGCTGTTCGCAGCGGTCAGGGCATTGATCGTTAACAGTCCAAGCGAGGGGGGGCAGTCGATCAGGACATAGTCGTACTGGTCTGTCACCGCCGCCAGGGCCAGTTTGAGTTTGTTCTCCCGCGCCAGAGCCGAGATCAACTCAACTTCGGCACCTATCAAATCAGGATTTGATGGGAGCAGGCGGAGCAGGTCAAGGCCGGTGGTCTGGAGCACCTGGTCTGCAGAAACCTCGCCGATCAGGGCATGATAGACGGTCTTTTCCATGCTGTGCGGATCAACCCCGACACCACTGGTGGCATTGGCCTGGGGATCGAGATCAACCAGCAGGGTACGCTTCTCGGCAACGGCCAGTGATGCGGCAAGATTGACTGCCGTCGTGGTCTTGCCGACGCCGCCCTTTTGATTGGCGATGGCGATTACCTGGGCCATGCCTGCATGTCTCCTTGGGGTGAGTTTTTCGAGTCGCTCAGACTAACATAAGCACCTGGTTCTGCAAAGAAAATTTGCCCCGACCCAGTAAAACACAAGATATAGATATCACCTTTTCTTAAAACACAATATGTGGTGGAAATACTACGAATATTCCATCTCGATCAGGCAGCGGACCGCACCCGATACGGGGAGCTTCAAACGGTGCAGATGTAACCGACCAGCCTGTGTCCTGCAACTGCTCTCCGAGCCCGACAAGCTCCTTGTCGCCATCGGGCCCCTTCATCGCCAGCAGTCGACCTCCGGGAGCCAGAAAGGGCCTGGCCATTACCAGTAACTCTTCGAGAGAACACAGGGCCCGTGCGGTAACGATATCGAACCCCTTGCAATAATCCGGGTGATCGACCAGCGATTCGATACGGTCATGCAGCGCGGTAAATCCGTCGAGACCGAACGCCCTGGCAATATGGCGCTGGAAATCGATCTTTTTACCGACCGCGTCGACAGAGACTATTTCGAGATCAGGGCGGGCAATCTTCAACGGCAACGCCGGAAACCCGGCTCCAGAGCCGATATCGAGCAGGCGTTCGGTGCGGCCGATAAAGGGCAGGAGGGTCAGGGAATCGACCAGGTGCTTTTCCAGGATTTCGTCGCGCTCGATAATCGCCGTCAGGTTGCGGCGGCGATTCCAGCGCAGCAGTTCATCAACCAGCCTCTCCAGGTGCACAATCGCTTCAGGCGCGACTTCAAGACCAAGATCGTCCAACGCCTCCAACAAACCCATAAAAGCCCTCAGCGTTTCAAAACAACCGCCAGAATGGCTGTCGCAGCGGGCGTGACGCCCGGTATCCGCCCGGCCTGTCCAAGGGTTCTTGGCGAGACCTGTTTGAGCTTTTCGCGCACCTCGGCGGAGAGGCCATGAACAATTTCGTAATCAAACCCGGCGGGGATCACCAGGTTTTCCAGTCGCCGGAAACGCTCGACCTGTTCCTGCTGGCGTCGAATGTACCCGGCATATTTGACCTCGGTTTCCAGTTCGCTGCGCACCTCCAGGGGAAGTTCGGCCAATTCGTCGTTAAGAAAACCGAGCTCATCGAGGCTGATCTCCGGTCGACGCAACAGCTCTTCAAGCGAAGCGCCATTTTTCAATTCCTGCAGATTGAGCCGCTCAAGGGCTTGCTGGTGACCAGGCGAAACACGCGTCTCGCGCAACAGCTCATAACCTCGCGCCATATCCGCGAGTTTCGCGGAGAAGCGCTCCCAGCGCTCATCTGTCAACAGGCCAACCTCCCTGCCAATCGGGCTGAGTCGCTGATCGGCGTTGTCTTCCCTGAGCAGGAGTCGATATTCGGCTCGCGAAGTGAACATCCGGTAGGGTTCTTTGGCCCCCAGGTTGACCAGGTCATCAACCAGAACACCCAAATAACCCTGGTCACGACCGATAATCACCGGCTCGCGACCGGTGACCTGTAACACCGCGTTGATTCCCGCCAGAAGGCCCTGGGCGCCGGCCTCTTCGTAACCGGAGGTTCCGTTAATCTGGCCCGCATGGTAAAGCCCTCGCAGAGCCTTGGTTTCCAGGGTGGGCTGCAGTTGAATCGGGTCGACGTAATCGTACTCGATGGCATAGCCAGGCCGCATAATCTCAACCTGTTCCAGGCCCGGCATGGTCCTGAGGTAGGCCAGCTGTACATCGACCGGCAAGGAGGTGGACACACCGTTCGGATAGATCTCGCCGCTGGCAAGCCCTTCCGGCTCCAGAAAAATCTGGTGCTGTTCTTTGTCCGGGAAGCGCACCACCTTGTCTTCGATTGATGGGCAATAACGCGGTCCGACACCTTCAATCACCCCGGAATACAGCGGTGAGCGGTCAAGGCCACGACGAATCACTTCGTGGGTCCGAGCGTTGGTGTAGGTGATATGACAAGGTACCTGGGGACGATCTATGCTAGGAGTGTCTGCTGAAAAGGGTTTTGGGTTTGGGTCCCCCGGCTGGGCTTCAAGTCGGGAAAAATCAATCGTCGACGCAGCCAGACCGCGGCGGTGTGCCGGTTTTCAGGCGTCCGACACTGAACCCAAGGGCGCGCAAGTGGTCCGACAACCCCTCCGAAGGCGGTTCTCCTGCCCGTCCGCCAGGGTAATGCACCAAGCCAACATGGATCAGGCCGCGCATGAAGGTGCCGGTGGTCAGAATCACCGCCGGGGCCATAAAGCGTAAACCGTCCCTGGTCTCAACACCACAAACCCGCTCGCCCTCTACAACCAGCTTAACGACCTGGCCCTGCTTCAGATCAACACCGGGCTGCCCTTCGATAACCTGCTTCATGCGGGCACGATAGAGGTCGCGATCGGCCTGGGCCCTGGAGGCCCTGACAGCCGGGCCCTTTTTCGTATTCAGAACACGAAACTGGATTCCGGTCGCATCGATATTTCTTGCCATCTCGCCGCCCAGCGCGTCGATCTCACGCACCAGGTGCCCTTTGGCCAGGCCGCCAATAGCAGGGTTGCAGGACATCTGTGCCACAGCATCGAGGTTGAGGGTTAAGAGCAGGGCTCGACAGCCCATGCGGGCGACCGCGAGTGCCGCCTCACAACCGGCATGGCCGGCACCAACAACTATGACATCGTAGTTTTCTGCCAAAACAACCTCATCCTCAAAAACTTTCGTTGAGCCTGGTGTTCCACGTGAAACAAGGCGTTAAGACCCCCTGGCCACGTTTCACGTGGAACAGCCACTTATTTACCGATACAGAACCGACTGAAAATCTGTTCCAGGATCTCGTCCGGCGTGGTTTCCCCGGTAATCTGGCCGAGCGCGCCAAGCACCTCGCGCAGGTCCATCGCCAGGCACTCGCGGGGAGCGGCCGCGGCCGCCGAGAGAAAGAGTTCATCAAGTGCCTTTTTCCCGCTCAACAGAGCATCACGGTGGCGACGTTCGGTTATCACGACCCCTTCGTTGTCGGCGAGGGATGACTCTTCCGTAAGGTGCCTGACAATTGCTTGACCAAGATCGGTCATGCCTTGATTATACTTTGCCGACACGGCAACCCGGTGCTCGAACCCGGCAAGCCTTGAAACATCGCAGTGCTGGGCCTGGTCAGATTTATTGATTACAACCAGCGTCTTGTCCGGACGACACAGCTCAAGGGCCAGAAGGTCTTCATCGTGTAGCGGAACAGAACCATCTATCACCATCAGAATCAGATCTGCTGAAGACGCCTTGTCCCGTGCCCGGCGTACACCCTCTTGCTCAACCGGGTCGTCCGTATCACGCACGCCGGCCGCATCGATCAGACGCACCGGGAACCCGGCCAGCACCAGCTGTTCTTCCAGGGTGTCACGGGTCGTACCGGCGACTTCGGTAACGATGGCCCGGGATTCACCAAGAATGGCGTTCATCAACGAGCTCTTGCCGACATTCGGGCGACCCAGGATCAGGACACTGATCCCCTCACGCAGGACCCGACCAAGATCGAAACTTTCGGCCAAGGCGTTCATTTGTCCTGCAACCCGGTGAAGCGGATCGAGCAGGGCCGGGAGGTCCAGTTCGCCAACCTCGTCATCGGGAAAATCAATATGGGCTTCCAGTAGCGCCAGGGCCTCCTTGACTTGCTGTGAAAAAAGGTATATCTCCCGGGATAACCGGCCATTTAGCTGGTCTACAGCAACCCGGCTCGCTCGCTCCGAACGGGCCCGGATCACTTCGATCACAGCCTCCGCCTGAGCCAGATCGAGACGACCATTCAGAAATGCGCGCTGGGTAAACTCGCCGGGACCGGCCATCTTTGCGCCGGTTTCGAGAAAAAGGTCGAGAACGCAGCGCAGAACCTGGGCGCCGCCATGGCAATGGACCTCAACGACATCTTCACCAGTGTACGAGCGGGGACCACGCATAATAACCGCCAGGACTTCATCAACCAGTTCATCGCGACCGTTATAAAGACCGCCCAAATACAGTCGGTGCGATTCCATCTTTGCGGGGGGGGTGGTTTTGCTGCGGAACACCTCCGCAAGGCAGGCGGCTGCCCGTGAACCAGACAGGCGGACGATACCGATACCGCCCTCGCCGGGCGGAGTAGCTGGGGCGACAATCGTATCGGTTGACAGCATGTTAGCCCCGTTTCTGCAGAACGACGACCCTGCGATCCCCCTCGTGATCCTTTGCTCGGGATTCAGGGCCAGGGTTCTGCTTGAAAAAGTCATGCAAAACGCGACGTTCGTTGTGTTTGCGGGGTGGGGTGGTTGCCGGCCGGCCGGCCTGATGCACCCAGGAGATCAAACGCCGAACCCCGCGGTTAAGACAGTCTGTGTGATGCTGACGGTAGCTGTTGACCGTCACTTCAGCGGTCAGGAGGTCCGGCTTCATGGTTCAGGTTCAGGCTTTTTTACGATGGATAAAATACTGCTGAAGTATCGTCAGAAGATTATTCACCAGCCAGTAGATGACTAAACCCGAAGGGAAATTAAGAAACATGAAAGTGAAGATGATCGGCATCATCATGAAGATCTTGGCCTGCATCGGGTCGGCCGTCGTCGGTGTCATCTTCTGCTGCACAAACATGCTCGCGCCCATCAGCAAAGGGGTAATGTAGTAGGGGTCCTTAGCCGAAAGGTCCGTCAACCAGAAGGCGAAGTCAGCGTGACGCAAGGCTATCGAATCAAGCAAAACTTTGTACAGGGCAAAGAAAACCGGTATCTGCACCAGCATCGGCAAACACCCGCCGAGCGGGTTGACACTGTGGGTCTTGTACAGCGCCATCATCTCCTTGTTGAGCCGCTCCTTGTCACCGGCATGTTTTTCCCGCAGCTTCTGCATCTCCGGCTGCAGCTTCTGCATTGCCTTCATCGATGAGTAGCTCTTGTGTGTCAGCGGCCAGAAGATGATCTTGATCAGGACCGTCAGAAGGATAATGGCGACCCCGTAATTCTTGAAATACCCGTAGAAGAAGGTAAGCACCAGGAACAGTGGCTGGGCGAGGATGTTGAAAAAACCGAAGTGCACGACCTTGTCGAGGTTGTGACCCGCTGCTTTGAGTTGTTCGGCGTCTTTCGGGCCGATGAAGACCAGGTAGTCGAGAGCTTTACGTTCGCCGGGTTGCAGGGTGATAACCGGTGTTTCGATCAGGTTCTCGACTGCGTCGCCTTTGCGGCGTATTTCGATACGCTCGCTCGAGCCGGTTCCCGGAACCACCACGGAGAGGAAATACTTGGTCTGAAAAGAGGTCCAGGAGACATCCGCGCCGTAAGCCACAGATCCTTCTTTCAGGTCATCGACGTCAACTTCCTCGATTTCTTCTTTGATCAATGTTGCCGGACCGATGAACGAATACATATCATGCATGTTCGAGTCCTGGTTTTCATCCCAGCGCTGCACCAGTGCGAAACCGAGACTGCCCCGTAAAGGCGTTGCCGCCGTGTTGGCCAACTCCATCGTTGTATCAATAGTATAGCGATCACCGAGCAACCTGTAGGTCTTCACATACTGCATGCCGTTGGCGGCAACATGTTTAAAACGCAACTCATATTGTGCGTCTCCGTTGATCTCGACCAGGTTTGCCGACGCGGTCTCGAAGCGGGCATCTTCGTTGAGAACAAAACCCTCTGTGCCGGTCGTGCGCAAGGTTGCATAGCGCAGGGGGCCAGATTCGAACATCTGGACAGGTGGGGCATCTTCTGCTGCTGTGGCCTTGTAATCCTTTAATTTGAAAGAAACCAGCCGGGCTCCCTGCGTGGTAAAAACCGCCTGGTACTTGTCGGTTTCGACGGTTATTTCGCGGCCCGGCACAGAGTTGTCGGTCACAGCGGGAGAGACTGTGCCCGCTTCATTGAGCGGCTGAATCTTCGCCGGCCCAGGAGTAATTGTCGGAGCCGCGGTCTCGGCCGTTGCCTGATCGGCGGCGGGCGGCTCGGTTGGCGTCACCTGTTCCTGTTTAACGGGTGGGAAAAGTATGGAAAACCCAAGCCATACCGCTAACATAAGGGACATGGCAAGGATAAGGTTTTTATTTTCAGATGAATTCATGACAAGAAAAACTCCTGGTTATGTAAGGTCCCGGTCAACCGGATCGTAGCCACCCGGATGCCAGGGGTGACACCTTGCCAGACGCTTGATTCCCAACCACAGTCCGTGCGCGGCACCATATCTGTTTACAGCATCCAGGGTATATCTGGAGCAGGAAGGATAAAAACGGCAGGCTGGTGGCATCAAGGGGGAAAGACAGGCCCGGTAAAAGCGAATGCCCGCTATGGCTAACCGCTTAATCATGTTGATCGGTCTCCAGGCGGGCAAAGACTGTTAATAGTTCCCGGTCCACTTGCAAATGATCCAGGCGTCCGGCTTGGCGTTTGGCGACAACGGAAATGTCCATGGCCCGACCGAACTGTTTCTGGTGATGTCTGAAAAATTCTCGAATCCAGCGTTTGAGTCGATTCCGGCAAACAGCATTACCAACCTTGCGACTCACGGTTATACCCAGGCGGGAGTTGTCCCGACCCGGGCTGGTAATCACAACAAAATGGGCTCGTGTGATAACGTTGTCCTTCCTGCCAGGCCCGTTGATATTCGCTGGACCGACAGATCCGGTGCGTCCTGGGGAAGGTTTGTTCACCTTTCACCTTATGGTTCGGTGTTACTTGCTCGAAATTGTTGCAGCCAAACGCTTGCGGCCCCTGGCGCGCCGACGCCTGATAACGTTTGCGCCGGCTTTGGAACGCATCCGTTTGCGGAAACCGTGTGTACGCTTGCGACTGATTCTGCTTGGTTGAAATGTACGTTTCATGGTCTTATCTGCTCCCGTTTAACAATCAAGATCTTGATTTTTGTGAAAAGCACTTTTAAGCATAGTTGTCAATTAATGTCAAGAACGAAAAACTTTCGCAATATTGAACTGTTATTCTCAAGAGAATTTTCCCTTGCAATAAAAAACCGGCTCTGTTAGTCTTTGTTTCAAGTTTTCCACCCGATTATTTTTAACTAACCCATTGATTTTAGGTTGTTTTTAAGTTATCCACAGCTGTTTAAAAGTTTGTGGATAAATCCGTCACCACCATCTCCGTCCGGAAACCGGTGAGTGATAAATGACGCAGGCATGAGCAAACTCTGGGAAGACACCCTGACACACCTGGAACTGAACCTCAGTTCGCAACATTTTTCTACCTGGATCAAACCGTTGAAACTCGTCAAGATCGAGCAGGATATGGTTTACCTGGAAGTTCCCAACCGGTTTGTTCTCGACTGGGTTAAAGACAATTACAGTAAGCTTATTCAGAAGATTCTTGAAGAACTCTCTGCCGTGAATTATCGACTGCAATTCAGTGTAACCGGTCACGCCCGGGATGGTTTACCCCGGCCCGGTGAAAATACGAGAAATTCCTAACCTTCCTGTCAATAATCAGAAAAAGGCTGTCAACAACATTCATTCAGCAGACATTAATCTGAACCGCAAATATTCGTTCGAAGAGTTTGTTTCCGGTTCATCCAACCAGTTTGCTTATGCTGCCGCGATGGCGGTCGCCAACAATCCGGCGACGACCTATAATCCTCTTTTCATCTATGGTGGCGTCGGACTGGGCAAAACACACCTAGTGAACGCAATTGGCAACGCCATCTTGAACAAGTCGCCACAGATGCGGATATGTTACTACACATCCGAAAAATTCATGAATGAGTTGATCAATTCGCTGCGTTATAACCGCATGGATGAATTCCGAAATAAATTCAGGTCTATGGATGTTCTGCTGATTGACGATATCCAGTTCATTGCCGGCAAGGAACGTACCCAGGAAGAGTTTTTCCATACATTCAACGCGCTCTATGAATCTCACAAACAGATCATTGTCACCTCGGATAAATTTCCCAAAGACATTCCCGGATTGGAAGAGAGGCTGCGTTCACGTTTCGAGTGGGGCTTGATTGCCGATATACAGCCGCCGGATGTTGAAACAAAACTGGCCATTCTGAAAATGAAAGCAGAACAGAACAGCATCAAACTGCCAGAAGAGGTGTCCTCGTTTCTTGCCAATTCAGTTTGCAGTAACGTTCGGGAACTGGAAGGTTATCTGATCAGAATAGGAGCTTACGCAAGCCTCACCTCAACTCCGGTTTCTATTGAAATGGCGCGGGATGTTCTCAAGGATATCCTGGTTGAACGCAACAAGGAACTCACCGTCGAGGAAATATTGAAAAGAGTCAGCAGTCATTTCAATATTAAAATTTCCGATATAAAATCTCCAAAGAGGTTAAAGGCCGTTGTCTTGCCAAGACAGATAGCCATGTATCTGTCACGACAGCTCACCTCGTCCTCCTATCCGGAAATTGGCGAACGATTTGGTGGTAAAGATCATTCAACGATAATTCATGCCATTCGCAAGATAGAAAAGCTCATAGAAGAGGATTTTCAGTTAAGCAGTACAATCGAAAATCTAAAAAAGGAACTGACCAGTTGATAAGTTGTTCACAACAGGGGGGTATAACCTGGGGACAGATCAAGCCTAAACCAAAAGGCCCACTTATCCCCTTTTGGCAAACAACTTGTACCAGAAGTTATGCTGTAAATAAACAATTGTAATTAAAGGATAAATAACTTTATACAGGTATCAACAGCACCTATTACTACTACTATCTTTTAATTATTTATAGGTTCTATATTATATAAGAATAACCTGTTGATTGAGGAGGACATCATGAATTTCACCATAGAAAAAGAAGTTTTTCTCAAAGGACTGGCAAGAGTCCAGGGGATAGTCGAAAAGCGCAATACCATTCCCGTTCTTTCCAACGTTCTTTTGGAAGGCGTGGATGGTGAACTGTGTTTGACTGCAACGGATCTTGAGGTTGGTATGCAATCAACCTATCCGGCGAAAATCCGCAAACCGGGTAAAATAACGGTTTCCGCAAAAAAACTTTATGAAATAATCAAGGAATTGCCGGACAGTGAAATAAGTTTCAATGCCAAGGATAATTGCTGGATAGAAGTGGAGTGTGGCAAGGCACAATTCAATATTGTCGGTCTTTCGGCAGATGAATTTCCCAATTTTCCCAAACCGGATAAAACCAGCTTTATTTCTCTAAAGAGTTCTCTCTGCAAGGAAATGATAGAGAAAACCTTTTTTGCCGTTTCCCAGGATGAAAGCAAGTACAATCTGAACGGTATTTTCTGTCAGGTTCAGGAAGGGACTGATAAACTGCGTCTGGTTGCCACGGATGGTCATCGCCTCTCGATGATTGATAAAACCATAGAAAAAACCGCAAGTGACGAACTGAATCGTGGAGTGATACTGCCTCGCAAAGGAATTCTCGAACTGAAGAAACTTGCTGAGGAGGGTGACGGAAATATTCAGTTAGGTTTCATGGACAACAATGCCGTGGTCGGTAAAGATCAGACGGTAATTATCATGCGTCTGGTAGATGGTGAATTTCCCGATTACGGCAGGGTCATTCCAAAGAGTAATGAGCAGCAGGCTTCAATCGCCGTCGACCCTTTTCTGCATGCGTTGCGACGCATGATTATTGTTTCAAGTGAAAAATCCCGCGGCGTGAAGATGAACCTGAAAGATAATCTTCTTGAAGTGTCATCATCCAATCCGGAGTTGGGTGATGCTCGCGAAGAGTTGGATGTCGAATATCAG
Organism: uncultured delta proteobacterium; assembly: GCA_963723355.1. Classification (GTDB taxonomy): domain Bacteria; phylum Desulfobacterota; class Desulfuromonadia; order Desulfuromonadales; family BM103; genus JAFDBW01. Next base: position 84,951 of record CAVRQQ010000020.1, read on the forward strand.
GGGCCGGAGCTTTCAGTTGGTTTCAATGCACGTTATCTGCTGGATATATTGCAGGTCCAGGACCAGGATCGGATCAATATTATTCTCAAGGATAATCTGTCGCCGGGACTGATCAAGCCGGTCGATGATGATGGTTACCTGGCGGTAATCATGCCAATGCGACTCTAACAGGATTACCAGAGAAAAAGCCTTTTAATACAGGGCTTTTTTCTTGATGGGGAGTATGATTCTCGACAACCTGAAGCTGCGCTGCTATCGCAATCTGGCAGATGTGGATATTTCGTGGAATGGCCACTTCAATGTCATTTATGGACAGAATGCCCAGGGCAAGACCAATCTCCTAGAAGCGATTTATCTGCTTGGTCACCTGAAGAGTTTTCGTGGCGCACGCGGGCATGAATTGATAAAACATGCCGCCGAAACAGCCTGGGTCGGCGCACAGATTGAAAAAAACGGTGTGCAGCATCGGTTGGAAATAGCTTTGCAGAAGACCGGCCGGAATCCACGGATTAACGGAAAGACGGTAAAGAAACTCAGTGATTTTCTCGGTTACATGCGAACCGTCATATTCACACCGGAAGAATTGAACAGTGTAAAGGGTTTTCCGGCCGGCCGCCGGGCCCTGCTGGATCGGGCGATATTGCAGACCGACCCGACTTACCTGGACCGGGTTCAGGAATACGACCGGGTTTTACGTCAACGCAATCAGCTTCTCAAGCAACAGGCTGATGATGACCAGTTGGCACCTTGGACCGAGTCTCTGGTGCGTACCGGTAGCCGTATCCGACACGATCGCTTGACTTATCTCGCAAGGTTTTTGCCAAGGCTTTGTCAGGCATACCGGGAAATAACCGCCGGAACGGAGTCGGCAGGGCTGAAATATTCTGTCGAGGAAAACTCCATCGAGGGATTGTCAGATTACCTGGTGGAGGCGCTGCAGCGGTTGGCACCACGGGAAAGAAAGTTGGGATTGACACTGGCCGGACCACATCGGGACGATCTGGATTTTCTGGTTGAAGAAAGGTCGTTGCGCTGTTTCGGTTCGCAGGGACAACAGAGATCCTATCTGCTGGCTTTCAAGGCTGCCCAGGTCATGGACCTCGAAAAACAGCTGCAGGACCCGCCGGTTTTACTGCTTGATGATCTGGCAAGCGAACTGGATCTGCGTCGCCAGGAAGGTTTTTTCAATTTTCTGCTGCAACGCAGCGGGCAGATTTTTCTGACCTCGGCACAGCAAACCCTGTTGACGGATGCCGTACGACAGAAGGCAAGCTACTATAAGGTTGACCAGGGCATGGTCAGCGCAATATCCCCGGAACGAGGGTGATTATGACACAGGATTTGAAAAAAGATTACAGTGCGGACAGCATCAAGGTACTCGAGGGTCTTTCGGCCGTCCGCAAGCGTCCGGCCATGTACATCGGCTCAACATCGATCCAGGGTTTGCACCACCTGGTTTACGAGGTGGTTGACAACTCAATTGACGAGGCCCTGGCCGGTCATTGTGACGAAGTCAAGGTCATCATCCACGTCGACAATTCCGTGACTGTGACTGATAACGGCCGCGGTATCCCGGTCGATATGCATAAGACCCAGAAGAAACCGGCCGCAGAGGTGGTTATGACCGTGCTGCACGCCGGCGGCAAGTTCGACAGTGACAGTTACAAGGTCTCGGGCGGCTTGCATGGTGTCGGTGTCTCGGTCGTCAACGCCCTGTCGAGTCGCCTGGAGCTGGAAATCCGCCGGGACGGCAAGGTTTACCGACAGAATTATGAACGCGGGGTGCCGACCTGCGAACTTAAGGAAGATGGCAACACCAAGCGTCGTGGCACCCGGATTATCTTCTGGCCGGATCCGGAAATATTCGAAACAACCGACTTCTCTTTTGAAACGCTGTCGACGCGGTTGCGAGAACTGGCTTTTCTCAACGCCGGCGTCAAAATCGAGATCGTCGACGAACGCAGTGACAAGAGCCATGTATTTCATTACGAAGGGGGCATCGTCTCTTTCGTCGAATACCTGAACCGTGCGAAAACCCCCGTGCATCCGAAACCGATCCTGTTTACCGGCGCCAAGGAAGGGGTCGAAATCGAGATCGCCATCCAGTACAACGACGCCTACGATGAAAAAATATTCTCATTTGCCAACAACATTAACACTCACGAAGGGGGTACCCATCTGAGCGGTTTCAAGGCAGCGCTAACGCGTACCATGAATACCTATGCGACGAATAACAATTTGCTGAAAAATATGAAAACTGCAATTTCCGGTGAAGATCTGCGTGAAGGCATGGCGGCGGTGATCTCGGTTAAGGTTCCCGATCCACAGTTCGAGGGGCAGACCAAGACCAAGCTGGGCAATTCCGAGATCAAGGGGTATGTGGAAACGATAATGAACGAGAAGCTGGCGGAATTTCTCGAAGAGAATCCGCCAATTGCCCGCAAGATCCTTGAAAAAGGGATAGATGCCGCGCGGGCTCGCGAGGCCGCGCGAAAGGCCCGTGACCTGACCCGCAGAAAAGGCGCTCTCGATGGTCTGGCCCTGCCCGGCAAGCTTGCCGACTGTCAGGAAAAGGATCCGGCTCTGTGCGAACTCTACCTGGTCGAGGGCGACTCGGCCGGTGGCAGCGCCAAACAGGGCCGAGAGCGGCGTTACCAGGCGATTCTGCCGCTCAAGGGCAAGATTCTCAATGTCGAAAAAGCCCGTTTTGACAAAATGCTTACATCCAACGAGATCCGGACCCTGATTACCGCCATGGGCACCAGTATCGGCAAGGACGATTTCGACATCGCCAAGCTTCGTTATCATCGCATCATCATCATGACCGACGCAGATGTCGACGGCTCGCATATCCGTACCCTGCTCCTGACTTTCTTCTATCGTCAGATGGAAGAAATCGTTACACGCGGACACCTCTACATTGCCCAACCGCCACTTTACAAGGCCAAGCGCGGCAAACGCGAACTCTATCTCAAGGATGAAGCAGCCTTGCAGGAGTACCTGCTCGACGAAGGGGTCGAGGGGGTGACCGTGCACCTGGAGAAGAGCGGCAAGGTGTTACGCGGCAAACAGATCATCCCGACCCTGCGCAACATCATCGAGTACAACCAGCATTTTGACAAGATGGTGCTTAAAGGTGTCAACCCGGAAGTCCTTGAAATCTTTGTGCGCGGTAAACTGCAGAACGGTTTTGCTGACATGCTCGATCTCGAACCGCTGGCGGTCAAATTGCGCCAGGTCGAGCCGGCGGCCATGTTCCAGGTGCAAAACGATCCACCGCGCATTCTATACCAGCACGGCAACCTGAGGTCCTACATCGACCAGAAGGTTCTCGAGAGCCTGTCGATGTACGAATACAAGCTGCTGCTCCAGGCGTACAAGCAGGTTGAAGACATCTGCCAGAATGACAGCGCTTTTATCAGCCAGGATGACAAGGATGCAGAAGAAGTGACATCGCGTCAGGGCTTGCTGGAGTATTTTTTCAGCCGCGCCAAGAAGGGCCAGTATATCCAGCGCTACAAAGGACTCGGCGAAATGAACCCGGAACAACTATGGGAAACCACCATGGACCCCGAAAAGCGCGTTCTGCTGCAGGTCAAGGCGGAAGATGCCCAGGCGGCAGACGAAATCTTCTCCGTTCTGATGGGCGACCAGGTCGAGCCACGGCGAGAATTTATTGAAACCAACGCGTTGAACGTGTCGAATTTGGATGTATAAAAACCGGTACGAGGTACGAGGTAAGGGGTACGCGAAAAACCTTTAAAACCGATCGCGTATCACGTCCCGCGTCCCGCGTCCCAGATTTCCGGAGGAAAATCTAGATGCTCTCAGAACAGAACCGCATCACAGTCAACATCGAAGACGAAATGCGCAAGTCCTACATGGACTATGCGATGAGTGTCATTGTCGGCCGCGCTCTGCCGGACGTACGTGACGGCCTCAAGCCGGTCCACCGCCGGGTACTGTTCGCCATGAACGAACTCAGTAACGACTATAACAAGCCGTACAAAAAATCGGCCCGCGTGGTCGGCGACGTGATTGGTAAGTACCACCCTCATGGGGATTCGGCCGTTTACGACACAATCGTCCGCATGGCGCAGGAATTCTCAATGCGTTATCCGCTGGTTGACGGCCAGGGTAACTTCGGCTCGATCGATGGCGACTCGGCCGCAGCGATGCGTTACACGGAAGTCCGTATGGATCGCCTGGCCCATGAGTTGCTCAACGACATCGACAAGGAAACGGTCGATTTTGGACCAAACTATGACGACTCTCTGGAAGAGCCTCTGGTTCTGCCATGCAAGTTCCCGAACCTGCTGGTCAACGGTTCCGAAGGGATCGCGGTCGGTATGGCGACCAAGATTCCGCCTCACAACCTCGGTGAAGTAATCAACGGCCTGGTTGCGATGATCGACGATCCGAAAATCGACGATGAAGCGTTACTGCAACAGATTCCAGGACCAGACTTTCCGACCGCCGGATTTATTCTCGGCCACGAAGGAATTCGCGAAGCCTACCGCACCGGGCGTGGCATCATCCAGATGCGTGCCAAGGCGATGGTGGAGCAGAACCGCCGAACCGGCCGCGAAAGCGTGGTGGTCAACGAGATTCCTTTCCAGGTCAACAAGGCCCGCCTGATCGAAAAGATCGCCGACCTGGTCAAAGACAAAAAGATCGAGGGGATTTCCGACTTGCGCGACGAATCGGATCGCGACGGCATGCGCATCGTCATCGAGCTGAAAAAAGACACGATTCCCCAGGTCATCATCAACCAGCTGTACAAGATGACACCGATGCAGTCCTCCTTCGGTATCATCATGTTGGCGATAGTTGGCGGCCAGCCGAAGGTTTTGGCGCTGCGTGAAGTGCTCGGTTACTTTATTGAACACCGCAAAGAAATCGTGACCCGACGGACCATTTTTGAGCTAAAAAAGGCCGAGGCGCGTGCCCATGTCCTCGAAGGTCTTAAAATAGCTCTCGATAATCTCGATGAAGTGATTCAGGTTATCAAGAGCAGTGCCAATCCGGCGGAAGCCAAAGAACGCCTGATCGCCAGGTTTGGTTTGAGCGAAATTCAGGCCCAGGCAATTCTCGATATGCGCCTACACCGCCTGACCGGTCTCGAACGTGACAAGATTATCGACGAATATAACCAGGTCATGGCCCTGATCAAGCGACTCAAGGAGATTCTCGGCAGTGAGGTCGAAATTCTCGATATCATCAAGGGTGAACTGACTGGAAATACGCGAGCGGTTCGGCAATCCTCGACGGACCGAGATCATCGCCATGGCCGCCGACCTTTCGATCGAGGACCTGATCGTCGAAGAGGATATGGTGGTCACGGTGTCTCACTCCGGGTATATCAAACGCAACGCCGTCTCGCTCTACCGGGCGCAACGACGCGGAGGCAAGGGTGCAACCGGAATGCGGCCCAAAGAAGAGGATTTTGTCGAAAACCTCTTTATCGCCTCGACCCACAGCTATATCCTGATCTTTACCAGCAAAGGCAAGGTCTACTGGCTCAAGGTTCATGAAATCCCGCAAGGTGGCCGCGCTTCGCGCGGCAAGGCGATCGTCAACCTGCTCAACCTGCAGGATGACGAGAAAGTCATGACCATCCTGCCGGTTAAAGAGTTTGAAGAAGGCAAGTTTATTATCACAGCCACCCGCAAGGGTACGGTGAAGAAGACCGACCTGATGGCTTATTCCCACCCGCGTCAGGGCGGGATTATCGCTTTGACGATCGATGAAGATGACAGCCTGATCGCTGCCCGCCTGACTGACGGCTCCATGGATATCCTGATGGCCAGCCGTAACGGCAAGTCGATCCGCTTCAACGAGTCCGACGCCAGACCGATGGGTCGCACCACCCGCGGGGTAAGGGGGATGATGCTCGAGGACGGTGACCGGATCATCGGCATGGAGGTGGTTTCCGATGCAACCGCATCCACCCTGGTTTCCGTGACCGAAACCGGCTACGGAAAACGCACCAGTCTCAGTGAGTACCGGGTCCAGAGCCGTGGTGGCAAGGGGATCATCACGATCAAGACCGGCGGTCGCAATGGCCAGGTCGTCGACGTCAAACTGGTGGATAACGAGTCCGACCTGATGTTCATAACCGACCGCGGCAAGGTACTGCGTACCCGGGTCAAGGCGTTGTCGATTATCGGACGGAACACCATGGGTGTCCGCCTGATGGTCCTTGAAACAGATGAGCGGATTGTCGCTGTGGCCAAGCTGGCAGAGAAGGAAGATGACGAAGGAAATCCAGAAATTGAAGAAACAGCTCCTGATGGAGGAGCTCCAGCGCCAGGGGAAGGTGCCTAACTGGCGGCTCTGGATTTTTCTTGGTCTGGCGCTGGCGGTTTTTGTTGCCGGAGGTGCTTACTGGTATCACGCAACACTGCAGGCCAGGCTCGAAGAGACATTCCAGAACGGCATGGCCCTGCGGCAGTCGGGCAGGTACGTCGAGGCCGTTGAACTGTTCAGTCATTTGCACGACAATTACCCCTCTTCTGCCCGTGTCCCGGAGGCCCTCTTTCAGAAGGCTGAAATTCTGGACCTGTACCTGTTTCGCCATTCCGATGCACTTCTTACCTACCTGCTGCTGGAGCGAGATTACCCGGATGCGCCCCAGGTGGAGCCGGCCAGACGTCAGGTTGCGACTCTTTTCAAGTACCGTCTTGATGACTGCGGTCAAGCCATCGCCGCCTATCAGAAGGTCCTTGATCTGCCCGGTCCCGACAATGATCAATTGCAGTACGAGGTTGCCGACTGCTATTTCCGCTTGAATAATTTTGAACAGGCGCGCATAGAATTCGAAACCCTGTTGAACAATTACCCTTCCAGCGACCTGACCGCCGAGATCCTGTACCGCATCGCCATGACTTATGCCCTGGAAGGCAAGCTGCCTGACGCCGCCGCGGCTTACCGGCGGGTTGTTCAGGACTGGCCTGAAAGTCCCTACGCGATCGAAGCCAGCTTCGGTCTGGCAACGGTACTTGAGGAACAGGAAGAGTTGCTCGAAGCGCTGAAGATTCTAGAAGAACTGGATGGAATTTATCCAAAACAGGATATACTGAAGAGGAAAACCGAGCAGGTGCGCGAGCGGATAGAAAAGAAAAAGAAGGCGATCTAAGGACGGATCATGATGAATATAGGAGTCATCGGAGCGGGGAGCTGGGGGACGACGCTGGCCAATTTGCTGGCGAAAAAAGGTTTTCCGGTAACCCTCTGGGTGTATGAAACGGATCTCGCCGAGCGTATGGCAAAGACCCGGATCAATGATCTTTACCTCAATGGATTCACGCTGTCACCGAACCTTGCCTTTACCAATGAGCTTTCAGAGGCTGTGGTCGATCGCCAGCTGCTGCTGCTGGTGTCCCCCTCCCAGGTGATGCGGCAGGTTCTGAAGCAGTTGCAGCCGCACCTGGACGAAACCTGCCTGCTGGTTTCGGCTGCCAAAGGGATAGAAAATAATTCCCTGCAGCTCATGTCGGAAGTGCTCGAAGAAGTTCTGGGGGCCGAGGTCAAAAACCGCTGCGCCTTCCTGTCGGGACCGTCCTTCGCCAAGGAGGTCGCCGAAGAGCAGCCGACGGCGGTGACGGTGGCCGCAGACGATCTGGGTGTGGCACATCGGGTTCAGGAGGTTTTCAGCACCGACTACTTCCGCGTCTATACCAACCAGGACGTCGTCGGTGTTGAAATCGGCGGTGCACTGAAAAATGTGATTGCCCTGGCCGCCGGCGTTTCCGACGGACTCGGGTTCAACCACAATGCCCGGGCGGCGCTGATTACCCGGGGACTGGTGGAAATTGGCCGACTCGGCATGGCCAAGGGGGCCATTGAATCAACTTTTGCCGGGCTGGCCGGGATGGGCGACCTGGTTTTGACCTGTACCGGCGACCTGTCACGTAACCGTACGGTTGGTATGGAGTTGGGCCGCGGCCGTAAGCTGGACGAAATCCTCAACCAGATGCACATGGTCGCGGAAGGGGTCAAAACCACCCTGTCGGCTTACCAGTTGGCCAATAAGCTCGGCGTGAAAATGCCGATTACCGAACAGATGTACCAGATTCTTTATGAAGACAAAGACCCCAAGCTTGCCGTTGCAGATCTGATGCGGCGGGCGCTGACCTCGGAAGATGAATGAAAGGATTGCGGTTGATGAAGAAGATAACCCTCTTGCTCCTGTTGAGTTTTTGCCTGGCCTCTCCGGCCTTTGCCTACAAATATGTCGTCATCGAAACCAATTATGGTGACATCACCGTCGAACTGAATGATGAGAAGGCGCCGCAATCGGTGGCCAATTTCCTGTCCTATGTCGACACCCTGCACTACACGGATACGATTTTTCACCGGGTCATCAAGGATTTCATGATCCAGGGGGGTAATTTTACCGTCGATATGGCACCGAAAAAGAACCGTGCACCAATCAAAAACGAGGCGGCCAACGGCTTGCGCAACCTGCGCGGCACCATTGCCATGGCCCGAACCAATGTAGTCGATAGCGCTACCAGCCAGTTCTTTATCAACCTCAAGGACAACGGCTTCCTCGATCACAAAAACACCTCGCCACAAGGTTACGGCTATGCGGTGTTCGGCAAGGTCGTCAAGGGGATGGAGGTCGTCGACAAGATCGGCAGTACCCAGACACACACTTTCAAGCGTTTCCGTGATGTTCCGGTGGAGCCGGTTGTGATTCGCAGCATCAATCGCGTCAACCAGGAGTAGCCGGTTGCCGTCAGCAGATGGCCAGACAGCGAGGCAGGAATGACCACCGCCCGCATCATGACCTACAATATACAACACTGCCGAGGCAGCGACAATCAGGTCAATCCGGACCGGATCCTGAATGTGATTGCCGACGCGGCTCCCGATATCGTCGTGCTCCAGGAGCTCGGTGCTGTACATCATGCAGACATCCTTCCTTTCCTGGAGGAACGCAGCGGTCTGGACGCTTATCGCGGCGTCACCGGCGGTCCGCTGGCCTACCTCTCCTACTTCCCCCTTAAAGGCGTGCAGAATTTCGAACTCGGCCACGATGGGCACTGTCTGCGTGCCGACGTCGAACTCGGCGGCAAGCGCCTGCATCTGCTCAACGTCTGTCTCGACAGTTTCCCGCGCTTTCGCAGCCACCAGGTGACGCAGTTGCTGGGACCGGAACTGCTTGGCAATCCGTCACTGGTCTGCCCTGCCCTGATCCTCGGAGATTTTGCCGACTATATCTGGGGCGCCGGGAACCTGGAGCTGGCCTCAGTCCTGCGCCGGACCCGCCGGCCCCTCTGGCGCGGCACCTACCCGTCGCAATTCCCGGTCTTCGGGCGCGATCGCGCCTACCTGCGTGGAGCGGTCCGAGTTCTCGATGCGACGATCAACCGCAGCTTCCTGGCCCGGAAGGCGTCCCGGCACCTGCCGTTGACACTGACAGTGCAGATCACGGACACCAGGCGTTCCATCAAGCTGGGTCGTTTGCCCGCCCGTCGCATGGAAGCGGCCCCCGGCTAGCCAGCGATGGTGTGTTGCGTGCAGCTGTGGAAAAGTCTGTGGACAAGGTTGATAACTCAATAACAAATCGGCAAAACTGAATCTTTTGAATGGGAAAAACACGTATTTCAACTGTTCATGCTGTGGAGACTCTCGATCTCCTTGAAGCAACCTATCCGGAAGCCCACTGTGCGCTGGTGCACGATAATCCCTGGCAGCTGCTGGTTGCGACGATTCTCTCTGCCCAGTGCACGGATATAACGGGTCAACCAGGTGACCCCGGAACTGTTCAGACGATATCCCGATCCGCACAGTATGGCGACCGCCAACCAGGCAGAGGTCGAAGCGCTGGTTCGCTCGACCGGGTTTTTCCGTAACAAGGCGAAAAATCTGATCGGATGCGCGATGGAACTGGTGCGTTGTCATGATAGTGACGTGCCGGAGAAGATGTCAGCGCTGGTTTCTTTGCCAGGTGTCGGGCGCAAAACAGCCAATGTGATTCTCGGCAACGCCTTTGGAATCCCGGGGATGGTTGTGGACACCCACGTGGGCAGGATTGCCCGACGGCTCGGGTGGACTAAAGCCAAAGACGCTGAAAAAATCGAACGGGACCTCTGTGCCCTGCTTCCCGCTGAGCGCTGGACCCAGGCGGCCCATGTGTTGATTTTTCACGGCCGGCAGTGCTGCCGGGCCCAGACGGCCTGGTGTTCGGTCTGTCCGGTGGTTGGGCGGTGTCCACAGGTCGGGGTTGGGCGGCAGAAGTAGTCTCTCTTTCTGGTTAAAACATCTAAGAACAAAAACTTAAAACCGGCGGGTTGCGTCCCGCCAGACGCCTTACTTTTTGTCCATAGCGGCAACGAAAAGTAAGCAAAAGAACGCCTTTCTCCTTGCGGAGGGCATCTCCTCTGCCAGCGTTCCGGCAGCAACATCAATTCAGGTCGACAGAGCTCAACTAAGCCGGCTACACTCCGTCGCAGGGTCCGAGGCCTCCCTTTGAGCGTGACTCTCGCAAGGGAAAAGCTTGAGTACACAGCTTATTTTCGACCTAGCAATCTCCACAAACGGCAGAGGCTCTCAAGAGCCTCGGGTCCTGCGGGGGAAGGCCGGCTTCTTGATCGATCAGAACAACCTGTATTGAGGTTGCCGCCTTAACGCGCAAAAGAACATGCCCTGCGCAAGGAGAAAGGCCTTTTTTGCTTAATCTTTTGTCGCCGCATGGAAAAAAGTAAGGTGTATGCGGTACGCGCAACCGCCGGTTTTGTCTTTTAAAGCTTTTGTGTTGATGTAACAAACAAAAAAGGCCCGACAATAGCCGAGCCTTTCCAAAAACAGAAATTTATCCACCTATTCCCTAAAGCTCATCCATATCCAACCTGAAAAAATCCTTCGCCTGCGGGGTCTTCTCTTCCATGGCATAGCGTACCGGAGCGGTATTCGGCGCAAAGGCCTCGATGACGATATCCGGGCTGTCCTCCGGCGACAGCAGCCCGGTGAGCGGGTCGATAGGCCGGAACTCGATAGTGTCCGGTACCGGGAATTGCTCAGCCGGCATCTCTGCAGTCGCTTTTTCCATGAAAGCGACCCATGCCGGTGCCGCGGCCTTGGAACCGGTCTCCTTATTGCCTAACGGGCGCTCTATGTCGTATCCGACCCACGAAACGGCGAGCAGTTGTGGGGTATAGCCGATAAACCAGGCGTCCTTCAGGTCGTTGGTGGTGCCGGTTTTTCCGGCCACGGGGCGTTTCAGTGCTTTGGCACGCCACCCGGTACCCTTCTGCACGACGCTCTCGAGCAGGTTGGTGACCAGGTATGCGGTCTCCGGGCTGATGACCCGGTTGCGTGACTGGCCGATCAGCTTCTGCCCGTCCTGGGGACCACTGGGGAAGTCAGCGGGGTCGTTCGATTCGATAACCTTGCCGTCGCGGTCGTATATCTTGTTGATATAGGTTGGCAACACCCGGACACCGCCGTTCGCCAGCACAGCGTAGCTGCGCGCCAGCTCCATCGGCGTCAGGGCCGAAGAACCCAGGCCGAGAGTCAGGTCTTCATCAAGATGAGATTCGATCCCGAGTTTTCGCGCATAGTTTGCCGCATAGCGAACGCCGATGTCTTCGAGGATCTTGATGGTGATAACGTTGTACGACTTGGCCAGGGCGGTACGAAACAGCACCGGCCCGTAGAAGCGTTTGGAGTAATTTTTCGGCTTCCACTCCTTGATGTCGCCTGATTCGAGACGCTCCTTGTAAATCAGCGGTGTGTCGAGAATTACCGTGGCCGGCGTGTAGCCCTTGTCAAGGGCGGCAGCGTAAATCAGCGGCTTCATCGCCGAACCTGGCAGCCGTCGGGCCTGAAGAACGCGGTTGAACTGGCTGGTGCGGAAATCGTAACCACCGACCATGACCTTGATCTGGCCATTGTGCGGATCCATGGCCAGAATGGCCCCCTGGGCTTCTGCCGTCTGCTCAAGGGAGAGCTGCCAAGGGCCCTTCTCTGAGTACCTCGGTGATCCGGGCCTGGACCTTTGCGCCGAGTGGCAGCCGGGTGCTGCGTGCGGTCGCGTTGCCTGTCGGCGTGCTGGTTCGTTTGACCACTTCCAGCGGTCCCGCCCACTTGGCCGAATCGAACGCGATGCGCCCTTTCTGGTCAGCAAAGCGCAGCTGCAGGCTTTGTTTGTCAGCACCGCTGATAATTGCTTCGATGAGATCATCGACCTGCGGCGGTTTTTCGGCAAAGGTTTCAGCTTGCTGCTGCAGGAATTCGGCTTCCTCTTCAGCCGAGAGAACCGTCAGCGGGCCACGGTAGCCCTGGCGCTTGTCGTGGTCGCGCAGGTTTGCCTGCACGGCCGACTGGGCGGCCACCTGCATCTCGAGGTTCATGCTGGTGTGCACTTCGAGCCCGCCCCGGTACAGTTGCTCTTCGCCGTAGGTGTCCTCGAGATAACGGCGGACCTGCTCGGTAAAATAGGCGGCGTTCGTGATGTGCTGGTTGATTCGTGGCCGGATATCCAGCTCCTGCTGCTTCGCCTGTTCAGCTTCGTCCTGGGTAATAAAGCCTTCGCTGACCATGCGGCCGAGCACGTAGACCTGGCGCTCTTTGGCTCGGTCATAGTGGCTGTACGGCGAGTAACGGCTCGGTGCCTTCGGTAGGCCGGCCAGCATACTGGCTTCGGCGAGGGTCAGTTCGTCGACGTCCTTGTCGAAATAGTTTTCGGCAGCAGCCTGGACACCGTAAGCGCCATGGCCGAGAAAAATCTGGTTCAGGTAAAGGTAGAGGATTTCTTCCTTGGATAAACGCTTTTCCATGCGGTAGGCAAGGATCGCCTCCTTGAACTTGCGTTTGAACTTGCGCTCCGGGGTCAGCAGCATACTCTTGGCGACCTGCTGGGTGATGGTGCTGCCGCCCTGAACGATCCCGCCCGCCTTGATGTTCTTGATCGCGGCCCGCACGATCGAGGCGATATCGATCCCCTGGTGCTTGAAAAAATTGGAGTCTTCGGCGGCGACAAAGGCCTGGATCAGCTGTTTCGGTATGCGCGAGACCGGCACGACAATGCGGCGTTCCTCGTAGAGCTCGGCGATAACCGTGCCGTCGTCGCTGAGTACACGGGTGATGATCGGCGGCCGGTAGTCGGCGAGCGTGTCGACCCGGGGCAGAGACTTGGCTACGTAAAGATAGGCGCCGAGCGGCACCAGAACAGCCAGCAGCAGGCCGAGCAGGCCGAGACCGAGGATCACCCGGGTCAGGATGGCAAGCAAGGATTTTTTTGCTTTGTTTTTCTGCTTTGGCATAAAACCTCGGTAGAGCGGAGCCTGAACTGCCTGGGCCAGGTTCTTGTAGAAGAGGAACTTCTACCATAATCGTGCGCTTTTCGGCAACTCTTTTGCCAGTTTAATCGGTGCACACGCTATGCTATAGTCTACTGTCAACTGATGGATTTTTGCCGATTGTTAATCAAACAGTGAATCCCCGGATGGTATGATTCCGGGGCTATGAAGGAGCCAGAATTGCCTGTCAAGGATTTTCGGCGCAATAAAATAGTCGCCACGGTCGGACCGTCGAGTTCCTCGCCGGAGATGCTGCTTGCACTCATGCAGGCTGGTGCGGATGTCTTTCGTCTCAACTTCTCGCACGGCCAGCACGCAGAACTTGTGGAAACGGTGGCGTCGATTCGCGAACTGTCCCGTAATCGGCGCCGCGCGGTCGCTATCCTGGGCGACCTGCAGGGTCCGAAAATCAGGACCGGCATGATGCGGGGAGGGACGATGGCCCTGACCGCCGGGCAAACGGTCGTGGTTACCACGGCCGACGTGCTTGGTGAAAAAGATCTGATCCCGACCGACTTACCAGGCCTTGCCGCAGGATGTCAGCATCGGTGACCGGATCCTGCTTGATGACGGTCTGCTCGAGCTTCAGGTTGAAAAGGTTCAGGACAACCGGGTGCATTGCCGGGTGCTGGTCGGCGGCGAACTGAAAGACCGCAAAGGAATGAACCTGCCGGGTGTCAAGGTCTCCGCACCTGCTCTTACGGAAAAAGACCTGGTTGATCTCGATTTCAGCATTGATCAGGAGCTCGATTACCTTGCACTCTCTTTCGTCCGCTCGGCAGCGGATGTCATGCAGCTCAAGGAACTGCTCTACCAGCGCCAGTCCGCGGTCAGGGTGATTGCCAAAATCGAAAAGCCGGAAGCCGTGGAAAATTTCTCTGAAATTCTCGAAGTGGCCGATGGCATCATGGTGGCGCGCGGTGATCTCGGTGTGGAAATCCAACCGGAAAAAGTTCCCCTGATCCAGAAGCGGATCATCCGCGAGTGCAACCTGGCCGGCAAGCCGGTCATCACGGCGACCCAGATGCTCGAAAGCATGGTGCACAGCCCGCGGCCAACCCGCGCCGAAACCTCCGATGTGGCCAATGCCATTCTCGACGGGACCGATGCAGTCATGCTCTCGGCGGAAACCGCTTCCGGCAAGTATCCCGTTGAGGCGGTCGCGATGATGGTGCGGGTTGCCGAGGACGTCGAAAGCGACCCGCAACTCCAGGAGCGGCTCTTCCACCCCCTTTCGGAACAAAGCGGCTATCGTCGCTTGCCTGAAGCGATCGGTCAGGCCGCCTGCCGGGTCGCCGAAAGTGTCGGTGCGGCAGCGATCCTTGCTTTTACCCAGACCGGCAGCACTGCGGCGCTGGTCGCCAAGTACAAGCCGCCGGTCCCGGTTTTTGCCGTCACCCCATCCCATGTCGTGCGCCGACGCATGGCCCTCTACGCCGGTGTCCGTTCAATCCGGGTTGATATCGAGGGGGACACCGAGGCGCAGATCCGCTCGGTAGAAGAGTCGGTGCTTGATGCCGGGGCTCTGCAGAAGGGCGATGTGGTGATTATCACCATGGGCAGCCCGGTCTCGGACCCGGGGACAACCAACCTGCTGAAGATCCACCGGCTGGGCATCGGGCCATTTTTTGAGGTCCATTAAAAGCTTGGGACCGGCGACTGGAGATTTGAAATGAACAAGAAGGCAGTGGTTCTATATAGCGGCGGGCTGGATTCGACGACCTGCATGGCGATAGCAAAAGCCGATGGTTTTGAACTTTATGCAATGAGCTTTGCCTATGGCCAGCGACATGCCGTCGAGCTGGAAAAAGCTCGCGAATATGCGCCCCGGATCGGTGCAGTGGACCATCGAGTAGTGGAGTGTCGACCTGCGGCAATTTGGCGGCAGTGCCTTGACCGCAGATCTGGACGTGCCGAAAGATCAGCTAGCGGAAGGCATCATCCCGATTACCTACGTGCCGGCCCGCAATACGATATTTCTGAGCTTCGCCCTGGGCTGGGCGGAAGTCCTCGGCGCCAACGATATCTACATCGGCGTCAATGCCCTCGACTATTCCGGTTATCCCGATTGCCGCCCGGAATTCATCAGCGCCTTTGAAAATATGGCCAACCTGGCGACCAGGGCCGGAGTGGAGGGGGACAACCCTTACACGATCCACACCCCCCTGATCCAGCTCAGCAAGGCCGAAATTATCCGCACCGGGCTGGACCTGGGTGTTGACTACAGGCTGACCCACTCCTGCTACGATCCGAGCCCGGCCGGCGTTGCCTGTGGCGGCTGCGATTCCTGCCTGCTGCGCCTGAAAGGCTTCCGCGAGGCGGGCATAGAGGATCCGGTCGAGTACGTGACGCGGAGCGCGAAGTGAGAGGCGAAAAACGAAACACCCAAACAGAATAGAGAAATTAAATGACTGACAGTCAGAAAATAAAGATTCTTCACATCTCGCACCTCGCACCTCGCAGACCTCCGACAGCCGCGACTGTCGGCATGCCCGACATGCAGAAATTGCGGGATGATCGCAACATTGCGATCAACAAGGTCGGGGTCAAGGATATCCGCTACCCGATCGTAGTGCTTGACAAGTGCAAGGAGCGGCAGCAGACGGTGGCACGCATCAACATGTATGTTGATCTGCCCCACCACTTCAAGGGCACGCACATGAGCCGCTTCATCGAGATTCTCAACCAGTACCACGGTGAGATCAGCATCGAGCGCATGGACACGATGCTGCGCAACATGAAGGAGCACCTTGAGGCGAGCTCTGCACACCTGGAGCTGGAGTTCCCTTACTTTATCGAGAAGCAGGCGCCGATCTCCGGGGCCCGCAGCCTGATGGAATACCAGTGTCGCATGGTCGGCAGCCTCGATGAGGATTACGATTTCATGCTCGGCGTGACCGTGCCGATGACCTCGCTCTGCCCCTGTTCGAAGGAGATCAGCGCCCGCGGCGCCCACAACCAGCGCAGTGCCGTCACGGTGGAGATCCGTTATTCCGATCATATCTGGCTTGAAGACCTGATCGCATGGATTGAGTCGTGCGGCAGCGCACCGGTCTTTGCCCTGCTCAAACGGGAAGATGAAAAGGCCTTGACCGAACAGGCTTATGACAACCCGATGTTTGTCGAGGACGTGGTGCGGGCCGTGACCCAGCGTCTGCTTGAGGTCCCGGAAATCACCTGGTTCCGTGTCGCCTGCGAGAACTTCGAATCGATTCACAACCATTCCGCGTACGCCATGGTCGAGCGACCGATGTCTGAAAAGCGTGGATAACTCTGTGGACAAGGTGGACAACTCTGCAAACCGCCACATTTTTAGTCATTCTGGCCCTGTCATTGGCCTGTTTGCCAAGCAGCCGGTTCCCGGACAGGTCAAGACACGGTTGACGCCGCCGCTGTCGCCGGAACAGGCCTGCCAACTCTACAGGATCGCTTTGCAGGAGTCGCTTTCCCGGCTGCTGCAATGCGGAAGTGACGATTGCGATCTGTTATGCCGGAGAGCGCAGTCTGGTTTCAGGCGACTTTTCCCGGACGGCCTCTGTTTGCCCAGCATGGCGAGGGACTCGGTGCACGCATGAGTAATGCCGTACACGAGCTGTTTGCCGCCAGCGGCGGGCCGGTGCTGCTGGCGGGCTCCGACAGTCCGGACCTGCCGCTCAGGCTGGTCGAAGAGGCGATCGACCATTTGCAGCGGAGCGATGTCGTCATCGTGCCCTGCCGGGACGGCGGCTATGCGATCATCGGATTGCGGCAGCCGACGACGGAACTTTTTATCGATATTCCCTGGAGTACCCCGGCAGTGCTTGAAGCGACGCGCCGACGTTGCCGTGAACTCGGGCTGAGTTACCATGAAACGGCAGGCTGGGACGATCTCGATGATATGGCGGACCTGCAACGGCTGGTTGCAGCGATCCCCGGAAACGTTGACCGCCCGGCATATCGTCGATGAACTTGCAGCACTGCTCTGATGCACAACGAACTTTACGGGCTTGCCCGTTGACTTGCCGTCTAGGCTGCCTGATAATCAGGTGACAACGCTTTGAAGAACAAAGGAGAATTCCTGTGGAACTGGTGCTCAATGCCGGACCTGTCGTCAAGCTGGTCCTGTTGATTCTGGTCTATTTTTCCGTGGTCTCATGGGCCATTATCTTCTACAAGCAGATGGTCGTTCACCGCGCGATTCGCGATTCGGACCGCTTTTTGGATTTCTTCTGGTCGAAAAAACGCTTTGATGCGATCGGCCAAGGGCCTGGAGGATTTCCGCCATTCGCCACTGACGGTGCTGTTTCGCGAAGTTTACAGTGAGCTGGCGCAGAGCCGGCGACAGGCTGACGGTCAGGTAGAGGACAACCTCGTGGCAGACCTTGGTGAGCAGGAGCGGGTCGCCCGCGTTTTGCGGCGTTCGACGACGTCGGAAAGCCAGCGTCTGGAAAAATACCTGTCCTTTCTTGCCACCACAGGGTCGGCGGCGCCGTTTATCGGCCTGTTCGGTACGGTCTGGGGGATTATGGACGCCTTCCACGGGATCGGCACCAGCGGCAGCGCTTCCCTCGCCGTGGTCGCCCCGGGAATCTCCGAGGCACTGGTTGCCACGGCAATCGGTCTGGTGGCGGCAATCCCGGCTGTCATCGGCTACAACCATTTTGTCAACAAGATCAATGTTCTGACCGGCGAAATGGATAACTTCAGCCAGGAAATGCTGAATATCGTCCAGCGCATGAGCCGGGGGAACTAAGATGGAAGTCGGTCAGCACACATCCCGCCGCCGCACGGTTCTGGCGCAGATCAATGTGACCCCTTTGTCGATGTCATGCTGGTCCTGCTGATCATCTTCATGGTGACCGCGCCGATGATGGAGAAGGGTGTCGACGTGGCTCTGCCGGAAGTCGAGAATGCGCCGAACCTGGCCGTCGCCAAGGAGCCACTGATCATTACCGTCAACCGCAAGGGCGCGATCATGGTCGGCAACAACGTGATCGATAACGCCGACAAGCTGACGCCGGTTCTGCAGCAGGTCCTGAGCGAGCGCGAAGAGAAGACGGTCTATCTCGAAGCGGATAAGGACGTTGCCTACGGCAAGGTGGTCCAGGTGATGGCGGCGATCAAACGGGCCGGAGTCGCCAAACTCGGCATGGTCGCCCAGGAGCCGGAAAAGTAAGCGAGCAGCCCTGATGTCAGTCGTCCCTTTGCGCCAGATCAATAGCTTTCACAAGGACCCGAAATTTGGCCGCCTGCTGCTGGTTTCGCTGGTCGTCCACGGTCTGATCTGGGCTAGCATTCACCGGTGACTGGTTCGGCAGCAGCACCCGTCCGAAACCGCCGGTCTACTACGTCGACCTGATCCACAAGCCGGTCCTCAATCCGCAGGCCGGGCGGCCCGATCCGCGGCCGAGTAAAAAGCAGCAGGCTGCACCTGTAAAAAAATCCGTGGCGACCCCGGTTGCCCCCAAGGCAGTGACCAAGCCGGAGGTCAAACCGCTGGCCAAACCGGTCAAGACCGCCAAGCCGAAGCCGGTTCCGAAAACGGTTCCGAAACCCGATCAGCGCCAGGAAAAGAAAGTCCAGAGCGCCATCGACGAGATTCGTCAGCGCCAGGCTCGTGAAGCAGAGCGCGATGCCCTGAAGGACAAACTTGCCAAATTACGCGAGTCGGTGGGCGCAGCAGCAACGGTCCCCGCCGATGTGCCGGTCGGCATGCCGGACGGCACAGGGGATGAGGCAGGCGTCAGCGCACTGGCTTTTGTCCAGGCCTTCATACAACAGAACTGGGCTCTCTCGCCCTACCTGCTTGACCGGTCTCGGATTGCCAATATCGAGGCAAAGGCGATCCTGGCGTATTCGTCGGCAGGAACACTGGTGCGCTACCGGATAGACACTCCTTCCGGCGACCCGCAGTTCGATGATTCATTGAAAAAAGCCATTATCAAATCGCAGCAACTGCCGCAACCACTGCCGAAAGACCTTGAGCTGGTAGTGATTTTCAATCTCAAGGAAATGGCTGCGACAAGGAGATAAGAGATGTTGTTGCGTTGCTTGGCAGCTATATTTCTCTGTCTGGCCCTGCCCTGCACGGCACTGGCCGCCACGGAGATCGAGATATCATCACCCGGAGAGCAGACGATTCCGCTCGGGCTGACAAAACTTCTGTCCGAGCAGGGCACCCGGGCTGACCGGATTGCTGACGAGTTTGATGAGGTTCTGGGCGCCGACCTGGACCTCTCCGGGCTGTTTCGTTTTGTTGACCCGCAATCGTTCCTCGATGATGCCGGCCGTATCGGATTGTTCAGCACCCAGGTGAATTTCCCCCAGTGGCGGCTGCTCGGAGCCGAAACGCTGATCAAGGGCACCTATCACCTTGACGGCGACAACCTGGTTGTCGAGGGGCGGCTTTTTGATGTCGTCAACCGTCGCCTGCTGACCGGTCGCCGCTATGTCGGCCAGCCGAAAGATATCCGGCGCATGGCTCACGCCTTTGCCGACCTGGTGCTCAAGGAGCTGACGGGTGAGGAAGGCCCGTTCAGTTCGCGCATCGCCTATATTTCCAACCAGACCGGTGACAAGGAACTCTGGCTGATGGACGTTGACGGCAAACGCCCGCTGCGCCTGACCAACCACCGATCAATCGTACTCAACCCGGATTTCTCGCCACGCGGCAAAGAGATCCTGTTCACCTCCTACCGGGCCAACAACCCGGATCTCTACCGCAAGGAGATCTACACCGGCAAGGAAGCCAAGCTCTCCTACCAGCCGGGACTCAATGTCGCCGGCCGCATGTCCCCGGACGAGCGGGAGGTTGCCCTGACCCTCTCCAAGGACGGCAACCCGGAAATCTACCTGATCAGCACCAGCGGCCGGGTTCGCAAGCGGATTACCGACAGCTGGGGGATCGACAGTGACCCGTCCTGGAGTCCCGATGGCGGAAGCATTGCATTTGTCTCGAACCGACAGGGCAACCCGCATGTTTTTATTGCCGATATTTTTACCGGCAAAACGACCCGTTTGACCACTCGCGGAAAGTACAATGCGACACCGGCCTGGAGTCCGAAGGGCGACCGCATTGCATTCACTCGCCAGGAAAACGGCCGTTTTGATATTTACACCATCAAATCCGACGGCACCGATGAACGTCGCCTGACCTTCGGCCCGGGCAACAGCGAACACCCGCGCTGGAGCCCGGATGGTCGTTTTATCGTCTATTCCTGGGACAAGGATGGCAACCGGGCAATCTATGTCATGCGGGCCGACGGCACCGGTTCGCGCAGGTTGACGAGCCTGGAAAGTGACTGCCGTCATCCGGCCTGGTCGCCGCGTTGGTAACAGAAGGTTGTTATTTGCATATCATATGGCTATAATGCGATTTCCCTTATAATCGAATCGGCTTCTCTGGTCGTGTTACATGAGATGCTATGAACCCTGACTGTCAAGGAGTGTACAATGAAAACAATGCAGATTCTCAAGGTCGCCCTGGTCGTTCTGTTTCTCGTTAGCGGTATCGTCGGTTGTGCATCCACCCCGCCACCCTCTGAGGAAGGCACGGTCAGCCAGGCCGATATGAGCCAGCAGGCCGATGTCAAGCCTGCTGCTGACGCCGGTCAAGACACCATGAAGAGCGAACCCGTTCCGAGTCATATGGATATGGCCGGTATGGGCAACATCTACTTTGATTTTGATCAGTTTACCCTTTCCGCCGAAGCCCGCAAAACCCTTGCTGACAACGCCAAGTACCTGAAAGCCAACAGCGGCACCCAGGTCGTCGTCGAAGGGCACTGCGACGAGCGCGGCTCCGATGAATACAACCTGGCCCTCGGCGAAAGCCGCGCCCTGGCCGCCAGGAACTACCTGGTATCCCTCGGCGTCAGCGCCAAACAACTCTCCGTCATCTCCTACGGCGAAGAGAAGCCTGCTGCCATGGGTTCCAACGAAGAAGCGTGGGCGAAGAACCGTCGCGCTGAATTCAAGGCCGTAAAATAAATACGTAACGACGCTTACCGCGTCGGTCGGGAGCATGTTGATGTTGCAAGTTCGTAGCCTGGCTATCTTGGTTGCCGGTCTGTTGCTGAGCAGTTGCGTGGTGACACAGCAGGATCTGCAGATGCAGCGCGATCTCCTGGAAATGAAGCGCCGGCTCGGTGAAGCTGAACGGGCGGTCAAGGAACTCCAGGATGACACCTCGGGAGGCGTCCGGGCCCACGTCGAAACGCTGGCTGGCAACCAGGCCGATTTCCAGGCGGAGCTCGATGGTCTTCGTGTTGACCTGCAGTCGATGCAGGGGCGAACCGGTGACCAGGAACGGATCAACGATGAGCTTCGCCAGGACCTGTCGATGTTGCGCGACGAGTTGAGCCTGCAGGTTGCCGACCATGAGCAACGCCTGGCCAAGCTCGATGCAGGCCTGGCAGCGGCGTCAGCTGCACCGCCGGCGGTGAGCCCGTCGCCGACAACCGCAGTGGCGCCTCCCGTAGTGACGACGCCGGCCGGGGAAAGTGCCCCGGAGCTTTATGACCGGGCACTAAAAAAGATCCGCGAAGAGCAGGATTTCAACGCTGGTCGCGAGCTGATGGAGGCGTTCCTCAAGCGCTATCCGGAGCATGACCTGGCGGTAAATGCCGCCTATTGGATTGGCGAAACCTACTACGCAGAAAAGAACTACGAACAGGCGATCCTGCAGTTTGAAGAGATCATCCAGAAGTACGGTGACCACCCGAAGGTCGCCTCGGCCATGCTCAAGCAGGCCCTGGCTTTTGAGTCCACCGGTGACCAGGCAACGGCCAGGCTGTTGCTGCAAAGGGTGATCGAGCGCTATCCGCTCTCCGATGAGGCCGGTAAAGCCAAGCAGAAACTGCAGGCACTGTAATCGAAGGGGAATGAATCTCCCGGGAAAAAAGGGTTGACAAGCAAGTCCGGGTCAGTTTATAAGACGCCTTCTGTGTGCCGCTAGCTCAGTTGGTAGAGCATCTGACTTTTAATCAGATGGTCGTAGGTTCGATCCCTACGCGGCACACCATTTTCAAACGGCGTATATCGCAGGACCTTTCCTGCTAGGTACTCAAGAGATCGAGTCCCTATCGTCTAGCCTGGCCCAGGACACCGGCCTTTCACGCCGGCGACGGGGGTTCGAATCCCCCTGGGGACGCCAAAAGAAAAGCCTCTTCCAGTAAAACTGGAAGAGGCTTTTTACTATTCTTAAGTTTGATCACCAGTCGTCATCGATCTGTTTCCTGAACCCGGCAATCCTATCAAAAGCCGCACGTGCTTAAAGTTTAAGCACTCGCTGTTTTCGCTTGAGTGCGAACAGCTTTTCGGCTATAAAGAGGCTTCTGTATAAAATTTATGCAAAAAATGATTAAAAAGGAGGCACACATGGCTGCAATGGATGAAAAGGTTGAACCTATTTATCAGGAAGTCCTGGCACGCAATCCTGGTGAAACCGAATTTCACCAGGCGGTTCGGGAAGTTCTCGAGTCCCTTGGACCGGTTCTGGTCAAACACCCCGAGTTTGCTCATCACAAGATTATTGAACGCATCTGCGAGCCGGAGCGCCAGATTATCTTTCGGGTCCCGTGGCGTGATGACAAGGGGACGGTGCAGATCAACCGGGGTTTCCGTGTTGAGTTCAACAGTGCCCTCGGCCCGTACAAAGGGGGGCTGCGTTTCCACCCTTCGGTTTACCTCGGCATCATCAAGTTCCTTGGTTTCGAACAGATTTTCAAGAATGCCCTGACCGGGCTGCCGATCGGTGGTGGTAAAGGTGGCTCCGATTTCGACCCAAAGGGCAAGTCGGATGACGAGATCATGAGCTTCTGCCAGAGTTTCATGACAGAGCTCTATCGCCACATCGGCGAACACACCGACGTCCCTGCCGGTGACATCGGCGTCGGCGGTCGCGAAATCGGTTTCATGTTCGGCCAGTACAAACGCATCACCAACCGCTGGGAAGCAGGCGTGCTGACCGGCAAGGGGCTCGACTGGGGCGGTTCGCTGGTGCGAACCGAAGCGACCGGCTACGGGGCAACCTTCTTTGTCGACGAAATGCTCAAGGCTCGCAAGGACAATTTCGAAGGCAAGATCTGTTCGGTCTCGGGCTCAGGGAATGTTGCGATCTACACGATCGAGAAGATTCACCAGCTCGGTGGCAAGGTTGTGACCTGCTCTGACTCGAACGGTTATATCTATGATGAAAAAGGCATTGATCTGCAGTTGATGCAGCAGCTGAAAGAGATTGAGCGCCGCAGGATCAAGGATTACACTCAGTACCGCAAGCACGCCAAGTACGTTGCCAAGGGCAACATCTGGGAGATCCCCTGCCAGGTCGCGATGCCGTCGGCAACCCAGAATGAGATCAACGGAGCGGATGCCGCGCTGCTGGTTAAGAATGGCTGCATCGCTGTGGGTGAAGGCGCCAACATGCCGACCACTCCTGAAGGCGTCAAGATCTTCCTTGACGCACAAATTGCCTACGGTCCCGGCAAGGCGGCCAACGCCGGTGGCGTAGCAACTTCGGCTCTGGAGATGCAGCAAAATGCCCAGCGCGACTCATGGACTTTCGAGTACACTGAAAAGCGCCTGCAGGAGATCATGCACAACATTCATGAACTCTGTTACCACACGGCAATAGAATATGGCACGCCCGGTAACTATGTGAACGGCGCAAACATTGCCGGCTTCATCCGTGTTGCCAATGCCATGGTTGCCCTCGGTGTCGTTTAGGCCATTAACAGGATGAGTGGGCCGGCAGGTTTCCTGCCGGCCCTGTATAATTGAAGAAATTGACACCAGGGTTGTGATCATATAGCAAAGATACGGGGAACACAGAGGGTATAGCCATGAACGACAGGTGGGTAACGACCGGATTCAAGGGTCTTGATGATATCCTCGACGGCTTGAGAATCGGCGATAATGTGGTCTGGAAAGTCGACACTATCGAAGATTACCGGTATTTTGTCGAACCCTATGTCAAACAGGCCCTGGCTGACCGGCGCGAGGTGGTCTACTTCCGTTTCGGCCAACACCCCCCGGTTGTAGAGACGGACCTGGGCGTAGAAACCTTTGAACTCGACCCCCGTGAGGGCTTTGAGCCTTTCGCCTGTGCGATTCATGCGGTTGCCACCGAAAAGGGCGTTGGCACCTTCTACGTGTTTGATTGCCTGTCCGAGCTTTTGTCAGCCTGGGCCACCGATCACATGATCGCGAACTTTTTCCAGGTGACCTGCCCCTACCTGTTTCGTCTCGACACGGTCGCCTATTTTGCGCTGCTGCGTAACCGCCACGCCCATAAAACGATTGCCCGCATCCGTGAAACCACCCAGGTTTTTCTGGAATTGCACAACCGCGAAGGGCAACGGTTCGTTCATCCTCTGAAAGTCTGGGAGCGGCACTCGCCGACCATGTTTCTCCCCCATCGCCAGTCAGGTGAAAGTTTCATCCCCTTAGCCAACAGTCTGGAAGCGACCAGTCTGCTCGCCGGGGCCTATAGTCAGGATCAGGCGGCCGGCAATCGCCGCCTTGATCATTGGCACCGGTTGTTCCTGCAAGCAGAGGATTTGAATGCCGAAGGGGTCCCAGCCGCAGAACAGGAGAAAATGGTCAATCATCTGTGCCGACATCTGATTGGTCGTGAGGATAATATCCTCGACCTGGCCAGACGGTTCTTTTCCCTGAATGATCTGCTCTCTTACAAGGCTCGCATGATTGGCACCGGTTTTATCGGTGGCAAGGCCGTCGGCATGTTGCTGGCGCGCCGCATCCTCGAAGCACAACCCGATTCTGACTGGTGTGATCAACTGGAACAGCACGACTCCTTCTTTGTCGGCTCGAATGTTTACTACTCCTATATCGTCAACAACGGCTGGTGGGAGCTCTACGCCGCGCAAAAGACCCCGGAAGGGTATTTCAGGGCGGGCGCGGAACTGCATGAAAAAATGCTGACCGGCTCATTTCCTGAACAGCTGCGCGAAGACTTCCAGAGCATGCTCGATTATTATGGCCAGTACCCGATCATCGTGCGCTCCAGTTCATTACTGGAAGACAGCTTCGGCAGTGCGTTCGCCGGGAAATACGACAGCTTCTTCTGCGCCAACCAGGGTTCACCTGAAGATCGCTACAATGCCTTTGAAGATGCGGTACGAAAAATCTTCTCCAGTACCATGAGCGAGGATGCGCTGACTTATCGCAAGCAGCGTGGTCTTGATCAGCAGGTGGAGCAGATGGGACTGCTCGTGCAGAGGGTCTCCGGTTCGTATCACCGACAGTATTACTTCCCGGAGCTGGCTGGAGTGGGAATCTCCTACAACACCTTTGTCTGGGACAAGCAGATGGACCCGAAGGCGGGGATGCTCCGCCTGGTGCTTGGCCTTGGCACGCGCGCTGTCGACCGTGTCGAAGGAGACTACCCTCGAATTGTGGCTCTCGACGAACCGATGAAACTGCCGCTGAAAGGGTACGAGGATATCCGTCGTTTCTCGCAAAAAGATATCGACCTGGTCAACATCAACGACAACGATCTGCAGTCGCAGTCGCTTTTCCGACTGATCGAAGAAGGTATCGATTTCAACCTCGATCGATATGGTGTTCTCGACCGGGAAACCATGAATCGCCTGCGTGAACGAGGCAAACCTGCCCAGCAGGTCTGGTTACTCACCTTCGAACACCTGCTGACCAGAACAGACTTCCCCCAGCGGATGCAGAAGCTGTTGAAAACCCTTGAAAGAGCTTACCAGTATCCGGTCGATATCGAATTCACAGTCAACCGCAACGCGGATCAAACGGAGAAGATCAACCTCCTGCAATGCCGACCGCTGCAGACGAAGGGGTTGAAGAAACGGGTCAGTATCCCCGACGGGATCACTGCGGAGAAAATCTTTTTCAAGGCGGAGGGCGGTTTTATGGGCGGCAACACTGCCCTGCAGATCAAACAGGTGATCTGGATCGATGCGAAGCGTTATTCGCAACTCTCTCTTTCTGACAAGCACGAAGTCGCACGCCTGGTCGGTCGTCTGAACCGGTGCATCAAGGACCGTGAGCAACAGCCGACTCTCCTGCTGGGACCGGGTCGCTGGGGAACATCGACGCCATCACTGGGGGTTCCGGTCAAATTCTCGGAAATCAACAATATGGCCGCTATTGGCGAGGTGGCCTTCCAGGAAGGTGAACTGATGCCGGAACTTTCTTTCGGCTCACATTTTTTCCAGGACCTTGTCGAAGCGGATATTTTTTATCTGGCTTTGTTTCCTGATACCTTCCCCTGCAGCCTGAACAATGGCTGGGTCTACCAGAGCAGCAATGCCCTGGAGGAATTGATGCCGGGCAGCAGCCATTTCAAGCCGGTGGTCAAGGTTATTGAACTGCAAAAACAGAACCTGATGCTGTTGGCCGATGTGGTTGCGCAACAGCTGGTCTGTTTTTGGGACGAGGAGTAGACCCCTGCTAACGGCAGATCGGCAGCAGTTTTAAATAACGATCGGTTGACTTGAATCACGCCAGCGACTCGTTTATAGCCAGCTTGCCCGGCAAAGATGCCTGGGCAGGTGAGCATGTTCAGATGCTTCGTCAAGGATGCCGGCTCAACCGTGAAAACGGGAGAGCCGTTTTTTGTTCGATGCGACAATTAAGGCATTGAAGAATTTTTAATTTGTATACCGAATCTAGAGGGCTGATTTTGGCTGTCGCGCTGTGCTAGAATGGCGAAGTTTTTTAATCGCACAGAACCTAGAAGCGCAACGCTATGAATGAAACAGAGAACTCTATAGTGGAAATCTTCTCCGACGGCGCCTGCTCCGGGAACCCGGGACCGGGAGGCTGGGGGACGATTCTGCGTTTCGGCGGGCATGAGAAAGAACTCTCGGGTTACGATCCGGAGACGACCAATAACCGCATGGAGCTGATCGGTGCGATCGCCGGGCTTGAAGCCCTGACGCGGCCATGCCGGGTCAGAGTGACCACTGACTCGGAATACGTTAAAAAGGGTATGACCGAGTGGATCGAAGGCTGGGTCAAGCGTGGCTGGAAGAACACCCAGAAAAAGCCGGTCGCCAACCGCGACCTCTGGGAGCGTCTGCTCGAACTGGCTGACCAACACCAGGTTGAATGGCACTGGGTGCGTGGTCACGATGGTCATGCCGAAAACGAGCGCTGCGATGCGCTGGCCAGGGCGGCGATCGAAACGGGCAGAAACAGCCATTCATGGATAGCCGTCTCCGATCAAACCGATGGACGGGACCGGTTTTTGTGCTAGTCTTTTGTGATGTTTTTGTTTGAGACAGATACGGGACAGACTCAACTTTCAACCGGACCTTTTAAACGGCTATGTCACCAGTCG
>CAVRQQ010000021.1:0-28056 GCA_963723355.1 uncultured delta proteobacterium
GATTTCTAAGATTCCACAGTACGTTCTATTTTTGGAGTTATACTCCAGGGGCCATAAACTTCATTTTTCAACAGTAGATTCCAGATACCCGTATCTATTTTTCACTGGTCCATTCTTCAATGACCTTCCGCAGTCGCTCGCGATAGGCAACCCCTCCGGCAATCATCCCATTGTTGTGATCGGCTCCGTCAATCCAGTAAACCTGTTTCCGGTCTGCTGCTCGGGCATAAAGCTCCTCGGCCATAGCTGGTGGACAGATCGTATCGTTTCTGCCGTGGATCAGCAGTACAGGGATTTTCAGATCGCCGATTTTGTCCAGGTTGTCGTAATCCGCATCGATCATCCAGCCAAGCAGAAAGTTGAGCAGCGGGTAATGGTATCGGCCCATGGCGGGGATCGAGGTGAAGGCCGCCTCGATAATCAGCCCTGCCGGCGCAGTCCGCAGAGCGGTTTCCATGCCGACCGCGGCGCCGAGCGAACGGCCGAAAATAATGACCCGGTCGGCTGGCCAGCCGCGCTCGTGCAGAAACGCCATGGCTCCGGCGGCGTCATGGTAGAGCCCTGACTCGCTGGCTTTGCCCTTGCTCAAGCCGTAGCCCCGGTAATCGAAGATGAAGGTTGCGACGCCCAGGTCGTGCAGCAGCTGTAATGTCTCCAGGCGATGTGAGATGTTGCCGGCGTTGCCCATGCAGAAGAGCACCACCGGGGCGCCGTCCTGGCCGGGGATCAGCCAGCCGGTCAGCTGGGTCCCGTCGGTGGCCCGAAAATCGACCTCTTCATAAACCAGGCCGATGCTGGCCGGTGTCGCCTCGTGGCGGGTTGCCGGAAAGTAGAGGAAATGATGTTCGAGAGCGGTGCGAAGCGGCATGATCAGAACCAGTGCGACAACCAGGTAAAGAAGGAGCCGGTAACGCAGCTTTTTAAAGATCGCAGCTCTGCTTTTGAAAGACATACGCAGATCATTTGCGCCAGAAGCTCGGGAAGACCAGGACCAGCACGGTAAAGAGCTCCAGTCGGCCCAGCAGCATGCAGAAAGCAAGTACGAGCTTGCCGAAAGCCGGGACATGGGCGAAATTGTCAACCGGTCCGACCGAGCCGAGACCCGGGCCGATGTTGCCCAGGGTGGCAACCACCGAGGCGGCCGCAGAAGTCAGGTCCATGCCAAGCCCGGCCATGATGAAGGATGCAGCAACAAAGACGCCCAGGTAAACCGCGAAGAAGCCGAGAATCGACTGCATGACCTCCTTGTCGACCGGTCGGTGACCAAGTTTCACCAGGCGTACGGCGCGGGGATGAATCAGGCGGTAGATCTGGACATGGGCATGCTTGAACAGGAGCAGAATCCTTGCGACCTTCATGCCGCCTCCGGTTGAACCGGCGCAGCCGCCGATGAACATGGCAAACACCAGGAGGTACTGACAGAGAACCGGCCAGAGTTCGTAATCGGCTGTGCCGAAACCGGTCGTGGTCATGATCGAAACCACCTGAAAAGCGCTGAAGCGCAGGTTGTCAAAAAAATCCGGATAGGTCGCGCCCATGTTGAGCAAAGTGATCAGGATCGTGCCGAGTGCTGTCAGGCTGGCATAGAAAAGGAACTCCTCGTTGCGAATGAAGTCGCCGAGTTTGCCACGCAGAGCCAGGTAGTGCAGGGAGAAGTTGACCCCGGCCAGGAACATGAAGAGGGTGATGACCCAGTCGATAAAGGCGCTGTCATAGGCGGCAACGGAGGCATTGCGGGTGGAAAAACCGCCGGTAGCCATAGTCGTGAAGGCGTGGTTGAGGCCATCGAAAAACCCCATGCCGCCGGCCATCAAGCAGGATGACTTCAACACCGGTCAGGAGGACGTAAACTCCCCAGAGGAGCTTGGCGGTATCCTGAATACGCGGCTTCAAACGGTCAGCGGTCGGGCCCGGCACCTCGGCCTTGAACAGCTGCATGCCGCCGACGCCGAGCATTGGCAGGATCGCCAGCGAAAGGACGATGATTCCCATGCCGCCGAGCCACTGGGTCAGGGAACGCCACAGCAGCAGGCTGGGGGGCATCGCCTCAATGTCGGTCAGGATCGTCGAGCCGGTGGTTGTGAAGCCGCTCATCGTCTCGAAGAACGCGTTGAGATAGGAAGGGATTGCCCCGGAAAAGACAAAAGGCAGAGCTCCGAACAGGGCAAAGAAGGTCCAGCCGAACGTCACAACGGCAAACCCTTCGCGCACCGACAGGTCGGTTTCCGAACGGAATTGGCTATAGAGCAATCCGCCACAACCTGCCGAGATAATTGCCGAGAGGATAAATGCCCCGGCCGCACCATCGCCGTAAAACCAGGAGAAAGGCACCGGGAAGAGTAAAGCTATGGCCAGAAACAGCAGCAATGCTCCGAGTATGCGCAGAGTCAGGGTGATGTTCATCTATTCGAAGAACCTTTCCACCTTGGCGAGCGCTTCGGGCAGGGCGAAGACCAACACCCGGTCACCGACCTTCAGACAGTTTTCACCATCCGGGATCTCATAACTTTTCTCATGGACTATGGCGCCAATGATCGCCCCGCGCGGAAAGTGCAGTTCCTTGAGCGGTGTGTTGACGATCGGACTGCCTTCCTTGACCTCGATTTCGAGGACCTCGGAGTTGCTCCCCTCGATCGTGGCGAGGGAGATGACGTTACCCCTGCGGACGAACTTCAGGATCGCTCCGGCAGCGGCAAGTCTTGGCGAGACGCAGGCGTCGACGCCCAGGGAGGGCGCCAGGTCGAGAAACTCCGGCCGGTTGACCAGGCTCAGGGTGCGATGGGTGCCGTGGCGCTTGCAGAGCAGCGAGCAAAGGATATTGGTCTCGTCATTTTCCGTTGCGGCGATAAAGACGTCGGCATCGGCGACACCTTCGTCAAGCAAAACGCGAATGTCGGTGCCTTCCGCATGGATAACCATGGTCTTTTTCAGCTTCGCCGAGAGCTTTTCACAGCGCCGCAGGTCACGCTCGATGAGGCGGACGTGGAAATTACGCTCCTCGAGGTTGCGGGCGACGCGCAGGCCGATTCGACCGCCACCGAGGACGAAGGCTTTTTGCGCGCCGCGCCTGGTTTCCTCCTCGATCTGCAGCATGTACTGGATAGCCGGCAGTTCTTCCTTGTGGGCAAAGATAAAGATGCTGTCGCCGACCTGGATGGTGTCATCCCCGCGCGGGATAATGGTATGGCCATGCCGCGTGATGGCGACGACAACGAAGCGGTAGATGCCGCGTATTTCGCCTAGTTCCTTGAGGGTCAGGTCACAGAGGGGGCTTTCCTGGGTGATCCGATAACCGAGGAACTGGATCTGCCCGCCGACGAATTCGGCCACGTCGAAGGTCCCGGCGCGTCCGGCGAGATTGGCGAGTTCGTCGGCCACGGCGTCGTCCGGGTTGATCATCAGGTCAATGCCGAGCTTGTCCTTGGAAAGCACCGCTCCCCGACTCAGGTAATCGATGCTTTTGACGCGGGCGATCCGTTTGCCGACGCCGTATTCCCTGGCCAGCAAGCAGGCCAGGATGTTGACTTCGTCGAGGTCGGTGACGGCCATGACGATGTCTGCAGACTTGATGCCGGCCTGTTCCATGGTCTCGGCGCTGGCGCCATTGCCGAGGATGCCAAGCACGTTGAGTCGGTCCTGGGCGGCATTGAGATTGTCCTGATCGCGGTCGATCAGGGTGACCTCGTGTCCTTCCAGAGAGAGCCGTTCGCAGAGAAAGTAGCCGACCTGGCCGGCCCCGACGATGAGTATGTTCATCTAATGGTCCTTGGATAAATGCAGTAGAAATCGAGTATCAAGGATACAGAAGCAGGAATCCAGTATAAAGTCATCAATGATGAAAGCCGGAATCACAGCTTCGGCTTGGTCATACAGTGACTGAAGGATCATTGATTTTCTGCTGTATTCTGAATACTGAATTCTGTATTCTTTTTGTCATGTCCTTCTTCAACGATGTCTCCGAGGAACAACTGCGCCGCGAGCGGCAAAAAGCCCGCGATCTGCGCCGTACCCAGTGGTGGCGCAACCGGATCGCTACCGGCATTTGTCACTATTGCGGCAACCGGCATGCCCCTGCCGAGTTGACCCTCGATCATGTCGTGCCGCTGGTCCGGGGCGGGCGCAGCACCCGTGGCAACTGCGTACCTGCCTGCAAGGATTGCAACACGCGCAAACGCGACCTGCTGCCAACCGAGTGGCAGGAGTATCTAGACACCCTGTCCGGCTCTTAAGCCTGCTCCCGGTTAAAGTTCCTCGTCCAGGTCCGGCTCGTCATCGACGACGAAATCATCCGGCTCGTCATCGTCAAGGTCATCGAAGTCTTCATCCATGAAACGCTCCAGAAAACGCTGGTTGCTGCGCAGCCGCCGCTGGATCTTCTCCTCCAGTTCAAGGAGTTCGGGAAAGCGTTCCGGTTTGGCTTCCGCCCCCGGTTCCTCACAGACCTCCGGTTCCGGGGTCATGGCGTTGTCCTGCTGATCGTTCATCGGGATTCCCTCGTGCACATCCGGTAGAGATTGACATAATCGCCGGCGGCCTGCTGCCAGGACATGTCCTGGTTCATCCCCTGCAGCATGATTGTCCGCCACGCGTCAGTTTTTGCATAAGTCTCGAGCGCCCGGGCCAGGCACTCCAGAAGACTGCCGTGCCGGTACTCATGAAAGACGAAGCCGTTCGCCGGGCGCGCCGGTTCAAGCGGATCAGTGATCGTGTCAGCCAGGCCACCGGTCGCGTGGACCACGGGAACAGAGCCGTAGCTCAGGGCAATCAGCTGCCCCAGGCCGCATGGTTCGTAACGGCTCGGCATCAGGAACATGTCGCTGCCGGCGTAGATCCGTCGTGACAGGGCATCGTCAAATTGGAGTATGACCGCGGCCTTGCCGGGATAGTAGCTCGCGGCCTCGGCAAGGCGGTGTTCGAAGTCGGTGTTGCCGGTGCCAAGGATCACCAGTTGCAGGTCGGGCCGCATCAGCCTGTCCCAGCTTTCCAGAACGAGCTCGATCCCTTTCTGGGAATCGAGTCGCGTGACCATGGCGACGATCGGGGTCTTCGGTGCGAGCTTCAGCCCCAGCTCCTTCTGCAGCTGCTTTTTGCATTCTTTCTTGCCCGACAGTTTTTTCGCCGAGTAGTTGCTTGCCAGCGCCTCGTCATGGACCGGTGACCAGAGGTTTCCATCCAGGCCGTTAAGGAGCCCGTGCAGATGATCGCCCCGCGAGCGTAGCAGGCCATCGAGTCCCATCCCCTGCTGCGGAGTCTGGATCTCCCTGCAATAGGTCGGGGAGACCGTATTGACGTGGCTGGCGAAGCCGATGCCGCCTTTCAACAGGGAAATCTGCCCGTAATATTCCAGGCCGTCAGGACCCGTCAAGCTATCGTCAAGGTCTAGCAGACGTGCTGATTCGAGAGGGAATACGCCCTGGTAGCCAAGATTATGGATGCTGAAGAGGCTGCCGGTACCGGCGAAAAAGGGGTCACGCCAGAGGTGCCGGTGCAGGTAAACCGGGACCAGGCCGGCCTGCCAGTCATGAGCGTGGATGACATCCGGAGCAAAGCCGATCTGCCGGGCAAGCTCCAGGGCGGCCCGGCTGAGCAGGCCGAAGCGCTCGGCATTGTCGGGGTAATCCTGTCCCCGTTCACCATAGAGCCCCGGGCGGTCGTAAAACTCCGGGAAGTCCAGGAAGTAGACCGGCACGCCCTGGTTCTCCCCGGTGCGCCAGGAGACCTGGTAGACCCGGCCCCCCATGGGAACGGCGATTTTTTTTCGACCCGCCCGGAGATTGCCGATGGCTTTGCGCACGGAACGATACCAGGGGATGATCAGGCGCACGTCATGGCCGAGGGCATGCAGGGCCGTCGGCAGGGAACCAACGACATCTGCGAGGCCCCCGGTCTTGGCGAAGGGCGCCGCCTCCGATGCAACCATGAGAAGTTTCAGGGGCGATTCAGCCATAATAATCACTGTTCTTCAAGAGGCTCATGAGAGGCCGGTATTCTACTCCAGGTGCAGGAATTTATCCAGTCGGTAGCCCACGGCAGCGGCAAGCGCCAGGCGTTCACGCAGCCGTTCATGAATCAGCGTGGCCATGACCTTCGGCTGTTCGGTAATTTGCGGAGAAGAAATGAGCATCAGAGCGGCCTGGAGCGCGACGCAACCTGCCAGGGCGGCCAGCCCTTCCTTGGCGAACCAGCTCTGGCCGGCGTGGCGGTTGATGCCGAGCAGGGCGGCATTCTTCGGGTCGGTGACAAGCTCTGCAAAGGCCGGATCGTTGGTGGCCGGGTGAAGAGCTTGTGCGGGCGTCTGCATCAGCAGCATGCCGAGGAAGACGTCCCTGGTCTGTGCCTGTGAAGCAGCGCTTTCCTGCCAGGCAAAGTCGAGCCCGAAGCCGCGCAGAAGGTCCAGGCACTGCCGGTCGTCTGCCAACCCCAGCTGCCGACCCAGGTCGTGCAGCAGCAGCCAACTGAGCAGGACGGCGCCCAGTCCGGGTCGGTCGCTTTTGCCCTGCCACATCTCGTGCAACAACTGTCCGGGCATTTCGGCTTTGGCCATCCGGGCCAGCCAACCGGGGAGCTTTTTGACCAGGTCCTTGAGCCCGCCAGGTGGGGGTGCAGACGTCTGAATCTCTGCAGCAACCCGCAGTTCAGAGACAAGTGAGTCGAGTTCACCGAGCAGGGCCTTGAGCGTTGCCCTGACCGGTTTCGGTTGCGGGACCACCCCCAGGCCTTCGGTCAGCTCACGCAGGCGTTCCGGGTCGAGGAGCCGGGTCATGGCAAGCCAGAGCGGCTGGTAGCGCAAGCGCAGCAGCTCCCGATCGAGATTGTCCACGGGCTGCCCCTGCAGTTTCCGGTGCAGGGCCAGCCACCAGCCGTCCCGGTCGTCGAGCATCCGGAAGTCGAGGCAGACCCGATGTTCATAGCCGTTCAGGTGCAGTTCCAGGCCGTCGTTCAACTGGTCGATGTGCAGCAGGTACTCTGCACCCTGAAGGGTGCGAAAACGGCAGAACTGCCCGTGCCCGGCATCGAGGCCGAGCTCCTGTCGGAGGACAGGCATGGCGTGGGCGATCCCTTCGTGCTCCGCGGAGGCTTTTGGCGCAGCGTGGTGCAGCCGTCCGTGGGTGGCATTCAGGGTGTTGTTGTAAACCACGAGGATCTTCTGCCCGGGCGGGCCGTTGCTGAAAGCGTAAACATTTTCATCGACGCCATAGCCTGTGGTGAAATCATACATGGAAAAATTCTCGACCCCGGAGAAACTTCGGCGCATACGCAACAGGGGAAAAACCTGGTTTTCATGATGGGCGACGAAACCGTCGTCCGGGCTCTCGGCCCAGTATGCACGACGATACTCCATGCCGTATTTTTCCCGGAACCCCTCGATCTGGCCATGCCCGAACATCGGCAGCCCCGGCAGGGTGGCAAGCAGGGTGGCGACGCCGAAATACTTGTCAAATTTGCCGAACTGCTCGACGGCGGTCGCCTCATCCGGGTTGTTCATGAAGTTGACGTAGCGTTTCATGATCTCCGGGTTGTAGGCAAGGATGTCCTTGAGGATTTTTCGGTACTTGGCATTCTCCTCAAGCTTGAGCATGTTCATGAAGGCGCTGTTGTAGACCCGGTGCATGCCCAGGTTGCGCACGAAGTAGCTCTCCATCAGCCAGAACGCCTCGGCGATCAGCAGGGTGTCGGGAGCCTCACGATTGACGCGGTCAACCACCTCTCTCCAGAATTCAACCGGGAACGCCTTGGTCGAAGTCTGCATCGGACATCCAGAAGGCGGAGCGCGAAGGTACGCCGGCGCTGCCGCCCGGGGGCGGGAACCAGAGCCTGCGGAAATGCTTGCGCGCCAGGGTCATCGCGGCGTCGAAGCGGATCATACTGAAGCGCCGGGCGATGCTGATGATCAGGTCGCTCATGGCCTGACGTACTTGCGGCAGCAGGAAGTTCAGCTGGGCCGTGTCGTTCCAGGGCATGTGTGTGCCGTCGTTGCCGTGGTAGATGTAGCGGCGACGACCCGTGTCGTGGTCATGGTGTTCGCAGACCACGGCCGCATCGCTGTTGTCCCAGTAGCCATCCTCGATGCGGATGCTGATGCCCCTCGGCGTCACAGAGGTCCGGGCCATTGAAGCGATAGCCAGGGTATGGCGGCGAATCAGTCTGTAAAAACCAGTCCGGGTGCTGCAGGACCCACTCGGAGTCGATACCGGTATGGTTGGGGACGACATCGCAGGCGAGGCGGATGCCATGCCGGCGACAGCGGGTTTCCAGCTCCGCCAACGCAGCATCTCCACCCAGGTCCATGGCAACGCGATAAGCGTAGAGCGCATAGGCAGAGGCTTCCGCTTCCGGGTTGCCGCACAGTCGCTTGATTTCCCTTGATGCCGAGGAACGTTCCCAGATGCCGATCAGCCAGATGGCGTTGAAACCCCAATGGGCGAGTCGTGCCAGCTCCTCTTCGGGGATGTCGGCAAGGGTGGTGATGGGGCGCTGATAACGACTGCTGAGCTGGTCGAGCCACACGTAAATCGATTTTGCCAGTAAAACCGCGCTGGGCATCCAGTCGATGTCGGCGCTGAACGCTGCCGCCGAATCACTGCCGTCTTCACGGCCGAACATGGGCATCGGCGCCGGGCCAGGGCCTGACAGGCGTGGCTGATTTTCTTCGATGCTGATCGCCCGGGCAAGCTGCAGCTCGGCGACCAGTTCTGGCGGCAGCCACGCTGACCAATGCTTGATGATATAGGCGACCTGCCCGGCCAGGCTGGACGGTGCCGCCCGCATCGGGCTTTTCAGGAGTTCTGAAAGTTTTTTCTCTGCACTGATAGAGCCCAACCCGGGCTGCATGATCCTGTCGAGTTTTGCAATCAGGGTGTGATAATCAAACTGATCACGGAGGTCCACATCGTCAAACAGGGCCCGGAAGGCTTGTGCAGCCGGGTTGTCAGTCAAGGTTTCAAGAAGAAACAGTTCAGCGAGAAGCTGCAGCCTGGGCGCTTTGCGGGAGGGTTTGTCATCAGGCTCTTTGGCCTGCTCCAGCTCCTGGTTCGGGTAGAGCTCCGGGAACAGGCGGTAAACCCCGGCGAGTTCCGGTGCCGAATGACGCTGGTCGGCAACCTTGACCATGCCAACTCCGGGGTGCAGACCCAGGCGCGAAAAGTAATGCAGGGCCGTCTGCCTGGTTGCCGAGTTCAGCAGGGCGAAGAGGTAGACCTCTGCCCCCGATTTGTTGTTCCACAAGGCAAACCGGTGCGCCGCGTTGATATCAGGCAAACCCTGGCCCAGCTCAGCCAGACCGGCTCTCTGGAGCTGTTGCAGGGCGTGTCGATTCAGAAGCAGTTTGTTGTCAAGACGTTGGGACATGTCAGTTGATCTGGCTCTCTTGTTGATGCGGGTGGATGCAAACCGATCAGAATCTCAGGTCCGGATCGATTGCGCGCAGGAATGCAGCGGCTTCTTCAGGCGGCAGTGGGTTGATGAAGAAACCGCTGCCCCATTCAAAGCCGGCAATCTGGTTGAGGCGCGGGACCAGCTCGATATGCCAGTGATAGTCACGGGGGAGAGTCTCCCAGTTGCCGGGCTTGCTATTTTGTGCCTTGATCGGCGGCGCCGTATGCAGGATGAAGTTGAAGGGAGGGTCCTCGAGCAGGCTGTAGAGCCGCCGCAGCATATTCTGCAACGCTTTGGCACAGGCCAGCAGTTCCGCATCGCTCTGCAGCGCGAAATCATGGTTGTGCTGGATCGGGAAGAGGCTCAGCTCAAAAGGAAAGCACGAGGCGTAAGGCGCCAGGACCAGGAACTGTCCATCGTTGTAGACCACGCGCCTGCCATCTTCGATCTCCTGGGCCAGCAGGTCACAGATCAGGCACCGGCCGGTTTCGAGGAAATGTC
This sequence comes from uncultured delta proteobacterium, assembly GCA_963723355.1. Classification (GTDB taxonomy): domain Bacteria; phylum Desulfobacterota; class Desulfuromonadia; order Desulfuromonadales; family BM103; genus JAFDBW01. Next base: position 9,877 of record CAVRQQ010000021.1, read on the forward strand.
CCCGACAGGTGTTCAGCTCGCGACGCATCACCGGCGGCGTGATCGGTACGGCCATCAGCTGCGAGTGGGCATGGGGGAGCGGCGCACCGGCTTCAACGCCGTGGTTTTTGTAAATCTGCAGGTAGCGGAAGCGCAGGTCCTGCCTCAGGTCGAGAAGCCTGGCACGGTACGCCTGCAGGACCCCTGCGGTTTCCGGGATATCCAGGTGGGCGAGACTGCGATGATGGTCAGGCGTTTCGATAATGACCTCGTGGGCACCGACGCCGGGGATGTTGCGGTACAAGCCGAACTCGTGCTGCTGCAGATCGCCCTCGATTCTCAGCACCGGGAACTTGTTCGGGACCACCCTGACTTGCCAGTCCGGGCCGTTGGCCGGTGTGCTGTCCGGCCGCAGAGCGAAAACTTCCGGTGGGGTTTTGCTCTCCTGTCCAGGACAGAAAGGGCAAACCGTAACCGGCGTCTGCTGACGTTCGATAATAAACTCGCGAGGCTGGCGAGCGCGTTGGTTTTCTGTGATGACCCAGGCCCCTTTGAGGGGATCCCATCGGAATTCAGACAATTTCAAACCCTTCCAGATATGATAGATGTGAAATGCGTACCCTCGCGTGGGTTACCCCACAGAGAGTTCAGCCAGCCAACCTGACACCTTTGCATGGTATTGATCGCGCAAAGAATCGGCATCAGCATTGTCGATTGCTTCAACATAAATGTGGACGATTGACCGGTACTGATCAGGCAGGACCAGGACCCAGCCCCGCTCCGTATCGATCCGCACCCCGTCGGTAAAAGAGGCCTGCTGGTCCACGGCATCCTCGCTCATGCGCCGCATCAATCCGCCCTTGCTCTCCCATGGGCAGGGCAACTGCAGATGATGATAGGTGTGCCTGGGAAGTTTGGCAAGGGCTTCATCCAGCGAAAGCCCGGCCCGGGCACCGAGTTCCATGATTTTGGCTGCCGAAAAGAGCCCGTCAAAATGGGGCTGGAAACCCGGGAAGCCGAAACGGTCATCCATCGAGGCAACCAGACGGACACGACGGTCGTTGGCCGCCTCAACCAGCGAGTGGCCATCAGAGCGCGTTCGCTGCACGGTCAACCCTTTCCTCCTGGCTAAATCGTCCACTGGCCTGGGGTGCGGCAACCGGGACAACCAGGCTTCCTTCACTCTCTGCTTCGCACACCAGAACCGTCAGGGTGCTCAGCGCCTCGCGACTGGAAAAAACCCGGCCGCTGCCACTGATTATGCGAATTTTCTCTCCCGACGGGCCGATCCAGAAGCCGGCGTCGGCTTCGAGGGTCTTGACAATCCGGCTCAGCCGGTCGAGTGCAGACTCGAGCTCGTCTGCAGTGAGATCGATTGATTTTTCGTGGACGTGGGAGTTCAACTCGGTGACCTCGAAACCCAGATCGCTGAGCAGGTCAGGCAGGATATCCGCCGCAGGCGAGTGGTTGAGGTCGAGGACCACCTTGGGCGTCGATTTTTTCAACAGTTCGCGATCAAGGTTGCGCAGGAACCCTTCACGATAGAAATCGTATATGCGTGGCAGCTCTTCGATCCCGCCCGGCTCGGAATGATGGGCGCGACGAAAGTTCTCCTTGAAATAGATTCGCTCCATGCCTTTAGCGGTGCCGGACGAGATTTCGTTGCCGTCGGTATCGAAAAAGATGATTTCCGTAGCGGCCGAATCCTCCGGCGACTGGCGGAAATGAATGCCGCCGACCTCGCCGAAGGTGGTCAGCTTGTAACGCAGTACCGGCAGGGAGATCATCTTGACGTCTCGGACGTTGACTCCCGCAGAGAGCAGGCCGCCGACAAAGGAGCGTTTGAGCATGCGTGATGAGCGTATCGCATCACGACCGGCCAGGACATAACTGCCCTTGGGCAGGGTCGATCCGTAGGCTGCACCGAGCCGGGCTGAGAATTCCGGGGTCATCTCGACATTGGTCATGCCGCGCACCACGGCGCCTTCGAAAAGGCTCTTGCGCCACTTCTCACCCCAGATCATGTTTCCGGAAACCGTCGAGCCGTTTTCGATGACCTTGCGCGGCCAGATCTTGACATCCGGCCGGATATTGACATCATCTCCGACCGTGGTTTCGTCGGCAATAACCGCGCCGTTTTCGATCAGGGCCCGCTGCCCGACCCGAACCCGGTGACCGAGATTGGCCCCGGTGATCTTCGTGCCGGCCTTGACATACACATTGTCCCAGAGCACGGCGTCCTGCATGATGACCCCGTCCTCGATCAGGCAGTTGCGTCCGACAACAGAGTTGGTGAGACGGGCGGTCCCCTGGACCCTGGTGTTGCCACCGAGGACAACCATCCCGGCGAGCACTGCCCGCTCGTCAACTTCGGTGTCAGGGCTGACAAATATGCGGCCATCTCCGGTGATCGGCGGTTCCTCAATTTGTACGAAGACCTTATCATGGCAGATGTCGCGGCAAGCCTCAAGATAGGCTTCCGGATTGCCGATATCGGCCCAGTAGCCCTTCATGTCACAACCGTACAGAGCCGCGCCGGTTTCAAGCATTATGGGGAAGACGTCCTTGGCCCAGTCCCGGTTCTCTCCTTCGGGGATCAGGTCGAGGACTTCCGGCTCCAGGATGTAGATACCGGTATTGATGGTGTCAGAAAAGACTTCCCCCCAACCCGGCTTCTCAAGGAACTTGGTAATGCGGGCGTTCTTGTCAGTTATCACCACCCCGAACTGCAGGGGATCGGTCACCGATGTCAGGGTGATTGTTGCCGTGGCCTGTTTCCGGTGGTGAAAGTCGATCACTTGCGAAAGGTCAAAATCGGTAAGCAGGTCACCGCTGATGATCATGAAGCGCTCGTCGAGATGGCGTGCCGCCGCCTTGACCGCTCCCGCAGTGCCATAATCCTCAAGCGGCGTCACGTAGGTGATGTGAACACCGAACTCGCTGCCGTCACCGAAGTATTTCTTGATGATCTCGGGCTGGTGAAAGAGCAACAGGATCAGGTCAGTGATCCCGTTGCGCTTCAGCAGGTTGACGATATGTTCCATGATCGGTCGGTTGATCAGCGGGATCATCGGCTTGGGCAGGCTGATGGTCAGCGGGTGAATTCGGGTGCCGAAGCCACCCGCCATGATGACGGCTTTCAATGCGAACTCCTCATACGTCCAGGGCCGGAATCAGTGTTGTGCGAGAATGCGGCGGACTTCTTGTTTCAACTCATCAAGGTTGGAGCTTTTGACTACGTAGGCATCTGCCAGCCAGGAAGAAAAGTCGTCTTTGTAGCAACTGTAGGCTGTGCAGAGGATCACAGGGATATCCTCCTGCTCCTTGGCAATCTTCTGCAGCAGCTCGAGGCCGCTTTCCTGGTCGAGCTGGATGTCGAGAACAACCAGGTCAAAAGCCTGATGCCTCATCCGTTCCAAGGCTTCCTGACTATTGCCGCAGGTAACAACCGTGTGGCCTTCATCCTCAAGCTCAGCAGCGTAAAGGTGGCGGATGTCACCTTCGTCGTCGATTACCAGTAAGTTCGCCATGACATGCTCCTTGGGAGGGGAGGGGGATGGACTCATTTCATTATACCAATCAGAAGTGCGGCTGCAATCGCGAAAAGGCTTTGCCCTGTTGCACTTGAATGGCGGCGATGGCATAGTCCTTATTGTTATGTCAGTCAAACCTTACCAGCTTTTTTCCGAGCACCTGAAGAAACGTTTCGGAGTTCGTGTACACAAGGTCTCGGTCGATGCCGGCCTGGGCTGTCCGAACCGTGCCGGTGGCCGGACCGGCCCGGGGTGTCTGTTCTGCGACCCGGGTGGTTCAGGAGCCGTCGGCATAGAACGCCAATCGAGCATTGCCGTGCAGATCGAGCAGGGCAAGGAAGTCATGACCCGCAAGTACAAGGCCGGCAAATTCATGGCCTATTTCCAGCCTTTTTCCAACACGCTCGCCCCGGTCCATCAGTTGCGCTCACTTTATGATCAGGCGCTGGCTGTCGACGATGTTGTCGGCCTTGCAGTCGGCACCCGACCCGACTGCGTCCCGCCGGACGTCCTTGATCTGCTCGGCGAGTACCACCGGAACAGCTACTTCTGGCTCGAACTGGGCCTGCAGAGCAGCCATGATCGAACCCTCCACCGGCTTAGACGTGGACATGATTATGCTGCCTTCGCCGACGCCTACAGTCAGGCGAAATCACGTGATCTGAATATCTGCGTGCATGTGATCCTCGGACTCCCCGGCGAGAGCCACGAAGATATGCTGGCGACCGCCGATGTCCTGGCGGCGCTAAAAGTCGACGGTGTCAAACTTCACCTGCTGCATGTCCTGAAGAACACACCGCTCGGTCAAATGTATGCCGAGCATAAAATTGAATTGTTAGAGATGGATGAGTATGTCGAGCTGGTCGTTGATATCGTGGAACGACTGCCTCGTGAGACACTGATTCATCGTCTTACCGGTGACGGGCCGAGGGACCAGTTGCTGGCGCCGCTCTGGTCGCTGAAAAAATGGGAAGTGCTGAATGCGATCGATGCGGAATTTGCCCGGCGCGGCTCTTGCCAGGGGGACCGCGTTAAACCTCGGCAAGCATTCGGCAGCGGCCCCTGAAAAGAATTGTACAAGGGATCAATTGAAAACGCCCCCTGCTTCAGGAGGCGTTTTTGACAATTGGTGCAGGCTCGGCCGCTGTTTCTGACGGATCGCTCCACGAAAGCAACAGCAGGCTGGCCCAGATAATGCCGACGAGTAGAATCAGATAACGGAACATGGCGCGGAGCATAACCGAGCGAGAGAGAAAAATCAAGTCGGCAAAGCGTGTCACTGGAAGATTTTCTGGCAGCTGCCGCTGAGCTCTCCCCAAGCCTAAAGCAGCAGGAAGACCACGATCGCAAGAACAACCGCCGCGATGATGATGCCGACCGTTATTTTGCCGCTGCCTCCGGTCGTCTGTTCCGACACTTCCGGTTCAAGCGTGCCGACTACAGGAAATCGCTCGACGACCGCGCGCACATGTGGTGCCGAAGCCAGTTCTTCAGTCAGGTCCTGTCCTGCCTGGTGGTCGGGCGGGTGCTGGCCGTTCTGCCAGCGGGGGCTTTCAGTAACATCGTAAATTGTGCCATTGACGGCGACGTAGGCCGGTCTGCCGTTCTGACCGTTGTTTTGCGCAAGTTCAGCAAGAGTCATCAGCCTTCTCCTTAAGCTGCAGTTGAATAAATACCAGGAACACAGTTATTTTCTGGCCAGTAACAATATTACTGATTATTCATATGTCGGCAAGCAATCTTGTCCTTTCGAACCAGCCTTTTTGCAAAGATTTGCCGACCCCTGTCCTTCCCGCAGAAAAAAATCCTGATTTGAACCCGTTCGCGATATTTTCAGTACTGTGCATTTGCACAGTGTCCGGCATGATATTCTATGTTATTTTCTGCTTATGAGACTCGCTTTGAAACACCAGATAATCATGGCTCCAGCGGCGGTGCTCTGCCTGATGACCCTGCTGCTCGGCTTCCTGCAGTTCACCTACTGGGACATTTCGGTGAAACGGCAGAAAGCCAAGGACCTGAGGACCGCGTTCGTCGCCCTGGCCGAAGCCGACATGGCCACCCAACGCATGCATGGCGTCGTCGGTTTCCTGGCTCAGGCCCAATTCCCTGATCCGAGGGCGCTCGAGCAGATCGCGAACCTCCACCGGCACCTCGAGGTGTCAATTGACCGGCTCCAGGAAACCGGGTTGACGGCGACGCCATCCATGACCCTGATGCGTCAGAGTATTGTCGACCTGAACCCGGAACGCGGCTTGCAGCTCGATCAATTCAATCAGTCCCTGAAGATTCTGCACCCTCTGATCATGGAGCAGCTCTCCAAGTTGAACGAACAACGGGATGATCTGAGCGTCCTGCATCGCGAAGATATCGATACCCTGGTCGCTGAAACAACTTTCGTCTCGATCCTCGTGCTCGGGGTTGCCATCCTGGTGGGGATCCTGCTATCACTGGCTTTCGCCCGACATATCCTGCGCCGGATACAGGTGCTTTCCGACGGTGCGGCCCGGATTACGGCCGGCGATTTCTCGCCGCCACCAGCGCCGGACAAGGTGCGTGATGAGCTGGACGGGCTGGCTGTATCGATCAACCAGATGACCGACCAGCTGATCCGGGTGGTCGCTGCCGAGAAGCTACTGGAAGGTGCCGAGGAGGAACGTCGCCGCATTGCCATGGACATCCACGACCAGACTCTTGCCGACCTCGCGGCGGTGAAGCGAAAGCTCGAGCACATGCGCCAAGAGGCCCCCGGCAATGAGGATGTAACAAAAATTGAAGTCGACCTGCAGAGGGCGATGACCAACCTGCGGATCGTGATGGACAACCTGCATCCCCAGACCCTCGACATCCTCGGCTTGCCGGCTGCGACCGAGTCCTTCCTGGAGAAGACCTGCGAGGCACCAAACAGCCCGGAGTATCATTTCCTGGCCGATGATGAGGTCGAGGCCCTCAAGTTGTCGCGTCTGACCCAGGTCACTCTTTACCGGATCATTGTCGAGGCCGTTAATAATGTCATGCGCCACGCGCATGCCAGCCAGTTCGAGGTTGGAATGGGGCTTCGCAGCGGCTCACTGGTTATTACGGTGGAAGATAATGGCCGTGGCTTCGATGCTGCCCCCCGGCTACCGGACCAGGTCGGCGGCAGGGGGCTGCACAACATTCGCGAACGGGCCCGGGCGATCGGTGCAGAGGTCAACTGGCGCAGTTCACGGTTTTCATCCGGAACGCGTTTTGAACTGGTCTTGCAGCTCAAAGATCCGAAACTTTCGCGTTAACTATTTTCATTCTCTCTGCCCACAACCATTTCAGGAGACGACACCATGGCTCCATACGCTCTCATCATTGCAGAAGACAACCCCAAGGATTTTGAATTTCTCAAGCAGATGGTTAATGATTGGGAGCAGGAATGTACGATTGAACACGCCCCCGATGGTCAGGTCGCTTTCGAACTGGCCCTGGCTCATGAAGAACCTCTGGTGATCAGTGATATCCAGATGCCGAATATGAACGGGGTCGATTTTGCCAGGGCGCTCTGGGAACGCCAGCCGCATGCCCGGATCGTCTTCTGGAGCCAGTTCAAAGACGAGATGTACGTTCGCTCCCTGGCCAAGATCGTCCCGCCGGAGACGGTCTACGGCTATGTCCTCAAGTCCAGCCCACGAGAAAAAATTTCGACGGCCATGGCAACCGTTCTCTTTGAAGACCAGTGCTGGATCGATCCCGAGGTGCGCAAAGTGCAGGGGCGGACCGGGCACAGCCAGACGGCACTGTCTGACATTGAATACGAGGCACTGGTCGATATCTCCCTCGGGCTGACCGACAACCTGATTGCCCAACGTCGCTACCTGTCACGCCGTGGCGTTCAGAGCCGCCTGAATTCGCTCTACGGCAAACTGAGTCTCGACCAGGAACAGTTCCAGAGCGACAAGGTCGGTGACGCCTTCAACCTGCGCAATCGCGCCGTAGCTGTCGCTCTGCGTCGCGGGCTGATCAATGCCTTCGAACTCGAACACGAAGAAGAGGAACTCCAGCACTGGTTGAAACGCTACAAGAGCGGCAGGGGCTAGGGATGATCTCCGAATCGAGGGGCCTTTTTCCTCTACGGCTTTGGCATTGTAAATCCCCCCTGATTATGCTAAGAATTGGTCATACCAACTCACAACTGGAGAAAAGGCATGACCATTGTCCTTGAGCCAATTCGACCCAAGAAAATATCCGAAGAAATTGTCAGCCAGATCAAACAACTGATCTCCAAGGGCGAGCTCAAGCCGGGTGACCGCATCCCGTCGGAACGGGAGCTGGCAACCATGCTCGGCGTCAGCCGGCCGTCGGTCCGTGAAGCGATCATGGTCCTTGAGGCCATGGGTTTCGTCGAGTCGAGACAGGGCGGCGGGACCTATGTCAAGGCGTTGACCGAGGCTAGCATCATGAACCCTCTGGCCAAGCTGGTGGAGATGCGTGACCCTGAACTGTTGAGGTCGCTTGCCGAGGTGCGCATGGGCCTGGAGAGCTGGTCGGCGTACCTGGCGGCCCAGCGCGCGACGGACTCCGATATCGCCGAGATGCGGCGCCTCTACAAGATCATGGAGAAGCAGGCGGCAAAAGGCGGCTGGAGCCCGGATGTTGATGCCGAGTTCCACTATGCGATTACCGCGGCCAGCCACAACAGCCTGCAGATGCATGTTCTCGACTCGATCCACTCACTCTTCCACGCGACCATCCAGGTTGCCCTGATGGAATTTTATCAGCAGGAAGGCCACGTTCAGCTGCTGTTGACCCATCACCACGATATTATGGAAGCGATTGCGGCGCATGACCCGGAACTCGCCCGGAAGAAGATGATGGAGCACCTGGCGATGGTTGAGGAGAAGATGGCGCAGCTTTTGGGAAAATAAGGCCGGGAGCGTGACGCGAAACCCTGAGATTGGAAACGGGTGCAGAATTAATTCTGCCTTTGTTTCAGGTTGCGGACAAAGTTGAGCCAGACTTTATGATAAAGAGGGCAACAGATTGTCCATACTGTTGCCCTCTTTCTATTTATCTTAAAAGCAGAACCGGCGGGTCGCGTCCCGCCCGACGCCATACTTTTGTCCGGCAACAAAAGTATGCAAAAGTGCCTGCTCCTTGCGGAGGGCATCTCCTCTGCCGGTTTTCTGAGACATCTAATAACCGACGGTAGCTTAATAAGCCGGCCCGTTACAGGGGGCCTTCCTTTCAGTGTGACTTACTAGGGAAAAGACTAAAAAGCATGCTAACGTTGCAATTCTACACAAAAGTAGAGGCTCTCAAGAGCCTCGTCACCTACGGGGGAAACCTGAACTTTTGATCCATTAGAACAACCCGAATTGATGTTGCTGCTTTGACGAACCAGACATGCCCAGCGCAGCGCCAAGCTTTCTTTTGCTTCGTTTTCTTTGTCGCTACATAGAAAATGAAGTTGCTGTCGGGCAACCCCGACGGTTCTGCTTTTGATCTTTTAATTTCAGAGGATAATGAAAAAGGGCAACAGATTAACCATCTGTTGATCTTCACGGAAATCACGTACCACGTAAATCGCTCCGCTGAAAAGCAGCTTGCCGTTTCTCAGCCCGTTGCCATCCCTAACAGTTCCGTTATATGCACAACTTCCTGTGGCATGCCGGCCTGTTTCAACCCCCATGCGAGTTGCAGGTGACAGCCCGGGTTGGCGGTGACCAGCAGCTCGGCGCCGGTCGCCTGAATATTCTCCAGTTTGCGGTCGAGGATCTGCTGGCTTTCTCCGGTGTATTTAAGGCTGAACGTCGCTGCGCTGCCACAACACCAGCTGGCTTCGTTCAGTTCGCGGAAATCGATGCCGGGAATCGCCTTGATCAGGTCGCGTGGCTGCTTGCTGACACCCTGGGCGTGACAGAGATGGCAGGGCTCGTGATAGGTCACAACCTTTTCTACCGGTTTCAGGTTCTCGGTGCGCAGTCCCTGCTCGGCGAGGAACTCGCTGATGTCCTTGATCCTGCTGTGGAAGAGGGCCAGCTTGTCATGCTCTCCGGATTCCTCGAGCAGTTCCTCGTATTCCTTGAGAGCGGCACCGCAACCGGCGCAATCGGTGACGATCGCATCCACCTCGAGTTCCATGAACAGGTCGAGGTTGTAGCGGGCCAGGCTGCGGGTGGTTTCGCGGTCGCCCTCGTTGAGATGCGGCGCACCGCAGCACTTCTGTTCTTTCGGGGTGATCACTTCAAAGCCCTGGCTGGTCAGAACCTTGACTGTCTGCCTGGACACTTCGGGGTACATCAGGGTCATGATGCAGCCGAGGAAAAATGCCACCCGGCCGCGCTGCTCACCTTCGGCCGGGACGACCTCGGGCAGTTGCGGGCGCAACGGCGGATGCAGCTCAGGCATCATCCCTTCGGCCTTTTCCATCCAGTCCGGGCCGAGCTTGAGGATGTGCGAATGACGGATCAGCCACTGGATGCCGAGCTTCTGGTAGAGCCGGGCCGGCAACATCGAGGTTTCGAGCAGATCGGGAGAGGGCAGCATGCGCTGCAGCACGAACTCGCGGAACTTGCGCACCGCGCCAGTCAGCGGGAACGCCTCGTGGGCCTGGTTGCGACAGGCTTCCATGACCTGGCCGGCATGCACGCCGGAGGGGCAGGACGTCGAACAGGCACGGCAATCAAGGCAGAAAAAAGACTCTTCCTTGAGCGCTCCGGTAAAATCGATCTGGTCATCGGCGACCGCCTTGGCCAGGGCGACCCGGCCGCGCGGCGAGGAGCGTTCCCGGCCGGTCAGGACATAGGTCGGGCAGGTCGGCAGGCAGAAGCCGCAGCGCATGCATTGCAGCATGCCTTCGTAATTCGGTTCGTCGGCAAGGGGAAAATTGCCAAGACATTGTTTCTCAGCCACGCTTCTCCTCCGTTGCCTCATCGATGAAAATCTTGCCGGGATTCAGGACCCCGTGCGGGTCAAAGCTCTGCTTGATGCGGCGCATGATATTGACGCCGCCCGCGCCGATCTGGCGCTCGAGGTAGTCTTTCTTCGCCAGGCCGATACCATGCTCGCCGGAGACGGTGCCGCCCCAGGCCAGCACCTTGTCATAGAGTTCATGGTAGAAGGCGTGGGCCCGTTCCATTTCGTCGCGGTTGCGCTCGTCACAGAGCACGGTCGGATGCAGGTTGCCGTCGCCGGCGTGGCCGAAAGTGCCGACCTTGAGCTGGAATTTTTCGCTGAGGCGTTCGATCTCGTCGAAGGTTTCGGCCAGTCGGCTGCGCGGCACCGTGGCATCTTCGAGCAGGGTGGTCGGTGAGACCCGCGCCAGGGCGGACAGGGCGGTCCGCCGGGCTGCGGCCAGCTGGTTGGCGTGTTCGGCATCGGCCGCCTCGTGGATTTCTGCAGCGCCGACCCGTTCCAGCACGGCACGCACGTCATCGGCTTCCTCGACGACGGCAGCGTGATGACCATCAACTTCAATCAGCAGCAGGGCCGCCATCTCCAGCGGCAAACCGATCTTGGCATAGCCCTCAACACACCTGATCGTCGCGTTGTCCATGATCTCCAGCGTCGAGGGAATGATCTTGGCGGCGATGATATTGGCAACCGCCTGACCCGCCGTGCGGGTATCCTTGAAGTAGGCCAGCAGGGTGCGCTTGGCCTGCGGCGGCGGAATCAGCTTGAACGTTGCTTCGGTGATGATGCCGAGCGTTCCCTCGCTGCCGACCAGCAGGTCTTTCAGCGCGTAGCCGGCAACATCCTTGACGCTCTTGCCGCCGGTGGTAAAGGTCAGGCCGTCGCCGAGAACACCGTTAAGCGCCATGACGTAATCACGGGTGACGCCATACTTGAGACCGCGCAGGCCGCCGGCGTCTTCGGCAATGTTGCCGCCCAGAGTGGAGATTTTCTGCGAGCCCGGGTCGGGCGGGTAGAAAAGCCCTTTGGCCATGACAGCATCAAAGAAGTCAAGAGTGACCACCCCGGCCTGAGCCGTTGCCGTCAGGTTTTCCTCGTCAATCTCAAGGATGCGGTTGAGCCGGGTCATGCACAGGACGATCCCGCCCCGTGCCGCGACACTGCCGCCGGAGAGGCCGGTCCCTGAGCCGCGCGGCACGATCGGCAGTCCTTCTTCGCGGGCAAAATTGACGACCTCGACGACATGCTCCGATTCGGTCGGGAAGACCACGACATCCGGCAGATACTGGATCTCCGGCGTGGCATCGTAGCCGAAAGTGATCAGGTCTTCTTTCTCGTGCAGGACATTTTTGGCGCCCAGCTTGTCGATAAGATTCTGAATAGCTGATTTTGAAATCATGGTTATCCCAATATGTCTGTTGAGAGCCTTGCCTGGCCCGGGTGCTTATGGCGTCGAATTCCCGGCAAGGGCCGCCAGCTGGTTTGTTGGTCAGAACCCTTCTTCGTGGTAGCCGTCCGGGATGCGTACAACCAGTACAGGCTGGCTTGCGCTGTGCAAAACCTTGTGAGTGTTTGTGCCCAGCAGCGCATCACCGACCACGGTATGCCGATGTGAACCCATGATGATCAGGTCAACATCGTGCCGTTTGGCATTGGCCAGGATGATCTCTGCCGGGTGTCCTTCTTCAACCTGAACCAAGCTGACCCGGTTATTGCACCGCGGGTCGACGCCACATTCCTTTTCGCACAATTTGCTGATCCGTTCCCTGAGTCTCTGTTTGGCCTGGTTGCGCGCTTCGAGATGTATTTGCTCAGCATCCTGGTGCGAGATATGCAACTCGACGAGGCTCTGGGCAAAGTCCGATAGTGGCTCAATCGCCGAAACCGCAATGATCTGGGCATCGAGTTGACTGGCCATGGTCAAAGCGTAGCGGAACACGTGTGGGGCGCCGGCGCCCATGCCGGTAGCGTAGAGGATCTTTTTGATCTTGGGTAACATGGCTTGGCCTCTCGAGGTTTAGTCCATACGTTGTTAATTGCCGAAAAAGACCCCTGGCAGCCAGGTGATGATTTCCGGGAAGAAGATCAAGGTCGCCAGGCCAATAATCTGAATGGCCACAAACGGAATAATTCCCCGGTAGACGTCGCCCATCGTGTATTCCGGCGGGGCAACGCCTTTGAAATAGAACAGGGCGTAACCAAACGGCGGCGTCAGGAAAGATGTCTGCAGGTTGATGCAAACCATCATCGCAAACCACAGCGGGTTGAAATCAAGGTCAAGGGCGATCGGCGTGAAAATCGGCACGACGACCAGCAGGATCGCTGCCCAGTCGATAAACATGCCCATGACGAAAACAACGGCCATCATGATGATGAAGACAACGTAGGGGCTGACGTCCATGCCGAGCAGGACATCCGCGACGACGTCTCCTCCGCCCATGCTCAAAAAGACCACGGAAAAGAACTTGCCGCCGACAAACAGGGCCATGATCATGGCTGTCGTCCGGGCCGTCGAGATGCACGACTGGGTGATCACGTCCCAGTCCAGCTTCCTGGTGGCCATGGCCAGGATCAGTGCGCCGATGCAGCCCAGGGCCGCAGCTTCGGTCGGCGTGGCGATGCCGGCCAGGATCGTTCCCATGACGGTGAGGATCAGACCGAACGGGGGAACGAAGTTCTTCATGGTCATGGCAACTTTTTCAGCCGACGGTTGCGGTACGGTCTTCCTTGGGAATCGGCGGACCCATCTTCGGATTGATGTAGCAGCGCACGCCGACATAGAGCAGGTAGAGGGCGGACAGCAGCAGCCCGGGCATGATCGCTGCGGCAAACAGGTTGCCGACAGACGTCTCTTTCTGGCCGGTCAGACCGCCATAAACGACCAGCATGATCGAAGGTGGTATCAGGATACCCAGAGTTCCGGAGGCGCAGATGATACCGGCACCGAGACCGCGATTATAACCACGACGCAAGAGTGCCGGTCCTGCCATGAGACCCATGGCGACAACCGAGGCGCCGATGATTCCCGTGGTTGCGGCGAACACCGTTGAAACGACGATGACCGCCATGCCCAGACCGCCGCGCAGTCCGCCGAGGACCTGGTAAAGCGCGTCGAAAAGGCCCTCGGATACCTTGGACCGGTCAAGGATTTGCGCCATGAAAATAAACAGGGGAATGGCGACCAGGGTATAGTTGAGGAAAATCCCCCAGGCGTTGTTGGCAAACAGACCCAGCAGGGCGGATACATCGAAGCCGTTGTCGATCAGGCCGAACACGGTTGCCACTGCGGCCAGCGTGACGGCCAGGGGGTGCCCCAGGGCAATCGAGGCCATCAGTGTGATAAACATCAGGATAGTCAGGACTTCTACGCTCATTGGTCTTTATTCTCCAGGGGAATCTGATGATCAGGGCTTGTTTTCAGGGAACGAATGTCTTGGATCAGCTTGGCGACCCCCTGCAGAAAGAACAGGACGAAGCCAAACGCCATGAGCGTTTTAACCGGGTAGATCGGCGGAGCCCAGGAACTTGAAGCGTGTTCCCACTGCTGCCACGAGTTGGCGGCAAGCACACAAACGTAATAAGCCAGCAGTCCGATCGTGGGCAGAAACAAAACGGCGTTGGTGATGATCCGCAGGATCGTCCGCGGTCGCTCCGACAGCCTTGCTTCAAAGACATCAATGGCGACGTGGGTGTTGTGCTTGTGCGCGTAGGCCAGGGCAAAGCTGTAGTGGGCTCCGTAGAGGAACACGGTCAGCTCGAAGGCCCAGGACGTCGGGGCATTAAACCCGTAGCGCATGATGACCTCCCAGACAACCACCATAATCAGTGGCAGGACCAGATAGGAGGCATAGAAGCCGAATTTTTCGTTGAAAGTGTCGATCGCGCTGCCAATCTTCTGCATGTCAACCTCTTAGCAATGAGTGATGAGATCATTTGTTGCCGGTTGAAATATGCGGGGGCCCGCAGGCCCCCGCAAGGGTTGATGCTTTATTGCATGTGCTTGCCTTTGACAAACTGCTCGTAAGGCCACGGGTGCAACGCCGCCACGCTCTTGTACGCCAGTCGGCGAAGTCGGCCTTGAACTGGTCCTGGGAGTCCATGACCTTCTTGACATCGGGGTACTTCGCTTTCAGACCCTCGATGTATTCATGCGAGGCCTTGGCGAAGTTGTTGATGGTGTCTTCGTCCATGCGGACGAACTCAACCTTTTCCTTGAACAGCTTGACCGCTTCGGCATTGAGGTTCTCCTGCCATGCTGTCGACCAGAGCTGGGTCTCCTTGGCGGCGATGTCAACGATCCACTTCAGGTCAGCCGGCAGCTTGTTGTAGGAGTCCTTGTTGATGAACAGGGCGCACTGGCAGGATGGCTGGTGAACGCCGGGCTGGATGACGTACTTGGTGATGTCGTCGAAGCCCATCGGGTAGTTGATCGCCGGGGTGCTGAACTCGGCAGCATCGATGACGCCGCGCTCCAGGGCGAGATAGACTTCACCACCGGGCAGAGGTGAAACGCTGGCGCCCAGCTGGGTCATGATGTCCATGTACCAGCCCGGGGTCCTGACACGCATGCCTTTGAAGTCGGACATCTTGGAGGCCTTCTTGTTCGAGAAGAGGCCGAGCTCCTGGCCGACGTTGCCGCCCGGCAGGGCGAACAGGTTGTAGCGGCCATACAGTTCCTGCATCATCTCCAGACCGCCACGCTCATAGAGCCAGATGTTGTAGCCTTCGGCATCGAGGCCGAAAGGAACCGAGGCAAAGGCGACAAAGGCTTCGTTCTTGCCCTTCCAGTAACCGGGCCAGTCGTGGCCGATATCGGCCTGGCCTTTGCTGACCGCATCGAAGCTTTCCATGGCGCCGACCAGCTCGCCGGCCGAGAACAGCTTGATGTCGAGGCGGCCGCCCGAGGCCAGCTTCACCGAGTCAGCAAAATGTTGCGCGACGTCGTAAAACAACAGCCCTTTGGACCACGGCATGACCATCTTCCACTTGAATTCTGCGTCTGAAGGTTTGATGGTGCGCAGTTCTTTTTTGACTTCCTCGTGACGTTTGTCGACGCCGAACTTTTCACGCTTGGCAGCGAATGCCGTCGGGGCCAGGGCCATGCTGAGAATCACCAGCAGGCCAACTATCAGTTTCATCTTCCGCATGTTCTACCTCCTTCGTTTGGGTTGCAGGTTTTATGTGGCCACAGAGCCATCAACAAACAACATGATAAGACCACTAAATGGTATGACCAGTTGTCGAACGGTATCGAATCCTCCTTTTCAGGTCAAGAAAAAAATCAAACGTTGTTATTTATCTATCTAGACAAACTACTTGCATTCAGGTCCCTTCTATCTGCCTGCGCTGGCGCAGACTCTTGATTTTGCGGGCCACTGTCGGCTGGCTCATGCCAAAGTGTGTCGCAATTTTGCGGGTTGTCCGATATTCCTTCAACGCCTGCATCAGCAGCGTATCTTCATATTCCCGCAGCAGGTCGACCAGCGTCTTAGCGCTCGCCGGTCTCTACGGCAGAATCGCGGCCGGTTGGTCCCAGTGAGTCGATTTCGCTGGCGGTCGATGTCACGATCATGCGCTCGACGACATTTTCCAATTCCCTGATATTGCCTTTCCATGGCATTGACGTCATCCTCTCGATCAGCCTATCGGAGAAACGCCTGTAGCTGTTGTAGCGCCGGTTGTAATGATCGGTAAAATACCGGATCAGCAGAGGAATATCTTCACGCCGTTGACGCAGGGGAGGGATCTGCACCGGGACGACATTGAGCCGATAATAGAGGTCCTCCCGAAACCGGCCGAGGACGACCTGGGCGCCCAGGTCGCGATTGGTCGCGGCGATGATCCTGACGTCAACGGATTGTTCTCCCCGGCCGCCGATCTTGTGGAACGCCTTGTCCTGGATGACTCCAAGCAGTTTCGACTGCAGGTGAAGCGGAATCTCGGTGATTTCATCGAGAAAGATCGTGCCGCCGTCAGCCTGCTCGAACAGGCCGGCCTTGCCTTTCCGGTCGGCTCCGGTAAAAGCGCCGGACTCGTAGCCAAACAGTTCGGCTTCGAGCAGGGATTCGGGTATCGCCGCGCAGTTGATCTGCAGGAGCGGCTTGTGCTTGCGTTCACTGGCCCGGTGAATCACCTTCGCCAGAAGGCTTTTACCGACCCCCGATTCGCCGGTCAGGAGGATGGTGGAATCCGTACCGGCAACCCTGATCGCCAGGTCGATGACATCGCTCATGTTCTGGCTGCAGGTGACGATATCCTCCTCGTTCAGCATCTGGGTGCGTGCCGTGTCGGCATCAATCTTCTTGCTGTACTGGACGACCGTCAGGTCCCAGATGGTGTTGATGATGTAGCGGATATCGCCTGTATCGTCGAACACCGGCCGCCCTTTAACCAGCAATTTGCGGCCGGTCCGGGTCGAATAGGTTGCCGTCACCGGCATTTTCTTTTCAATGACCAAAAGACTTGCCGAGCCGGAAAAATAATTGTCGGGGCCGACCAGGTCATAGAGTGAACGGCCGACCAGTTCATCGTTGGTAAAGCCCGACATCTCCTCGAAAGGCTTGTTGACCCTTATGGTCACGCCTTTGCCGTCAACGATATAGATACCGTTGGCAACATTGTCGAAGATGATTTCAAGCAGCTCTTGATTCATGACGCGTCGTTTAACAGGCCGTCCAGCCGCAATCGATGGTGAAGTCGGTGCCGGTCATGCAGCCGGCTGAATCCGAACAGATATAGAGCACTGCATCACCGATTTCGCTCGGTTCGATCATCTTTTTAACCGCGGCCTTTTTCAACATGATCGTCTCGATAACGTCCTCTCTCGGGATGCCATGGGTTTTCGCCTGGGCATCGATCTGGTTGTCGACCAGAGGGGTGCGGACGTATGCCGGGCAAATGGCGTTGACCGTGATCCCATAGGGCCCACCTTCCAGGGCGGTGGTCTTGGTCAGTCCCATCATGCCGTGTTTGGCGCTGATGTAGGCAGACTTGAATTCCGAGGCGCGCAGGCCGTGCACCGAACTGATATTGATGATGCGCCCCCAGCCCTTTTGCTTCATGTGCGGCCAGCAGTACTTGGTGAGCAAAAATGGTGCTGTGAGCATCAGCGATATGATGAAATTCCATTTTTCTTCCGGGAAATCTTCAATCGGACTGACGTGCTGGATGCCGGCATTATTGACCAGGACATCGACGGATCCGAACCTTTCCACCGTTTCAGCAACCAGGGCTTTGCAGGCCGATGCATCGGTCAGATCGACCTTGACGAAATGCCCACCGATTCGTTTAGCCTGTTGACCGCCGATCTCGGCATTGACATCAGCCATCACGACCTGGTAGCCGGCATTGGCCAGGCTTTCAGCAACAGCCAGGCCGATGCCGCTGGCGGCTCCGGTGACAAGTGCAACGCGTTTCTGCATGATCATCTCCTTAGGTTCCGTCTCAGGCGCCTTTGATGCTCGGCGCTATCTCAAAAGCGCAGCCGGTCGCTGCGCGGATTTCATCAAGTGAAGAGAACGGTGATACTTCGAGGAGGGTCATCCCCCGCTCGGCATTTATGTCGAAGACCCCTTTGTCGGTGACCAGCAGGTCGACAACCTTCTGGCCGGTGATGGGCAGATCGCACAGCTCAAGGACTTTCGGGCTGCCGTCCTTGGCATTGTGCTCCATCATCACGACCACTTTCTTGACTCCCGAAACCAGGTCCATGGCGCCGCCGGGTCCTTTGACCATCTTACCCGGGATCATCCAGTTGGCCAGGTCGCCGAAACGGTTGACCTGCATG
>CAVRQQ010000022.1:0-135345 GCA_963723355.1 uncultured delta proteobacterium
GGCCTGCAAAGGATCGTTAGGGCTTGACTGAAGAGCATAACCCCGATGCAGTACAGGAGCAGGAAAATCCTGGCAATGAAGATGCCACGGAGGGAGAAGTCAATGGCAAGAATCAATAAATTCCATTTAGCCGGGTGGTTATTGCTGGCGCTTGCAGTGTTATGGGTCGGAGGCTGTACGTCGGCCATGGAGGCTCGTATGGCCTTCGAGGAAGCAGAACAACTGGTCGCTGAAGAGAATTATGACCTGGCCGTTGAAAAATATATCGAAGCGATTGATCTGGAACCGGGGAGCATGACCTACAAGCTGAATCTGGTCGCCTCCCGGACACGCGCCGCCGCATATCATGTCAGGCAGGCCCGTGAATTAAGGGATGCGGGAAAGTACGCCGAGGCAATGACAGAGTACTCCCGGGCCAAAGATTACGACCCCAGCATTGAAGTTGCGATACAGGAACAAGCTGATCTAAGAAAAATCATGGAAGCGCAAAAGTATGCCGAAGAGGCGGCGGACTTTTATGCCAAGAAGAACCTGGCATTAGCCGGGAAAGCTATCGACAAGGCGCTGAGCCTGGATGAAAACAATGCCCGTGCCCTGGCGATCAAGGATCTGCTGGATCGTGATCAGAATACGATTTCCATGGACGGCATTGAACTGGACGTGGCCTCGGACGAGCCGATCACCCTGAGCTTCAAAGATGCCAATATCAAGCAGGTGTTTGGCATCCTGTCGGATTTGAGCGGGATCAACTTCATCTTCGATGAAGGCATCCGCAGCCAGTCGATTACGATCCTGCTGGAAAAAGCCAGCTTTGCCCAGGCGATGGAACTGATCATGCAGATGAATGGTCTGAGCAAGAAGGTGCTCAACAGCAAGACGATTATCATCTATCCCGAATCGCGCGAGAAATCGAAACAGTACGAAGACCAGCTGATCCAGACCTTCTACCTGTCGCACATCGACGCCAAGAAGGCGGTCAACCTGTTGCGGACCATGCTGCAGCTGCGCAAGATTTACGTCCACGAAGAGCGCAATGCCCTGGTGATTCGCGACAAACCGGAAGTTATCAGGCTCGCCGAACAGATCCTCGCCGCGGCAGACCGTGCCGATTCCGAGGTGCTCTTTGACGTCGAAGTGCTTGCCGTCAGGGATACCGATGCTTTGAACTTCGGACCGAGACTGAGCACCTACAGCACCAGTCTCGGATTTTCCCAGGATGGAACAAATATCCTTGATGATGCTCTCGGCCCAGGATCCGATACGAGCGGATTGGCGACGAGTTTAAGTAGTTTACAGACTTTCTACACTCTCCCTACAGCCGCATTCGATTTTGCGAAAACGCTGAATTCAACCGAGCTTCTGGCGAGTCCGAAAATCCGGGTCAAGAACAAGGAGAAGGCGAAAGTCCATATCGGCAAGCGTGACCCGATCGTGACAACGACACAAGTCGGCACCTCCGACTCAACGACACAGAACGTCCAGTACGTCGATTCCGGCATCAAGCTCGATATCGAACCAAATGTCCAACTCGACGGGACGGTGCTGACCAAGGTCAAGCTTGAGGTCAGCAGCGCAGAAAGACTGGATTCTGGTGATACAACAGGGGAGTCACCGATTGCACTGACAACGACCAATGCGGAGACCTCCCTGGTGTTACTTGACGGTGCTCGCACCATCCTTGGCGGGCTGTACGAAAACAATAAAACCAACAACAAGTCAACGATCCCGTTTTTGGGAGAAATTCCCTGGCTTGGGAGTTTGTTTACCAACTACTCAAATAACGAAGAGAAGCGTGAGATCATCCTGTCGATCACACCCTATATCATCAAGAAGTTTGTACTCCCGGAAGTCGATGTCGCGACCATCTGGTCCGGCGGCGAGGACAACCTGAAGGACGGGCCGAACTTCGGCTCTTTTGTAAAGCCGTTTCTGAGCGAAATCGAGGCAACAAGACCTCTCGCCGCACCAGCAATCACGCCGGTGTCCATCATGGACTCAGATGATGAATTACCCTCATCCGAGTCTGACGTGACAGGGCAAACAGATCCGGCAGGTGTTGACGGGGAAGTGGTGTCGAAACCGACAGCTGTCTCGACAACTGTTGTGGAAGAGAAATCTGAACAGGAAGAAATGACTTCCTGGAAGGAAGCAACACCAACTGTTGGCGCTGCCGATGAGATCGTGCCTACCGAACAAATCGCCTCAAAGCAGGAAATCGGCCCGCCGGTTGTCCCCGAGACAACTAATCCGGCTCCGGCGATCATCAGCTTTTCAGCTCCGGAGCAGGCTGAGCTGGGCCAGGATTTCACTGTTGCAGTACTGGTGAGCGGGGTTGAACAACTCTACAGTGCGCCGCTCTTTATCAGTTACGATCCTGCCGCGCTTGAACTGGTCAGCATCAACGAAGGGGATTTTCTCAAGCAGGGGGGCCAGCCCACGGTCTTTTCCAACAGTCCCAACCAGGCGACGGGACAAGTGATCGTCGGTTACAAGCAGGGGCCGGGCGGCACAAGGGGCTTCCGGTTCCGGGACCTTGTTCAACGCGGTCTTCAAGCCGATTGCCGCCGGCACGACCCAGCTTAAAGTCAATCGGGTTAACTTCCGCAATCCTGAAGGCGTCCGGCTTCAGGTCGTGCCTGAAGCGGTCGTGATTGAAGTACCGTTGAGCGCGACTTGCCACATAAACTTCTCCAGAGGGCAGCGTGGTCTGACCTTGCTGGAAATGATCCTGGCCATGGCCATCCTGGCTGTGCTTGCCTCGGTGATTGTGCCGATGGCCGAAATGACCTCGATACGTGGCAAGGAACTGGAACTGCGTCGTTCATTACGGGAAATCCGTACGGCGATCGATGATTACAAGGCGGACTTTGATAAAGCTGTAGAAGAGAAAAAGATCATCGCGGCAGTTGATGAAACCGGCTACCCGGAATCTCTCGAAGTCCTGCTCGAGGGCAGCGATTGGGGCGGCCTTTATCCTTACAAGCGCAGATACCTGAGGCGTCTGCCGAAGGATCCGTTCGATGAGTATGACGAAGGGTGGGGGCTGCGTTCTTACAAGGATGATCCCGACTCGACCTTCTACAGCGGAGATGATATTTACGATGTTTACTCACAGAGCCAGCGTTACGCTCTGGATGGAACACCTTACAATACCTGGTGATACAGATGACCCTGCTGTTTGGAAAAAAATCTGAAAAAGGGTTTACCCTTATCGAGTTGCTGATCGTCATGACCGTCATCGGCATCCTGGCCAGTATCGTGGTGCCGAATTACCAGCGCCATCTGATCAAGGCCCGCGAAGCAGTGCTGATGGAAGACCTGTACCAGATGCGCCGGGCGATCGATGCGTATTTTGCCGATCATATCCGTTACCCCGAATCACTGGATGACCTGGTTGCCAGCAAGTACCTGCGTGATATCCCACGTGACCCCTTCACCCAGTCGACAGAGACCTGGGAAGAAATTCCGCCAACCCCGTCCCTTGAAGGTGAAATCGCCGAGGGTGGACTGGAGGATGTTCGCAGTGGCGACGACCGTGTCGGGCTGAATGGCATTCCATACCGGGACTGGTGATGATACAGCTGTACAACGTCTGCAAAGCTTTCCAGCGCGATCAGTATGCTCTCAAGGATGTGACGCTCTCGGTAGACAAAGGTGAGTTCGTCTACCTGACCGGGCCTTCCGGGGCCGGTAAAACCACCCTGCTCAAGCTGCTCTACTGCGCTGAACGGCCGACCCGTGGACAGATCCTGGTCAACGGTCGGAACATTACCCGTTACGGTGTCTCCCGTATCCCCTACCTGCGGCGCAATATCGGCATCATCTTTCAGGACTTCAAGCTGTTGAACCGCCGGACAGTCTACGAAAATGTGGCCTTTCCTCTGGAAGTTCAGGGGCGCAAACGGTTTGAAATCAGCAAGAAAGTTTACCAGACCCTGAAAAATGTCGGGCTTGAACATCGCCTGAATCATCTGCCTTTGCAGCTCTCGGGTGGCGAGCAACAACGGGTTGCCGTGGCCCGTGCGCTGGTGGTCGACCCCCTGGTGCTGCTGGCTGACGAACCGACCGGTAATCTCGATCCGGAAGTGACTCTGGATATCATGGAATTATTCAAACGTGCCAATGCGCGTGGCACGACGATTATTATGGCAACCCATGATCGTAGCCTGATTCGCCAGTTCCCGCGCCGGGTCGTCTCACTCGACTCCGGCAGCCTGGCGATGGATGATCTGCCCCTGTTCCGCGGGCAAGCCGAAACCACAGGTCAACCCCGATGATTCTACGCGGCGGATATTTTTTCAGGCGCGCACTGCGCAATATGCAGCAGAGCCCCGTATTAAGTCTGGCGTCAGTCGGTACGATCGCGGTTGCCCTGGCCCTGCTGGCCTTTTTTGCCATCGCTGTCCTGAATGTCCAGCAACTGACCGCATCCTGGGGCGAGAGCCTGGCAATTGTCGTCTACCTGGATGAAGTTCCCGAAGACAAAGTCGTGAAGGGTTGGATCAGTGATATCGAGCAATATCCTGAAGTGGACAAGGTCGATTTTATCTCGCGTGAGAAGGCTTTTGACAGATTTCGCAAACGGCTTGGCGATGACGCCGAACTGGTTGAAGGTCTCGGCCCGGAGGTGTTGCCGGCTTCGCTTGAAATAAGCCTGGCCGATAAATCGCAAAATGAAGTGGCAATGACTGCAGTCGTCGAGCGTTTGCGTGTGGATCACCGGTTTACCGATCTGCAGTACGGTCAGGGTTGGCTGGAAAAGCTGGAGGCCTTCCTGCTCCTGCTGAGGATTTCCGGTGCTGCGTTGGGTGGCTTCCTGGTCTTTGCGGCGCTGGTAATAGTCGCCAACACGATCAAATTGACTCTTTATGCGCGACAGGATGAGCTCGAGGCCATGACCATGGTCGGTGCCACATCGCTGTTTATCAAACTGCCTTTTCTTGTGGAAGGGGCTCTCCAGGGGCTTTTCGGCGGTTTGGCCGCACTCGGTTTGAGTTTCATGGTGTTCGAGATTGTTCTGCAAAAAAGCCTGGGCAGCCTGCTGCTGATTACCGGTATCGACACGATCCATTTCCTGCCGGTTAGTCTGGCAGGTCATGCTGATTGTCGGCGGCGGCCTGATCGGCCTGCTGGGAAGCCTGTTTGCGCTCCGCAAGTTTGTTCGGTTCGTAGCCCTATGAAACTATCCGCTGGTAAAATAGCAAGGGTGTTATCATGGCTGCTGCTTGTCTTGCTGATCTTGCCGCTGTATACGGCCGATGCAGCTGATGAACTGGATGCAAGCCGTGAGCGACTCGACCAGTTGCAGAAACAGATCAGGGCAACCCTTGAAGGCTTGCGGAACAAGCAGTCCGAAAGTGGTGCGTTGTCTGACGACCTGGAACGCCTGAACGCGGAAGTGCGTCGGATCGAGAGACTGGAAAGAAAAAGTCAACAGCAGCTGACCGAACTAACGGCGCAACTGAAAGCAAAGCGCCGCACCCTGGAAGAGATCGATGCTCTGCGTGACCGCACCGAGAAACAGATTCGGGGCCGCCTGGTTGTCCTTTACAAAACCGGTGAAGTCGGACTGATCAGGGCGCTTCTTACGGATTCGGAAAGTCCTCGCGACATTGCCGAAAAATACGCATTCCTGTCCAGAATGGTTCGCCATGATCGTGATTTGCTCAATCAATACCGGGTGCAGATGCAGGACCATCGTGAAGCCCTTGAGGATCTTGAGATAATGGAGCAAAAACAGTCGGCCGTGGTTCTCAGGCGAAGCCGGGAACAGGAAACCCTGCAAAAGGCGAGGAGAAGCAAGAAAATCCTGTTGGCTGAAGTGAAGCAGGATGCCGCGTCGCTCGAAAAGATGTTGCAGGAGTTGCGCGCCAAGGCTGCTCGGCTCAACGAACTGGTCAAAAAACTTGAAACCGAGGAGGTGCAACCCTATACTGGAAATCTGGCAGGATTGCTCGCGCAAAAAGGGCGCCTGCTCTGGCCTGTCCCCGGCAAACTCAGGGTCGGCTTCGGCACCAGCCGTCATGGCGAGCTGGGGACTCTGATCGAAAGCCATGGTTTTGATATCGAGGCTGCTGCTGGAACACCCGTCAATGCTGCCGCCAATGGCAAGGTGATTTTTGCCAACAGTTTACGTGGCTACGGCAAGTTGATCATTGTTGATCATGGCAGCAAGTATCTACACCCTGTATGCCCATATGGCGCGCTTTACCAAGCAGGTTGGAGACCCGGTGGCTGCTGCCGAGGTCATAGCATACTCCGGCTATGAGGGCCGAGATGCCGTCTATTTCGAAATACGCCAGGGGGGCAAACCCCTCAATCCCGGCGATTGGCTGAAGCCGCGCTGAGGTTACGGAGGAGAGTATGTTGAAAAACAAGATGACCGCCCTTGTCTTGACATTAATGCTGCTATTGATCTTCGGAGTGGCTTCCATCGGGCATATCCCGGTTGCCGTTGCTGATGAGTCTTCGGCTTACCAGGAATTGCAGATCTTTACCGATGTACTGACAATCGTGAAGCGCAGTTATGTCGAAGAGGTGCCTATTAAAGACCTGGTTTATGGGGCTATCGATGGGATGCTTGCCTCGCTTGACCCGCATTCCGGCTTTATGTCTCCCGAGATTTACAAGGAGATGAAGGTTGACACCCGCGGTGAATTCGGCGGCCTCGGTATTGAAATTTCGCTCCGTGACGGTCTCCTGACAATTGTCTCGCCAATTGAAGACACCCCTGCCTCTCGGGCAGGTCTGCAGGCCGGGGATCAATATCCTGAAAATAGAAGACCAGTTCACCAAGGATATGAAAATCATGGAAGCGGTCCACCTCATGCGTGGCGCCGTCGGGACCGAGATTACCATCACCATCATGCGGCCGTCATTCGAGAAGCCGCAAGCGTTCACTCTCGAACGCGAGGTCATCAAGGTCAAAAGTGTAAAAGCCAAGACTCTGGAAAAGGGCTTTGGTTATGTTCGACTCGCCCAGTTCCAGGAGCGCACCGGAACCGATCTGGCAAAGGCCCTTGACACCCTGCGTCAGGAGAACAATGAGAACCTGCAGGGGCTGGTTCTGGATTTGCGGAATAATCCAGGCGGTTTGCTCGATCAGGCCGTGGAGGTTTCCGACCGGTTTCTGGCTGACGGACTGATCGTCTACACCAAGGGTCGTGAGGACGATGCCCAGATGGAATTTTCGGCCATGCGCACCGGAACCGAGCCTGACTATCCGATGGTCGTACTGATCAACGGCGGCAGTGCCAGTGCCTCGGAGATCGTTGCAGGAGCCCTGCAGGACCACGATCGTGCCGTGATCATGGGGACCCAGAGCTTCGGCAAGGGATCTGTACAGACGATTATCCCGCTCAGCGATGACTCTGGTTTGCGCCTGACTACGGCAAAGTATTACACGCCGAACGGGACTTCGATCCAGGCTCGCGGGATTGTCCCGGACATCATGGTGCAACAGGTCGAAATCAAGGAAATGAAGGACTTCAACCACTTTCGTGAAAAAGATCTGAAAAACCATTTTATTATTGAGGGGGATGCTTCAGGAGGCGAACAGCAAGAGGTTCCCATGCTTGATGAAGAAACCCGCAAGGATTACCAGTTGATGCGTGCGCTGGACCTGCTCAAGGGCTGGAGGATCTTTCAGGGGTTGAAGGCCGCGTGATGTGTCCGGATGCTGATTTGATGAGTTGCCGATGACGAAGCCAACCAAACGGCGCCGTACAAAAAAACGGCGTCCTGGTTTTTTTGAAAAAAACAAACTTCTGATCACTGTTTTGGGAGGCGCCGCTTTAGCCTTAATCAGTCTGGTCTTTTTGGCCCGCTTGCAAGAGGAGCCCAAGCAGCCAGTCGTCTCACCGGTTACAAAATCACCGGTCGACTATACCGGGATGGTCCATGCGGAAGTCGACTCACTGCTCATGGCAATGGCTCTTGGTCCGGAAAGTATTCAGCGTGACCTCGACCATTCTCCGGCACGCTATTCAGTCGCTGCCGAATTCCCCACGCCTGATTTGATCGCCGGTTTTGAAAAAAAACTGCGCACAATACCCGGAGATTATTCCGTCCGGTTACGCGAAGCGAATTCCCTGACGGTTGAAAAATCCCGGCAAACGCAAATCGTCATTCATTTCACGTCGCCGTTGCCTGAACTTCCCGCCGGACCGCTCGTGACCATAATTATGGATGACCTCGGCCGGAGCGCCGTCACTGCTGAAGTGCTGGTCTCATTCCCCGAGCAGGTCACTTTCGCTGTCCTCCCCGGTGAGCCACATGCGGTGCAGGTTGCCGAGATAGCTCACGCGGCAGGCCACGAAGTCATGTTGCATGTACCGATGGAACCGCAGGGATATCCCGCGGTCAATCCGGGAGACGATGCGTTGTTCGTTGCGCAGAGCGATGCAGAGATTCGCCGTCGTTTCGACCTCCTGCTTGCCAGGGTCCCGTATGTGACCGGCACCAACAATCACATGGGCTCACGCTTTACCGAAGATGCCAGGGCGCTCTCGCCGGTCATGGAAAGTTTGCGGGAAAGAGGTTTCTTCTTCATCGACAGTCGTACGACCGGGCAGTCAAAGGTGACCGAGGTTGCTCACCGCTTCGGTGTGCCGACCATGAACCGTGACGTCTTTCTCGATAATGTTGCCGAAGTCAGCGCGATTGTGCGGGAGATCAAGCGGCTGCAAAGCAAGGCTCGCAGCCAGGGGACGGCGATAGGGATCTGCCATCCTTACCCGGAGACTCTCGAGGCTTTGCGCAGGGAGTTGCCGGAGATGCGTGACCGAGGCATTACGGTTGTGCCTGTCTCAGTGCTTCTGCAGAAGCAGGCATCAATCTCCGGGATTATCGAACGCGCCCAATAGGCGCATGCAGTTTTGGTTTTGACGATAACGAAATCCGGATATCTGTCGAAACACGCCCGGTGGGAAGGTTATGGCAGTTGCGTGCTGACTTTGGCCATGACCGTAGCAAAGCAGGCAAAGTTCTGGTCGTAAAGGATTTCTTCCGGAAGGTCCGAGCTGACCTTGCGCACAAGCAGGAATGCTTCTCCCAGGCGGCCCTGCTCATCGAACAGGCTCCGTTCGAGAAGCGGGAACAGGTCGGAACGCTCCTTGGAGAGCAGTCGCTTCTCGAACTCCTGGAGTTCGATGGTTTTATGCGATACTTCCAGGCCGTTTTCGTCAAAGCGATAAAAGGACAGCTTTCTGCTGGTAGAAGTTGCGCGTATGTGGCGTACGTTGAAGGACGAAATAGGAGCGTTGTGCCGATTCACGGAACAGGTCCCAGATCGGATCGTGGCTTTCAACGGCACGCTTGGCACCATAGAAGTAACGAAAGGCCAGGCCGGCAAAACACTCTTCCTCGATATACCCTGAGATCCTTTGGTCGGAACTCTGGGCAAAATAACCGGCCTGGCCGGTCCGGTCCTTTCCAACCAGAGGCGTCCCGCACACCATGCAGCCGGTTTCAAGTGCGCTGAATCTTGCTTCGTAAGAGCTCTGGTGTGCTTGTTCGGCGAAGGCCATGTCCATGCTGTACTCGGCCAGGCGACGGGTCTCGGCCTCTATGGAATGGAGGTAGACCTGTCGGGCGACATGGGCCATCTGGATGTGGACGTCGGTATGGCGACCGTGGGTGAGGATCGGGTAGATTTTGCCTTCCGGGTTGGTGTTGAGTGATTCAACCTTCGGGCTTTTGGCGATATAACCTTCCAGGCACCGGTAGCCGCGATTGATGGCGGAGGCTTTCAATAACTGGTGCGGATCGCGGAACGGCCCCTCATAGTGAATGCGGCCGTCGACCAGGCAGGGCAAAATACGCAAAGGTCGTCGTGACAGTCCATGGGAATCGAAAAAATCGTAGATGTGTCTGCAGTTGTCCATTGATGGTGCATCTTTGACCGGCACAATCACCCGGTCTGCTGCAAACAGGGCGCTACCGGTAAAGATGTCCAGGTCGGGGCGCGTATCAATGATGACGATTCCCTCGATGGAGGACTTGACGAAGGCCTTGGCAAGTGCTGACGGGTCATCCAACTCGCGACGCAGGATGTGCAGTTTATTGCTCGAAGGAATGAACTGCACACCGTATTCTCCGGTTTCAACCAGGCTGTCCAGGTCGCTGCCGGTAAACAGATCGCCCACATCGCCTCGTGCTGCTTGACGGTTGATACGGAACATCTGGTCGACCGAGAAATGGTTGTCGAAGCTCATCAGGGTGACCGGAAGATCCTCATGAAGGGCTTTCAGGTAGATCGCCAGGTTGGTCGCCAGGGTGGTTTTGCCGACGCCGCCTTTCTCGCTCGAAATGGTCACAATATATGGTGTGGACATGATCTCCCCTTGCAATTCAAGTCCGCCAATATATAGTGTTAAGTCTATAAAATGTCAAATGAAACCACAAGATGTGGGGTTTTTGTTGCGTGTCTGATCTGCACGGAAAATTATCGGTAAGCGGCCTGGTTGCGTTGCTTCAGGACGTTGTGGAAACTAATTTTGTCACTGTGACGGTGGAGGGTGAAATTTCGAATTTCGCCGCACCGGCTTCAGGACACTGGTATTTCACGCTCAAGGACAGCCACGCCCAGCTGCGTGCGGTCATGTTCCGTGGTCGCAATCGTCTGGTGAGATCTCCGCCACTGGATGGTGTCCAGGCTGTCTGCTCAGGCGCGGTGACGGTTTATGCAGCGCGCGGCGAGCTGCAGATGGTTGTCGACTCTCTGGTCGTAGGCGGCCAGGGCGATCTGCAGGTTGCCTTTGAAGCTCTCAAGGAAAGACTTGCAGAAGAGGGGCTGTTTTCTGCCGAACGCAAACGGGTGTTGCCGCCATTTCCCCGTTCCGTCGGCATAGTGACTTCAGCATCCGGCGCCGCGATCCAGGATATTTTCAACGTCATGCAGCGCCGTGCGCCCGACGTGCACCTGTTGCTGTGCCCGGTCAGGGTCCAGGGCGACGGTGCTGCGGAAGAAATTGCCGAGGCAGTCAGAAACCTGAATCGCTATGGCAGTCTGGACGTCCTGATCGTCGGTCGGGGTGGCGGTTCAATGGAGGATCTCTGGGCATTCAATGAGGAAGTCGTCGCCCGCGCAATTGCCGACTCGGAGATCCCGGTGATTTCCGCTGTCGGTCACGAAACAGATTTTACGATTGCTGATTTTGTTGCTGACCTGCGAGCGCCGACACCGAGTGCCGCCGCTGAACTGGTCGCCAGGAACCGGCAGGAGTTGGAGGCTCATCTCGACCACCTGCAGATCCGCCTGTCTTCTCGCATGGACCAGTCTCTTGGCCTGGTTGCAGAACGCCTGGCAGGGCTGGAAGGCCGGCTTAAAATTTATGCCCGTGATTTTGCTGCCCTTCCGGATAAGATCATGGCGCTGGAAAATCGTCTCGTCATCGCAATCAGGTCAAGGATGCGCCAGTACGAGGATGGTCTGGCCGTAGCCGCAGGCCGGCTCGACGCCCTTTCGCCGCTTCAGCAGCTTGATCGTGGTTTTGTGATCGCCAGCAGTGACCGGGATGGTGTCGGGCTGACGTCTACTGAGAACCTGAATGCGGGCGATTCCCTCTGGCTGCGCTTTTCCAGGGGGCGAGCTGCTGTTCGGGTGGAGGATGTTGAAAACTGATGCGACTCCAGTTTATGCTGATTTTTTTATTCTTAACCTCTACACCGGCATGGTCAGAGCTGACACTGCACCCTGAACAGGTCAATAATGGGGAAGTCACGGTACTTCGCTGGCAAGGAGAGCCCCTTTCCTTCGGCGTGGCCCGTTTCATGGACAACGTCATCTACCTTTATCCCGACAGTGGCGGGGCCATTGCCCTGTTGCCGATCGGACTGGATGTTGCGGAGGCTGATTATCCGCTGCACGTTGCCCTGGTTGACCAACAGGGGCAGACCAGAGTGGCAGAACTGCAATTGCATGTCGGCCACAAGCAGCGCCCGGTTGAACACCTGACCTTGCCGCAGAACATGGTTACTCCGGACGCAGAAAGTCTTGCCCGAATCAACCGGGAGAGCAAACAGCTCAAAGAGCTTTTCACTTTGAGGTCGCCGCGGTTCTGGACGCACTTTGAACGACCGGTTGATGAAGAGGTCAGCAGCATTTTTGGCAAGCGCAGGTTGTTGAACGGCGAACCGAAGTCACCACACAGTGGAACCGACTTTCGTAGCCCGGCCGGCACTCCGATCCGTTCGTTGAGTAACGGGCGGGTCGTCCTGGTCGCCGACCTGTTTTATACGGGCAAGACCGTGGTCGTCGATCATGGCGAAGGGTTGTTCTCTGTTTACGCACATCTTTCAGAGGTTCTGGTTAATGAGGGTCACGAACTCCTGGTCGGAGATGTCCTTGGCAAGGTCGGCAGTACGGGCCGTTCCACAGGGGCGCACCTTCATCTCACGGTGAGGCTTCTGGAGGAACGGATTGACCCCCTTGCTCTGTTGGCGGCATTCGGCGAATAAGTTTCTTGACACAACGTGAATAGCGTGGTGTTTTACACTGATTCATTGAGTTCGAACGCACTTGAAAGGAGTCAGAATGTCGGAAGATACGACATTTGAACAGGCGCTGAAAAGCCTTGAAGAAGCCGTTGCCAAGCTTGAGAAAGGACAGATGCCACTCGATGAAGCCCTTGATTGTTTCGAAGTCGGGAGTGCAAAGTGCCAACCTGTGCCGGAGAAAACTTCGGGTGGTTGAAAGTCGCATTGAAATCCTGACCAAAGGTCCTGACGGCGAATTGCTGACAGAGGCCTTCTCTGGCAGAGACGATCAGGACTGAACCTTTTCATGAACATCAAGGATTACCTGCAAAATCGCTCTGCTCTTGTAGACCGGGCACTGGAGCGCTGGATGCCGGGTGAGGACGTTTTACCTCGTGCCCTGCATCAGGCCATGCGTTATTCGGTTTTCGCCGGAGGCAAGCGCCTGCGCCCGATCTTGATGATCGCCGCTTGTGAGTCGCTTGGCGGACATGCCGGACAGGTGCTGCATGCCGCCTGTGCGATGGAGATGATCCATACCTATTCACTGATCCACGATGACCTGCCGGCAATGGATGATGACGACTTCCGTCGTGGTCGTCCGACTAATCACAAGGTGTATGGCGAGGCGACCGCGATCCTCGCCGGGGACGCCTTGTTGACGGAAGCTTTCCGTATCCTTGCCGATGCCGAGGCCAACCGGTCAGTACCGCCAGCCACGGTCATTAAGGTGATCGAGCTCGTGGCGCGCTATGCAGGCTCCCAGGGCATGGTCGGCGGACAGGTCGTCGATATGGAGTCTGAGGGGAAAGAGATTGACTTCCCGACCCTTGAATATATCCATACGCATAAAACCGGTGGACTGATCCTGGCTTCTGTGCAGGTCGGGGCTCTGCTGGGCGGCGCCGATGATTCGCAAGTTGCAGCGATAAAAAGGTTCGGCGGTGCTGCCGGATTGGCTTTTCAGATCGCAGATGATATTCTGGATGTCGTCGGCGACCAGCAGCATCTCGGCAAGAATGTCGGCAGCGACCAGGCCCGGGGCAAGGCGACTTATCCGGCGCAGCTCGGTCTTGAAGAGGCACGGCAGCGGGCTGACGAACTATGTGAAATTGCCGTGTCTGCCCTTGCCCCGTTGGGCAAGTCTGCGGAAATATTGCAGGAGCTGGCCCGCTATATTGTCAATCGAGACAGCTGAAATATATAAGTGACCAATATGACAGATATACTGAAGCTTGAACATCCCATTGCTGCTCTCAAGGAGCTTCCGGCCGCGGAACTTCCGCAAGTGGCAGAAGAGTTGCGTGATGTGATTGTGCGGACTGTTGCGGCAAACGGAGGACACCTGGCCAGTTCACTGGGGGTCGTCGAGCTGACCATCGCACTGCATCGGGTTTTCGACTCACCAACCGACAAGATCGTCTGGGATGTCGGGCACCAGGCGTACGCACACAAGCTTTTGACCGGACGCTATGAACGGTTCCATACCTTGCGGCAACTGGACGGTCTCAGCGGCTTTCCCAAGCGTGCAGAGAGCCCTCATGACTGCTTTGATGTCGGTCACTCCAGTACCTCGATCGCCGCCGCGCTAGGCATCGCAACAGCCCGGGATGCCAGGCATGGTAAAGAGCGGGTCGTCGCAGTGATCGGAGACGGTTCCCTTACTGCCGGACTGGCTTTCGAGTCCCTCAACCAGGCCGGTCATTTAAAAAAAGACCTGCTCGTCATTCTCAATGATAACGAGATGTCTATTTCGCCCAATGTTGGCGCGCTTTCGTCATTTTTCAGCCGTCAACTGACGTCCGATTTTTTTGTCCGGTTAAAGCGTGAAACAGAACATTTTCTCGACAGCGTTCCGAAAGTCGGCAAGGACCTCAGACGGCTGGCGAAAAAGGCCGAAGAGGCTGTCAAGGGGTTCCTGACCCCCGGTATGCTGTTCGAAGCGTTTGATTTTGACTATGTCGGTCCGATCGACGGCCACAAGCTTGATGAACTGATTCAGACTCTGGAAAACATAACTCACATGGATGGCCCTATCCTGATGCATGTGGTCACCAAAAAAGGCAAAGGGTATGCTCCCGCCGAGGAAAATCCGCATATTTATCATGGCGTCGGTCCGTTTGATCTGGAAACCGGCGAGGTGAAAAAGAGCAGCGGCCCACCCAGCTATACTGCGGTGTTCGGTAGTCTCCTGGCTGAAATGGCGGAGCAGGATGACCGGATCGTCGCGATCACTGCCGCCATGCTCGAAGGGACCGGGTTGAAAGCCTTCGCCGAACAATATCCGGAACGCTTTTTCGACGTTGGCATTGCCGAGCAACATGCGGTAACCTTTGCCGCCGGCATGGCCACTCGCGGACTAAAGCCCTTTGTCGCAATTTATTCGACTTTTTTACAACGAGCCTATGACAGCGTCCTGCACGATGTCTGTCTGCAAAAGCTGCCTGTCACTTTTGCCCTCGATCGTGGCGGCCTTGTCGGAGCCGACGGACCCACCCACCATGGCGTGTTTGATTATTCCTACCTGCGACCCATACCGAACCTGGTGTTCATGGTCCCGCGTAATGAGAACCAGCTGCGTCACGCGGTGGCCACGGCACTGGATTTTGATGGTCCCTTTGCTTTTCGGTATCCCCGTGGTGCGGGAACAGGTGTGGTAGAGGAACCGGCGTCTGCTCTGGCGATCGGCAAAGGCGATAAACTTCGCGACGGCAATGACTGCGTGATTTTTGCCCTTGGCACCCAGGCCCCGGAGGCAATGGCCGCGGCAGAACTTCTCGAAACGGAAGGTGTCAATGTCGCAGTCGTCGACCCGGTGTTCCTTAAACCGCTGGACAGGGAACTGCTGGTTGCAGAAGCGACGAGAACCGGTTGCGTAGTGACTGCTGAGGAGAACGTGCTCAGGGGAGGCTTCGGTTCGGCCGTGTTGGAACTCTTCTGCGATGAGGGAGTCCACGTGCCAGTAAGGCGCGTTGGTCTGCCGGATAAATTCGTTGAGCAGGGCAGCCAGGCCGAGCTGAGGGAACGTTACGGCCTGAATGCCGACGGGATTGCTGCCAAGGTCAGAGAAGCATTGGCTGATAAATAGGAACCGTAACGAATGAAACCGAAAGGGGGACAGAAATTTCTGTCCCCCGTTTATTTTTGGCACGTCATGCTCAGTCTAACTCGATCACCCGATATACCGTCTTGCCATAACGCTCCTCTGGTTTAAGGTAGAGGTCGTAATGGCATATGTAATAGTCCCCAACCGTCCCACGACTGGCAGGTGTACAGTCTTCGGGCAGGACGCCGATGAGCATCCCCGGTTCGATGAAATCCTTGACATTGGCCGGCGTACGGAAGATTTCCTGTGTGGAATCACCTGTGTGAGGATAAATGATGCCGCCTTTGCTGTACAGAAAGTCGGGGAGTCCTTCAGCATGGGCGGCAGGTGCAATCGAACTGACGAGGAGGCCTAAAACTGCAATCATGAACATTGTGCAGATAATAAAGCTGATTCTCATGAACATCTCCTTGATCAACTATCGGAAAAAGATGGCTTTCACTGTTGCATACTTCCAAGTGTTCCGTCTAATTGTCTCAGAACGAATATTGAGCCGCGAGATTTCATGAGAGCCGGGAACTCATTGAGTGCTGGAAATGAAGTCCCACAAGTGATCCCGGGTCTTTTCGTCCAACCCCACGAATTTTACGCCCAGGATGACGTTGTCCTGTTGCTCATCCTTGTGACGTTTGCCGATCCAGGCAACTCTCGCAGACATGATTACAGGCTCTGCAATATTCGGCAGGGCTATAAGCAATTTAAGCATTGAACCGTGCATTGGAAACTTGTCAAGCCCCAAATATTTGACCGCGGCGCCTTTGGTGCTTAAGTTCAGCAGACGCCCTTTGCCCGTCTTGCCGGACAATTCGATATCCAAAGGGAAATCCTTGGCAATTTGCAGCCGGAAGTTCTCTCTCGCAGCGGCCAATAATTCCTGAAGGGTGTTGTAGAGCTGGTCCAGACTTTTTTGCGCTTCAGTCGACGAGCGGCCACTGTTCCGGATCAGGATCTTCTCTCTTTCAATGTCTTTTAAAAGGGCTCGGTAATGGAGAACGCGAGCGAGTAGATCGTCGCGATGCATTTTAAAGCCCCTGGTCGTGACAAACACATCCTTGACGGTGACATCTTCATGACACTGATCACACGTGATACTGCCGATCTCAATGAGAAAAGGGGATCTGATGATGGCTGCACATTCCGGGCACTTCATCTGCAGCATGAGCGGTTTCCTTTCTCAGCATGATGAATCAGTCCCGTTTTGCATGATTTCTTTGCTGAAAAAACGAGCACTCTGCGTGCATTACTGATTTTGGGCGACTTTTCCCTGTCGCTTGAGTTGGTGAATGATCCCGGCTTTTTCCAGAGTGATGGCGGCGTGATGCGCCAATTGAACCAGAAATTGCAGGTTTTGGCCGGTAAACGGAGTACCCTGCGCATGCCCGAACAGGATCATGACGCCGATGGCCCGGTCGCGATGATACAACGGAACGGCCATAAGACCCGGGTCGGCAACCAGGTGTTGCTCCTCCTCGTTGACCCGGTCCATCATGTAAGCGGGCAGTGCATCGGAAACAACCATCGGACTGCCACTGTGCGCGATATCAAGCAGGAGGCCTTCGGAGAGCTTGTCGGCATACTTCTGCACGAACTCTTCTGCAACGCCACGACTCATCTTGATGCCGAACGGGCTCTGACCGGGGCCGCAAATCAGTGCCAGAAGCCCTTTTCGGGCGTGCAGGGCACCCAGTGCGGAGTCGAGCAGTCGGCTCAGCAGCTCCGATACCTCCATCGCTGAATTGATCTTTTCGATCGCCTCACTGAGCGCAGTCATCATGGCAAGCGACCGTTCCATTTCCTGGTTGCGATGTGCCAGCTCATTCATGAGCGATTGGTTCTGAATGCGTAAGTCGATCTGGGTGAAGGCTTTGTCTATGACATTGAACAGGATTTCTGAGGTATCGATCGGACGGACGATGAAATCAAATGCCCCGTGCCTCAAGGCCTGCAGGAGGTTGAAAGATGAGGCGTTGTGCGTGGTGAGGATCACCTCAGTTTCCGGATAATGTTTTTTTACCTCCTGGAGCAGGTAAAGTCCGCTGCGTGTCGACAACTCGGTCTCCGTGATAATCAGGTCCACCGGGCTTTCTTTCATCAGGTCAAGGGCCGCTTCCGATGTCTCGGCTTCAAGGACCGTATCATCACGCTCGAACAGCATCGCTTTGAGCTGCTGACGACGATCGGAAACATTGTCGACGATCAGAATGGAGTGGTTCCTGGTCAACATCTTGACCCCCCTAAGTGGTTACAATAAAAACTGTTCAGCATGTTTCCTGACCTTCCTGAATAATAACCAACGAAGTCTGTTGTGACAAGCGGTAAAGACTTTATATCTCAGGACGGTCGCCGATCGTCCGCTTTCGGTAAAATGAGAAGAAGGCGAAGATGACACCGACAGTTATACAAAAACCTCCGGTCAGGGCCATCTTGTCACCCGGGTCGTGGTTGATTGTCAGCAGGCTGAAAGTCGTCAGGACGGGTTCCACAGGTCTCAGGTAGATGCCGGCTCTTACCATCCCCTCGGGTAGCTGCCGACGCAGGAAATACCAGCCCTGCCAGATCGTCCCGGAAGGACCAAGGAGTGATATCTGCAGTGCCGGGTTGTTGAGACGACTGTCGATCTCCATGACCCGGCCTTGTCTGTCCCGGCGGGCATCGGCGATGAATCTGTGAACCACAAGCGTGAGATCGGAGGATATCGGCAGGTGGCTGCCCGATGCGAGATCGACAAAGCCGGTGCCCGGTAGATGAAAACGGAACCCCTGTATGTCCTGGCCGTAAGAAGAGGGCAGAATGACCAGACCGTCATAAATCAGCGGATGATTGATACGGACGGTTTTTTGCACGACTTGTCGGCCATTTTTCCAGAGCACCAGTTTGTTGATCATGTCCAGGGGACGGCCTCCCGGGTCGATTTGCGGGGTGAACTCCTCAAGTTGCAAGAGATATCCGGGCATGTTCGGGATCGACATGCGATCACCGGGGGCAAGCCGGTGCGGTCCGGAACGGAATCCGCTGAGATTGCCCCACATGTATGCAACGGTCAACAGGACGAAGCCCGTATGGACCAGGTATTCACCGGTTTTTCGCCAACGGACCCTGATCCTGGTGAGCCAGTCGATCAGGCAGCACAGGGTGTTCAGGGCGAACAACAGTACGCACAAGCCGCTCAAAGGCACCCAAAATACCACTAAGGGTGCGCGTGACCAGGCTTCTGGCAGCCAGCGGCCCATGATCTCCTGTTCCATGCCGGTAAAGATGGCCGGGTTGTAATGCATGACCAGGGAGCCGCCCATGATCAGCAGGGTTGCCGCTGAAGCCAGGGCAATTGCCAGTTTCAATGAGCAACCGAGAGCCCAGAGTTTCATCAGAAATGGGTTTGGCCATTTACCCGATGCCATCGTTTACTCCAGGGGGTGGTTGCTCTCGAGCAGCAAACCGATACCGAGGTAGGTGAATAGGACAACGCCAAAGCCGGCAATCGACAGCCAGGCATAAACTCCACCTTGCCAGCGGCGGATAAACTTGGCGTGGCACATGCCGGCATAAAACATCCAGACCAGGACTGACCAGACGCTTTTGATGTTCCAACTGAACCAGTGCCCCCAGGCAATATGCGCCCAGATGCTACCGGCGACCATGCAGAGAGTGAAGAGACCGAAGCCGAGAAAAATTGCCTCTTCATTGATCTTTCTCAGTGTCGGCAGGTCGGGTAGCAACTGGGTGTTCAGGCGCGCCTGGCAGAGATACAGGACGCCGATCGAAAACGCCATGGCAAAAAAAGCATAACCGACAAAGGAAAAGATGATGTGCAGGCTGAACAGGGGGGTGTCGAGGGCCGGAATCAATAAAGAGACTGCGGTATCTCTTGGCAGTGCGCCACCAAGCAGGACCAGATTGAGCAGCATGACAAACAGACCGGTGGCGCGAACCCGGTAGCGCAGCTCGAAGTATAGATAGATCAGCGCCAGTGCCCAGCTGAAAAAGAACAGCGTGGCAAAGAGGTTGGTGACCGGCAGGTAGCCAGCTGCCCACCAGCGATGACCCAGCAGGGCAGTCTGTAAAATAACTCCGGCAAAGATCAGGACGAGTGATGCCTTGGCAACAAACGAGCGTCTCCAGATGATATGCAGGAGGTAGCCGGATGTCGCCATCAGGTAAATTGCGAATAACAGATATAGGAGCGTTTTTGACATGGCCAATACAGCTTGACGGGTTCTTTTATTCTGACAGGAAAGCTAACATTTTCAGGCGATTAACCCAAGTGAAAAGCATTGTTAACCACTGTCTTGATGAGGTTGACAAGTCGTGCCGCGAGTGATAATTTCTTCCACCATGGGCGTCCCCCTTTTTTCAGTGCGCATGCGTGCCACATTGCGTGGCCGACATCTCGCCGGTGCCGAAAGAATTGTGCCGTTGTCAGATGTGAGTCAGGTTGCCTCGGATCTGATGTCACGGGTAATCTCGGGCGCCGATGTTGTCGCTGACGATGTGTATTGCCACGCGGAACGCATCGATCCCGACGCCTTATCCCATGCAAAACTTCCTGATATTTCGACCTGGCAGGTGAGTGATTTCCAGGAAGGGCGTGCCGTTGCCGCAGAGCTATTGTCCCGTGCTGGTGTCGACCCGGACGTGGCCAGTCGAGCTGTGCAACTGCTCGCCGAGGGGGCAGGGCCCGGCGGGACGGTGATGCGCGGTGCCGCGATCATGGATGCCGCCACCGGAGTGCGTCTGGAGAGCGACCCGTCACGGGGTGTCAGAGCCTCCCGAATGGATGTTGCCGTTGAATGTCGGCGGGATTTTGAGGCAAGGTTGCATCGAGCTGGTCTCGGCCACCGTCGCGTACTCGAAGCACTCGTGCTTGCCGGCAAGGTCATAAGCGCTCCCGGAATTGTTGCTGAGCTCTGCTGGTCGGATGACCCGGAGTACCCCGCCGGCTATGTCGCTGACCCCGCTCACGGCTACCAGCGGATCAGTGCATTAAAGCCGGTCGGCGACCCGCACGGCGGCAGAATCTTTTTTGTCAAACCGGGAACCGTTTCCATTCTAGAGCTGACGAATTACCTTGAACGGCATCCGGTTATGTTCGACAGCCTTGGCAAGATAAACCCTGCGGCCAGATGGGAGCCCGGGCATGGATAACTGGCGAGGTGAACTGGCCCGACTCAAGCGCCAGGGGATGTTGCGCTCACTGAGGGTGGTTGATGGTGGCCAGGGGCCGGTCGTTCAGGTCAACGGGCAGGACGTCCTGCTGCTCTGTTCCAACAACTATCTCGGTATTGCCGATCATCCGGCCCTGGTGGAGAAGATGGTCGCTGCCACAAGGCAATACGGAACAGGTTCCGGTGCCAGTCGTCTGATCTCCGGGACCATGCCGGCCCATGTCGAGCTCGAAGAACGTATTGCAACCTTCAAGGGGACCGAGGCAGCTTTGCTTTTCAACTCCGGATATGCGGCAAATATCGGCATTCTGCAGGGACTGTTCGGCCCTGATGATGTCATTTTTTCCGATGAACTCAATCATGCCTCGATTATCGATGGTTGTCGGCTGGCACGTGCGCGCACCCTGGTGTACCCGCATTGTGATCATGTCGCCCTGGCAGAAGTTATGGAGCGGGAAAAACCGCACCGCAAGGGCCGCTGGCTGATTGTCACCGATGGTGTTTTCAGTATGGACGGGGATGTTGCCCTCTTACCGGAGCTATGTGATCTGAAAGATCGGTTTGACGCGTTACTGATGGTCGATGATGCGCACGGGACCGGTGTTTTGGGCAAGAGCGGCCGGGGCACCGGCGAGGCCCTCGGTTGCCTTGAGCGCATCGACCTGCACATGGGAACGCTCGGCAAGGCCCTTGGTTGCGCGGGCGCCTATCTGGCCGCGGACCGGGTGATCATCGACACGCTGATCAATCGCAGCCGCTCTTTCATCTTCTCCACAAGCCTGCCACCGGGAGTCCCGGCCGCCGCATCAGCCGCACTCGACCTGGTTGATAGCGAGGAGGGGCGGGACCTGCGCCGGAAGCTGGCGGAGAACCGCACCCTGTTCGCCGGGCTTTTGCAAGATGGTGGAATGGATCTGCTCGGCAGCACCACCCAGATCGTCCCGATCTTGACCCGTGACCCTGACCCCACCATGCAAATGACGGAACGGCTTCTTGAAAAGGGCGTTTTTCTGCAGGGCGTTCGGCCTCCAACTGTTGGCACGGGACTCTGCCGGTTACGGGCGACTGTGATGGCCAGTCATTCGGCGGTTGAGCTTACAGATGCCGTCGGCAAGATCCTTGATGTTTACTGGGAGTATGCCGGATGAAGGAAAGGCAATTCCAGAGACCTGGCGGAGGTCATCTGACATGGTACGAAGCCGGTCAAGGCAGGCCGCTGGTCCTCCTGCATGGCTGGGCCATGTCGGCGGCGGCGTTCCAGGAGCTCGCTGGCCTGCTTGCGGAGAATTTCCGCGTTCTGGTCCCCGATCTCCCCGGTCATGGCAAGTCTTCACCGGCCGGCCGGAATGACCTTGCCGGGCTGTCCGATGTCCTGACGGACTGGTTGTCGTCTCTGGCAGCAGGACCTTATACCCTGGTCGGCTGGTCGCTGGGCGGCATGCTCTCTTTGCAGATCGCCAGTGACGGGAAACTCCCGGTCGAAAGGCTTTCCCTGATCGGCTCAACACCGAAATTCACAGCTGGCGATGACTGGTCGTTCGGTCTGCCTGCCACCCAGGTCCGTGCCATGGCCAGAAATCTCAAGAGACAGTTCGAAACAACCTTGCCGAGTTCTTTTCCCTGACCTTTGCCGGAGAGAGGATCTCTATCGACAGACTGCGGACGATCCGCAATTTTGCGGTGCGAGCCAGCTCTTTACCGGATCAGGACGTTGCTTTTGAACTCCTCAACATGCTGGCCGAGCAGGATCAACGCGACATCCTCTCGAAAATCCAGATCCCTGCAATGGTGCTGCATGGTGAACTTGACCGGATCTCGCCGGTCGGTGCCGGACGGGCCATGGCCGCCATGCTTCCTCTCGGAGAATTCGTGCCTTTTCCCGGAATTGGGCATGCGCCGTTTTTGAGTAAACCGCACGACGTTGCAGCCCGTCTTATGGAGTTCTGCTGATGGTGCCGCCGATCAAAGCGATTGACAGCGAACGCATGCGCGGTAATTTTTCCAGTCACGCAGAGGATTATGACAGCTATGCGTCTGTCCAGAAACGGGTTGTCGAGCTGCTTTATGGCCGACTGGCAGCTGTTGCATTGCAGCCCGGACCCTGTCTCGACATAGGCACCGGTACGGGAGCTCTTGCCGCGGCAATGCTCAATCGCGTGTCGGGGAATCAGCTTGTCGTGATGGATATCGCGCATGGCATGACCCGGGCCGCTGCAGGCAGGTTGCCGGCGGTTTCCGCCTGCGATGGTGACGCCAGGCAACTGCCTTTTGCCAATGAAGCCTTCGCTTGCGTAGTCTCCAGCTCGGTCTATCAGTGGGTCGATTGCCTGCCTTCGGCTTTTGCCGAGGTGGCGAGAGTCCTCAGCCCGGGCGGGTCCTTTGCCCTGGCACTTTTTGGTGAAAAGACCCTCTGCGAGTTGCGTTCTTCCCACTGTCGGGCTGTAGAGGATAGTGAACACGGGGCGAACGTCCCACGTGCAGAACTTTCCGGTGCTC
This sequence comes from uncultured delta proteobacterium, assembly GCA_963723355.1. Taxonomy (GTDB): domain Bacteria; phylum Desulfobacterota; class Desulfuromonadia; order Desulfuromonadales; family BM103; genus JAFDBW01. The sequence continues at coordinate 23,242 of CAVRQQ010000022.1, forward strand.
GACGAGGTTGCAGATGCGATCGACGCTGCCGGATTGGCCTGCGATGATATTTTTACCGGAATGGAGGTGGAATTTCACCTTGACGTGCCTGATCTGCTCAGGCAGCTCAAGCAGATCGGCGCCAGCAATGCGACAGCGGATCGTCCCCGGGGACTGGCGTCACGCCGGGTCATGCAATCCATGATCAAGTTCTACGAACAACAATACCGGTGTGAGTCCGGACTGCCGGCAAGCTATGAAGTGATTATTGCCATCGCAAGCAAAAGCTAACGGTGAGTTCCCGGCGGGTCAAGATAGAAACGGTGGCTGCAGGATCACTGCAGCCACCGTTTGTAATAATTGCCGAATGCTGTTGCTCTCTGTGTTCGGTTATTTACAGGAGAAATTTTCCATCAAAGACTGAACGATTTTGCGGGCCTCGGTTGACGTGACCTGGTAGAAGACCTCGACACCGTCACGCTTGCCATCAATAATCCCCTTGTTCTTGAGCAGGGCCAGATGCTGCGATACGGTTGCCTGGGGCAATTCGAGGCATTCCCAGATTTTTTTCACATTGCATGATTGGGACATGAGACCGGCAACGATCTTCAGTCGCACCGGATGGCCAAGAACCTTGAGAATCTCGGCTTCCCTGTCGAGGCAGATGGTTTTGTCAAATTCAACGTTTGCCATAATTCACCCTCAGTTAATAATTGAATATATGAATATTAGCTCTTTAATGATAATTAAGTCAAGATATTCATGTTGTGCTCGACTAGGTCTCGACAGCAAGGGAAGCAGGTATTAGACTGGTACATGTTTCAGTCGTCCACTCAGTGCGTTTGTAGACCGATAGGGATTTATTGATGTTTTTGGGTGTTATCCTCGTTCTTGCAGGTCTGTTGCTGCTTTATTACGGTGCCGAATATCTGGTCACGGGAAGTTCCAGGCTTGCGCTGTCGATGGGTGTACGACCACTGGTTGTCGGGCTCACCGTGGTTGCCTTCGCGACCAGCATGCCTGAGCTCCTGGTTTCTCTGTTTGCCGCGGTGCGTGGGGCCTCTGCCATGGCCGCCGGCAATGTCATCGGGTCGAATATTGCCAATATCGGTTTGATCCTTGGGGTGGCTGCCCTGATTACGCCGGTTGTCGTGGCGCGTTCCACGCTGACCCGTGAAGTGCCGATCATGGTCGTGGCCTCGATTGGCCTCTATGTCGTCGCCTTTGACGGCGTCCTGAACTTCCTGGACGGTCTGCTGCTCTTTCTCTGCCTGCTGGTCTTCCTGGTCTACTGCGTTATGACGGCACGGGACCCGTCGGTGCCCGCGGGCGGCGAAGTTGAGCAGGCGATCCGGGAGGCTTCTGCCGGGCGCGGCAAGAACGTGATTCTGGTCGTCCTCGGTATGGCCGGTCTGGGTGTCGGTGCCGAATTGATGGTCCGTGGTGCGGTGATGATTGCGACCCTGCTCGGAGTCTCCGAGATGGTTATCGGCCTGTCGATCGTCGCCATCGGCACCAGCCTCCCGGAACTCGCCGCTTCGGTGATGAGCGCCTGGAAGGGAGAGATGGATATCAGTGTCGGCAACGTGATCGGTAGCAACATCTTCAATATTCTGTTTGTTCTCGGGATCTGTCCGATGTTCAACCCGATTGTCATAGAGACAAGAGCTCTGCAGATGGATTTCCCGGTCATGCTGGCTTTCTGTGTTCTCCTGATTGCGCTTCTGACCATGATGCCCCCTCGTCTGCAGCTGGACCGCAAGAGAGGCCTGCTGCTGCTGGGCGCTTACGGTCTCTTTGTCGCCAGCCTGTTTATTTGATGACACGATTTCGCCTGCTGATGGCAATTTTCTGTTCACTACATTTGTCCGTGCCGGGGTGCACGTGGGCACAGGATTTCGGCGTCATCAAGCCTCTCTCGCAGTTGACGGGCGAAGACTATTCATACGGGATCGATTTCCTCTTCTTCACCCGGCTGGCGGAGGGTGAACTGCGACTGGTCGAGACCGGAGAGCCGGATGTTCTGCGCGCAGTGCTGATTGGCCGGACTCTGGGAATCGCGTCATGGCTCGCGGGAGATCGTACGCAGACCTACAGCTCACTGATGCGATTGCTGCCGGATGGCTCTCTGGACAGCATTGAGCATGTATCGCAAATCAGGAAGAAGAGATGGGGAAAGTGGACGGATCGCGTCAAGATCCGCTCTTTCGACTACGAGCGAGGCAAGATTACCGAGGAGAAGTTCAAAGAAGGTGTCTTGAGCTCGACCAAACAGCATGATATCCCCGACGGTCAGCATCCCGTCGATATGTTGACGGCCTTTTATAACCTGCGCGCAGGAATTTATGGCCCGCTGCAACGCGGTACAAAGGTTCTGATCCCCACTTATTCAGGGAAGGGTTTTATCGATTTTGAAGTCAGCGTCCTGACTGTCGAGGAGCAGGCCAGTCAGGACTATTTCCCGGATCATGGCCTGCTGATCCAGGTCAAGGTTGACCCGGAGATATTCGAGACCAACAGCGGCAGCCTTTATGTCTGGTTCGATAAACTGGGCGTTCCCGGGCGAGGGATAGTTGAGGACCTGATCGGTTTGGGAGACGTACGAGGTTACCTGGACAAGGAGGGCAAATGAGCCAGCCGGAGAGAGTTTTTGTTGTCGGTCATAGAAATCCGGATACGGATTCGATCTGCAGTGCGATTGCATATGCGGAGCTTTGTCAGCGGCAGGGGCGAAACAATGTCTTTCCGGGACGAGTCGGCGGGCTTAACAGGCAGACGGAATTTGTCCTCGATGCCATCGGTCAGCCGCAGCCGAAGCTTTTGACCGATGTCTACCCGCGGCTGCGGGACACGGTAGGAGAATCTCCGGCACTGATCGATGCCGATGCCCCGCTGGCAAACGCCCTTGAGCTGATGCAGCCAGCGCGATATCCGCATGCTGCCTGTGGTCGATGCCGATGGTACCCCGCTGGGCGCCCTGATCCTGAAGCGTATGACGGAACATATCTTTCTGCCGCGGGCCGGAAAGCCGATTCGACGGGTCCTTTCATCGCCGAAATCGATTCAGTCCTGTCTGCAGGCAGACGTGGTTAACATGGTGGACGGCGAACGCACCGATGAGCTTGACCTGTTTGTCGGGGCGATGTCCCTGGAGAGCTTCAGGGCACGGCTGGCGGATACTGACCCGCAGCGCATCGTGGTCTTTGCCGGTGATCGCCGGAATATCCAGGAGCATGCCATTCAACTCGGCATCAGGCTTCTGGTGGTGACCGGAGGACTCGCCATCGATGACGACCTGGTTATGGCCGCCCGCGAACAGCAAGTCTCGATTCTTTGCTCACCCTATGACACGGCAACCTGCGCCCTTCTGGCAAGACTCTCGACGCCGGTACGATATCTGGCCGATGCAGATGTCCCCCGTGCGCACCCGGATGACCGGCTTGATGAAATCCGCAAGGTATTGATGCGCAGCACCTCTCCCGGAGTTCTGGTGATTGATGACAATGGACGGGTTTGCGGGGTTGGCACCAAATCAAACCTGATCCGGCCATCGCCTCTGAAGCTGATCCTGGTCGATCACAATGAACTGACCCAGGCTGTGCCTGGAGCAGACCAGGTAGAAATCCTGGAAATTATCGATCATCACAGGCTGGGTAATTTTCACACGGAACGGCCGATTCGTTTTATCAACCAGCCCCTGGGCAGCACCTGCTCCGTGGTTGCGACGCTTTATCGGCAGGCAGGGATTGACCCGGAACCGAAGATCGCCTCCCTGATGCTGGCTGGATTGCTGTCCGATACGCTCCTGTTGAAGTCACCGACGACAACCGACACCGACCGGCAACTTCTGGCCTGGCTGGAGCAATGCTCCGGACTGGACGCGTCGGCTTTTGGCCGACAGATGTTCCAGGCCGGAAGTACCCTTGCGGCGTATACGGACATCGAGTCGTTGCTGACCGCTGATTTCAAGGAGTACGATGTTGATGGGAAGCGGTTCGGTATCGGCCAGGTCGAAGTCGTGACTTTCCAGGAGTTCGACGATCGACGGGAGGAGATTGCCTCCGGTTTGGAAACGCTTGCGGACAGGCGGAGCCTCGCTCTGGCGGGTTTGCTGGTGACCGATATCGTGCAACAGAACAGCCAGTTGATCGTCCGCGGCGAGAAAGACCTGGTTTCCGCGGTCGGCTATCCGCAAATCGCTACGGGGAGGTTCGACCTGAAGGGTGTGCTGTCGAGGAAGAAGCAGTTGATGCCCCATTTGTTACGGGCGTTTAGAATCTGATCGGGTTTTGAAAAAAATAGCCCCGCGAAGGAGGGGAATCACGGGGCAAAAGCCCTGACTAACGTCAGGGGAACATGAGCAAATTTTAAGGGGTTTTTGGTGATCAGTCAAGATGAAATCGAGGTTGACGTTGGGATGGTTTGGTTGGTCGGAAAAAAGGCAAAAAAAGACCCCGCGTAAGGAGGGGGGGGATACGCGGGGTCCAAAAGCTCTTCGGCTTGCAGGCAATCGAAGAGTTCAGCGAAATATATCAAAGCAGCAAGTTGTTGGCAAGATTAATTTTGAGAAAAATGTGAGAAAAAAGTGCGACAATCGGAATTTCTCACAAAATCAGCTGCATGACGTCCCTGATACCAAAGAGAACCCGGTCCGCTTCGGCGAAATCCTGCGCTGACGTGTGATGTCCAGGGATAACCCAGCATGCCAGCCCGGCAGCTTTTGCCGCTTTCAAGCCCCGGGGCGAATCTTCAATGACCAGGACATCCTCTGCTGCATGACCACACTGTTTCAAAGCCAGCAGGTATGGTTCCGCAGAGGGCTTGCTGCGGGTATAGTCCTCGCGGGTCAGGCAAAAGTCGAAATAGTCCAGAAACCCTGTCCTGCGGTGGATAATCTCAAAGTGATGTTTCTGTGAACTTGTCACAACAGCCATGCCGAGTCTGCCGTGGAGCCTTTTCAGAACATCGGCTGCTCCGTCCAGAGCAATTTCTTCCTGCTCGAGAAGTCCCGCATAGCGCGTGTAGCGCCACTCTTTCAACTCGGCAATTGATTGCTCTGGGATTCCGGATGCGACGGCGATATCGAAGATGCTGCGTCCTTCGCCAAGTGAAATCTCTGCGAACTGCTCGTTGCTCAGTTCAATGTTGACCCTGGCGAGCGCTTCCCTGCTGGCCTGCAGGTAATAACGCTCTGTATCGACCAGAACGCCGTCGTTATCCCAGAAGATATATCGATAATTCATGGCTTAATTCTATGTGTTATAATGGCACTTGCAACAGCACAATGCATCGCGAAAATCTGGACCTTGAAAGACCCTTCCATATCGTTAATTTCCAGGCTTAAAATGTGGTCTGCGACCCCTTGGTTTATAAATTAACTTAATGATTGTAGGCACTTGACAATGGCCAAGAATACGCTTGAATTGTAGAATAAAATCGTTCATATTCCGCTGCCAGTGAAAGGAGTCCCCATGATTTTTGATAATTATTCGCTCGACGGCTTTTATGATGAGATGTTCGATGCAGAGGGACGTCCACGACCCGGTGCCGGGGCGGTGGTCGACCGGTTCAATGCCCTGCCACTCGAAGAGCTCAGGCGCCGCCAGCAGTCAGCGGAGAAAGCCCTGTTGCAGATGGGGATCACCTTCAGCGTCTATGGTGACGAGCAGGGCACCGAACGGATTTTCCCCTTCGATATCGTGCCGCGCATCATCGCGCATAACGAATGGATGCAGATGGAGGCGGGCCTGAAGCAGAGGGTCCAGGCCCTTAACCTGTTTATCGACGACCTTTACCATGATCAGAGAATCCTCCAGGACGGCATCATCCCGAAGGACCTGGTCCTTTCGGCGAGCGGTTATCGCCCGGAATGTATCGGTCTCAACCCTCCGGGCGGCATCTGGTGTCATATCACCGGGACCGACCTGGTGCGCGGCGCTGACGGCAAGTTTTATGTGCTCGAAGACAACCTGCGCTGCCCGTCAGGGGTCTCTTATGTGCTTGAAAACCGGGTGGTCATGAAGCGCAGCTTCCCGCGTGCCTTCGATACCGCACGCGTTGTGCCGGTGGTTGATTACCCGAACCGGCTTCTGGAACTCCTGCAGTTCCTGGCGCCGCCGCGCCGCGACAAGCCGATGGTGGCAGTCTGGACGCCCGGTGTCTACAACTCGGCTTATTTCGAACATTCCTTCCTGGCCCAGCAAATGGGCATTGAACTGGTGGAGGGAAGCGATCTGGTGGTGATTGAAGACCGCGTCATGATGCGTACGACAACAGGTCTGAAGCCGGTCGATGTCCTCTACCGTCGTATCGACGACGATTTCATCGATCCGGAGGTGTTCCGCTCCGATTCGATGCTCGGCGTCCCGGGCCTGATGCGTGCCTACCGTGCCGGCAACGTTGCCCTGGCCAATGCCCCGGGAACCGGGGTCGCCGACGACAAGGCCGTCTATGCCTATGTCCCGGAGATGATCCGCTACTACCTCGATCAGGATGCGATCCTCAACAATGTCGAGACATATCTTTGCTGGCGCGATAAAGACCTGCAGCACGTACTGGCCAACCTCGACAAACTGGTGGTGAAGAAAGTCGGTGAGTCCGGTGGCTATGGCATGCTGGTCGGGCCACATGCAAGTAAGAAGGAGCGCGCTGAATACGGTGAACAGATCAAGGCCAACCCGCGTAACTTCATCGCCCAGCCGACTCTCGCACTCTCTCGAGTACCGACCCTGGTTGACGACCACTTCGAGGGTCGTCACGTTGACCTGCGTCCCTACATCCTCTACGGCGAAGACATCTATGTCATGCCCGGCGGCCTGACCCGGGTTGCACTGAAGAAAGGCTCCCTGGTGGTCAACTCCAGCCAGGGTGGCGGCAGTAAGGATACCTGGGTTGTCGAGGCCTGTTCTCTGCCGGAAGGGGGTGTCTCATGCTGAGTCGTGTCGCCGAATCGATGTACTGGATGGCCCGTTACGTCGAGCGGGCCGAAAACGTGGCGCGCATCATGGACGCCAACTATCACATGATTCTCGATCTGCCGGCTGGTGTCGGCGAACAGTGGGAGCCGCTGATCGTGACGACCGGCGACGAAGACCTGTTCAACGAATTTTACGAAGACTTCAATGAAGAGAACGTTGTCCGGTTTTTGACATTCGACACCAGGAACCCCAATTCGATTCTCTCCTGCCTGCAGATGGCCAGGGAGAATGCCCGTTCGGTGCGTGAATGGATCAGCTCCGAGATGTGGCAGCAGGTCAATACCTTCTACCTGCTCGTCAAGGAGGCTTCACGCAAAAGCGGCGGAATTGAACTGCCGCACGAGTTCTTCGTTGAAGTTATGCTTGCCAGCCACCTCTTTACCGGCCTGTCGCAGAACACCATGACACACGGTGATGGCTGGCAGTTTGCCCGACTCGGAAGGATGCTGGAGCGGGCAGACAAGACCGCCCGAATCATCGACGTCAAGTATTTTATCCTGCTGCCTTCGGTGGAATATGTCGGCACGCCTTACGATCATATCCTCTGGGGGTCAATCCTGCGCTCAGCCAGCGCCTTTGAAATGTATCGCAAGGACTATGGCCAGATTGTCCCTGACGAGATCATCGAGTTCCTGGTCCTCGATGCCGAGTTCCCGAGGGCGATTCACCATTGCCTGATCATTGCAGAGCTGTCGCTGCGCAATATTTCAGGAACCATGCGTGGCCGCTTTACCAACCGCGCCGAAAAATCGCTCGGGCGTCTGCTGGCAGACCTCGATTACACGACCATTGACGATATCAAGGCGATTGGTCTTCACGAGTTTATCGACGATCTTCAGACCCGCCTGAATGATGTCAGCAAGGTTGTTTTCGAGACATTTTTCTCGGTTTCCGCGGCGACCTCTGCCGTGCAAGATCAATCACAGAGCTAGGAACCTGATCGTCAGACAGATTCCCGGGGAGTTATTCCGTTTATGTCCATCCGCGTTGCCTGCAGGCACATTACGCATTACCGGTTTGACCGGCCGATCAACCTCTCCCCGCATGTCCTGCGCCTGCGGCCGGCACCGCATTCGCGGACCCCGATCCGTGCCTATGCCATGCGCATCGCTCCCGATACGCATTTTCATCAACTGGCAGCAGGACCCTTTCGGCAACTATCTGGCACGGCTGGTGTTCCCCGAGAAGACCCGCGAGCTGAGAATCGAGGTCGAGGTGGTCGCCGACATGACCGTCATCAACCCGTTCGATTTTTTTGTCGAAGAATATGCCGAGAAAATCCCTTTTAGCTACGAAGCCCAATTGCGCAAGGAATTGACGCCTTACTTCGAGATCACTGAAAGCGGGCCGCTGCTGAGTACCTGGCTGGAAAAGGTCGATCATTCGCCGACCACGACCGTTGATTTCCTGGTCAGCCTGAACCAGAGGGTTCGCGAGTCGGTCAATTATTCGGTGCGCATGGAGCCGGGGGTCCAGACCTGCCGAAGAGACTCTCGAACGGGCGATCGGTTCCTGCAGTGATTCGGGCTGGCTGCTGGTGCAGATCCTGCGCCACCTGGGGCTCGCGGCACGTTTTGTCTCGGGCTATCTGATCCAACTGACTGCCGATGAAAAATCGCTCGACGGGCCTTCCGGTCCAGAGGCCGATTTTACCGATCTGCATGCCTGGGCCGAGGTCTACATTCCCGGTGCCGGCTGGATCGGACTCGACCCGACCTCCGGGCTGTTTGCCGGAGAAGGCCATATCCCGCTGGCCTGTACACCACATTACTCGAGTGCGGCTCCGGTTACAGGCGCTATGGACAAGTGCGAGGTGAGCATTCGAATTCGAGAACAGCGTCAAGCGTATCCATGAAGACCCGCGCGTGACCAAACCTTACAGCGACGAGCAATGGGCACGGATCGATGCCCTGGGAGAGCAGGTCGATGCGAATCTGACCAGCGGCGACGTTCGCCTGACCATGGGCGGAGAGCCGACTTTCGTTTCGATCGACGACATGGAAGGTGCGGAATGGAATACCAAGGCTGATGGTCCGCACAAAAGGGAGTTGGCCAACAACCTGGTCCGCCGCCTGCGCGAATCATTCAGCAGCGGCGGGTTACTGCACTTCGGCCAGGGCAAATGGTACCCTGGTGAACAGTTGCCGCGCTGGGCTTATGGCTGTTTCTGGCGCAAGGACGGCATTCCGGTGTGGCAGAATCCTGAGCTGCTTGCCAATATCGCCGAGGACTACAAGATAACCCACGAGCACGCCGAACGCTTCGCCGGTGAACTGGCGAGACGTCTTGGTGTTGATCCACAGCAATGTTGTGCCGGGTTACGAGGATATCTTTTATTACCTGTGGAAAGAGGGGACCCTGCCGGACAATGTCGATCCGCTCAAGGTCGATCTCAAGGATCCCCTGGAACGCCAGTACCTCGGACAGTTGCTCGACAAAGGCCTCGGGACGCCGACCGGCTATGCCCTGCCGCTGCAATGGGATGAAAAAAGCGGTAGCTGGTACAGTGGCCCGTGGGCATTCCGTCGGGGACAGATGTTCCTGATCCCGGGCGGATCGGCAATGGGGTTGCGCCTGCCGCTCGAGTCGCTGCCCTGGGAGGCTCCGGAGAAACGGGAAACAGGTGCCGAGCATGACCAGTTCGGTGCCTTGCCGGTCCTCGAGGACTCCCATGGCGAAGTCGCAAAAAGGTACAGCAAGGTTGAAAAACCGGTCACGGCCCATCCGGAAGTTCACGAACAGGCTCCTGCTGACGAATTAGGCGGGAAGAACCTGGTCAAGATTCCCCATACCGCACTTTGTGTCGAAGCCCGCGAAGGCCGGTTGCATGTTTTTATGGCCCCGCTGAAGAAGCTCGAACATTACCTGGACCTGATTGCGACGATCGAGGCGACCGCTGCAGAGCTGTCCATGCCGGTGGTCATCGAAGGCTATGAGCCGCCGCGTGACTATCGTCTGGAACGACTGTTGGTGACCCCTGACCCGGGCGTCATCGAGGTTAACATTCATCCGGCAGCCTCCTGGCGGGAGCTGGTGGACAACACCACGACCCTCTACGAGGAAGCCCGTCAGAGCCGTCTCGGCACCGAGAAATTCATGCTCGATGGCCGCCACTCAGGGACCGGCGGCGGCAACCATATCACGATCGGCGGAGCGACCCCGGCCGACAGCCCGGTGCTGCGACGGCCCGATCTGCTGCGCAGCCTGGTTACTTACTGGCAGCATCATCCGGGGCTTTCCTATCTCTTCTCCGGAATGTTCATCGGCCCGACCAGCCAGGCGCCGCGCGTCGACGAGGCGCGCAACGACGCACTTTACGAACTCGAAATTGCATTCCAGCAGATGCCTAAAGGGGAAGTCCCGGCCCCCTGGCTGGTTGACCGGCTGTTGCGCAATCTTCTGATCGACATGACCGGCAACACCCACCGTGCCGAATTCTGCATCGACAAACTTTACTCTCCCGACAGCTCTTCGGGACGTCTCGGCCTGGTTGAAATGCGTGCTTTCGAAATGCCGCCCCACGCCCGCATGAGCCTGGTGCAGAACCTGTTGCTGCGTACCCTGGTGGCCTGGTTCTGGGAAAAGCCATACGAGCATGATCTGATACGTTGGGGGACGGAACTTCACGATCGATTCCTGCTGCCACACTTTGTCCGCGAGGATATGCGGGAAGTGGTGGCTGACCTCAACCGGGCAGGCTACAAGTTCGAACTGGAGTGGTTCGAACCGTTCCTCGAGTTCCGCTTCCCGCACTTCGGTTCCGTGAATATCGACGCAATGGAACTTGAGCTGCGCTTTGCTATCGAGCCGTGGCATGTGCTCGGTGAGGAGATGGGCAGCCAGGGCACCGCCCGCTTCGTTGATTCTTCGGTAGAGCGGCTGCAATTGCGGATCAATGGACTGACGGAATTGCGCCACATCGTGGTCTGCAATGGCAGACGGTTGGCGCTGCGCAGCACCGGGCGCAAGGGCGAGTTCGTTGTTGGTGTCCGTTACCGGGCATGGCAGCCGCCTTCGGGGCTGCATCCGACAATCAAACCGCACTCACCGCTGGTCTTCAATGTTGTTGATACCTGGAGTGGTCAGGCGATCGGCGGCTGCACCTACCACGTCTCCCATCCGGGCGGGCGCAGTTATGACGTCTTTCCGGTCAATGCCTTTGAGGCCGAAGCACGTCGCATCACGCGGTTCTGGGATCTTGGCGCTGAGCCGGGGTCGATCCAGACCGCACCACCCGCTTTTGCCGGACTTGGTACCTTTACGCCTGTTCCCGGTTCGTCCGTACCGATGACGCCGCCCGAAGAAGAACCGAACGAGGAGTTCCCTTATACCGTGGATTTGCGACGCCTTCCCGGAATATAATCGGGCCGAGGATAATTAATGCCATGTTGACGCTACGAGGCCCCTGCCGTGGAACAATCCGATAACCAGATGTCCGGGTCAATTGCCCAGTTTTATGCCCCCAGGCTCGAAGCCTACGATGAGATGTATGCCGGTGAAGGGAAGATTCTCCCCCACTGGCAGGTTCTCATGCAGGAGCTTGATCAGCTCGGTCGGGAGGGGCTGGAACGCCGCCACCTGGAGGCCCAGCGCCTGCTACGCGAGAACGGTGTCACGTTCAATATTTACGACGGGTTGCGTGGTATGGCCCGTCCCTGGCAGTTAGACCCGATTCCCCTGTTCATCAGTGCCGAAGAGTGGTCGACCATCGAGGCCGGTCTGGTTCAGCGGGCGGAACTTCTCAACCTGGTCCTGGCTGACATCTACGGTCCCCAGCAGCTTTTGAAAGAAGGACTCCTGCCGCCTGAACTGGTATTCGGCCATGCCGGTTTCCAGCGCTCCTGCGTCGGGACCATCAAAGCCGTTAATCGCTCATTGACCATCTGTTCTTCCAACCTTGCCCGTGGCCCGGATGGCCGCATGTGGGTGATCGATGACCGGGCGCAGTCTCCTTCCGGGGCTGGTTATGCGCTGGAAAACCGCATGGTCATGACGCGCATTGCTCCGGCGCTTTTCCGTGATTGCCATGTCCGGCGTCTGGCCGGCTTCTTCCAGCCTTTCCGGGATCGGCTTGCCAGCCTTGCACCGCAGAACCGGGAAGACCCGCGGATCGTGGTTCTGACACCGGGCCCCTACAGTCCGAGCTATTTCGAACATGCTTACCTCGCCAATTACCTCGGCTATACGCTGGTCCAGGGCGATGACCTGAGCGTCCGCGACGGGCGGGTCTGGCTGAAATCCCTGGAGGGGTTGCACCAGGTTGACGTCATCCTGCGACGTGTCGATGACGCCTACTGCGATCCACTGGAATTGCGGGAAGACTCCCGGCTCGGTGTGACCGGTCTGCTGCAGTCGGCCCGTCTTGGTCATGTAGCGATTGCCAACCCGATCGGCAGTTGTGTTCTGGAAAATCCGGGACTGCTGGCTTTTCTCCCGGGGATTGCCAAGCACTTCTTCGGTGAAGATCTCAAGCTTCCCTCGGTCGCAACCTGGTGGTGCGGGCAGGAAAACGAACGTCGATTCGTTCTCGAGAACCTGGAAAAGCTGGTTATAAAGACGATTCATCGTACACGCGGGTACCGCTCGATTTTTGGTGCTCAATTAACCCAGGCCGAGCAGGCCGAATTGCGCGAGCGGATTCTGCACAAGCCATATCTGTACACTGGTCAGGAAATGGTCAGTTTTTCAACCGCCCCGTCGTTGGTTGATGGTCAGGTCGAGCCGCGTCACGCGATTCTTCGTTCATTCCTGGTTGCCGGAGAAGGATGGTTATATCGCCATGCCCGGCGGCCTGACGCGGATTGCCTCCCGGGAAGGGGAGCTGGTGGTTTCCAACCGGGCCGGTGGTTTGAGCAAGGACGCCTGGGTTCTGTCGAATGAGCCGGTTGAATACGTCAGCCTGTGGAGGCAACCGAAACAGGACCAGGTCCTGCAGTTTCGCACCGAGCCACTGCCGAGCCGCGCTGCGGATAATCTGTTCTGGGCCGGTCGCTACGTCGAGAGGGCTGAAGGGACAGCCCGTCTGTTGCGGGCTATCTATCTGCTCCGGAGGGAGTTGCGCGATGCCAACGGGGGGATGACCATCTCCTATCTTCACAACCTGTTGCGCGCCCTGACCCATGTGACCGGGACTTATCCGGGGTTTGTCGATGAAGGATGCTGAAAAGCTCCTGAAACAGCCTCGTCCTGAACTGCGTTCCCTGTTGCAGGATGCAAATCGGGTCGGTAGCCTGACATCGACCCTGCAGGCCTTCGGCCAGGTTGCCATGACCGTCAGGGATCACTGGCCGACCGAAATCTGGCGGATTATCGACGCAATCCGGCAGGACTGGGCTGATGACGAGGAAGCGCCTGGTCCGGGGAGCTATCGTACCCAGGATCGCCTCGACCACCTGATCATGCAGCTGGTTGCTTTCAGCGGCCTGACTGCGGAGAGCATGACCCGGGAATCCGGCTGGCTGCTGCTCGATATCGGTCGGCGCCTGGAGCGGGCCCTCGGGTTGATTTCGCTGCTGCGTGCCACCCTGGTTCCCGGCATGGATGATGCGATGAAGCGTCAGCTGATGGAGACGGTGCTGGTCATCTGTGACAGCCTGAACACCTACCGCCGGCGTTATCACTCGTACATGCATCTGCCCACCGTGCTTGAACTGATCCTGATGGACCCGCACCACCCCAGGTCTTTGGCTTACCAGCTCGATTGCCTGCAGCGGCACGTCGCCGAGTTGCCGCGCACCCAGGTGTCGTACCGTCTTGGCGATGATGAGAGGGCTGTTCTCGAAGCCTTTACTTCTTTGCGCCTGGCCGATGCTGTTGAATTGTCCAGGATTGGCGAGAGCGATGGTTACTGCAAGGGGCTGGAAAAATTGCTCTCCGGGCAGACAGAGAATCTCTGGCAATTGTCCGAGGTGATCACCGGTACCTATTTCAGTCATTCGCAACCGCCTCAACAGTTGTCGCCGCAGCACCAGGATGAAGATATATGAAATACCGCGTTACTCATACGACCAAGTTCACCTATGAAGCGCGGGTAGGGCTTTGTTATAACGAGGCCAGGTTGCTGCCGCGTGATCTGCCGAACCAGAGAGTTCTGACGGCAGGCTTGCAAATCGAACCGACGCCGTACGATTACTACGAACGTTTAGACTACTTTGGTAACCGGACTGCTTATTTTTCCATTCAGCAACCTCATGATCAGCTAATCGTGACTGCGAACAGTGAAGTCGAGACCAATGCCGTGAGTCTACCCGCAGAGGCCGGAGCTCTTGCCTGGGAGATGGCCCGGGAACGGTTGCGCTACGCCAGGTCCGCAGAAATCCTCGACGCATCCCAGTTTGTTCTCGATTCGCCTACAGTTGTTGTCAATGACCTGATTTTGGACTATGCCCTGCCGTCTTTTTCGCCGGGGCGGCCACTGATCGATGCGGTAAACGACCTGATGCAGAGGATCTTCCACGAGTTCAAGTACGATCCGGAATTCTCCACGATTGCCACCCCGCTGAAAGATGTACTGGAACACCGTAGCGGCGTCTGCCAGGATTTCGCTCACCTGGCGATCGGCTGCCTGCGTTCCATGGGTCTGGCGGCGCGCTATGTGAGTGGTTACATCGAGACCGAGCCTCCACCAGGTCAGGAGCGTCTGGTGGGCGCCGATGCTTCGCATGCCTGGTTCTCAGCATATCTCGCTGAACACGGTTGGCTCGATTTCGACCCGACCAACAACCAGTTGCCCGGAGAGCGGCACATTACGGTCGCCTGGGGACGCGATTTTGCCGATGTAACACCGTTGAAAGGTGTGGCTTTTGGCAGTGGTGAGCATGAGCTGAAAGTCTCTGTTGATGTGCTCGCGATTGAATGAGGGCTGAAATGGTTGATACCGCAACTCGACAGGAGGGAAAGATATTGACGTTGAATTACCAGGAGGTCCTGGATGAGATTCATCGCGAAGTCCAACCTTTGGTCGGTCGTGGCACGATCCCGGATTATATCCCCCCACTTGCTAAAATCTCCGGGAAGAAATTCGGCATGGCTCTGCGGACAACCGATGGCCAGTCCTGCCAGATTGGTGATGCGGGAGAAGGCTTCTCCATCCAGAGTATCTCCAAGCTGTTTTCTTTGACGCTGGCCTTTCGACTGGTTGGAACGTCACTCTGGAAGAGGGTGGGCCGGGAGCCTTCCGGCACACCATTTAATTCCCTTGTGCAACTCGAATATGAGCGTGGGATTCCCCGAAACCCTTTCATCAATGCCGGTGCCCTGGTTATTGCGGATATTATCCTTGAGCATGTTGACGATCCCCAAAAATCTTACTTGTCATTTCTGCAGCAGATCACCGGCATCCCTTCGGTGAAAATTTCGAAGACTGTTTACCAAGCTGAAATCAAATCCGGGCATCGCAATCGGGCCATGGCCAACTTGCTCAAGGATTTTGATAATCTCCGGCACAACGTGGAGGATGTCCTTGATTTCTACTTTTTTCAGTGTGCGGTGATGATGAATTGCAAAGAACTGGCACTGGCGAGTCTTTTCCTGGCGAATAATGGGGATGCTCTCGTTGCCGGCGAGGTCGTGAGCCAAAGGCATGCAAAACGGATCAACGCGGTCATGCTGACGTGTGGCACTTACGACGCAGCGGGTGATTTCGCCTATCGGGTCGGCCTGCCGGGGAAAAGCGGTGTGGGTGGTGGGATCGTGGCGGTTGTGCCGGACAGGATGTCCCTTTGCGTGTGGTCGCCGGCACTGAATTCAGCCGGGAACTCTTACGCCGGGACCAAGGCCCTGGAACTGTTTACGACCAAGACCAGGCTCTCGATTTTCTGAACATAGCCGTCCCCTGATGTTGCGCGTGAAAGGAATTGACAACAAAAAGGCCACCGGAAGCCGGTGGCCTTTTTGCAGCATTGCGTAAGTTAAAAGTTACTTCTTGTGGCAGTCGTTACACTTGGTCGGGCCGTTCATGTCCTTGTGGCAGCCCTTGCAAGTCGTGTGGGCATAGTTTTTGTCAACTGCGATCTTTGCCGGCTCGCCTTCGTGACACTTGGCGCAATCGCCAAGCGCGTCCTGATGAGCCTTGTGATTGAAGGTTACGGTACCCTTCTTGTTGTCGTAGGTGTAGCTGTCCGCTGCGATAGCAACGTTGACACCGACGAATGCCAGCAGCATCATGATGATTACCAGTTTCTTCATTGTTTCCTCCTGATCCATAGAGTTTAAGTCCGGGCACGATTGCCTCAATATGTTTAGTGTATTTATAGCCAAACACATCCTGGCAAAACATCAGACATCGAGTTATATGTCGCTAGATGTAGAGTCCATTGTCCTGTAATTACAGTAATTTATCTATCAAAAAATCTAGTAGGTAGACATGGCATTTTTCGTGTTTACTTGCTCTGTCGTCCCTTGGTAGACTCAGCGCCATGAATCACACCGGTTACGAAGATAGAGTGTCGACGGTTTGTATCGATGCAACGGAGGTCAAACGCATTCGCGAAGGTGCACAGCTTACCCAGCTGTACGTCAGCAAGGTGGTCGGTGTAACGACCGATACCATCTCCCGTTGGGAGAATAACCGCTATCCGACCATTCGTCGGGAAAATGCTCTGAAGCTGGCTGAAGCCCTGGAAGTCCAGCTCGACGATATCCTGCTTAAACCTGTCGCAGATGAGCCAGACTCTGTAATCACCACCCGGAAAAGATCACCGTTCGTCTGGCTGGTTTTTCGCGATCTTGCTTCTTATCGCGATTATCGTCATCGGCTCTTTTGTGAGCCAATCCCCTCCTCCTCCCGTGGCGGTCACAGCAGAGAGACTTTTGCCGGTTTATGCTGCGCCTGGCAGTACTATCCCTGTACAGATCCGTTTGACGCATCGTGCCCAAAGTGGTGGTGTGATCCTGCGCGAGTATTTCCCGGCCGGCTGGAAAATCATCCAGGCCAACCCGCCAGCTTCGAGCCTGGATAATGTGCACGGTGTCGCGCGCTGGATCATCAAGGCCGGTGAGGACCGGGACAGGGTCGTTTATCTTGTCCAGGTTGATGCCGAGGCAAGGACGGATGTAACTGAGGGCTTTCAGGGTGAAATCATTTCCAGTATGGAAGGCAGTCAGTCTGCGATCCCGGTTCAGGGAGAGAGTTCGGTCATGGTTGCTCCTGTGCACTGGATTGACGCAAATGCTGATGGACGGATTGACGACGCTGAAATGCTCGAAGGCTCATTCACCATAGAGGATATGGCCGGCGTGCATATTGACTGGAATGACCTGGAGAGCCTCTGGGATGCCGGAAGTTATAGATGGGATAAGCAGAAGGGCCGCTTTGTGCCTGAACCTGATCGACCGGTAATACAGTAACTCTTGAGAGTCAAGACGATCGCGGTTCGGAGAGAAAAGCGCAGCGACCTTGTGCCACAGGTCGCTGCGCTTTAATTTGTTCTCAACGACTCAGATCGGTTTCGGATTGCACAAATTCTCTTTCCTGTTGACCTTGACTCCGCAATTAGCACAGACATATTGCGGATTCTCGTAGAGCTTGTTGATCTCCTCGTTGAGTGCCGTTGCCTTCAATTGACACATATGTAGTTCACAATGTTCTTCCGGGTTTGAGCAATCATTTTCAGACATGGGAAAACCTCCTCGTGTTTTATTAAAAGGTAACGCACCGAAATCATTAGTCAACCTGTCGAGAGCGTTTCCTTATCCTGTTTAGTACGAAAAGGTAGACGACGAGATTGATGAGAATGACCGCAGCTCCCAGAAACCATTGCAATGAAGTGTCCAGGCGAACCGGATAAATGACCGGGACTAAATAGTGTTCGATGAAACCACCGGAAAAGCCCTGACCGGAAGCCAACTTTCTGAAATGGTTCTCAAGCGGGGTCAACGGGCATGTTCTGCCGGCCCATTCCACCCATACTCCCCAAGATGCTGCAGGCAGATGAAACCAGATCATGCCGGTTCGGAACAGGCAGAGCAGACCACCGAAGAGGACAAACAGGATAAAGCAGAGGTGCAGGGTCAGGGTCAGGTCAGCCAAAAACCGGTAGCCCACGATTCATTCCCGTAAAGACGAAAGAAATTCATTCACCAGGGCAAAATATTGCCGCCCGTTATCGAACATGATGGTGTTGTGGTTGCCGTCCGGGAAAATCTTCAACCTGGTCGGCCCGCCGCACCAGTCGGCCAAGCGCTCGGCATGGCTGACATCGATCAGTCCGTCGTGAAGCGTGTGCAGAATCAGGGTCGGTCGAGAAAAATCAGACATGATGGCTCTGATATCGATGGCCCCGGTGATGGCTGCTGCAAGCCTTGCCGGGGTCGTGCCGAGTTCTCCGGGGTCGACTCGCAGCAGAAGTCTTTCGATCGGGTCCGCAATAGCGCTCTCGAGGATCATCCCGGCGACATTCGGGAAAAGTTTCGCTGCCTTGATCGCAAAGAGTGAGCCGACGGAACGTCCGAACAGGATGATCTTTTCCTCTGCGCATCCCAGTGCTTTGATCGTCGGTAATACGTCTTCGAGCATTTTGCCGAACTGTGGAGTCCCCGTAGAACCGCCATAGCCACGGAACTCGGCAAAAAAACAGTTGCAGCCCATCCGGTCGATCAGCCCGGGAAAACCATCGAGATAATCAGCGACGACTTCGCCGTTGCCATGGAAATGGACAACAGTCGGCGCAGCAGGGTCCGTTTCATGGTATGCACAGGCCAGGCGTGTCCCGTCGGCGCAATCGACCCAGAACGGTTCTGCCGGGGCTTCCGCCCGGGGAAAGAAGTAGCGTTCACTGATCAGATGGTGATCCAGAAGCGATGTCATGACCTATATCCCGGCAATCAGGTAACTATTTCTTGGTGACGACAAGCCAGAGCGCATGCACCATGCCTGGCAAACCTCCCAGAAGGGTCAGAACGATGTTGACCCAGAAGTGCAGGGTCGGCCCGACCTGCATGAAGGCTGCAACAGGAGGCAGAAAAATAGCCAGAAGGATTTTGACAATGTCCATAACAGCACTCCTTGAAAGATAAAATAATTGGCTGACATTATAGCAGATTGGCCAGGTCATGTATGGTTGCTTGCAACGTCTTCAGTTGAATACGGCAGATGCCAAAATGTGTCATTAGGCGGACACCATGTGTGACATGACATTGTTCCGGTACACGTGAATCTCTGGCGGCTGTAATGAGTGTCAGGTTGTACATCACGTAACTCACCATAATGATTGGAGTTAACTGTTGATAGCTTGTCCTCAGCGGCTTTTTTAAAGGTTTTGGCATGCAATTGGCAATCTCAAATACTGCGAATAAAGTTTGGGTCGCGCGGTATCCGGTCTGGCAGCGTCTAGAACATTGGAAAGAAAAACTCCCGGGTAGAGCGTGGTGAGCAAGCCTGTCATCGAACAGGAAGCCTGAAGCGACTTTCAGGGACCAAAATTCAGGGCAGGGCGCAGCCCAGCCAAACCGCCACCCAAAAGTTAATAAACCCGCCTCCTCCTTCGACGGGTAAAAGCCCGCCCCGGTTCATCGAAGAACCGGGGCGGGCTTTTTTGGGGCGGCCTCCGGAACCCCTCGGGGTATTTTTTGTAAATAACTATGATGCAAGACGCGTTTTGGGGTATAATCAAGCATCTGGAATTAATAGAATTATTACCCTGACAATAAAGAACAATATGACTCGTCTGAAACCCGCTCCGCTCGTCTTCTGCCTGTTTCTCCTCTGCATCAGCCTGACCACTGCTTTTGCCCGATCAGCCGATGATATGCAGGTCGATATCGTCGCCGTCGATCCTGCCGTCAGCGCAACACTTGGCAATGATGACAAGCTGTATGTCAAGGTCCGTTACGAGACAGATGTCCCGGTGCGTTTCCAGGCTATTGCGATGCGGGAGGGTTCGCCTCTCGAGGTTGGAGCAATCAAGAATCCGGCAGCGTTGCATGCCCCCGGAGCCGGTGAGGCGCTGGCATGGGTCATGTACTTGAACCCGACACATGTCGATGCCGTGAGGATAGTTGTCCTGAATGAAGGGTGGCAGCCAATACATCAGCTCTCACATGCAGTGGATGTGACATGGCAGGGCGTCGCTTCGGTCAAGCCGAGAAAACCGGCAGAATGGGTTTCCCCGCTAATCAAGGCCGAGCTCCGAAAAATAGATTATCTTTACGACCCTGCCCCTCAGAGATACGGAGTTCTCTTCGACATCCTGTTCTTTCTCAACCTCGCAGCGATTCCTGTTTATGTCCTCTTGCAGCTGCATATGTTGTGGCGTTACCGTTATCGCTGGCGCGAACTTGCCGTGATACCGATCTTTCCTTACATAATTGTCGGTTTTTACGTCGTTGCCGGTTTGGATATCGAGACCTCATTCCTGGTGACTTTTCTCTTTCGTTACACGCCCTGCGCATTGCTGTGGCTGGTTCTTCTGTGGTTGGCCAAGCGGTTTTGGCAACATAAGCTTCCCCCACCAAAATTATATAAACCGCCGAAAGACTGATACTTTCCCCTTGCTAAAAGCATAGGTCCTGTTCGTGTTCTGTGTCCACGGACTGGCACGTTGAAAGTCTTTGCTGATGCAATCAGGAGAATTATTACCGGATTGTTGTAAATAATTAGAATCGGTTGACAGTTCTGCGATTAGCGGTAAATTGGGCCATTATAAGACAAAGCCAAACCTGCCGTGAGGTGGGGACGGAAAGTCACGGGTCTTATCTTCAACGTCTTCAAGAGATAGCCGGGCTGCCAGAGACATCATTCTGGTAGCCCGGTTTTTTTAAAAAAGCAAAGACCTCATAATGGATTGGGGTTGACTGAGTCTCTTCAATCGCGATCGTGACCTTGTCAAAGGATTTAGACCGGAGGTTCTTTAATGCATATCCCGATTGTACTGAGTGGCGGTAAAGAAGAGTTAGTCAGTAAAGAGGAGCTGCAATTTCTGCTGGATGTCCATCAGATCATGTTATTTAGACGTTCGGACGGATGGGTGTTTGTAGGGCAGGACAAAATGCGCGTTGGGAGTGCCCCATACAACGGGAAAGAATTCCGAACGCACGAGGACTTTTCAACCGTTCAGGATGAAGTGTTTTCACTAGACGCTTGATCTGATCTAGGCTGTGGGCGGGGTTTTTAAAAACCTCCCATATTCCTTGTCACTCACGAGAATGTGGTTCTTCAACCAGTCACACAAAAAGCCGAGCAGTGCGCTCGGACTGACCTCGTGATTCTTGGAATAGTTTTTTCTGAATTCAAGAACTTTCCCGGTCATCTCAAGATGCTCCTGACAATGTTTATCTAGAGCAGGGTAATTCCCCCTGCGCATAATTTCTTCCTCTGTCGTGAAATGAAGTTGGATGTAATCTACGAGTTTCTGCAAAATCTGTGGTACTTTTTTATCGCCTTTTTGGCCAATCATGGCATCAGCTAGCTCGTTGATAATGTCAACCAACTGACGGTGCTGCCTGTCAATTTCAGTCATGCCAATTTCGTAGCTGTCATCCCATGGAAACAACTGCATAAAATCTCCTTTCTCGAAACAGAAATTCTTAACTGGCCTAGATGACCGGCTGAACCAATTTACCTCAGCCGTGACTTGAGGTCAAAGCCAAGAGAAGAGGGTGTGCAAGCGACTCATGAGACGATTGGACAAAACCCGACCGGAGACAAAAGATAAAGAGCGGCCCCTTGATCCCAAGCAGTCAGAGCCGCTCGGTTACGCGCTTGCTCCTATGTGCGCAGATGGATTCCCATGTCCCCCTGAATCGACGTCAGCGAGAAAAGTCTGGAAATTCCGGATTATCCTTTGTTTGGAGATAGGGGGTGTTACATATAAGTAAAACTGCGCTATTTCATCAAAGACTACTGTCACGAAAACGAATCAAGGCTTATACCTCTCGCTCAGATAGTCCACCAGGACTTTTTTCTCTTCATCTGTCAACCGCGCCCCTCTGTTGATCATGCGTGAAACGGTGGCTTGCCACTGCTTCGGAGTCTTTTGTTTTGATTCCGTTAAAGACGTCGGGTGGCAGCCCGAACAACGCTCTTCAAGTAAGACGGCTCCTTTATCTTGTGCCTGAACCGGAGGTGTTTGAAGGGTCAACACGGCAAAACTTAAGGCCAGAATAAAGATAGAAGCTCTTTTCATAACCAAGCCTCCTTAAAGTGTTTAAGAAATACCGACCGTCGTTGCGTTGTTAAAGTATGACTTTGTAGTCAGGTCATCGTTGCGGCCATTATGCCCGGAATCTTTATTTCCAGCTAAGGGGTCAGCCTCTCGTAACGATCTTCTCCGGTCTTCTCATCTTTACCAAATAATTCAATGAAGGTAATTTTGGCAGATAGGCCTTTCCCCGTTGAACTGATAAAAATCTTTTCGATGTAAGCAGATTGACCATCGATAGTCGTCTCGGCCCGATATTCCCCTTGTACTTCATAGACTTTGATCTTTCGATTAATCTTGGCGGCCATGTCCATGGTGGCGGTGTTGGTTTTGGCATTGTATTTAACCTTGAACCCGTAAGCAAAGCTCTTCTCAACCCACTTTAGGTCTTCTTTTTGTCCGTCTTTTGCGAGCCTGACCCAGTAGGCAACGACAGGCTCCTCAGGATCAAGCTTGCCATCTGCAATCATCTGCACATCATACTGCACAATATTGTCATTCGTGCTGCGCTCGATTTTGAACAGATGCTGGGTCAGGCTGTTTTTTGCCAGAGACTCAAGTGGGATGAGAGGCCCGGCAGAGATGAAAATCATCAAGACAATAATCGTTGCGATACTGGTACGTAACGGCGACATTTCGACCTCCGTGCTTTGGTATTGCGACTTCGGTAAAGAATTTAAACAATGCCACAAGTTGTTAATTATTCAAGATTGTGAGCGTATTCACCTCGGCATCGAAGGACTTTGCTTCACGGCTTTTGCTGTCAGCGTCGTGGAGTGAGAGGGCTCTTTTGTTGAACGGGAATCGTTCGGACACAGTGGCCCTCTTTTCTGAGCGGAGATTTGGTAATTCTTGAGTTGGCGAGATGGATGCTTGTCTTCAGTGGTTTTGTCAAAGGTCAGTGTGCGGGTTCGGTCCTGTTCCTATCCAGGAAGAGTCTCATATGTTATTCGAGACCCGGCTCTCCCGGATGATCCAAGGATATCCGAGACACTCTCTATCAACACAGAACGCGAACAGAGCCAAAACATAAGCCTGTTACGCCCCGATTATTCCCATCATTCGCAGGTGTTTGAAAAGATTGATAAGACCCATGCCTGCGACGACAATCCCGGCGATGCGCAGCATCCATGTCCGGGCTTTGCCGCTTAGCCAGTGTGCAGCGCTGCCGAAAAAGAACAGTGATGGTGCTGTGCCGATGCCGAAGGCCAGAAGCATCAGGGCGCCGGTGATGATGCTGGCACTCTGGGCTGCCGTGATGGCGACCGCATAGAGATAGCCACAGGGGATGAAGCCGAACAGCAGGCCAAGCGGTAATGCAGCAAGAGCTGGCGGCAGACGCCTTAATCGCGGCGTCGCCGCTGTCATGAATCGCATCGGACCGGGGAAGTCGAGCTTGGATGCATTGAGCCAGGAGAACAAACCGGCTGTGCCAAGACCAACAAGGATGATGAATATGTCCGAGCCGACCAACAATGAACGGGTGACAACTTTGAACTGGTCCGTATAAGCCAGCGCGGAACCAAGCCATCCGACCACTGCACCGATAAATGTGTAGGTAGCGATGCGCCCGGCATTGTACAGCAGGTGAAACAGCCAGCCACCTTTCTGCCCGACGTCCGACAGGGACAGGGCGCTGACCAGTCCACCGCACATACCTATACAGTGTCCTGTTCCGAGCAGGCCGGTGACAAAGGCCATGTAAATGAGCGATTCGCTCATTTCATCATGACTTGATCAATTTTGAAAATGACGTGCTCCTGGTCGTAACCGGGGCGCTGGATGTTAACCGTCATCTCCCAGGCCCCAGCCATTGTGAAGATCGCGGTGCCGCGATAGGCACCGTCCTTCCAGGTCGCTGCAGGATGGTTCGGCGGCATCGGCATGTCCGGCATGTCGAGGCCGGTGCTCAGCTTCGCGTCACTGATAACAATTCCGGTATCACCGGTAATCTTTATTGCGAAGGGCGTTTCGGTCATCGTCTTCAGCGGCGCATCGGCAAAAGTGAGCGTGGCCTTGCCGGACTTGAAAACCGGTCTCTCCAGGCTCGTTTCTGCCGCAAACAGAACGACTGAGCTGCTGAGCAGGAAGATGGTCGCAAGGATCAACAAGACAGGGCGGACTGGTCTATTCATTTTTTCTCTCCTTGAGATGCACCCGGTTGCGATGAGTTCTCGTCATCATCGTCCAGCATGCGGTACTTGGGCCCCTCAACATCGTCGAAATCACCGCGTTTGACTGTCCAGATGAAGATCAGCCAGGCGCCGGTGCCGATACAGAGTGATAGAACAATCAGAATGACAATTGACTTGATCATTGGAAGATATTAATCGCTTGCCGGTGGCTTGGCAACCGAAAAGGTGCGGCGCACCAGCCTGCCCAGGCGCAACGAATTGCTGACCACCAGAATCGAACTGCCGGCCATGGCCGCTGCCGCCCAGACCGGGGCCAGTTTGCCGCTCGCGGCCAGCGGGATGGTGACCAGGTTGTAGCTAAAGGCCCAGAACAGGTTCTGTTTGATAACCTGCATGGCCTTGCGGGCGATAAAGATCGCTACATGCAGAGATTCGAGGTTCGGCCTGGTCAGGACCAGGTCAGAGGTCTCCAGGGCGATGTCAGTGCCTCCGGCCATGGCGCAGCCGACATCCGCCAGAGAGAGCGCCGGGGCGTCGTTGATGCCGTCACCGACCATCATCACCGTATGGTTGTCTCCCTGCCGGGTTTCGATCCAGGCGGTTTTGTCCGCAGGGCTCATGTTGGCCTGGTAATCGGGCATGGCCAGGGTCTCGCTGACCTGTTGCGCCGTTTCCGGGCGGTCACCGGTCAGAAGAACCATGTCCAGTCCAAGTTTTTTCAACTCCCTGACAGTCTGTTGAGCTTCCTGGCGCAACGGGTCATGCAGCAGCAGGAGACCCTGCCAGACCCCGCCAAGACTCACATGTACCTCGGTCCTGGTGCCCGAATCAATGGTGGGGATTTCGACGCCACTTGCAGTGAGAAAGGTACGGCTGCCTGCCAGAATCTCCCCGTCTTTGCACTGCATCTTCAAGCCACGACCGGGCACAGCAGTGACCGGCCCCGCAGGACCTGGCTGGATCCCTGCAGTCTTTGCCCTGGCAAGTACGGCCATCGCCAGCGGGTGACTCGAGCCGCTTTCTGCGCGACTGGCAAGCTCAAGCAGAGTTGTTTCGGTTTGTCCTGATGCGGGGATGATCTGCTCCACGGTTGGCTGGCCGTGAGTCAGAGTCCCGGTTTTATCAAATGCGATCAGATCGACGCGTGAGGTCAGTTCGAGGATATCGCCGCCGCGGAACAGGATCCCCTTGCCTGCGGCATTGCCTGATGCGGCAAGAACGGCGGTCGGTGTCGCAAGACCGAGAGCACAGGGACAGGCGACGATCAGCACCGAGACAGCATTCAGCAGTGCCTCGGCATGTGATGCCCCACTGAACCACCAGAATGCCCAGGTGCCGATGGCTATGCTGGTGACCAGTGGCACGAATATTGTGGCCACCCGGTCCGCCATCGACTGGATCGGCGCCTTGCGGTTCTGTGCCTCTTCAACCAGGCGCGCCATCCGGGCAATAAAAGATTCGGCCGCGACTTTTTCCACTTTCAACCTGATTGAAGTGGAGAGGTTCAGGCTGCCCGCCGAAACCTTGTCGCCTGCCTGACGCAATATCGGCATCGGTTCGCCGGTGACCGTCGATTCGTCCACTTCCGTCGCACCGCTAAGGATCTGGCAATCGACGGGAATGCGTTCGCCCGGACGGACCAGGATGGTGTCTCCGGGGATCAGACTGGCACTGGCAACCGTGTTGACTTCATCTCCATCGACCCGGCTTGCCGAGTCGGGGGCAAGCTGCAGGAGCTTGTCGATTCCGGAGATGGAGCGGTTGCGGGCCGAGCTTTCGAAGAGTCTGCCGAGCAGGATCAGGGTGATGATCATGGCTGACGTGTCAAAGTAGACTTCGCCACCCTTGAACATGGCGTAAATACTGTAGCTGTATGCGGTGGATACGCCGAGGCTGATCAACAGGTCCATGCTCGCCGAACGGTTCTTCAGGCTGCGCCAGGCGCCAGCCAGAAACGGCCAGCCGGAATAGAAGACCACCGGGGTTGCAACGGCTGCGGCAAAATACTGGATCAACTGGCGAATCTCCGGGTCGATGCCGTGAAAGTAGCCACCATAGAGAGCGAAGGAAAACCCCATCAGCTGCATGGACAGAAAGGCGGCGGTCCCGAACCGAATCAGCAGTGACCGCTGCTCCCGTGCTGCGGCCTGCTGTGCGGCACCGGGCGAAAATGGATGGGGGAGGTAGCCGAGTCGGCTGATTGCAGGTAAAAATCTTTGCCGGAGTTGTTTCTTGCGGGTTGAAACGAATCACTGCCCGGTGGGTGCCGTAGTTGACCCGGATGGCCGTGACCCCCGCCTCCCTGACCAGCAGTTTTTCCAGCAGCCAGACGCAGGAAGCGCAGCGGATGCCTTCAATAATCAGGGAGATGTCCGCCGTGGTTTCATCCCGACGGATGACGTGTCCGGCCAGACTGGCCTCATCGTACTCGGCCTCGAAGGCGCCGGACGGTACGCCCTGTTCATCCCAGGTGCGGTTGCGATAGAAGCTGTCCAGTCCGGCGCCGGTAATAATCCGGTAGACTCCCTGGCAGCCGTGACAACAAAAATGCAGCTCCTTGCCGTCGATCTGATCGACAACCAGGTCAGCCGGTGGTATCGGCAGGTTGCAATGGACGCAGCGTGTCAGGTGACGACATGATCTCAGAGGTTCAGCAGCAGCTGCCGGTTGAGACGGGCGCCGTCGCGTTCAAACTCGACACGCGCAGTCATCTCCCCGGTCATGCTGTCTGTCAGGTGCATCTGGTATGTCCCGGCGCTGACTTCCTGGAGAGGAAAAGATATGGTCTCCCCCCGGTTCCGCATGTAGATGGCAATAACCCCCTTCGCCGACCTGACCGGTTGTCCCTCCTTGTCACTCAACTGCAAACGCAGGGTCCGCCCCGACAGCTGTGTGTCGACGCGCCAGCCAAGTACGGCCGCAGCTCTTTTCTCCAGCACTGTGGAGGTGTACCTCAAGCCTTTGCTGTAATAATCGGCGTCGGTCACCTGTGGTCCGGAATCAGATGCGCGCATCGCCGACCAGGCCAGAAAACCGATGAAGCTGCCAATCATCAGCACGACGAAGGCAGGATACAGGTTGGTTTTTTTCATCAGCAGTATTTAAACCTTTGAGTTAATCGATATAAGCCCTGGCGTCGGCCAGTTCAGAACCGGTCTGGTCCAGCAGGATAAAGTCTACCTCTAATCGGGCTTCAGGGACAGGAGTAATCAGCACAAAGTCGATGCGAAGGTTCCCTCCCGGCCCCAGGGCGATCCCGCTGGTCTGGCCCTTCAGAGTCAACGGGCTGGCGTTGGCAGTCTGGCGGGCAATGATGTCGTAGCTGGCGCTTTTATTGCTCCGATTATTTACCCAGGCATTAAAAAAGGTCGCCCGGCGGCCATCCTGGAGGACTCGGCTTGCTACTGTGTGTGAAACCGAAATTTTCAGTGACGCCTCCGGCCTTTGGTACACGGCAAAGACCAGGATCACAGAGAGGGCCAAAGTGGCCAGCGAGAGCAGCAGGGTCCTCACATTGAGCAGTGCCTTGAAGCCCTTGCCGGACGTGCCGAAAGAGTAGCTGATCAGACCCGGTTGATTCCGTTTGGCCATAACCTGGCGGCAGGCATCAAGGCAACGGCCGCAGTTGATGCATTCTACCTGGTAACCGCGCCGGATGTCGATTTCCATTGGACAGACCCGTACGCAGGAGTTGCATTCTATGCAACGTACCAGCTCGGATTCGGGAAGGTGCAGAGCCAGGGTCGTTTCGTCGGCAAGGGTCGTCTGGAAGCGGCCGTAGGGACAGAAGTCACTGCACATCAGGCGACGAATCAGTGCCATGTCCAGGTAGATGATCGTCGCAACCAGCACCAGGCAAATCCAGGTCGCATAGTGCATCTGTCCGGAGGCCAGCTTGGTGAAGAAAACCTGTGGCTCGATGAAATACCAGAGCAGGTTCGCCGAGACCAGCAAGGCCAGAAGGAGGTAAAAACCGTGTAATACGGATTTTTTGAAAAGACTGTTGTCGCGCCCGGGTTTGAACTTCAGACGCCGGGCAAACCACTCTGCCAGGTCGGTCAGGGTTGTCTGGGGACAGAGCCAGCCGCACCACACTCGTCCGAGCACCATGGTGATCAGCAGGAAGCCGAGGGTCAGGAGCAGGCTGAAAAGCAGGACCAGGTAAAGTTCCTCGATGCGCAGGGTCTGGCCAAAAAAGTACAGGGACAGCTCAGGAATATCAACACGCAACAGGCTGTCGCCCTTGATACGGAACCACGGAATCAATAACAACAGCAGGGTTGCCCCCCACTGGCAGCGGCGTCGCCAGGGAGAGAGAAGGGCGGGAGCCCTTGTCGGGCAGGATGGCTCTGACATGTGAAAAGTGAGGAGGCAGGGGGATTAACCCCTGCCTCCCGATAACTCTAGAGGCTCAGAATATAGTCAGCCAGGGTTTTGATTTCCTCGCTGGAGAGCTTTTTATCGAAGGCCGGCATGTTCCCCGGTCTGCCATAAGAAATACTTTCTTCCACAGCCATATCGGTCTTGCCGTACTTGTACTCACCTGACAGGTCCGGGCCGAAGCCACCTTTACCCTCTGCACCGTGGCAGCCTGCACAGTGTTTGGCGTACAATTCCTGACCGTCGGCAACTGCCGCCGGGACCTCCGCGGCAGGTGGTGCCGGAGTTGTTCCAGGAGTTGGTGCGGCCTGTTGCTGTGCCGGGGGTTCCCCTTATGTGGCGGCCATCTTCTCCTGGAATTCGGCATCTGAACTCCAGCCGGACAGGAGGTAGAACGACATGAAGGCCACCCCCCAGATGATCAGGCCGTAAAACAGGATGGTGAAGTAGACCGGTGGGGCCTTTGCGCGATCTTCGACAATGCCGTCCGCGTGTTCTTCGTGGTGAGGGTCAGTTGTGCTCATGTGAATATCCTTTTGGCAAAAGTCAATCCGTTTCGGCTCGACCAGTGTTAATCGTCATCCATCATCTGATACTTGGCCGCTTCCCCTTCGTCCTTGCGTTTCTTGCTGTAGGTGCGGGCCACAATCAGACAAAGATCACGAACAGGCCGAAAGTGACACCAAGGTAGACGAAAGATGCCAGGTCCATAATCAGTGATTCTCGCCCTCGGCCTTGTAGTCCTGATGAAGTTGATCAGCTTCCAGACTTTATCGGTCCCCAGGCTGGAGAAACTCGGCATGCCGTGAATCGTTAATTCCGGTGTAGATGAGTTCAAAAAGGATCTCGTCATCATAATCGTCACCGACCAGTTCCGGGCCGATTTCGCCTTCCATGTGTGCGCCGTGGCAGGCGGCGCAATTTTCTGAGTAAAGGGAGTCCCAGCCGGTTCATCGTTGCCATGGTCAACTCCGGCGTATGGATTCACCAGGTCACCAACAATAGTCGGTCTTGCAACGGAATCCCGCCAGGGGATGTCCGATGCCGAGTTTCTGCATGTAGGCGACGATGGCGTCCATTTCGTTCTTGCCCTCGAGAGCCTTGATCTCGTCGGCCGTGTAAGGGAAGCCGAGGGTCTCCATCTTGCGCCGGATCATCTGCGGATCGAGCTGGTTTTCAGAGAGCCAGCCGTAGTCCGGCATGTTGGTCTTCGGGACCATGGAACGCGGAGACTCCATGTGCTTGTAATGCCATGCGTCCGGATATTTGCCGCCCAGGCGAGCCAGGTCGGGACCGGTCCGTTTCGATCCCCAGAGGAAAGGACGGTCGTAGACGAATTCACCTGATTTGGAATACTCCCCGTAGCGCAGAACATCGGAAACCAGTGGACGAACCGTCTGCGAATGGCAGTTGTTACAGCCTTCGCGGATGTAGATGTCGCGGCCTTCCTGTTGCAGTGCGGTATAGGGTTTGACGCCTTCGATGCGGTCCGCTTCGGTATTCACCCAGGCAAAAGGCAGGACCATGGTGATAATGGTGCCGACCAGGATAGCTGCTGTCGCCATTACGAGCAGGAGGACAGGTCTCTTTTCCCACATGATCAGGCCCTCCCTTCTGCAGGTGCTGCCTGCGCAGTTGTTGTTTTGCCCTGGGTGACTGTCATGTACAGGTTGTAGATAAAGATGATCAGTCCGAGCAGATAGACGAGACCGCCGAATGCCCGTGCCCACCAGTAGGGGTACATCTCAACCATGGTCTCCATGAAGGTGTAGGTCAGGCTGCCATCGGGGTTCATGGCATTCCACATCCCGGCTTGCAGGACACCTGCGACCCATAGTGAGATGGACCAGATCAGCTGGCCGATCAGGATCAGCCAGAATTGCAGGTTGGCCAGTGGGATGCTGTAGACCTCCCGGCCGTAAATGCGTGGCAGGAGGAAGTAGATGCTGGCAAAGGCAATCATCGACACCCAGCCCATGGTGCCCATGTGGATGTGTGCCGGGACCCAGTCGGTGTAGTGGATGAAGGCCGAGAAGGTCCTGATTGCCTGCATCGGCCCCTGCAGAGTCTGCAGCCCGTAGAAGGTGATACCAAGGATCAGGAACTTGACCAGATAGTTCTCGCGCATCTGGTGCCACTGCCCGTTCATCGAGAGATAGCCGTTGAAGACGCTGCCCCAGGACGGTGCAATCAGCATCACGGAGAAGCCCATGGCCAGGGTCTGAATCCAGTCGGGGACCGGGGTCCAGAGCAGGTGGTGTGCTCCGGTCCAGAGATACATGAAGATCAGGGACCAGAACGCCACGATTGACAGACGGTGGCTGTAGATCGGCACGCCGGTCGATTTTGGCAGAAAGTAGTAAAACATTGCCAGGGGCGGTGCAGTCAATGCCATCGCCACGGCATTGTGGCCGAACCACCAGTGGACGTTGGCGTCGTTGGTGCCGGCGTAGGCCGAATACGATTTGAAGAAGGAGACCGGAACCGCTGCCGAATTGGTCACAAAAAGTATCGCCACGCCTATGATCGCCGCCATCATGTACCAGAGCGAGATGTACATCTGCTCGTCTTTGCGCTTGAAGATGGTCATGATGATGTTGATGGCGAAGGCAACCCAGAGGATGATGATCATCAGATCGATCGGCCATTCCATCTCATGGTATTCCTTGGAGGTGGTGTATCCCATCAGCAGCGTAACCGCTGAGGCGATAATGGTCGCGTTAAAGAACCAGAGCTGGAATTTTGCCAGTTTGTCGCTCCAGAGAGGGACCTTGCAGAGCCTCTGGACGATGTAGAAGAAGGTCGCGAAAATCACTCCGACCCCCCAGCCATAAATCCCGGCATTGGTGTGAATCGGGCGCAGGCGGCCAAAGGTCAGGTACGGCGGGAAGTTGAGGTCAGGGTCGATCATCTGGAAGGAGACGATAACCCCCACCAGTACAGCGACCAGGCCCCAAACCACGCTCCACACGACGAAACTGCGTACAATGGCGTAGTTGTAATTCTGGCTCTCCATGGCACCTCCTGAATGCATGTTGATTTGTTCCAAAGTGTAAGACTGGGCATATGATTGTCAAGGGCTAATTAAAAAAGACAAAAACGGTAATATTTATACTCAAGCCGGAGGTTTATGTCAATACCTGTGTGGAAATTCATAATTTGGTTGTGTCTGCAGCTGTTTGGGCCTCTGTACGCGCAGCTAAAAAGTATTATCAAGAGGACGTCTTGCCTGGAGGATTTTTTTGCCAACCAGCCTGAGAAGTTGCGGCCCTTACCGGCGGTATGGTTTCTCTCCTGCTGGTGGATTCGCAGGATGATATCTGCCAGATGATGACGCCTTGTTGACAATCATCGGTTTATGTCGTCAATGAGAATAGATTGGCGGAGGGTTGCCCGGATTTAGCAGCTCTTCCGGGGACAGCTGTGACCGGTTACCTGCGGCGGCGGCTCGATGCCAAGGGCAGCCAAACCAAGGTGCATAAGGACTAACCCGGCAGAGCACGACTATTGGCTTCACAAGCTTTGCCCGATTAGGTAAAAAAGCTTTGACATGTTTCGTCAGAATTCATTAGGATGGGCGATAATTTTCCCTCCGGATTCCCATAATTATGGATTTTGTCCTGACATTGCTGAATGACGATATTCGTCGCGTTGAAGAGCAGTTTCGCGAGGATCTGACCTCTCGTGTTCCCCTGATCCGCAAGGTCGGTGAATACGTGCTTGCCAGCGGTGGCAAACGTGTCCGACCGATGATGTTGCTGCTCAGCGCACAACTGACCGGTTATCAGGGCAACGCGCACATCGGGCTGGCCAGCGTCGTCGAGTTCATCCACACGGCGACCCTGTTGCATGATGATGTCGTCGATAGCGCCGTCCTGCGACGTGGCCAGGATTCGGCGAACGCAGTCTGGGGCAATGAGGCCAGCGTCCTGGTCGGAGATTTCCTGTTTGCCAAGTCTTTTTCGATTATGGTGCGCGAGGGAAACCTCGATATCCTGCGGACCCTCTCCGATGCCACAACACAGATGGCGGAGGGCGAGGTGCTGCAACTGATCAGCACCAGCGATGTCGAGCTTGACGAAGAGCACTATATCGAAGTGGTGCGAAACAAGACGGCTGTACTGCTTTCCGCAGCCAGCCGAAGTGGCGCAATCCTGGGTGGCTGTTCCCCTGAAGAGGAGGAGGCTCTGGCTGCCTATGGAATGGATCTCGGCATCGCTTTCCAGTTTATGGATGACGCCCTGGATTATATCGCCGATCAGGCCGAGTTCGGCAAAGAGTGTGGCCATGACCTGCTTGAGGGTAAGGTGACCTTGCCTCTCATCCATACTCTGAACAACTGTACAAACGAAGAACGCCAGAAGGTCGCAGCCATCGTCGAGCAGGAAGTCCTGCCGGACGATGACCTGCAATATGTTGTCCGTCTGATTCATTCTTACGACGGCATCGGCTACACCCGTGAAAGGGCAAAAACCCTGATCGAGTCGGCCAAAGCACACCTCTCCGGCTTTTCTGACTGCCCGGCCAAGGAAGCCATGCTCAGGCTTGCGGACTACATCGTCAGCCGCAATCACTGATTGTTCCGTCATATTCCTGTACACCCCCCCGTGTTTTAACGTTTTTTCAGCCGATATTTAACCGGGAACGCTGATATTGCAGGTTTTCCCGTTTGGCCCGAAGTTTGCTCATGTATCTCCTATATTTATGTCAAACTTGTATTTACGATGCGGGCAATTATGGATAACACGCAACTGGTTCATCAGTTAATCTGTGATTTTGAAGGGCGGGAATACCTGATTGAAGTGTTCAGCCGTCCGGATGGCAGCCATTTTGCGCGCACGGTGTTCAGTCCTCAGGATGTGATTATCAGCGACGGATTCAGCTTTGAGGATGTACTGGTCAAACACCAGGACTTGTTGCCGCTTGCGATTCGTTCGAGAAAAATGCCCTGTTCATCGCGCCTGATGAATTAACCCGTTCTCTACAATATCCGGCTATCAGTTCCGGTCGTCCTCCTGCTATACTGCCAGCATGCCCCGCCTCTCCTTTCATCGAAAAGTCCTCTACGTTTTCTGCGGACTGACTCTGGTGCCGCTGATTATTCTGGCCGTGTTTGCCGGACAGAGCCTTGACACTGTAGAACAACTCCTGCGTGACAGTGCGATCAGGGCTCTTGATGAACAGGCTTCTGAAACTCTCGAGCTGCGTGCGGTCATGGTCGCGGATGAGGTGCGCACCTTCCTTCGGCAGGTCGAAAGTGATCTCGCTGCGCTTGCGCAAATGCCGGTTGACGCGGAAATCTACACCTGGTTCAGCGAGAGCCATCGCCGCCCGGTGTGGATTCGTGCCGGAACCAACCAGGACCCTCGCGAAGAGCGGCCTTCCGTGCGGCTCTACAAGGAGATCGCCTTCGTAGGCGCTGATGGTGTGGAGCGTTTGCGGGTACTGGATGGCAGTGTCTCAAACCTTCTGCGCGATGTGTCAGATCCGCAAAACACCACTTACCTGACAGAAACCTATTTCAGTGCTGCCAGTGGATTGCCGCGAGGGCGGATCTATGTTTCACATGTTACGGGCTGGCACGTCAGTAAACAGGACCAGCTTCTTGATGCGGACACTCCCGAAGAAGCGATTGAGGGGGCCACCTATGAAGGGATCGTTCGTTTCGCCCAGCCGGTCTATGCCGACGACGGCTTGTTGCAGGGTGTGGTCGTTTTGTCGCTTGATCATCGCCACCTGATGGAGTTTACCCAGCATATCACTCCTGCCGACGAGAACTTCGTCGTCTTTCCTTCTTACCAGAGCGGCAATTATGCCTTCATGTTCGATGATGAGGGCTGGATCATTACTCACCCCAAGTTCTGGGATATCCGTGGCCTGGACAAGGATGGCCATCTGGTCGCCCCTTATACGGAAGACTCCTCACCTGAGGATGTCGCCAGGGGAACCATCCCGTTCAATTTACGTGAGGCGGCGTTTATTCATCCAAACTATCCGGATGTTCATCGTTCGATTCAAGGTGGGCAGTCAGGAGTGCTTGACGTGACCAATGTGGGTGGCTCGCAGAAGATCATGGCGTTTGCCCCGATTTTCTATGATTCGGGGCCTTACGCGGAAAAAGGTGTCTTTGGCGGGATTACGATCGGTGCAGAGGTTGGCCAGTTCCATAAAATGGCCGAAGCCGCTTCGCTGAATATCCGTCAGCTCTACAAAGCCTTTTTGACCGGCGCCTGGGTGATGATCGGCCTGACCGCCCTGCTGGTCGTTTATGTTGCCTATCGCCTCTCCCATAATATCACCAGTCCCTTGTCTACTCTGATCGCCGGGACCCAGGAAATGTCGCGTGGCAAACTGGTGACGCAGCTGGAAATTACCAGCCCGGTTGAGGTCGCGGAACTGGCTACGGCATTCAACTCCATGGCCAGGCAACTGGGTGAACGCCGTGAAAGGTTACTCAAGGCGCTTGCCGTTTTACGCCGGTCGCGTAAGGAAATCAAGCAGGAGAGAGATTTCAAGCAGACGATTGTAGAGAATGTGGATGTCGGCATCCTGACCCTTGACAGTAAACAACATGTGACATCCTTAAATGGTGCCGCACGCAGGATCCTACGGGTTGAGGCCGGACAGTCGGGTCATTTACCTGTCAACGATATCCTGCACGATTTTCCCGAACTGTTTGATGCCTTATCAAGAAGCCTGAAGGCGGAGCGCTGGAGCGAGTACGTGACCCTCGAGAGGGGTGGCCGCTCGCTGACCTACCGGCTGGCTCTCCACGCACTGTCCTCCGGCGGCGATGGAGGCTCTATCCTGACGATAGAGGACTTGACCGAGCGCGTCAATTTCAGACTGAGAATGGCTCGTTTCGAGCGTCTCGCTTCGCTCGGCCGGCTTTCTGCCGGGATCGCCCATGAAGTACGCAACCCGCTGACCGGTATCAGCCTGTTACTGGATGAACTGCACGACCGCTTGTTGGCGAATCCCGAAGACCAGGGCCTGATCCAGCGCGCCCTGGAGGAGATCGAGCGCCTGGAGGGGCTGGTCAACGAACTGCTGAATTTTGCCTCGCCGCCGGACGCGCGCCTGGCTCCCGGCGACCTTGCAGAAGTCCTGCGCGACACTCTTTTCCTGGTCAGCAAACAGTTCCAGAAGCAGAAGGTCCACCTCATCGAAGATATCCCTGAACAGTTGCCACATCCCCAGATCGACAGCGGCCGGCTCAAGCAGGCCATTCTGAACCTGCTGACCAATGCCCTTGATGCGATGCCCGACGGAGGAGAGTTGTTCCTTTCGGTACAACGTGCGGCAGATGGAGCCTGGCTGACAATCCGTGATACGGGGCATGGGGTCCCTGCTGATCGCCTGGAGCTGATCTTTGAGCCTTTTTACACGACCAAAGGAGAGGGGACCGGGTTGGGTCTATCGATTACGCACACGATCATTGCCGGCCATGGCGGTCGTATAGAAGTAAAGAGCCGTGAAGGTGAAGGAACCGAGTTTAAAATATATCTCCCCGATAGTGGCCAAATTTAGCCCGCAGGGCGAGTCGGCTTGTTGCAAAAAATGGGCAACAAATAAAAAATGGCCATATTCAGCCATTTTATGTTGCCTCAGGTTCTGCCTGTCACTAGAATGCCTCCAGTCAATTACCCCAAGGACAAATCAGAGAGGTTCAGCATGGAACGTATCCTGATCGTGGATGATGAGGCATTCATCCGCGAAAACCTGGAAAGAATTCTCGAGGAAGATGGTTATCATCCTCTCTCCACTGATAATGGTGATGATGCTATCAGGGAAGTCGGCGAATCGGACGTTGACCTGGTCCTGCTCGATCTGAATCTTGGCGCGCAGAGCGGCCTGGATGTCTTGCGTGCCTTGCGTGAGATCGATCCGGGAATCCTGGTGATCATCATCACCGGTTACGGCACGGTGGAGAGTGCTGTCGAAGCACTGAAGATGGGCGCATACGATTATATCAAAAAGCCCTTCAAGGCAGATGCCATTCGCCTGATCGTGCGACTGGCCCTGGAGACCCAGAACCTGCGTCGTGAGGTCCGTCAGTTGCGGCGTGGGTCGCAGGGCAAGGACTTGTCCGGCGACAACATGATGATCGGCTCCAGCACCCAGTTGACTCAGGTCTACCGGCAGATTCGGGAAGTTGCCAAGCACGAGACTTCAACCGTCCTGATTACCGGTGAGTCAGGCACGGGCAAGGAGCTGGTTGCCAAGTCGATCCACCACTTATCCCCTCGCAACGGCAAACCGTTCATCGAAATAAACTGTGGCTCTCTGCCGTTTAACCTTGCTGGAAACAGAGTTGTTTGGTCATGAGCGGGGCGCCTTCACCGATGCCAAGAATCGTAAAATAGGGCTTTTCGAAGAGGCGAATGGCGGTACGATCTTTCTTGACGAGATCGGTGAAATGGACATGAATCTCCAGGTCAAGCTGCTCAGGGTTCTCGAAGACCGTAAGATTCGCCGGTTGGGCGGGAGCAGGAGCATTGATATCGATGTCCGTGTTGTGGCCGCGACCAACCTGGAATTGAAAGAGGCGATTGAGCAGAAAAACTTTCGTGAGGACCTGTACTACCGGCTCAATGTGTTCCCGATCCATGTTGCGCCGTTGCGCGACCGTCGTGAAGATATTCCACCTTTGTTGGATTTTTTCCTCAGGCATTTCAGCAAGGAGTTCCACAAGAATGTCCGGGAAGTCTCGCGCTCAGCGCTTGACCTCCTGATGCGTTACCATTGGCCGGGAAATGTGCGTGAATTGCGCAACGTGGTGGAGCGCATCTGTATCATGCACAACCAGGAAACGATAACGCCGGACTGCCTGCCACGGGAGATCTGGGGTGACAAACCGAAGGATCAGGCCTCGTTCGAATGCCAGATCCCGCCGGAAGGGATCCTGTTCGAAGAAATCGTCGGCCGACTGGAAAAAGACCTGATCTCCCAGGCGGTCGTGATTACCGGTGGCAACGTTGCGAAAACGGCACGTCTTCTCAATCTTCCACGAGGAACGCTGCGCTACAAAATGGAGAAATATAATTTGGCCGAAGGTTCCTGATCTCGTAAATCTGCTTGTCAATTCATTCATGAGGAACAGCCGATAAAGGTCTTATGTGGCACGGTCCAGAGATAACTTGTTCAAAACCCATGAACTGTGGGGCTTTTATAGCTGGTGAGCTTCTTTTAACCAAGGGATAAGCACGTTGCGTCTGATACTATAAATGATGCTCAAGTTGCCGGGATGTCTCACTCGAGCCTGGTCGAAAACAGATGATTTTCGAACTGCATTTCCCCAGCATTTCCTATATCCTCACCCTGTGGATTATTTGCGCTATAAAATCATCATCGAGGGGATCGTCCAGGGGGTCGGTTTCCGGCCCTTCATATACCAGTTGGCAGAACGTTTCGGCCTGTCCGGTTCGGTTTGCAACGACACCCGCGGTGTGACCATTGAAGTGGAGGGGGCAGCAGAACCTCTGCAACAATTTGTTGCGGCCATCAGTGATCAGAAGCCTCCCCTGGCCGTAATCCAGTCGGTCGATATACAGACGATCCCTGTTCTGGGCTGTAAGGGTTTCACAATTCTGCATAGCGCCGTCGATGAGACCCGTCGGGCCCAGATCGCGCCCGACACCTTTGTCTGCGATGACTGTCTCGCTGAACTGTTTGACCCGGCTGATCGCCGGTACCGTTACCCTTTTATCAACTGCACCAATTGCGGACCGCGATATACGATCGTCACCGGCATCCCTTACGACCGGCCGCTGACCACCATGGCCGATTTCCCGCTGTGTATCGAATGCCAGGCAGAGTATGACGATCCGGCGTCTCGTCGCTTCCACGCCCAACCGAATGCCTGCCCGGTCTGTGGCCCCCGATTACAGCTGGTTGCTGCCGACGGGTCGGCTCTCGATTGTGTCGACCCCGTGGCAGAAACGATTCGTCGTTTAAGAGCCGGGCAGATTGTCGCCATCAAGGGCCTGGGAGGCTACCATCTTGCGGTGGATGCTGCCAACCAGGAAGCGGTGGCCGAGCTGCGCCGGCGCAAACAGCGTGATGAGAAGCCTTTCGCCCTGATGGCGAAGAATCTTGAGGCCGTGACGGAGCTGGCGGTCGTCGGGTCTGATGAGGCACGCCTGCTGCAGGGCACCGAACGACCGATCGTGTTATTGGGGAAGCGGTCCGGCCACGGCCTTGCCGGGAATATTGCTCCCGGCAACCGTTGTTTCGGTGTGATGCTGCCGTACACACCGTTGCACCACCTGCTGCTGCAGAATTTTAAATCCCTGGTCATGACCAGCGCCAACCTCTCCGACGAGCCGATTGCCTTTGAGGATGATGACGCCCGGCAGCGGTTGGCGGCGATTGCCGATGCTTTTCTGAGTCACAACCGGCGCATTCACACCCGTGTCGATGACTCGATTGCCCGGGTCATGGCCGGCCGGCCGCTGCTGTTACGCCGTTCACGCGGATTTGTCCCGCGGGGCGTGGCCTTGCCCGGTGAAAGCTGTGCCGTACTGGCGGTTGGTGCGGAATTGAAGAACACCATCTGCCTGACCCGCGGCGACCGCGCCTTTTTGAGCCAGCATGTCGGCGACCTGAAAAACCTCGAGGTCTACGAATCTTTCCGGAACACGATCAGTCACATGCGCAGGCTTCTCGAAGTCGAACCACAGCGGGTCGCACACGATCTGCATCCCGATTACTATTCGACACGCTATGCTCTGGAAGAAAGCGGGCTGCCTGCAGTCGCAGTCCAGCATCATCATGCGCATCTGGCCAGTTGCCTGGCCGAACACGGCATTCGTGAACCGGCCATCGGGGTTATTTTTGACGGGATCGGTTACGGTGCCGACGGCCATATCTGGGGCGGTGAATTCCTGGTCGGCGATCTGAAGGAGTTTCAGCGCCATGGTCATCTGCGCTACCAGCCGATGCCCGGTGGTGACCTGGCCACCAGGGAGCCCTGGCGTATGGCGCTGAGTTACCTGCAATCAGTATTCGGTGAAGTTCCCGGTGACCTGAAATGCTTTAGCAGGTATTGCCGAAAACGAGCTGCGACTGGTTTGCCAGGCGATGGTCAAACGAATCAACACGCCCCTTACCTCCAGCTGCGGTCGCCTGTTTGACGCCGTAGCGTCGATAATCGGCCTGCGCCAGGTGGTTTCCTTCGAAGGGCAGGCGGCCATGGAGCTGGAAATGCTCGCCGATCCGGGCCAATCAACGGCTTACCCCTGGCAGTTGTCACACCAGGACGGCCAGATTATCTGTGACCCGGCGCAAATGATCGAATCGATCGTCAAAGATCATCTCTCAGGTGTCGGCGGCAGACGGATTGCCGGGCGTTTCCACCTTTCCCTGGCCATGATGATTGAAGAGGTCTGTGCTCAATTGCAGCAGCAGACCGGCCTGAAACAGGTTGTTTTGTCTGGCGGGGTCTTTCAGAACTGCCTGTTGACGGAGATGGTGGTGCCCCGCCTGGAGAAAGCAGGTCTGACAGTCCTCACCCACACACTGGTCCCTCCCAATGACGGTGGCCTGGCTCTCGGGCAAGCGGTGGTTGCCGCAGCCTAGGATCTTTTATTAATCTTTTTGCAGAATTAGGAAACATCTAAAAAAATAGATGTCTGTCTCGACCGAATGCCGCGACATGGTTATAATGGGTTGGACAGACAAATTAACATTTAGCGGATTAAGGATAATCAAACAGATGAATCGATACATTGCGCTGATCTTTAGCATGCTTCTTCTTTGCTTTCAGGGCGTGGCCCTTGGTAGCACCGTACTTGAGGACAAGGTGTTTGAACACCGGTTTGACAACGGGCTCAAATTGCTCGTGGTTGAGCGGCACGACACGCCGGTCGTCTCGGCCTACATCACCATCGGGGTCGGCTCGGTACACGAAACCAGCGAGACCCGTGGTGTGGCTCACCTGCTCGAACATATGCTGTTCAAAGGGACCAAGACTCTCGGGACCACGGACTATACAAAAGAAAAACCTTTGCTCGAGGAAATTGAACGGGTCGGCAGTCAGCTTGACGCCCTGCGTCTGCAAAATGATGTCTCCCCGGCCGAGGTTGCCGCACTGGAAAAACAGCTGACCGACCTGCAGGCAGAACACAAGCAGTACGTGGTCAAGGACGTATTCTCCAATCTTTACTCGGAAAACGGCGGCGTCGGCTACAATGCCTTCACCAGCAAGGACCTGACTACATACCTGATCTCCCTGCCGTCCAACAAGCTGGAACTCTGGGCTCTGATCGAGTCGGACCGGATGAAAAACCCGGTCCTGCGCGAGTTCTATACCGAGCGGGATGTAATCCGGGAGGAACGTCGCCGGTCCTACGATACAAACCCGGCACGCAAGCACTATGAGAGCCTCGTGACCAATGCCTTCAAGGTGCATCCTTACCGCAATCCGATCATCGGCTGGCATTCCGATATTGCCAACCTCAGCCCGCAGAAGACCCGCGGGTTCCTGGAGAAATATTATGCGCCGGTCAACACCGTGATCGCGCTGGTCGGCGATATCAGGGCGGCCGATGCCGTTGCCCTGGTCGGCCGCTATTTCGGGGATATCGCCCCCGGTACTCCCGCCCCTCGAGTGTCGGCGGTAGAGCCTGAGCAGAAAGGGGAAAAGAGAATCCTCGAGGTGTTTGACGCCGAGCCAAGGCTGGCAATTGCCTGGCACAAGCCGACCATGCCTGACAAGGACGATTACGCCTTCGACCTGATCGACCAGATCCTCGGCAGCGGCCGCACCTCAAGGCTCTACCGTTCCCTGGTCGAGGAGCAGAAGCTGGCGACCTCGGTCTCTGTGTATGGCGCTCCGGGTTCCCGTTATCCCAACCTCTTTGTTATAGAGGGAATCCCGCGCTATCCGCATACCGTCGAAGAACTGGAATCGGCGATTTACACCGAACTCGACAAACTCAAGAACGAACTGGTCGAAGAGGAGGAACTGACCAAGGTCCGGAACCGGCTGTTGACCGACCAGCTTCGGCAGCTGAGAAGCAACTCCGGTCTGGCGAGGCTGCTGACCAGCTATCAGTCGCTAGCCGGCGACTGGCGTTACGTAGCGAACTATGCGGTAGAGATCGACAAGTTGTCAGCAGAGGATCTCAAGCAGGTTGCCAACCGGTACTTCACAAAATCCAACCGTACGGTTGTGGTGCTGCAAAGAGAGGATCAGACGCTATGAGATACTCCCGACCGGTCGGCGTTCTCTCGGTCTTTGTTGCAGTCCTGTTCTTGTTGGCCGGTTGTGCTGCTCCGTTACCGAGCGACCCAGATCAACTGCAATATCCGGCGCTCGAATTTCAACTCCCCGAAGTGGAGACCCTGGTCCTGGACAACGGCATCCGCCTGTACCTCAAGGAAGACAGGGAATTGCCCCTGGTGCAGGTTACCGCACTGATTGGCGCCGGTGGCATCACAACACCAAAAGAGAAAACCGGTTTTGCCGGCCTTTTCGGCAGTACCTGGCGGACCGGTGGGGCAGGGGACCGGTCCCCTGAGGAGCTGGACGAATTCCTGGATCATCTCGCAGCCAACCTGGGTGCCAGCATGGGGCCCTACACATCGCAGCTTGACCTGTCGATACGTACACAGGATCTGGAACAAGGCGTTTCGGTTCTGGCTGACATGCTGCGTCGGCCCAGGTTCGCTGCTGAGCGGCTGGAACTGGCA
The DNA here is from genome assembly GCA_963723355.1 of uncultured delta proteobacterium. GTDB lineage: Bacteria > Desulfobacterota > Desulfuromonadia > Desulfuromonadales > BM103 > JAFDBW01. The sequence continues at coordinate 65,545 of CAVRQQ010000022.1, forward strand.
CGTCTGCAGGCCCAGGAGCAGGTGCGACGTCAGAATGACAGCCCTGGAGCGATCTCCAGGCGGTTGTTGATGGCCGCCCTGTATCCGGACAGTTCCCTTGGTTATACGCCAACCCATGATACGCTTGCGAGTGTATCACGTCAGGACATGGTTGATTTCCAGCAGAGGTATTTTGCTCCGAATCAGCTCTGGATGGCAGTCTCCGGCGATTTCGATCGCGACACGTTGATGCAACTGTTGCAGCAGAATTTCGGCGACTGGAAACAGCGGCAGGTTCCTGACCAGGTCATGCCGACTGTTGCCCGACCGAAGTCAGGGTTGATTCAGGTTGTGACCAAGGACCTGCCGCAAACCACGGTGGTGATCGGTGATCTGGGCCTGACCAAGGACGATCCCGACCAGTATGCCGTGCGGGTCTTCAATTACATCCTCGGCGGCGGTGGCTTTAACTCCCGCATGATGCGGGAGATCCGCTCGAACCGTGGCCTGGCATATTCGGCATATTCCTACTTCCAGGTCGGTCGGCGTTTGCCGGGGCCGTTTGTAGCCGGAACGGAAACCAAGAATGCCTCGGTTGTACCAGCGGTCACACTGACGCGAGAGATCATGTCGGGGTTAAGAGACAATCCGGTTCATCAAGACGAGTTGCAGTTGGCCAAAGAGAGCCAGATCAACTCTTTTGTCTTCAGCTTCGAGAACACCCATTCGGTGGTCAACCAGCAGATGACCCTGATGTTCTTCGGTTATCCCGAAGATTACCTGGCCAGCTACCGTGATCGCATCGCTGCGGTTACGGTGGATGATGTGCAGCGGGTTGCCCGGGAATATGTCGATCTCTCCCGGCAGCAGATTGTCCTGGTTGGCGATCCTGAAGAGTTCAGAGAGGGACTGGAGCAGATCGGCCTGCCGGTGACAGACGTCGATCTGGATGAGAAGCCTGAGACCGTGAGGTGAGAGTGAGTTCATTGCGAACATTGATTGACCGCAGCCGCAATTTCTTTGCACGTGACCTCTGGGAAATAAGTGCTGCCGACCGGGGCTGGTGGCGGAAATTTCTGCTCAATCAGGGGCAAATCCTGACCCTGGTCGTTCGTGGCTTCTTTGCCGACGGCTGCATGTTGCGCGCTTCCGCCCTGACGTTCACGACCCTGCTCTCGCTGGTGCCGTTGCTTGCCCTGATGTTTGCTGTGCTCAAGGGCTTCGGTGTCCAGAATGAACTCGAAACCTTGCTGCTTAAACAATTGGCAGTCGGTGGTGGCACGGTGGTCACCTATATCGTCGAGTACATCAACAATACCAACGTCGCACGGCTTGGCACCATCGGTCTGCTCTTCCTGGTGATTACCGTGCTGACCCTGCTGTCAAACATCGAAGAAACCTTCAACCGGGTCTGGGGGGTCAAGGAGACCCGTCCGTTACTGCGGCGCTTCACCGATTACTTTTCGGTGGTGACGATCGGCCCGATCTTCGTCGTCGTGGCCATCTCCATGACCAGCACGGTCAAGAGCCAGCGCCTGGTCCAGACGCTGATTGAGCAGCAGTATGTCGGTGAGGCGCTGCTCGCACTCTTCGAGGTCCTGCCGTTCATGGTTATGTGGCTGGTCTTTGCCGGCCTCTATCTGTTTATGCCGAATGTCAAGGTGAGCCCCCGTGCAGCACTGATCGGTGGTGTGTTCGGCGGTACGCTCTGGCAGATCAGCCAGTGGGGTTACTTGAGCTTCCAGGTCGGTGTGGCGCGCTACAACGCTATTTACGGAACCCTGGCTGCCCTGCCGGTGCTGATGGTCTGGATCTACTTTTCCTGGATGATCGTCCTGCTTGGCCTGGAAATGACCTATGCCACCCAGAACCTGCGCAGCATCCGGCGTGATATCCGGGGTGCGCAGGTCAACTTTGCCAGCCTGGAATTTATTGCCCTTATGGTGCTGCTCTGTGTTGGCCGTCGCTTCTACCTCGGACAGCCCGCCATGGGCAAAGACGATCTTATTGAGCAACTGGATGTCCCGTCGCGCCTGCTGCGCAACATTCTGGATGAACTGGTCCGGTTGGGATTTATTGCCGAGACCGTCCAGGATTCTGAAGCCACCGGCTATCAACCGGCCCGTGCCCTGGAGAAGATCAGGCTGCATGATGTGATCAGGAGCCTGGCGGCTGATGGTGCCGATTACAGTTCTCTGCGCAATACCCCTGAGCGTATTGCCGTCGCCGAAGTTGCGGAACTCTTGACTGATGCGGAACAGAAGGCCCTGGAAGGGATGACCTTGCGCGATCTGGTTATGCAGGTTGAGGCGCTCAATGAGCGGGGCGAGGATCAGGCTGTCGAGCCGACCCCGGCCGTTGTTGCCTGATAGCTGGTCAGGGTAAAGGATTGGTCTGCATAAATGGCGTAGGAAAACTGCGTGATCCAGTCACCCAGGGCGATGAGTTCTCCATCGCCCAGTTTTTCGTGAAAAGGTTGGTGGAAGTGCCCGGTGACAACTGCTTGCTGACCGGTTGCGAGAATCGCTTCGGCATAGGGTATCAGGACCTCCCTGGCGGGCCATCTGGCGCGCTCCCCTCCGTAATTCTTTTTGCTTTCGTAGCCGGCCCGGGCTCCGATCCTTAACAACAGGAAATTAGGCAGAGTCCGGATCAGGATGCGGACCAGGCTACTTCGGAAAAACTTGCGGAGCCGCCGATAACCGAGATCGTTGGGGTTGGCCAGGTCGCCGTGGGCGAGAAAAATCTTTTTTCCGTCGAGTTCAATGCTGCCACCGTCAGGGAACACCTGGCATTCCAGCCGCCTGGTGAAGACTGGACCGAGGTGGAAGTCATGATTGCCCTCGACATACACCAGCTTCGTGCCCTGCTGATGCAATCGCTCCAGGGCATCGACCAGCGGGACGTGATCAGCGATCACGGTGCTCTTGCCGATCCAGAACTCGAAGATGTCACCGAGCAGGACCAGGATGTCCGTTTTGCCGCACTGTTCATCGAGAAAGTCCAGCATCATCCGGTAGTTATGGTCGCCGGGTTTGCGTAAGTGTGCATCGGCAAGAAAGATGGCTCTCATGGCCGTCACTATAGGCGGCGCATGTCGATATGTCAACCGCACCGGAAGTGATTAACACATGGAAATAACAGAGAAAGAGCAGTGCCCTCCGGTCTTCGAACGTTTACGTACCGGTGTGGTCGACGGTTGGTGGACGGTTTTCCGGATGCTCAAGTTTGTCCTGCCGCTCTACATCATCGTCGATTTATGCTAAGAGCTCCGGCCTGATCGACAGTCTGGGCAGTTGGTGTGCGCCGTTTATGGGCCTGTTCGGGCTGCCGGGAGAGACCGCTTTCGCTTTTATTGCTGCGGTTCTGATTAACCTCTATGCGGCGATTGCCGTTCTCGCCCCTCTGGACCTGACCCCCTGGCAGGTCACCCAGTGCGGTGTCATGATGGGGATTGCCCACAACCTGGTCCTCGAAGGGGGCGATTTGTGCAACGGGGCGCGTCGGCGTCCTCACCCTCTGCCGCATTTTGCTCGCTGTCATTGCCGGCTGACTGATGATGGGCCTGCAGTGGTTGGGAGTGGCGGGATGACCGCCTTGCTTGATGCCGTAAACATGGCTGAGTCGGCGCATTTGATCACGCCGGCCATGTGCGGTGCCGAATCGGAGACAGGACAAACCAATTTCACGGTACTTGAGAAAAGTAATTTCCCCAAAAATACAATATGTGAAGGTGTTGCGGAGAGTCAAAAGGTGACGATCAAAAACGAAATAACGATTCCTGTTTACGGCATGAGTTGTCAAAAATGTGTTGCCAGGGTAACCGCTGCGTTACAGGCGATCGAGGGCGTCATCGAGGTTGAAGTCTCTTTGCCGGAACAGCTCGGCAGAATCACTGTCGCAGAGCACGGCCCGAACCGCGGCCAGCTCCTTGAAGCTGTCGTAAAAGCCGGTTTCCAGGTAATTGCACCGATTGCCGATGATCTGTTGCAATCGGCGGGTCAGATCGATGAAGATGACTTGTTGGGGGGGGGCATTAAGGAGACCAGTGTTTTCACCGTACGCGGCATGACCTGTGCCAATTGCGCTCAAACCATCGAAAAAGGTGTCGCAAAAATACCTGGTGTTGCTGTGGCGTCAGTTAACTTCGCTGCCGAAAAACTCTCTGTAGAATTTGATCCCGACCGGGTAAGCTCTGAACAACTGGTTGCCAAGGTCGAGGCTCTTGGCTACCAGGCTGTGACAGAGGGGGAGGGTGATCTCAAGGAAAGCCGTGGACAATTCTACTGGCTGATCTTTGCCGCCTGCCTGTCGTTGCCGATTATGCCCTTGATGTGGCTCGCACCGTTCGGCAAGGCGACCATCTACCTGATTTGTGCCTTGTCGACCGTGGTGCAGTTCAGCGCCGGGCTAACCTTCTATCGCAGCGCCTGGATATCACTGAAAAACCGCTCTGCCAATATGGATGTGCTGGTTGCCATGGGGATAACGGCCGCCTACGGCTATTCACTGTTGGCGCTGTTCAGAATCTTCGGCCTTGCAGGGGATGTTTTCTTCGAGACCAGCGCCATGCTGATCACCTTTATTCGTTTCGGTAAATGGCTTGAAGCCAGGGCGAAGGGGAAGGCCGGGCAGGCGCTGAAGTCCCTGTTACATCTGCAGGCTGATAAAGCATGGTTGCTGATTGATGGCCGGGAAGAGCAAGTGCCGGCCGATCGACTCAGCGTCGGAGATCATGTTGTGGTGCGGCCGGGAGAAAAAGTCCCGGTTGACGGCGTTGTTGATCGAGGGAGATTCGGCTGTTGACGAGTCGATGATTACCGGAGAACCCCTACCGGTTGACAAGGGCCCTGGTGCAAAAGTGACCGGAGCAACGATCAATACCAGCGGCCGCCTGGTGGTTAAGGCGACTCGGGTCGGCAGCGAAACTGACACTGGCGCAGATTGTGCGCATGGTTGAAACAGCCCAGGGCGACAAGGCACCGATCCAGAGATTGGCTGATGCCGTCTCAAGCTGGTTCGTCCCCGCAGTGATCGTGATTGCCCTGCTGACGTTTATCGCCTGGTATGGCCCGGCCCAGTCCGGTTTCCTGTTTGCTTTCAAGATGGCGATTGCCGTGCTGGTGATCGCATGCCCCTGTGCGCTTGGTCTCGCAACACCTACTGCGATCATGGTCGGCAGTTCGGTTGGCTTGTCCTCCGGTATCCTTTTTAAAAAGGCGTCAGTGTTGGAAAACATCTCTCGCCTGCAAGTAATATTGCTGGACAAGACCGGCACCCTGACCAAAGGTGAATTTGCCGTGACGGACCTGCTGACAGCTGATGGTGTCAGCAAGGAAGAGCTGCTCACAGTTGCCGTGGCACTGGAGTCAGTCAGTAATCATCCCCTGGCACGGGCGGTTGTGGCGTATCAGCAGAGCAGTGAGTTTGTTCCCCTGCCTGTTAAAGATGTCGAAGAGACCGGTGGCTTTGGGCTGGCCGGCACAATTGATGATTTACAGGTTTTGGCAGGGAACCGGCGCCTGATGGCGCGTGAGTCGATCTCTGTCGAAGATTTTGACGAGCGGATTGATGCATGGGCTGCAGCGGGCAAATCGGTTATTTATGTCGCCAGGGGCGGGCTGTTGTTGGGGGCCATCGCTCTTGCTGATACCATCAAAGATGGTGCCGTCGAAACAGTTGCCCGTCTGCAACAGCTTGGCTTGCAGACGATTATGATCACTGGTGACCGAAAGACTTCCGCTGACGCAATTGCGATGCAGCTTGGCCTGTCCCAGGTTGAAGCCGAGGTGCTTCCGGAAGACAAACTGGAGGTTGTTAAACGTTATCAGCAAAAGGGCTTCTTCACCGGCATGGTCGGTGACGGAATCAACGATGCACCGGCGCTGGCCCAGGCCGATATCGGTATCGCCATTGGCAGCGGTACGGACGTCGCCAAGGAAACCGGTGACCTGGTCCTGGTAAAGGGTGATATCCGCGATGTTGAGCGCGGCATACGTCTGGGACGGAAAACCCTCGCCAAGATCAAACAGAACCTGTTCTGGGCATTCTTCTACAATGTGATCGGCATCCCGATTGCCGCAGGACTGTTTTATCCCGCTTTCGGAATCATCCTCAAGCCGGAGTTTGCAGGCTTGGCCATGGCCTTTTCCAGTGTTTCAGTCGTGACCAACAGCCTCCTTTTGAAAGGCTATGCGAGGAAGCTTTGACGACGAGAGCCCTGCGACAAATTTTCTTCACAGTCAAATATTTAATCTCCGATTTTGCGTTTTCACGCGTAATGAGGTTTAATATCTCCTGATGTCGCATCCCCGCATCGTGGTTATGTAATCTTATGACAACCCGACGAAAAACAATCATTGGCGTTATTGGCGCCTCCCAGCCGTCACCGGCAGGGCTTGCTCTGGCCGAATCAGTCGGCCGCGAAATCGCCCGGCGCGGTGCGGTCCTGGTTTGCGGCGGGCTTGGCGGGGTCATGGAAGCGGCGGCCAGGGGCGCGTTCCAGGCCGGAGGTGAGGTCGTCGGTGTTCTCCCCGGACCGGCAGGCGCCTCGGCCAATCCATTTGTCACAATAGCGGTCCCGACCAACATGGGGCACGCCCGCAACGTGATTATTGCCCATACGGCGGAAGCTCTGATAGCGGTTGAGGGAGAGTACGGGACGCTTTCGGAAACTGCGATCGGTCTAAAACTCGGCAAGCCGGTTGTCACACTGCCCGGTGCCCAGGAGGTTGCCGGGACGCTCGCCGCCGATTCAGCGGAATCAGCAGTCTCCATTGCATTTGAGAGTTTGAATAGATGAATCAAAACGTTGGTTGCAACCTGAGTCATTCAGAAGAATTTTCAACCGGGATCATCGAATGGTTACGCGGCAAGGGGGCGATTCTGATTGTCACCCATGACCATCCTGATCCTGATGCTCTTGCCGCATCGTTCGCTCTACAACACCTGATCCTGATCAAGACCGGTCAAACCGCGACGATTGCGTTCGGTGGGGGAATCGGGCGACGTGAAAACCTGGTCATGGTCAAGCAGCTGGAAATCAAGACGAAGTCGATTGACGAACTCGACCTGGACGCATTCAATGCGGTCTGTATGGTTGATACCCAACCGGAAACCGGTAATAATTCATATCCGGCAGGCCGACGCATCGACCTGGTCATCGATCATCACCAGATCAAGGAACAGACCCAGGCTTGTCGGTGGGTCGATGTCCGCCCCGAATACGGCGCCTCGGCAACGATCCTCTTCGAATACCTTCAGGCCCATGAAGTGAAGATCGCGACCAAGCTGGCGACGATCCTCTTCTATGCCATCAAGTCCGAGACGGAAGACCTCGGCCGCGACTGGAGCAAGTCCGACCGCGATGCCTATATGAAGCTGATGCCGTTGTGCAACAACCGTATCCTGCATGAGATCACCCGGCCAAAGTCATCGCGGGTCTACTTCAAGTATTTTGAGACCGGCCTCAGGAATGCAAAGATTTACGACAACACCCTGGTCTTCAACCTCTACATTATCGATCACCCGGAGATCGTTGCCGAGATTGCCGATTTCCTGATGCGGGTCGAAGGAGTCGAGGTTGTTCTCGGCCTGGGGTGCTACAAAGAAGAAGGCGTCCTTTCCCTGCGGACCAGCCATCAGGAGACCCACGCCGGGATACTGATGCAGACGATCATCAAGGGGCTCGGTACCGGCGGTGGCCACAGCATGACGGCTGGCGGTCAGATCCGGCCTCTTGAGGCCGTGCGCGGCAGCCTCGGGGCTCTGGAATACGAGCTGGCCGGGCGACTGCTGGCAGCATTGGGGCGTGAACATACCGAGCCAACACCACTTGTCGAACGCTAGCTGACAATCGTTACGTCCGCGTTGACAGCCTGACACATCTGGAGTATAAAACGCGCCATGCCCCGCTTAGCCATCCAGTTCTTCAGTCTCCTGCTGTTACTCCTGGTCTTCGTCCCTTGTGCCTCGGCCCTCGTTGAAATCGGCCGTCCCGGCGAGGCTCCCCTGGTCGTCGAAGATGTTTACCTGCGAGAAGGAACGGCATTTATCTCAATTGATGATGTCCTGGACGCGCTCGAACTGGAAGGCAGATGGGACTCCGTGGCTCATATCTACGTGATCCGCACACCGCATGGCCGGGCGATTATTTCTCCGGGCAGTCAATTCCTCAAAATCGGCGATAATTTCATTCCGATCAGCCACCGGCCACGTTTTATCGACGGCAAACTGCGCGTCTCAGAAGTTTTCCTGTTACGCCAACTTGCCCCGTTGCTGAGCGAGCCGATCTATTACCGTAACCACAACCCGCCCGAACCAGTCGGCAACGAGGACCCACTCGACCGGCTCTTTGCATTTCTGCTGCGTAAGAAGGAACCGGTTGCAGATGGCAGCAAGTGGGTTGTTTCGATTGATCCCGCGCACGGTGGTGAAGATTCCGGTTCGCTCGGCACGGATGGCAGTAAAGAGAAGGACATCTCGCTGGCGGTCGGTCAGAGACTGGAAAAGCTCCTCAAGATGCACCAGGACGCGCCTGTCGTGATGACGCGCGATGGCGATTATGCTCTCGATATGGAGCGTCGACTGGAAATTGTTGCAGAAGGCCAGGCTGACGTATTGCTGTCACTGCACGCCGGGGCGTTTTTTTCTGCCGGGGCATCAGGTGTCAACCTTTACGTGCAACCTCAAACGGAGCGGGACGTCCCCGATGGCGTGATCCAGGAGAACTCCAGCCTCAAGTTTGCCGAGATTCTGCGTCAGGAGTTGAAGCGTAAAGGGTTTGACGTCCACCAGGTCAAAGAACTGCCGGTTTACCCGCTCGGTCGCGGTGACCTGCCCCGTGTCCTGGTCGAAATGGGTAGCCTGACCAATGGTGTTGATCTGACCTCGCTGCAGGACCCGGCCCGACAACAGGATTTTGCCCGTGCCCTCTTCGAAGGGCTACAGGCTTTCTTCGACACTTTCTCAGGAGTCTCACAATGAGTTCATCCCCGCAGCCCCGACATGATGGCCGTGCGCCGAACCAGCTTCGTCCATTCAAGGTTGAGAGGGGGTTTACCCGCTATGCCGAAGGCTCCGTACTGATCTGCTTTGGCGAAACCCGGGTCCTGTGCAATGCCTCCGTTGAAGAGAAGGTGCCTCCCTTCATGCGCGGAGAGGGTCGTGGCTGGGTGACCGCGGAGTACAGTATGTTGCCCCGGGCGACCCATACGCGTTCGGTGCGCGAGGCTGCCCGCGGCAAGCTCGGCGGTCGCACCATGGAGATTCAGCGCCTGATCGGTCGGGCGTTGCGGGCGATTGTCGATTTTGAACTTCTCGGTGAACGTACGATCGTCGTCGACTGCGATGTGTTGCAGGCTGATGGCGGCACCCGGACCGCAGCAATTACCGGCTCGTGGATCGCGCTTGCCGACGCCGTTGACAAACTGCTCGCCGACAAAGTCCTCCAGAAGTCACCGCTCAAGGACAGCGTCGCCGCAATCAGTTGTGGCATTGTCGATGGTCAGGCGGTGCTCGACCTCGACTATGTCGAGGATTCCGGTGCGAGCGTGGACATGAACTTTGTCATGACCGGCGACGGCCGATTTGTCGAAGTGCAGGGCACCGCCGAAGAAGAGCCTTTCAGTCACGCCGAACTCGATGCCCTCCGGGGGTTGGCTGAAGAAGGCTGCCGGGAATTGGCCCGCTTGCAGAAAACGGCAAGAAACCGGTTGTGATGGAACTGGTGGTGGCGACGAGAAATGCCGGCAAGCTCAAGGAGATCCGGCGGTTGCTAGAGTCCCGTGGCATCCGTGTAAGGGGACTCGAAGAGTTCCCCGGGGCTCCGGATGTCGTGGAAGATGGCGAGACCTTTGCGGAGAACGCGATAAAAAAAGCGGAAGCTGTTGCGCAGTTTACCAGTCTGCCGTGCCTGGCTGACGATTCCGGCCTGGTCGTCGATGCACTGCAGGGCCGTCCGGGCGTTCATTCGGCCCGTTTCTCCGGTGCCGAGGCCGACGATCAGAGTAATAATCGCAAGCTTCTTTATGAAATGGCCGCCGTTCCGGAAATTCAACGGCAGGCGGCGTTCTGCTGCGTCATGGCCCTGTGCATGCCAGGGCAATCGCCGCGCCTTTTTCAAGGCCGGGTGAATGGCGCGATACTCGAGCGGCAACAGGGTGACGGCGGCTTTGGTTATGACCCGCTTTTCTGGCTGCCCGGCTACAACTGCACAATGGCGGAGCTGCCTCTTGACACCAAGAACCAGGTCAGTCACCGTGGCCAGGCACTCCGTCAACTTGTCGATTTCCTCACGACCCTGCCAGCGTAAGTTCGATCAATCTCCCGAAAAAATCCTGAAAGCCGTTTTCTTGGAAAATTTTACTTTATTTTTTCTCAAACGGTGTTTAGTATACGAAGGTCATTGTATACAGTATGCAGTAATATGTGCGGCGGAGCGTGAGAGAGAAGTGGTGTCGGAACGTCGCTCGATGTAACAAGGGATATCAATATGGGTTTGACAAGTCGTTGGCGGGGACCTCCTCAGTAGGCCGTGCAGGGCGTGTCGTCATGCCTTGGTCTGTCGTGCCGGTCTTGACCGGTTTTTGAGCAGGTTTTCATTCTCGGGTTCTTCTCCACAACATCATTTGAGTAAGGGATCAAAATCATGCAACTGACGCAAAGTTCTGTGGGCAGAAAGATCATCATGGCCGTTACCGGCATCGTGTTGGTCGCGTTTGTTTGTGTGCACCTGCTGGGCAACTCGTCCCTGTTTTTCGGTGCTGACGCAATCAACGCTTACGCGCAGAAGCTGCACAGTCTCGGACCATTCGTCTGGGTCTTCCGGCTGGTTATGCTGGCAGCTTTTGCCATTCACATCTTTTTCGGGATTCAGCTGACCTTGGAAAACAAGGCCGCGACGCCTGAAAAAAACGTCCAGGTCAAGCGCCTGAAGACCGGTTTCGGCGCCGAAACCATGGTTATTTCCGGACTGATCCTGCTGGCGTTTGTCATCTACCACCTGCTGCACTTCACCGTTCGGGTGCCCGGTATGGGTGTTTACGAGATGAACGAGGCGACCCAGATGGTCAACGTCTATACCATGGTAGTCACAGCGTTCATGAGTTTGTTAAAAGTGGCTATCTATGTGATCGGCATGGTCTTTCTCTTCCTGCATGTTGGCCATGGTTTCCAGAGTTTGTTCCAGACGATTGGTTTGAGCAACGACAAATCACTTCCGGTCATGGGACTGCTCAGCAAACTGGTTGCTTTTGTCCTCCTTCTGGGCTACATCTCAATTCCGCTGCTGATCGTCTTCGGCGGCATAAAGTTATAGGGGGTCGATTCAATGATACTCGACGGCAAATGTCCTACCGGACCAATTGAAACTTCTTGGGATCGTCATCGCTTCGAGTCGAAGCTGGTGAATCCTGCCAATAAACGTAAATACAAAATCCTCTGCGTCGGCACCGGCCTTGCCGGTGGTGCAGCGGCAGCTTCCCTGGGCGAGCTCGGCTACAACGTCGAAGCATTCTGCTACCAGGACAGCGCCCGCCGTGCCCACTCGATCGCAGCACAGGGCGGCATCAACGCCGCCAAGAACTATCCGAACGACGGTGACTCGGTCTACCGCCTGTTCTACGACACCATCAAGGGCGGCGACTTCCGTGCCCGTGAGGCAGACGTCTGGCGTCTGGCTCAGGTGTCGAACAACATCATCGACCAGTGTGTCGCCCAGGGCGTACCTTTCGCCCGCGACTACGCCGGCTACCTGGATAACCGCTCTTTCGGCGGCGCCCAGGTCTCCCGTACTTTCTACGCCCGCGGCCAGACCGGTCAGCAGCTGCTGCTCGGTGCCTACTCGGCCCTCTCTCGCCAGATCAAGGCCGGTACGGTCAAGCTCTTCGAGCGTCGTGAAATGCTTGATCTGGTCGTGGTTGACGGTGTTGCCAGGGGGATCACCTGCCGTAACATGGTCACTGGCGAAATCGAGTCCTACTGGGGTGACGCGGTCATTCTGGCAACCGGTGGTTACGTCAATGTGTTCTACCTTTCCACCAATGCCATGGGTTGCAGTGCCACTGCTGTCTGGAAGGCCGCCAGGAAAGGCGCCTATATGGCCAACCCCTGCTACACCCAGATCCACCCGACCTGTATCCCGCAGCACGGTGAGCATCAGTCGAAGCTGACCCTGATGTCCGAATCGCTGCGCAACGACGGTCGTTGCTGGGTACCGAAGAAAGTCGAAGACTGCGAGAAGCCTGCCGGTGAGATCGCTGACGAGGATCGTGATTACTACCTCGAGCGTAAGTACCCCTCTTTCGGTAACCTCGCCCCGCGCGATATCGCTTCCCGTGCAGCCAAGGAGCAGTGCGACGACGACCGCGGCGTCGGTCCCGGCAAGCGTGGCGTCTACCTTGACTTTGCCGACTCGATCAAGCGCCTCGGTGAAGACACAATCCGTGAGCGTTACGGCAACCTCTTCGAAATGTACGAGAAGATCACTGCAGAAGACGGCTACAAGCAGCCGATGCGTATCTACCCGGCGCCGCACTATTCCATGGGCGGCCTGTGGGTCGACTACAACTGCATGAGCAACGTCCCCGGCCTGTTTGTCCTCGGTGAAGCCAACTTCTCCGTGCACGGCGCCAACCGTCTCGGCGCTTCGGCGCTGATGCAGGGCCTGGCCGACGGCTACTTCGTCATTCCCTACACCATCGCCAACTACCTGGCGACCGTGAAGCCCGGCGAAGTCAAGGACGATCACGCTGAATTCAAGAAGTCTGCGGAAGAAGTTAAGGCCAACATCGACAAGATGCTCTCGATCAATGGCACCAAGACACCTTCCGAACTGCACCGCGAACTCGGTAAAGTCATGTGGGAGAACGTCGGCATGGCCCGTAACGAAGCCAGCCTCAACGAAGCCCTCAAGCGTATCCCGGAAATCCGCGAGGAATTCTGGAGCAACCTCAAAGTGGTGGGCACCAACGAGCAGTTCAACCAGGAGCTCGAGAACGCCGGTCGCCTGGCTGACTTCCTCGAATTCGCCGAAATCCTCACCAAGGATGCCCTCAACCGCGAAGAATCCTGCGGCGGTCACTTCCGGACCGAGCACCAGACCGAAGATGGCGAAGCAATGCGTAACGACGAGGACTTCTGTTATGTCGCCGCCTGGGAATTCAAAGGCGCGGGTGTCGAGCCCGAACTGCACAAAGAGCCTTTGACGTTTGAAAATGTCAAACTTGCCGTAAGGAGTTACAAATAATGAAACTCACACTTCACGTATGGCGCCAGAACGGCCCAAATGATAAGGGGAGTATGGAGACTATAGAGGCTCCGAACGTAAGCCCCGACCAGTCGTTCCTGGAGATGCTCGACGACGTCAATCAGGCCTTGGCCGTTGCAGGCAAGGATGTCATTGCCTTCGATCACGATTGCCGCGAAGGGATCTGCGGGATGTGTTCACAAGTCATCAACGGTGTCCCTCACGGCGGCATGGAGCGGACCACGGTCTGCCAGCTGCATATGCGGGAATTCAGCGAAGGTGACGAAATCTTCATCGAGCCCTGGAAGGCCCGGGCCTTCCCGGTCATCAAGGACCTGGTTGTTGACCGTATCGGCCTGGAGCGGATCATGCAGGCTGGTGGTTACACTTCCTGTCACACCGGTGGTGTGGCTGATGCCAATGCTATCCTGATTGGCAAGCCGGAAGCTGATTACTCCATGGACGCTGCCGAATGTATTGGCTGTGGCGCCTGCGTCGCTTCCTGCCCGAACAGCTCGGCGATGCTCTACACCAGTGCCAAGGTTGCCCAGCTTGCAGTTCTGCCGCAGGGCAAGATCGAAGCTGCTCGCCGGGTCAACGCGATGACTGAAGCCGCCAAGGAGAATGGCTTCGGCAACTGCACGAATCATTATGAGTGTCAGGCGTCCTGTCCCAAGGGCGTGGATGTCAAGTTCATTGCCAAGCTGAACCGTGAATACATGAAGGCTCTTATCAAATAGTCTGACCTGTCTCTGTGTTGATCAAAGGGCGACCCTGAGGGTCGCCCTTTTTTTTGTTTTTCAGCCTCACCTCGAAAGGGGCTTGGCTTTTTCGACTAATTTATTTTTGAAATTGCATCTAAAATATACCTCATAGCCCAAGTAATAGTAATTGCCTGCAATGTAAGAAAACCGCCGATCCGATGATTGAGGGTGTTCGAGTTTTATATAATGTTGATATTTAACAGGCGACTTGCTTTCGATGATACTGTCGTACTCTTTTGAGGACGGTTGTATTATGTTATCCTTTGTCGGTGACAAATCCCTGGATGGATTTTCAAAGGGGAGGCCATGCAAAAAATCCGAATCGTTCTGTTTCTTTTCGCCTTCGTGATGCTGGCATCCTTTGCCGTCTCCAGCAACTTTGAAGAAGCCCTTCAAGCTCATGATTCCGGGGATTTCAAAACAGCGCATAAACTCTGGCTCATTGAAGCTGAACAAGGCGATGCTGCCGCTCAAGTCAATCTAGGGGTTATGTATAACCTGGGCAATGGAGTGCCACAAGATTACAAAGAGTCGGTCAAGTGGTATCGTCTCGCTGCTGAGCAGGGGAATGCGCAGGCTCAAACCAGCCTGGGGATCATGTATAACCTGGGCAAAGGTGTGCCACAAGACTACAAGGAGTCTGTCAAGTGGTTCCGCCTGGCTGCTGAGCAGGGAGATGCACATGCTCAATACAATCTTGGGCTTATGTATTTAAATGGTTATGGCGTCGTGCAAAGTTATGAAGACGCCTATGCCTGGTGGGTTGTCGCTGCTGCTAACGGCAGTGAAGGTGCCAGTGGAAATATGAGAGTTGCCCAGGAGGGGCAAATGACGCCCAAGCAAATCGAAAAAGGTCAACAGTTGGCCAAAGAGATTTGGACAAGGTTCGGCAATTAGAGCCTGCTCTTCCAAGATAAAATTCCTCCAGATTGTCACTAAACTTCCCTGAAAAAGGAGAAAATCCCCGATCAGAAGATCGAGGTCTTTCGTGTCTTATATATGGTGACATGCAAAAAAATACCCCACAGTCAGGAGGGGGGGGGACTGTGGGGTATTCCGGGTAACGGGTTATGCGGAAGTTACGATCGCGGTTGTTGCAGACCCGTTTTCCACAACAACTCTTTGTTGCTTACAAGATACAGGTCTGCTCTGTATAAATAAACGTGAGGACTCGTAAAAAAAATGACCCTATGCAACGAAAATCATCTGTGCAAAAACACAGTCCTATGCTCTGTTAGACATCCTGAATGTGCCTATGTATAAGATGCCCGTTTTCGTCTCAGCGATGGTGAAAAATAAGTACGACTCCAAGTTGCCCGGGAGCCATATCTTTTTTCAACTGCAAATTCAGCCTGAGCCAACACTGTACAGAATGTCGACAGAATGAAGATACAGATGATTCACCAACCACCTGCTCTTTTCTGTATTTTTGACCGGACCAAATGTCACGCAAGGATAAAAATAAACAGATTGGTGGTGGTCTTCCTGTTTCCACAAAGGTCTTTATGGTTTAAGCTGTATGGGCGAGGTGAATATCCATGAATCAGAAACATAGTTCTGTCGCCGTCCTCGGGGCTACCGGTTACATCGGAGCCCGGCTCGTGCCGAAACTTCTTGAATCAGGGCTGAAGGTGCGCGCGATTGGCCGGAATCCAGACAAGCTCAAAGGCAGGATTTGGAGCAATTCTGTCGGCGTCGAGACAGTGTTCGGGGATGTGTTCGATATGGACTCTCTCGAGCAGGCGGTCTCGGGATGCGAGATTGTGTATTACCTGGTCCATTCAATGAACCCGAATGTTGGTGATTTTGCCGAGGCCGATCGAATTGCGGCAAAGAATATGGTGGAGGTCGCCGATAGAACAGGTGTCAGGCGCATAATCTTCCTGGCCGGTCTTGGTGAAGAAAATGTTGATCTGAGTCATCATCTCAAATCACGCCGTGAGGTTGAACAAGTTCTGCGCTCCGGCAATGTGCCGGTGACAACGCTCAGGGCCGCGATGATTATCGGCTCCGGAAGTGCTTCCTTTGAAATCCTGCGCTATCTCGTCGAGCGACTGCCGGTGATGGTGACTCCGAAATGGATCTTCACCGAATGTCAGCCGATTGCCGTGCGCAATGTTCTACACTATCTGGTCGCCTGCCTGGACTGTCCGGAGACGGTTGGTGAGACTTTCGATATAGGCACTGAGGAGATTGTCACTTACTGTGACCTGATGCGCATCTACGCGGAGGAGGCCGGATTGACAAAACGCCTGATCATTCCGGTGCCGGTGTTGACCCCACGACTTTCCTCCTACTGGATTCATCTGGTTACGCCGGTGCCTGCTGCATTGGCCCGACCCTTGGCGGAAGGTTTGCGGAACCCGGTTTTGTGTAAAGACAACCGGATCAGGGAGTTGATTCCTCAAAGGCTGCTTGACTGTCGGCAGGCCATCCGCTTTGCTCTGGAAAAATTACGCCTGCAGCAGGTCGAAACGTCCTGGACCGATGCCGGTGCGGTGGCGCCTGTGGAATGGAGCATACAGGAAGATCCTGACTGGGCGGGCGGTACGATTTTCAAGGATGATCGACGCATGCTGGTGAAGGGCACCGCGGAAAAACTCTGGCCGGCGGTAATGGGAATTGGCGGCAAGACCGGGTGGTACTATGCAGACTGGCTCTGGCACCTGCGCGGCTGGATGGACCGACTGATCGGTGGTCCCGGCCTTGGTCGCGGTCGCCGCGACCCGGCTGAAGTACAGGCCGGAGATGCCCTCGACTTCTGGAGGGTGCTGGCTGTTGATCCCGGCCACCGGTTGAAGCTGGTTGCCGAAATGAAGCTCCCGGGTGAAGCCGTTCTGGAACTGATCCTTACCGAGTGCGTTGACGGTACAACGGAAGTCCGCCAATGTGCTCGTTACAAACCGCGCGGTTTGCTGGGCCTGTTATACTGGTACTCGGTTCTGCCTTTTCACAATCTGGTTTTTGTCGGCATGCTTAAAGGGATTGCCAGAGCCTCGGGTGTTGAGATAGTCAGTGGCCCGACGGCCTTATCACTTCATGGCGAGAGACCTTAAGGGATTTAGATGATTTATGCGCCGCTCTGCAGGCTGGAGTTTGAGCAGGCCCTGCCTGGATTGTTCGGTACGGACAGGAAAACATCATGAGCCCACGCCCTAAACTGATATTCGGTCTCGTTTCCTTGTTGGCAACCCTTTGCGGGTGTGCTGTGCAGGATCGGTCTCTGCCGCCTCTGGAAACGGTCGCCGATGTCGATTTGCAGCGCTATACCGGCACCTGGTACGAGATCGCGCGATTCCCACACAGGTTTCAGAAAGACTGTTATGCAACCCGTGCAGTGTATACCTTGCGAGAAGATGGTTTGATCGGGGTTTACAATGAGTGTCGTAGGGGGGCTGCCGATGGACCGATCAAGGCGGTAAAAGGCAAGGCCCGTGTCGTTGACAAACAAACCAACGCCAAGCTCGAAGTCTCTTTCTTCTGGCCTTTCTGGGGAGACTACTGGATCATCGATCTCGACCCCGACTATCAATGGGCCGTAGTCGGTCACCCGAGCCGCAGCTATTTGTGGATTTTGAGTCGGCAGGAGACAATGGAGGCAGAGGTCCTGGATGGCATTCGGCTGCGTCTGCAGCAACAAGGCTATGATTTAAGCCAACTGCTGATTTCACCCGTGGACTGATGCCGTGGTCCGATACGGCATCTAAAGTTTTTTCATCAGGACCGTACTGAATTCGTCCAGTATCCGGTTTTTGATGACCTCGCACCCCTGCCTTTGATAAGCCTGTCGCACGTCAAAATTGTATTCCCACAATATCCCTGACAAGAGCAGCGTCCCTCCCTGGCGCAACTTCTTGCTTAAAGGGTCTGCGATGTCGATCAGTATGTCGCCATAGATGTTGGCCAGAATGACATCAAAGCCGGCCTCGCTGACTTCATCGAGAGTCCCTGTAATATGGGTGACACGATCCTCCAACCGATTAAGAGCGCAGTTGGTTCTGGCCGTTTCAACGGCCCGGGCCTCAATGTCGACGCAGACAGCATCTTTTGCCCCGAGTTTCAGAGCCGCTATGGCCAGGATCCCGGTCCCGCTGCCCAGGTCAAGTATCCGTGCGGCATTAAGCTCTGCCATGCTTTCCATGAACTCGAGACAACTGCTGGTCGTCTGATGTTCGCCGGAACCGAACGCGCCACGCTGCATGACCAGGTCAATGCGGTCGGCAGAAGGGTTGCTGTCCTCCGGAGCGATGCGGAATCTTGAGCCGATGTTGAAGGGTTGGTAGGTCATATATGTTTGGTCAGGGGGAAGAGGTGAGGGAAAAGAGTAAGGCGGCATGACCTCTTACCCCTTTCCGCTTGCCTCCTACCTTGTCAGATTACAAACCCTGGCTGCGCAGAATGAGCAGGGCAATTGTATATGTTATCGCCGAAAAAAGGGTCGAGAACATGACGATTGTCCCCGCCAGTTCAGCATCTCCTTTAAGCTGGTCCGCCATGATGTAGTTGGCCGTTGCTGCCGGTGTTCCGGCAATCAGGACCCCGATACCCAGGTCCAGTCCCTCGTACGCCCATGGCTATCAGGAGTATTGCAGCGAGGATCGGCATCCAGATGGTTTTTGCACCACTGGCCAGGGCCGCTTTGGCCAGGTCGCCACGCAGTCGGTCGATGGAGAAGCCGCCGCCGATTGCCAGGAGAGCGAGGGGCAATGTCATGCCGGTGGCAATTTTCAGGCTGCGATCAAGCACCAGCGGAACAGGTAATTCAAGAAAACTCCAGGCAATACCCAGGAACGAGGCGAGGATCAGAGGGTTCAGGGCGATCTGCCGCAACCAGAAATTGGCCCCTCGCTGTTCACCATCGCCTCGATGCGGCCAGAGCAGGGCAAAAATGGCGTAAAGGTTCAGAAACGGTACGATAAAGCCCATCAGGATACCGGCCCTGGTCAAGCCGGTCTCTCCGTACGCGTTCAGGGTGATGGCCAGCCCGATGTAGGCGATGTTGCCGCGAAAGGAGCCCTGGCTGAAAACGCCTCTTGCGTTGGCAGGGTAATTTCTGAATACAGCATAGGCGTATGAGGCAAGGAAGGTGATGGTCACGGCGACGATTGATCCGATGACCAGCCGACCATTGAAATTGGCAAAGAAGTCTGCCGTGCCGATTTTGTAAAAAAGCAACAGGGGCAGGCAGACGTAATAAACCAGCCGGTTGGTTTGTTTGAGAAAAACCGTATCGATCAGTCCCAGTCGGCGCAACAGCCAACCGAGCGCAATGACTGAAAAAACCGGCAGGACAATATTGACAATGTCGGTAAAAAGGTTCATCGGTGCCCTTTATGCTCAATGCCAGTCAGAATACAAAATTCAGTCCATGGAATACAGTACAAAAGAGACCCGGTCTGACGAATAGCTTCCTCTTTGACCTGAAAGATGACAAAAGGCTTGCCGTCAGTGAACCCTGGCTCTTGAATGATTGTCTTATCGAGTTGAACGCTAAACAAATCAGAATAATGAAGTGGACAGCCTACGGCTTCGAAGCAGCTTATCAAAATCATTTTATGCTGTGGTCCTACCAAGGCTTTGCTTTTTACTCCCATTGTATAATATTCTACACATAGCGAGATTGTCATTCCCCTGGAATGGTTTCTGTTCACTACGAGGATATGATGCAGGATACCCGGAGGACATATTATCTGCGACTTGCAATAATTGCCGGGCTGTTGTTGTTGATTACTGCCCTTCATTACCTGACTACGACACAGAAGGTCGGCGCTCACGATGTCTATCGACGGCTCTATTACGTGCCGATCGTTTTCGGTGGCCTCTGGTTTGCTCTTCGCGGTGGCATTCTGACCTCGATCCTGGCGTCGCTGCTTTATATGCCTCATGTGCTTTTCCACTGGCAGCACCATCCGTCCATCGCCCTGGAGCAGTACCTGGAAATTGTCCTGTACAATGTCATTGGCGGTCTGACTGGGTTCCTCGCCCAACGCGAACAGCAGCAGCGGATACGTTACCAGAAGGCTGCGGAAACCCTCGAAGACAGCTACCAGAAGCTCAGGGAGCAGGCCGACCAGATCATCGAGATTGAAGAACAGTTGCGTCGCGCAGACCGGCTCTCGGCCCTCGGCGAGCTTTCTGCCGGAATGGCCCATGAAATACGCAACCCGCTCGGTTCCATCAAGGGGACCGCGGAAATCCTGCGCGACGGTGTTGCAGCGGACGATCCGAAACAGGAGTTCGCGGGCATCCTGATCAAGGAGGTCGATCGCCTCAACCGGGTGCTGGAGGATTTCCTGCGCTTCGCCCGACCGGAACCGGTTGAACAAGGACGCTTCGTTTTGCAGCACGTCATCGGTGACGTGCTCGACCTGACCAGGCAGCAGGCCGCCCGCAACAATGTCGACGTGGCTATCGACCTCGGTGACGAGATCGACATCCGCGGCCAGGGCGAGCAGCTCAAGCAGGCCTTTCTCAACCTGGTCCTGAACGCACTCCAGGCCATGCCGAACGGCGGGGCTCTGAAAATCTCGATGCGCGCATTGCCGCAAGAAGTGCAGGTTCTGGTCAGCGATAGCGGACCCGGGATTGCCCCGGAGGACCGCGAGAGGATCTTCAACCCGTTCGTCACGACCCGTGACAGCGGCACCGGTCTCGGCCTCGCTATCACGCAGCGTATCATCCAGGGACATGGCGGCCGTATCATCCTCGACAGCAGACCGGGTGAGGGGGCCTGCTTTACCGTTTGCCTGCCAAGACCGCAGAAGGAAATGGAGCCTGTGGAATCATGAACAAAGCCAAGCTTTCCGGACGGGAAGGGCAACCCCTGCGTAAAGTCCTTTTGATCGACGACGATGATTCGTTGCGGCGCGTGACCGAATATTCACTGCACTCCGCCGGTTTCCACGTTCTCAGTGCCGCCAATGGCAAACAGGGCCTGGCATGCTTTCCGTGCCGATTCACCGCAGGTCGTGATTACCGATATCCAGATGCCGGGACTATCCGGTTATGACGTCCTGCAGCAGATCAAAACCGAACGCCCTGAAACCATTGTGATCGTCATCACCGCCTACAGCTCGGTTGAAAAAGCTGTCGATGCAATGAAGCAGGGGGCTTATGATTACCTGGCCAAGCCTTTCAGTCGTGACGAGCTGGTCATCGTCGTCGAGAAAGCCTTCAACCTGCTCGGCCTGCAGGAAGAAAATCAGCGCCTGCGCGATGAACTCGAGCACCAGGTCGATTTCAGTCACATGATCGGCATTTCTGATGGCATGCAGAATGTCTTTGAGATGGTCAGGAGGGTCGCGCCGACCGAGGCTAGCGTCTTGATCACCGGCGAGAGCGGTACCGGCAAGGAGCTCATTGCGCGGGCGATTCACCAGGGGGGGACGCGTTGCAAAGCGCCTTTTATCGCGATCAATTGTGCGGCAATACCTGCCAATCTCCTCGAAAGCGAACTGTTCGGTCACGTCCGCGGCGCCTTTACCGGAGCCGTCCGTGACCACGCCGGAAAATTTGAACAAGCCCATGGCGGAACCCTGTTTCTCGATGAAGTGGGCGAAATGCCGATTGAACTGCAACCCAAACTGCTGCGCGTGCTCCAGGAAATGGAGGTTGAACCCCTCGGTGGCAAGGTCCGCTCGGTGGATGTCCGTATCATCGCTGCGACCAACCAGGACGTCGAGCATGCAATACAGGAAGGACGATTTCGCGAGGACCTCTTCTACCGGCTCGCCGTGATTCCGATTGAGCTGCCGCCGCTGCGCAGACGAGTCGAGGATGTCCCGCTGCTGGTCAGACATTACCTGGAGCGATTCAGTCGCGGGGCACCCCTGGATATCAGTGCTGAGGCATTGGCCTGCATGACAGCGTATCCATGGCCCGGAAATGTCAGGGAATTGCAGAATGCCGTTGAAAGGCTGGTTGTCATGAGCCAAGGCGGGACGATTGAATACCATCATCTACCGGCCAAATTATGTACGCAGACAACCATATCAAGGAACCGGGTTGTTGAATTGCCTGCAGAAGGATATCCTCTCGAAGAAATTGAAAAAGAGGCTGTTATGCAGGCCCTTGAGCGCAATCAATGGAACCAGACCAAGGCTGCCGGTTTCCTGCAGGTGCCGCGCCACACATTGATCTACCGGATGGAGAAATATGGTATTAAAAAGGCATGAGGCGCGTGGCGCGTGGCGCGTGGCGCGAGAAAAATGCAAAATCATTATTTTGGCAATTCTTCTGTTACTGGTTGCTTTGTCTTCAACGGCTTACGAGAGGCGGTCGGCAGTGGTGGAAACGGTTGCCAAGGCCGGACCGGCAGTGGTCAATATCCGCACGGAGCAGATCATTCAGCGTCGGGCCACCCCTTACTTCGGTTTCGGCGATTCCTTCTTCAACGAGTTTTTCAATCAGTTTGCCCAAACGCGCAGCTATCGGACCCAGGCGCTCGGTTCAGGGGCGATCATCGACAGCCGCGGTTTTCTGGTCACCAATGCACATGTCGTGGAGAAGGCATCAAAGATATATGTGGCGTTGCCAGGAGAACGCAAGGAACGTGAGGCGACGCTGGTCGGAGTCGATCACTCGACCGATCTGGCTGTGATCAAGGTGGTTGCCGAAGCGCCCCTGCCAAGCCTCGATTTTGCTGCCGACGACGATCTTATCCTGGGTGAGACAGTGATCGCGATCGGCAATCCACTTGGTCTGGAAAACTCCGTTACGACCGGTGTGATCAGTGCACCGAAGCGCAGGTTGCCGGACGGTGAGGGGGGTGTCTCGGTGTTTATCCAGACTGACGCCCTGATCAACCCGGGCAATTCGGGTGGGCCTCTGCTGGATATCAACGGCCGGTTGATCGGCATCAACACGGCGATCATACAGCAGGCCCAGGGGATCGGTTTCGCCATCCCCATCAAGGTGGTCCGCCGTATCGTTGAAGACCTGATTGCCCACGGCAGGGTCAGGCCTGCTTATTCGGGATTCCTGCCCGGAGAGATCAGTCGGACCATGGCTCGTTCGCGGGGTGCCGGCGGAGTCCTGGTTACCGAGATTGACTCCGGTTCACCTGCGGAGCGCGCAGGCCTGCAGGTTGCCGATGTGATCCTTGAAGTCGATGGAATCCAGGTTGACTCGGCTTCGGAATATCTCTCTCTGCTGAGAACCTACCCGCCGGAAGCAGAGGTCAAACTGGCCGTGCTGCGTGGTGAAGGTGAAACTGTAGCAGTTGTCAAACTCGCCGAACTGCCTCGCAATTACGCCTTCAACTACTTTGCGCGGCAGTTTGGTATCGTGGTTGAGGAAGACTCACAGGGGGTGCTGGTATCCGAAGTGTTGGAGAATTCCCCTGCGGCACGCATCGAGATGAGGGCGGGCGACAGGCTGGTAGAAATTGAGGGCCTGCGAGTCGAGAACCTGCAAGCTTTCGAATCACGTGTTGAAGCTACCTTGGGCCGATTGCCGCTGAGATTTACCATCTATCGCGGCAACCGTGGCTACATCATTGAGTTGCCCTGACGATCAGGTGAGACGATGAAACTTCTTGCTGATATGGATGATCCAAGACAGCCGGATATCGCCCAGTTCGAACTCGAGGAGTGGATCGACAGCTCTCCGTTCGAGGCGCTGCTCGGCCTGAAGATCGAACGTTCAGCTGACGGAGTAGCCGTACTCAGCATGCCCTTCACGGTAAAACTGGCCAACGGCGGCGGAGTCATGCACGGTGGTGCGATGACCGCCCTGGCGGATACGGCTGTCGCCATGGCGATCAAAAGCCTGCTGCCGAGCGGGACAAAATTTGCGACGACGGGATTAACCATGGAATTTCTCGCGCCGGTCATCTCCGGTGTTGTCTACGCATCTGCCGGGGTGAAAAACACCGGAGAACGCTCCTTCGAAGGCGCATGCGAATTGCGTGGCGAGGATCGCCAGCTCTACGCACGTTTCACTTCGGTATTCAAGGTTGCACGACAGCAGTAAAGGACGTTTTTCGCTCTCTGGTGGATCTGGTTGTCCAGACTGGTTGACATTTTTCTCCCCGTGGGTTTACATGAAAACAAATATCCGGTTTTTTCTATGTAAGACAATTCAAGCTAGAGATACGTGTTTCATGAAGGATTGATATATGCGACGTCTGATGTTGATTGTTCTGGTTTTGCTCGTGGTCTGCGGTGCCGTTTATCTTTATACCGCTGGCAATTCGCAGCCGACTTATAATTCGGTGAAAGCGGTTGCGCCAGGCAACCCGGCCCCGGATTTCCAGCTGGAAGATAACAACGGCAACCAGGTCTCCCTCTCTGCCCTGCGTGGCAAAGTCGTGTTGGTGAATTTCTGGGCGACATGGTGTCCTCCGTGCCGGGCGGAAATGCCCTCAATGGAGAAACTTAATAATGTGATGGCTGGCGAAGACTTTGTCATGCTGGCAATCAATGTCGAGGCAAACGGCCGGTTGTCAGTTGCCGAATTTCTGAAAAAGACCCCGCATACTTTCCCGATTCTCTATGATGAGCAGGGCGTTGTGCAGCAACTGTACGGGGTGTACAAGTTTCCCGAGTCCTTCGTCATCACCAAGGATGGGATGATAGACGACAAGGTGATCGGTGCCATCGATTGGGCCCATCCTGAAACCATCGCTTACCTCAAGGGATTGACGAAGGGCTAGCCTCTTGCAACAAGCTGCGAATATAACCTACTGGATTGCCTTCACGGCCGGGATTCTTTCCTTTGTGTCACCCTGTGTCCTGCCCCTGATTCCTTCTTACCTGACATACATCACCGGTTTGTCCTTCAAACAGCTGGACGAGGAGCACCCGACCGCCAAGGTCCGCATGACCGTTCTGCTGCACTCGATCTGTTTTATTATCGGTTTTTCCGTTGTCTTTGTTTTGCTCGGGGCGATTGCCGGAATTGCTTCGAGCAAATTCCAGAGCCACCTGCGAGAAGGCCTGGAATGGGTGGAAAAAATCGGTGGATTGCTGATCTTCCTGTTTGGCGTGCATATGACCGGGCTTTTTCACTTCGGTGTTTTGCTGGGTGAGAAGAGGGTCCAGCTCCATGAGAAGCCGAGTGGCTATTTCGGCACATTTATCGTCGGTTTAGCTTTTGCCGCCGGCTGGACGCCCTGTATCGGTCCAATCCTCGCATCGATCCTGATGATCGCCGCAACCTCGGGACATGTCGGCGAGGGCGTTGGCCTGCTTGCGGTCTATTCTCTTGGCCTGGGAGTCCCCTTCCTCATTTCCGGCCTGCTGTTCCACCAGTTTCTGGTGGCCTTCAACAAGTTTCGCAAATATATCCGTATGGTTGAAATCGGTACCGGGGTGATGCTGATGGCCGTCGGTATCATGCTCATGTTCAACCTGATGGGCCACCTTACCATGTACCTTTACCAGTACCTGCCTGTCCAGGGTTAGACCTGCCATTGCACGAGGCTGCCATTTCGAGGCTGCGCCTCACATCCAGCTGAATCGATCAAACCTTTCTATGCGATAAATCTTGACATCCGTCGCGCAGCTAAATTAAATTGAAATCCGTTTTCAATTGGATGGTTCTATGGGTAGCGCAAAGACAAAAGACAAGTTCAGGGCGTTCATGCTCGACAAGGGCCTGAAGTCGACCCGCCAAAGGGAAGTTATTCTCGAGGAGTTCCTGCGTGTCGGCTCTCACCTCTCCACTGAAGAGCTTTACCTGCGCTTGCGCAGGAAAAATCCCCGGATCGGTTATGCCACCGTTCACCGGACCTTGAAGCTGTTTGCTGAATGCGGCATCGCCGAGCAGCGTCATTTCGGAGATGGCCAGGCACGCTATGAAGCCAGTGACCTGGATGAGCATCACGATCACCTGATCTGCATCAGCTGTGGGAAGATCGTCGAATTCGAGGACCCGCGCATAGAACAACTTCAGGAGGAAGTCGCCCGGCAACACGGTTTTTCCATCGAGCGGCATCGACTCGAGCTGTATGGCTGCTGCGAGTCCTGTCGATAATCAAATTTTCAAAAAATCAATCTTAAACCCGAGCTCCTATCACGTGCAGGAAGGCAGTACCTTCATTTATGCAGAAACAGAAGCAGGCTGAAAAGAAGATCATCCTGGTTGGCAATCCGAACGTCGGCAAAAGCGTGGTTTTCAACACCTTGACCGGCAGCTATACGACCGTCTCGAACTATCCGGGGACCTCTGTTGAAGTATCGCGTGGTCACTGTCAGGTTGGTGCTGAAAATTACACGGTCCTGGATACCCCGGGGATGTATTCGTTACTGCCGATTACCGAGGAAGAAAGTGTTGCCAGGCGGATTCTGCTGGAGGAATCGCCGCACATCGTGCTGCATGTGGTCGATGCCCGCAATCTCGAGCGGATGCTGCCGATGACTCTGCAGTTGATTGAAGCCGGGTTGCCCGTGATGTTACTGGTCAATATCATGGATGAAGCCGAACGCATCAATATGCAGATAGATATCGCATTGCTGAAGGAAAAACTGCAGATCCCGGTGGTTGCTGGTGCCCTCGGCCGGGCGAAAAGGGGCCTCTGGGAGTTGCGCGACGCGATCAGGGACTATCAGCCGTGCCAGGCAACATTTGCCTATGCCTCGGACCTCGAAAAAGACATCAAGGCCATCAGCACCCTGATGCAGGGCGAATATATACTGGACAAACGCTGTCTGACCCTGCTGCTCCTGCAGCGTGATGAGGAAATCGCACAACGGGTCCGGGACCGGGAAGGCGACCGGTATGCCAGTGTGGAAAGTACCGTGAATGATATTGTTTTCGCCAGGCGTGTCGACCTGCACCTGAGGATCAGCCTGGAACGCAAGCGGATCTGCAAAGGGTTACTGGATGGCGTTGTGACACAACAGGAAGCTGGCCGTCCGGTTTTTGCCGAGCGGTTTTCCCGCTGGACGATGAATCCCTGGACCGGTGTCCCGCTCCTGCTGCTCGTCCTCTACTTCGGCCTCTACCAGTTTGTCGGCGGTTTCGGTGCCGGGACCATCGTTGATTTCCTGGAAGGGACCATTTTTGAAGAGTACCTCAACCCGTGGGTCATCGGCTTGTGCGAACGCCACATCCCCTGGTACTGGCTGAACGAACTCCTGGTCGGTGAATACGGGCTCTTCACCCTGGGGATTCGATACGCCGTGGCCATCATCCTGCCGATCGTCGGTACTTTCTTTATCGCCTTTGCCGTCATTGAGGACAGCGGCTACTTCCCGCGTCTGGCAATGCTGGTTGACCGGGTCTTCAAGAAGATCGGCCTGAATGGCCGGGCGGTCATCCCGATGGTGCTTGGCTTCGGCTGCGATACCATGGCAACCGTAGTGACCCGGACCCTGGAATCGACCCGTGAACGAATCATCGCGACTCTCCTGCTGGCCCTGGCGATTCCATGCAGTGCCCAGATGGGGGTCATCCTCGGACTGCTCTCAGGCGTTCCCGGTGCTCTGGCGGTGTGGCTGTGCACCCTGGTTGCGATTTTCCTGGTTGTCGGCCTGCTGGCCGCCCAGATTGTGCCGGGCGAGCGGCCGATGTTCTACATGGAAATCCCGCCAATGCGTCTGCCACAGATGCAGAATGTTCTGGTCAAGACCCTGACCCGCATGCAGTGGTATTTCATGGAGATCTTCCCGCTCTTCATGATCGCATCAGTCCTGCTCTGGGCGGGCAAACTGACCGGTGCCATGGCATGGCTGGTTGATGCATTGAACCCGGTCATGCGCATGCTCGGTTTGCCGATGGAGGCTTCCGCGGCATTTATCCTCGGATTCTTTCGGCGTGATTTCGGTGCCGCAGGGCTGTATGACCTGCAGACAGACGGTTTGCTCGATCCGGTCCAGCTGACCGTTGCTGCCGTGACCCTGACCCTGTTCGTGCCCTGTGTTGCGCAATTCCTGGTCATGCAGAAGGAGCGCGGCTGGAAGACCTCGTTGATGATTTTCTTTATCGTCACCAGCCTTGCCTTCGGCGTCGGCTGGTCACTCAACAAGGGACTGTTGATGACAGGGATATTGTCGTGAAGTGTACCTATTGTGACAATCAACTGACCCTGGACATGCTTCGGGAAAAGGGTTGCGGTGCCTGCCTGGGAGGTTGTCGGAAAATTCATTGCCCCTATTGCGGACAGGAGAACCCGGCCGTACCCGAACTGCTCGAAAAATTCATAAAGCATGATAAAACTTTGCATAAGAAAGGACGCACAGAATGAATGTTTCGCCGAAGGCGGAAGAAATCCTCGAGTCCCTGTGGATTGCCACTGAGGAGAAGGGTGAAAATGCAGCCCATTTTGAGATCCTGCAGATTGATCAGGACGACGAAGCTCTGGCTGAGCTGGTCGGCTTGGCTTATGTCGAGGTCCGTGGTGAGCGTGTTCACCTGCGCAAGGAAGGCCGTACCGAGGCACGTATGACGGTGCGTCGACATCGTCTGGCTGAGCGACTGATGATGGATATCCTTGATATCAAGGGAGTGAGCGGCGATGAACGCGCCTGTGAATTTGAGCATCTGCTGCATCATGGGGTCGATACCAAGATATGTACCCTGCTGAACCACCCAACCACCTGCCCGCACGGTAAACCGATTCCTCCCGGAACCTGCTGCGAGCAGGCCCGCCAGGAAGGTGACGTCGGGGTGGTGGCACTGACTGAGCTGAAAGCCGGAGAACGCGGAGAAATCGCCTACCTCTCGGCAACCGATGCCGGCAAAATGCAGAAACTTATGAGCATGGGAGTCCTGCCCGGGAGCGACCTTGAGGTGACCCGGACCTTCCCGTCATATATCTTCAAAGTCGGCCATTCCGAGTTTGCTGTCGATGATGAGCTGGCAAGAGAGATTTTTGTCCGCAAGGTTTAGTCTGAAACGGCATTATCCCTTGCAACACAACATGTGATTCCCTATAGTTAATAAACTTCTCACGATACGTTCTGGGGCGCTGCCCCATCTGCGAGACGCTGCGTCAGAAATCAAGGAGGAATGAGTGGAAATTCTGGGAATCGATATCGGTTTTGGGTTTACTAAGGCGACTGACGGTAAACGGGACCTGGTTTTCAAGTCCGTCCTCGGCGAGGCGACCGACATCCAGTTCAGAGAAGAAATGATTGCTGCGGGTGACGTTGATGAGAACCACCTGCAGGTCGAGATTGACGGCAAGTCCTATTTCGTTGGTGAACTGGCCGAACGCCAGAGTAATGTACGTTTCTTCACCCTTGACCAGGCACAGTTTATTGCCAAGTTTGCCAAGGTCTTCGCCCTGGCCGCCGCCGCACAACTGGTCAAAGGGTTTGTGCCGATCAACCTGGTGACCGGGCTGCCGATCGGCTATTATCGCGAGTTCAAGGACGAGCTGGCCAAGCTGCTGATCGGTGAACACAAGGTGACCCTGATCGATGCCTCCGGCAAGCAGGAAGAGAAGTCAATCAGCGTCAACAAGGTCAGGGTTGTCCCCCAGCCTTTCGGTTCTCTCTTCAACCTGATGCTTAACGACCTCGGCGAGATGGCCGACAAGCGTCTCGTTAAGGACAAGATCGGCATCATCGATGTCGGCTTTCGCACCTCCGATTACACGATCTCCGACAAGATGCGTTATTCTGAGCGGGGCAGCCGTACGACCGACTCCGGCATCGCCAGGGCGTTCAACGTGATCGCCACCAAGCTTCGTGAAAACAGTGGCGTCAACATCGAGCTCTATCGGCTTTACGAAGCGATCGACAACGGTACGATCAAGATCCGGGGCAAGGAATACGATCTGAAAGCCCTGACCGAGCAGATCTTCAGTCAACTGGCGACTTCGATCGCCAATGAAGTCGACCGGCTCTGGGTCGATGATTGGGACATTGATGCCATGATCATCACCGGTGGAGGGGGCTCGGTTCTGGCAAAGCACCTCAAGCCGCTCCTCAACGGCGTCATCATTGAAACAGACCCTGAACATGATATGCGGCTCTACAATGTGCGCGGCTATCGCAAGTTCGGTCAGCATCTCTGGGCGCGCGGCAATGCGCCACAGGATCCGGAAACACAGGCAACCAAATAGTTCTTCAACGCCTCCGCTAGCGGAGGCGTTTTTATTTTACGAGACTGTCAAGCTCCTGAGCACTTTAAGCAGGCGATATGGGCAATTTTGACCTCAGCGACATTCTGGAGTTGCTGCAACAGCACGCCAGCCGTCCCTTGAGCCTCAGGGAGATCCAGGACACTCTGGACCTGCGTGCCGGCGAACGCAAGGCCCTCGGGAAAGTTTTGAAAGATCTGGTGAAAGAGGGCTCCCTCGTACAGCTGAAAGGGGGCCGCTTCGCCTTGCCGAAAAAGGTCAACCTGGTTGTCGGCCGACTCAGCGTGCATCGTGACGGGTACGGTTTCGTCTCGCCCGCCGATGGGGGGCGTGACGATCTGTTTATCCCGGCACGGCATATCCGCCCGGCGATGCACGGTGATCTGGTCGTCGCAAGACTGGAACACTCAATCCGTTCCGGACGACCGGAAGGTCGCGTGATCAGGGTTGAGCAGAGAGCGCACCGGCTGGTCGTCGGACGCTACCGGTTGGAACACGGCGTCGGTTTTGTGCTCCCCGTAGACCCGAGGATTCAGGACGCTCTTCTGGTGCCTCCCGGGGGTGAAATTGAGGTCAGGCACGACCAGATGGTCCTGGCCGAGATAGAGAGTTATCCGGGGCGAACCCGCGGAGCTGTCGGGCGGATCAGGGAGGTGCTCGGCAACGCCACTGATCCGGATGTCGAAATCAGGATCGCAGCCATTCAATTCAATCTACCCTACGAATTTCCCGCCGCCGTTCTGGCCGAGGCCGACATGATGGATTCGCAGGTCAGGGAGAGCGACCTGGCCGGGCGCGAGGATCTGCGTGCCCTCACCTTTGTGACGATTGATGGCGAGACGGCCAAGGATTTCGACGACGCCGTAGCCATCCAAAGACTGGCGGAGGGGTATCGACTGACGGTGGCGATTGCCGATGTGGCCCATTATGTCGCCTCCGGCAGTGTGATTGACAAAGAGGCCCTGGCGCGCGGGACCAGCGTCTATTTCCCGGGCTCCTGTCTGCCGATGCTCCCGGAGGCCCTGAGCAACGGCATCTGCTCCCTCAACCCGCGCGTTGACCGGTTGGTGATGGCGGCCGAACTTGACTTCGATGCCGGGGGACGGAGGATCGGGACCAGGTTCTGCGAGGCAGTGATTCACAGCCGGGCGCGTCTGACCTATACCGAGGTTGCCGCAGTCCTGGTTGAATCCGACCCCGCGGTTCGTGAAGAATTACAGGCTCTGGTCGGAGACCTTGAGGTCATGCGAGAGCTTGCCGAACTCCGTATCGCATTGCGTCATCAGCGAGGCAGCCTGGACTTTGACTTGCCGGAAGCACAGATCCAGCTCGATTTGCAGGGACGGCCTGAGAATATCGTCCGCGCGGAGCGCAATCTGGCGCATCGTCTGATCGAGGAATTCATGCTGGCCGCCAACGAGGCAGTCGCTTCCTGGTTGGTGCAGCAGCGTAAACCGATGGTCTTCCGGGTCCATGAAGCGCCGGGTGAAGGCAAGATGGCAGTTTTCCAGGAATTTATTGCACATTTCAACCAGGGGATCTCGATCCCCACGGAAGGGGTGACGCCGAAGCTGTTACAGGGATTGCTGGAGCGGGTTGCCGGGCAGCCAGAGGAGTATGTCATCAATCATGTCCTGTTGCGCAGCCTGCCGCAGGCATACTATTCGACCAGCAACCTTGGCCATTTCGGACTGGCTGCGGACAACTACTGTCACTTTACCTCGCCGATCCGCCGTTACCCGGACCTGACCGTACATCGTATCCTGAAAGGGCAGCTTTCCGGCCATGGCAAAGACAAGGCTGATGATGCCGTTTCCCTGGATGAGATCGCCAGCCGGTCATCGAGTGCGGAACGCCGGGCCATGGAGGCAGAACGTGACATTGTCAACCTGAAAAAATGTCAATATGTTGCAGATAAGGTGGGCGAAAAATATCATGGCATGGTAACCTCGGTGCATGCGTTCGGCTTGTTTGTCGAACTGCGGGAGATATTCGTCGAAGGGCTGGTGCATGTCTCCAGCCTGGAGGATGACTTTTACCAGTATGAAGAGGATCGACATCGACTGATCGGCATGAACCGGCGTCGCGAGTTCACGATTGGCACACCTTTACAGGTTACTGTGCACAAGGTCGATCTTGATCGTCGTGAGATCGATTTCCGCCTGGTTGATGAGCAGAAGCCGGGGCCCGCTAAACAAGACTCAAGACGCGGCAAGCCGAAGCCGCGACGGCGCAAAACCAGATAGATTGTCTATGCAGGTTATAAAAGATCTGAGTAAACTAGATAAGCCACCGGTTCGGACCGTCCTGACGATAGGCAACTTCGATGGCGTTCACCTCGGGCACCGTGAGATTTTCCGGAGAGTCGTTGACAAGGCGCGCGAACTGGACGGGACGTCAGCCGTGGTAACCTTTGAACCGCACCCGCTGCGCTTCCTGGCCCCGGAAAAAGCACCATTGCGGCTGAATACTCCGGAAGAGAAGGTGCGCCTGCTCGGCGCATCGTGCATCGATATGCTCGTGGTGCTGAATTTCGATCGCCAGCTGGCGGAGATGCCGGCCGAGGCTTTTGTCCGGGATATCCTGGTCGGCAAACTCGGTGTCAGTCACCTGATCGTCGGTTACGATTACGCATTCGGACGGGATCGCCAGGGCGATACGGCTTTCCTGGCCGGTCAGGCGAAGATCCACGGTTTTACCCTTGAAGTGCTCGAGCCGATTCGTGCCGAGCAACAGGCCCACAGTTCAACGATGATTCGAAATGCTCTTCGTGAAGGCCGGGTTGCAGAAGCGGTCAAGGTCCTCGGGCGCAATTTTACCCTCGACGGCGAGGTTGTGCATGGTGAGGGCAGGGGGCGCAAACTCGGTTTTCCAACCGCCAACCTGGAGACCGAAAAAGAGATTCTGCCGCGTGACGGCGTCTACGCGGTCAAGGTGAAGTGGCATGAAAAGTATTTTGATGCAGTCATCAACATTGGTCGCCGACCGACCTTTGACAACTGTCCGCCGACCCTTGAAATCCACCTGATCGATTTCGAAGGCGATCTTTATGGCGAACGCCTGCGGATCTATTTTGTTGATCGCCTGCGTGACGAACAACGCTTCCCCACGGTAGAAGCTCTGCAGTCTGCTGTGTTGAACGATATTGCCCTTGCCAGGGAGCTGCTCTCTGCGGCTCATGTGGTCGAGTATCGGGAATATCTTGATTGCGGTTACCCGGCTGATCAATGCGGAGACAAATGACATGCAATTGACAGGCAAGACTCTCGTGCTTGGCATCCTCGGCGACCCGATTCAACATTCGTTGTCGCCGAGAATGCAGAACGCAGCGATCCAGGCCGCTAATCTGGATGCTGTCTACGTGCCGTTTCGTGTCACCAGGGAACAGTTATGTGACGCAGTCCGCGGTATCCGCGCCATGGGGATTCGCGGAGTCAATTTAACGATTCCACATAAGGAAGCCGCCTGCGACCTGGTCGACGAACTCGATGAGCATGCCCAACTGACCGGTGCGATCAATACCATCGTCAACAACAACGGGCGGCTCAAAGGTTACAATACGGATGGCCAGGGCCTGCTGAAAGCACTTAAACAGGAGCTTGGCATTGAAGTCTCGGGTCGAAGGATCATGCTCCTGGGGGCCGGTGGCGCCTGCCGTGCCGCCCTGGTTGCACTCTGTCAGTCCGGTGCGGCCTGGATCGGCATTGCCAACCGGACCCGGGAACGTGCAGAAGCATTAATCGACGAGCTTTCCGAACATTTTAAAGGCACGACTCTTGCTTCATTTTCTCTGTCGGCATCTTTGTCCGGTTGCTGTCCGGAGCCGGTTGACCTGCTGGTGAATACAACTGCCGTCGGTCTAAAGGGTGAGGCTTTTGATTTTCCGGCAACCGGGTGCGTCAGCCCCGGCGGGTCAGTCTATGATATGGTCTACGCTGCGGAACCGACGCCGCTGGTACGGGAAGCTCTTCAGGCTGGATTCGCCACTGCCGACGGCCTGGGCATGCTGGCCGGTCAGGGCGAGATTGCGTTTCAGCTCTGGTTCGACATGGCTCCGCAGACGCATATCATGCGCCGGTGCGCTTGACCTGAAAAGCTAAAATTTAAACTTTGATTACAAATGGTTACATGGCATCTCGCTTGACAGTCCTCTTGCGCATTGGCTAGAATGCGAAAATTGTATTTATCTTGGGGGAGATGATAATTTTTTATGGCAGTCAACCGGCTCGGCGAACTACTGGTTCGAAATAAATTAATTGACGAGAAACAACTGGCCAAGGCTCTCGAAGAACAGAAAGCCTCCGGTGGTCGTCTGGGCGCCAGCCTGACGAAGCTGGGCTTCCTGAAAGAAGAGGACCTTGCCGCCTTCCTGTCGCGCCAGTATGGCGTGCCCTCGATCAATCTCAACGAATTTGAAATTGATGAAAATGTCATCAAGCTGATCCCTGCCGAAGTCGTGCAGAAATACCAACTGATTCCGGTCAATCGTGCGGGCTCCACCTTGATCGTCGCCATGGCGGATCCGTCCAATATTTTCGCCATTGACGATATCAAGTTCATGACTGGCTACAATGTCGAAGTCGTCGTCACTTCGGAAGGCAGCATCAGGACGGCGATCGACAAGTATTACGATCAAAGTGCATCTTTCGACGATGTCATGGGTGACCTCGATGATATTGACCTCGAGGTGATTGACGAAGACGACGAAATTGATTCCGGTGAACTGGCGAAAGCCAGTGAAGACGCACCGGTTGTCAAACTGGTCAACCTGATTCTGACGGACGCCATCAAGAAGAAGGCCTCCGATATACACATCGAACCCTACGAAAAATCTTTCCGGGTCCGATATCGCATTGACGGTGTGCTCCACGAGGTGATGAAGCCGCCGATGAAGCTGAAGAACGCCCTGACGTCACGTGTCAAGATTATGTCGGAGATGGACATTTCCGAACGGCGCCTGCCCCAGGACGGTCGTATCAAGATCAAGCTGCCCGGCGGCAAGGACATGGACTACCGCGTCAATTGCCTGCCGACCCTGTTCGGTGAGAAGATCTGCCTGCGGCTGCTTGACAAATCCAACCTTCAACTTGATATGACCAAGCTCGGCTACGAGGAGCAGTCTCTGAAATGGTTCAAGGAGCAGATCCACAAGCCCTTCGGCATGGTCCTGGTCACCGGGCCGACCGGTTCCGGCAAGACGGTTTCCCTCTACTCTGCATTGGGCGAGCTGAATACGCCGACAGAAAACATTTCGACTGCCGAAGACCCGGTGGAATTCAACTTCGCCGGGATCAACCAGGTGCAGATGCACGAGGAAATCGGTCTCAACTTTGCCTCGGCGCTGCGCGCTTTCCTGCGGCAGGACCCGGATATCATCATGATCGGTGAGATCCGTGATTTCGAAACGGCCGAGATAGGAGTCAAAGCGGCCCTGACCGGCCACCTGGTCCTCTCGACCCTGCATACCAATGATGCTCCGAGTACCATCAACCGCCTGCTGAACATGGGGATTGAGCCGTTCCTGGTTGCCTCGGCGGTCAACCTGATTACCGGCCAGCGTCTTGGTCGTCGTATCTGCCAGGAGTGCATGGTGCCGGAAGATATCCCCAAAGAGACACTCATCCAGGCCGGAATCCCTGAAGACCAGGCCGATGAGACGGTCTGTTACAAAGGTGAAGGGTGCTCGAACTGCAACGACACCGGTTACAAGGGTCGCGTCGGCTACTACCAGGTCATGCCGATGTTCGAGGAAATCCGCGAACTGATCCTGGCCGGTGCCAACACGGCTGAATTGAAGCGTGAATCGATGCGTCTCGGGGTCAAAACAATGCGCCAGTCTGCACTGACCAAAATGGTTGAAAAAGTCACCTCATTCGAAGAGGTGTTGCGCTGTACCATCGCCGACGACTAAAAGCGGTGAATGGAGGCTTGGGGCTAGGGGTTGGCAAAAACTTTTCCGCCTTCCAGCCCCCAATCCCATAGCTTCCAGACCCAGAAGTTAAAGAGGACATATGTCAGAATTTTCGATCCAGCAAATGCTCAAGACGATGGTAGATAACGGTGCATCCGACCTCCACATCACCACCGGTACGCCACCGCAGATCCGCGTCAATGGCAAGATGACGCCGATGAAGACGCGCTCTCTGCTGCCGGCCGACACCAAGCATATCTGTTACAGCATCCTGACCGAACAGCAGAAACGTAAATTCGAGGAAATCAACGAGCTCGACTTCTCTTTCGGGGTCAAGGGCCTGGCACGTTTCCGGGGTAATGTTTTCATGCAGCGC
Source organism: uncultured delta proteobacterium (assembly GCA_963723355.1). GTDB lineage: Bacteria > Desulfobacterota > Desulfuromonadia > Desulfuromonadales > BM103 > JAFDBW01. The sequence continues at coordinate 101,851 of CAVRQQ010000022.1, forward strand.
GGTGCGCTTGCCGGAGTTTTCCGACTGATCCCCTACCAGTTCCTTTCCTACGAGGAGCTGGGTCTGCCGCCGGTCATCAGGTCGATTGCCAGCAAATCCAATGGCCTGGTGCTTGTTACAGGGCCAACGGGATCGGGAAAATCAACCACTCTTGCATCAATCATTGATTCGATCAATGCCGAGCGCCACGATCACATTATCACCATCGAGGATCCGATAGAATACCTGCATCCGCATAAACAATGCGTGGTGAACCAGCGTGAAGTGGGTTCCGATACCCACTCATTCAAGAATGCCCTGAAATACATCCTGCGCCAGGATCCGGACATCGTCCTGCTCGGCGAATTGCGTGACCTGGAGACGATCGAGGCGGCCCTGACGATCGCAGAAACCGGTCACCTCTGTTTTGCCACGCTGCATACCAATGGTGCGGTGCAGACGGTCAACCGTATCGTCGACGTCTTTCCGACTCATCAGCAGCAGCAGGTCCGAACCCAGCTGTCGTTCGTCCTCGAGGGCGTCCTGTCGCAGACGCTCATGCCGCGCCTCGATGGCAAGGGCCGGGTTCTTGCCCTTGAGGTCATGGTGCCAAACACGGCTATTCGTGCACTGATCCGCGACGACAAGATTCACCAACTCTATTCGCAGATGCAGATGGGCCAGGAAAAGTACGGCATGCAGACGATGAACCAGTGCCTCTTCTCCCTCTACCATGCGAAGAAGATTTCGATGGACGATGCGATGTCCCGTTCCCCGGATATTGATGAGTTGAAGGAAATGATTGCCAATCCGAATGCCGTTCTCAAAAGGGGCGTTGCCACTGGCGGTGGTGGAGCAAGGAGGCCCTCGTAGGCTTTGGGGGCTGGAACTGGAGATCGCGGAATAGTCCGTTCCGGGTAAAATATCGCGCCGCGCGCCACGCGTCACGCGCCACGTTGTTATATGAGGGTGATCATGGCTCAATTTAATTGGCAAGGCACAACAAAATCCGGACAGGTTATGAAGGGGGTGATGGAAGCCCCCGGCGAAGATGCCGTCAAGGCGCAGCTTCGCAGTCAGGGGATTGTCCCCGGCAAGATCAAGGAAGCTGGTAAAGGCCTTGATATGGAGCTCAAAATCCCCGGTTTTGAGCCGAAAGTCACCACCAAGGACCTGGTTGTTTTTACCCGTCAGTTTGCAACCATGATCGATGCCGGTCTGCCGCTGGTGCAATGTCTCGACATCCTGAGTAAGCAGCAGGACAACAAGACCTTCAAGAAAAACCTGACCCAGGTCAAGGAGGATGTCGAGTCCGGTTCGACCTTTGCCGACGCCTTGAAAAAACATCCCAAGGCCTTCGATGAGCTCTATGTCAACCTGGTCGCCGCCGGTGAAATTGGTGGTATCCTCGACACGATCCTGAACCGTTTGGCGGCCTACATCGAAAAAGCGATGAAGCTCAAAAAGAAGGTCAAGAGCGCCATGACCTATCCGGCAACGATCGTCGGTATCGCTGTTTTGGTTATCGCCGTTATCCTGGTTTTTGTTATCCCCCAGTTCCAGTCGATGTTTGCAGATTTTGGTCAAACCCTGCCGCTGCCAACCCTGGTGGTGATTGCCCTCAGTGAATTCATCCAGAGCTATATCCTGGTTATCATCGCCGGGTGTTTCGCCACGGTATGGATTCTCAAGCGCATATACAGGACCCCTAAAGGGCGTCTTTACATGGATACGATGTTTCTTAGACTGCCGGTCATGGGAGTCCTGATTCGCAAGGTCGCCGTTGCCAAGTTCACGCGAACTCTTGGGACCATGGTCTCCAGTGGTGTGCCCATCCTGGACGGTCTGGACATTGTTGCCAAAACCGCGGGCAACAAGGTCGTCGAAAATGCTATCTACAAAGTCGCTCAGAGCATCAGTGAAGGTAAGACTATCGCTGAGCCTCTCGAGAAATCAGGGGTCTTCCCGCCGATGGTCTGCCAGATGATTGCCGTTGGTGAGCAGTCCGGTTCAATCGACACCATGCTTAACAAGATCGCCGATTTTTATGATGATGAAGTTGATGATGCGGTCGGCAACCTGACGGCCATGATGGAACCGTTGCTGATGCTTTTCCTTGGGACCACGGTCGGTGGTCTGGTCATTGCGATGTACCTGCCGATTTTCCAGCTGGCCGGTGCCGTTGGCGGATAGTAGAACTTCGCGATATCAGAGCGGTACGCTTGCTCACGCGCGGTTCATATCCTCCTCATTTACGTCTCCGGGGATCGAGGCGTCTGTCGTTTCGTTGAACTTGGATTTTCCCACTGACAGCATTCCCTTCAGGGTTAATTCATGGGCCTAAGCCCTGAAAAAAATATCTCCCACTCGAATCCCAGGACCTTGTTGTCCTGGTATCTGGTGATTCGCCTGGTCGTTGTCTGCCTGTTTCTAGGCGGTACTATAGTTTATCACCTTCAACAGCAAGAGTGGGCGAGTTCGCCTATTGCCTGGTATTTAGGGTGCCTGACCCTGATAACCATCCTGCAATCCTCTGTTTCCCTCTATCTTCTGCCCAGACTGAAACGATATCGCCATTTCATTAATGCGCAGCTCTGCTGGGACCTGCTTTTTATCATCCTGGTCATTTACATGACCGGCGGGGTCGTCAGCCTCTACTCATTTTTCTTTATCCTGATCATCATTGCGTCCAGTGTCTTTTTCCCCCGGCCACAAGTCCTGATCGTTGCGTCTGCATCTTCAATCCTTTACGGCAGTCTCCTTGATCTGCAGTACTACGGCTACTTGCCCGAGTTCAGGGGGCAGCCGCTACCGGTCAGTCTGAATCACTACGATGTGTTCTATGCAGTATTCCTGCATGTCGGGGCGTTTTTTCTCACCGCACTGTTAAGCGGGGCACTGGCGGAGCGCTTAAAGAAAAGCGAAGAAGCACGGGCCAGGCGTGAGATCGATTACGGCGAACTGGAACGCCTCAACCAGGCGATTCTGAGCAACATCAATAGCGGCCTGATGGTTGTCAATACCTCTGGACGCATCCGTTCGTTCAATAACGCGGCCAGCAAGATCACCGGCTACCGGCTACAGGAGGTTTATAACCGTCCACTCGAAGCGATTTTCCCCGAGTTCGACGGGGTCGATCCGAAATCCCTCGACGGTGTTAACCGGGGTGAGATGTTTTATCGCAAGAGCGAAACCGAAGCCCTCACGCTCGGGTATTCGGCCACTCGGGTGGTGGATCGACATAGTGAGAGCCTCGGCCTGCTGATCGCTTTCCAGGACCTGACAGGCATCAAAACGCTCGAAGATCAGTTGAAGCGTGCAGACCGCCTGGCGGCAGTCGGGCGCCTGGCCTCAGGCCTCGCTCACGAGATCCGCAACCCCCTGGCGTCAATCAGCGGTTCGGTGCAACTGCTGCTGGAAGATGAGAAGGTGCGCGATGAGGACCGTCACCTGATGGAGATTGTCATCAAGGAGGCTGACCGATTGAGCGCCCTGCTAAGTGATTTTCTGAATTTTGCCCGTCCCGCGCCTTTGCAGTTGGAATCTGTCGACTTGGCGGCACTGCTTGACGAGCTGGTCGCCCTCTTGAGCGCCAGTGGGCAGTTTAACGATGTGACGGTCGAAAAAGCCTATCGCGGTCCGGCCCGGATGCAGGTGGATCCGCAGAAAATGTATCAGGTCCTGTGGAATCTGCTGATTAATGCTGGCGAGGCTGTTCAGCCATCAGGCAGAATCAGGGTTGAGATCGTTGAGGAGAAAAGTGAAATAATTATCGAAGACAGTGGCCCCGGAATTGCCGAAGAAGACCGGGACAAGCTGTTTGAGCCTTTCTTCACGACCAAGGGAAAGGGCACCGGTCTCGGTTTGGCCAATGTCTACGCAAATATTGAGGCCCACGGCGGGCAGATTTTTGTTGAGCCGGGAAATCTCGGTGGAGCCCGCTTTACGATCTGCCTGAGTAGCGCCCGATCAAGTGGAACGTGATGCGGTGGCCCTAAAGCGTGAAAAAGTAACGGAACTATATAAGACCTATGGCAGAGTTCTGTTAAATGTTGTACTGACTTCTGTTAAAGTGATGACCAAGTCCAAAATATCCAAGGAGCTTGTCCTGTAATGAACGATGAAGCAAACAAATACCGGGTCCTGATCGTCGATGACGAAGAGAGCATGCGTGACTTCCTGAGCATTATGCTGCACCGGGAGGGCTACCAGGTTGATACGGCGGTTGACGGGGCTCAGGCGGTTGTGCATCTGCGAGACCATAATTATGACCTGGTCATTTCGGATATCAAGATGCCGCGCATGACCGGTCTGGAGCTGCTGACCCACATCAAGGACCGCACACCGGAAACCGTGGTGTTGATGGTGACCGCCTTCTCCTCGACCGATGAAGCCGTCGAGGCAATGAAGCAGGGCGCTTACGATTATATAACCAAGCCGTTCAAGAACGAAGAGATCAGGCTGATCGTCAAAAATGCCCTGGAGAGACGCGACCTCCGCAGGGAGAACCTGGCCCTCAAGGAAGCTCTGGGACAGCGTTTTTCCTTCGATGGCCTGATCGGCAAGTCGAAGGTGATGCAGGACGTTTTCAGCATGATCCGCAAGGTCGCGTCCAGTCCGGTCAAGATCCTGGTCACGGGAGAGTCGGGCACCGGTAAAGAGCTGGTTGCCCGGGCCATCCACTATAACAGCGACCGGCGCGACGGGCCATTCGTGCCGATCAACTGCGGCGCGATTCCGGAGAACCTTCTCGAGAGCGAACTGTTCGGCCACGAGAAGGGCTCTTTTACCGGGGCGATCAGGCAGAAGCCGGGCCTGTTTGAAACCGCCGCGGGCGGGACCATCTTCCTCGACGAGATCGGCGAGCTGCCGGCCATGATGCAGGTCAAGCTGTTGCGCGTGCTGCAGGAGAACGAATTCCGCAGGGTCGGCGGCACCAAGGACATCAAGACCGATGTGCGGGTTCTGGCCGCGACCAACCGGCATCTCGAAGAAGCCGTCGCTGCCGGGAGCTTCCGTGAAGATCTCTATTACCGGTTCAACGTAATCCGGATTGACCTGCCGCCGCTGCGACAGCGCCGGGAAGACATCCCGGTCATGGTGGATTTCTTCTGGGAACGGTTTACCGGGCAGAAAGGGGTCAAGGTCGCCGAGGATGCCATGCGGCGCCTGATCGACTACAGTTGGCCCGGCAATGTACGCGAACTGGAAAATGTTATTGAAAGAGCCACAGTACTGGGGCATGACAACGAGATCACCCTCGACTGTCTGCCGCCGAACCTGGTGACGGGTATGTCCGGTTCGGTGACGCCCCTGACCGACATCCCCGAATCGGGGATGGACCTGGATGCCTACCTTGGCGAGATAGAGAAGGAGATCCTGATCAAGGCGCTGGTCAGGACCGATGGCGTGCGCAAGAGCGCTGCGGGCCTGCTGGGGATCACCTTCCGCTCGATCCGCTATCGTCTCGCCAAGTACGACCTGGGCGATGACGACGCAGAAGAGTGACATCCTCTGACCAATTTTGTCACCCGGATTGTCACACTCTGTCTTTATCGTGATGTTACAAGATGTCGCTTTAATGGTGAAAAGCAAGCTAAGCCCCTTTTTATGGGGGTTTAGCTTTTTTTTAGCAGTTGGCATAGCGTTTGCTACTATGTGATACCGTATTCGGAAATTTCATCTGAAACGACATAGGACAAAACGTCCACATTCGAAAGGAGAAAGACTATGCTCAAGAAGTTCCGTAAGAACCAAAAGGGTTTCACCCTGATCGAGCTGCTGATCGTTGTTGCGATCATCGGCATCCTCGCTGCTATCGCTATCCCTCAGTTCTCTTCCTATCGTCAGAAGGCCTATAACAGTGCCGCCCAGAGCGATCTGAAGAACATGAAGACCGGCATGGAAGCCTTCCATGTCAGACAACCAGCAGTATCCAGACGATATGTCATTTTAATTAACTCTTAAAATAGTGAAAGGATAATAATAATGAAAAAGATAATTCTTCTGACCGTGTTGGTTAGCTTCGTGATTGCCGGTTCTGCTATGGCTACAACGCTTACTGCAACTACTGATCAGGATGGCGCAACTTTAAGTGCAGTTTCTCCTGCAAGTGGGGTCATTGGCAAGTGTTCCACGGGTGTCCGTATCGGTGTCACTTATGATGATGCCAATGGCAGCGGTTATTCGATGATCACGACGCATAAGAGCGGTTCCAAGTACTACGGCTCCGCATTTGATTCCACGTCCATCTTTGTTCAGAGCCCGGCTGGTGATATCAATGCCGCTTTTTCTGCTGCTGTGCCTTCGACATCGGTCTCTGCAACGGCGTTCCCCTCACCATGGTCTTCCCTGTAAGACCAACTTAGATGTAAAACTTGCAGCCGGCGAAGAGAAGTCTTCGCCGGCTGTTTTGTTTCTAAACGCTTTTATGTGATGATTCACTTGTTTTCGCTTATTTGTCGGGGGCTGAATATTGACAAATATTGCCGGGATGGGCAGGATACAAACGTTATAAGTAATGACCCCTATTCTTTTGAATTGATTCACTATTGCGACTCGGAAATATTATGTATCGATCTCTCTTTGCCTTGATTGCTAGTAACCTGCGCATGATCTTGCGCGACCGTATTCTGCATGGCGTCGCCGGCGTCGCCCTGGTCATGTTGTTCCTGGTCCCGGCCTTCAGTTCGTTCTCCATGAGGCAGATGCAGGAAGTTTCCGTCACACTGTCTCTGTCGACGAACTCACTGATGCTGCTGGTTGTGACGCTGCTGCTGGCGACGTCGTCGATCTGGCGCGACGTTGAGCGACGTTATACGTCATCCGTGCTGACCTTGCCGATCAGCAGGGTGACTTACCTGCTGGCCAAGTACTGTTCCATCGCCATTTTTATTGCTCTTTGTGGTATTATTCTGCTTGTCATTACGGCGGTGGTGGTGAAGATCTCGACGTTGGAGTACCCTTCCGACCTGCCGATCGCCTGGGGCACGATAGCCCTTGCGATCGCGGCCGATGTTGTTAAGTGTTACCTGCTGACGGGTGTGGCCATCTTGCTCTCCGCAGTCAGTACATCGTTCTTTCTGCCTTTTTTCGGTTCATTGGCCATCTATCTTGCTGGTAGCGCCTCGCAGGAGGTTTTTGAGTACGTCACCGGCCAGTTCGGTAAAGACCTCAGCGAAGTCTCGGTTGCATTGATCAAGGGAGTTTATTATCTCCTGCCGAATTTCTCGGCATTCAATTTCAAGGTTCATGCAGTGTATGTGTTGCCGGTCACTGCCGAAGCTCTGCTGTTCCCCGCAGTGTATTTCCTTACTTATACCAGTATTTTGCTTGGACTGGCTATTTGGGCTTTTAACCGGAGGGAGTTGCCCTGATGCAGCTCAGGCTCCTGTTCATACTTTTTGTTTCAGGTTACCTCTTTCTCCTGCAGCCCTTTTCCCTATACATGCAGCAGCGGCCCGTTGCTGTGAAATTGGGTTACACACCGCATCCCCAGATTCTGAAAATTTCTGCAGCAGATCATAATCTTGTCGTGGCAGAAGCCATGCTGCTGAATGTCCTTTTCTATTATGGCACTCTCATCGAGAACTTTCAGGAGAACATTATCGTTCGACCAGAGTACCTGAATATGTACCAGACCCTGCAAGCAGCTTCGATCCTTGATCCTTATAATCAAGACAATTATTATTTTGCCCAGGCTGCATTCACCTGGGAGCTTGGGCGCGTCGAGGAAGTCAACGCACTGTTGAAGCGGGGAACCGAGAGCCGTACCTGGGACCCCTGGTTGCCATTTTACATCGGTTTCAACTATGCCTACTTTCTTAAGGATTATCAGTCTGCGGCTCCTTATATGAAAATGGCTGCGGAACGTTCAGGTAACCCGCTCTTTACCAGGCTGGCTGCACGCTATTTTTATGAATCGGAAAATACCGACCTGGGACTGCTTTTTCTGAATACCATGATTGATCAGGCCAAAGATAAAACTGTGAAGTTGACCTATACGATAAGGCGTGATGCTCTCGTTGCCATCAAACGGATTGAATCTGCGGTAGAGAAGTTCAAGGCAGAGTTCGGCGTCATGCCTGAAACGATTGCGGTTCTGGTTGCAAAAGGATACCTTGACGAGGCTCCGGTAGATCCTTACGGGGGCGAATTTTATTTCGATGAAGCTGGACGAACCAGGACAACGAGCAAACTCGCTGCACCGGATATGTGAGCATTTTTATGAATCCAAAGCCAATTGACATACAGGAATTAAGCAAAGTATTCCGAACCAAGCGCGGGCGTAAAATCCTGGCGCTCGACAGTTTGACTCTTCAGGTCGAAGAAGGGGAAGTGTTCGGTTTTCTTGGTCCAAATGGTGCGGGTAAAAGCACCTCCATTAAAACCCTGGTCGGTCAAATAAAAGCGACTGGCGGGACAGCCAGAATATTCGGCTGTCCGGTCGATAACTCTGAATCAAGAAAACGGATCGGTTACCTCCCAGAAAACCCCGCTTTATATGATTTCCTTACCGCAAGAGAGTTTTTGAAGACTGGTTGGCTGTACCTTTGGTATGGATGACAACACGATTGCAAAAGAGAGCTTAAGGGTTCTCGAATTACTCGATTTAACTGATGCGTCTGAACGTCCGATCCGTGGGTACAGCAAAGGCATGGTCCAACGTTTAGGGCTAGCGCAAACTTTATTGCATGACCCGGATCTTTATATCCTCGACGAGCCGATGAGCGGGCTCGATCCGCTGGGTCGCGCCCTGGTCAAAGACATCATGGTTGACCTGAAAAAGCGTGGCAAGACGGTATTTTTCAGCACCCATGTGACCGCTGATGTGGAAGCTGTCTGTGACCGGGTTGCGGTGATTGTCGGCGGTAAACTACAAGCCGTGAACGTTGTCAGTGATCTCCTGGACAAAGGGATCGTGGGTTATACCCTGCAGCTCAGGAATTGTCCGGACAAGGTTCTTGAAGATGTTGAGGTGATAAACAGTTCTGCGGAGATCCGGGAGGTGTTCATATCTCGTTCTGAGCTGAGTGAATTTACATCCAGAATAACTAATGCAGGTGGTGAAATCATGCTGGTCGAGCCGCGTCGTCGCAACCTGGAACAGTTTTTTCTGGATGTCGTACATCGTGAGACAGGATGATTATCAGACCGGTTTTCCAGCTGCTTCTGTTGATGTTCTGCACGCTGGGTGTTTATTATCCAACGATCTTTGCTCCTTTCAATTCGCTGGATGATCAACTTCTGGTTAATCAGTTGTTGAATCAGCATGGTTTTGAGCTTTCACGACATTTCTCTCCTGGTGGGACCTACGACTATTTCCGGCCACTTCTGACCCTGAGCTTTGAACTGGACAAATATGTGGGAGGGCTGCAGGAGACCTTCATGCATTTCGTGAATGTCCTCCTGCATTCAATCAATGTTCTGCTCGTGTATCTGTTGGCGCTGCGCTTTTGCAAACTTGACCAGCAAAAAGCAGGGTGGATTCCTTTCACCGCAGCGGCCTTGTTTGCTCTGCACCCCATCAACAGTGAAGCAGTCAACTGGATTATGGGGCGCACCGATATTCTCGCAGGCGTATTCGTCTTCCTCTCCTTGATTTGCTTGATTCGTGCCTTTGAAAAACAGAGCAACCTCTGGCTGGTCGGAAGCGCGCTGGCCTTTTTCCTGGGAGCACTTTGCAAGGAAACGGCGCTGTTCATGATCCCCGGGGCATGTTTCCTGCTGCTGTGCCATGCAGAACCACATCTCAGAAGGTGGCGTGGTCGTTGGATGACTCCGGTTTATTACGGTATCGCCATTCTAGGTTACTTCTCTTTGCGCTGGCACGCTTTCCAGGTGGACCGGGGCGTTGAGTTTACGAACAAGGTTGTGAGCAACGTTGTAGAAACGGCCACCCAGCCAGCAGTTGCCGCACAACCTGAGGCAGCGACATTATTTGATTTGGCAAATACCCTGCTTAAAGCCAGCGGTTTTTATTTTACAAAGTTGCTGCAGCCTCTGCCTCTGAATTTTGCGATCCACCGCATAGAGTCTTACTATATTGTGCCAGGGGTAATCCTCCTGCTGTTGCTTGTGTGGCTGGCCTGGAGAAGGAAATTGGTTGGCTGGCTCGTGATCGTTTCTGCTTCTATTGCCGTTTCAGCGCTGTTTGTCGTCCTGACCGGACTGGCCTGGACGCCGCTCGCAGAACGCTACATGTATATCCCCTGCGGTGTTTTGATGGTCGGATTGGTCTCCGGCAGTGCAATTGGATTGCGCAGGATGGACTATGAGCCGACTCGGGATGTTGATTATCCCGCTCCTGATTATTTTTTCAGGATGGGTGACTGCCAATCGAAACATCGTCTGGCAGGACAACCTGACGCTTTACCAGGATACCGTGCAGAAGTCGCCGGGTTTTGCGCCGGCGGTCAATGAACTGGCTCTTGCCCTGAAAGCACACAATCGACACGAAGAAGCCAACCAATTGCTCTCTGCTAATCAGATGCCCGCTGGTGATAATGCCGCGATAAATAAGGCTGTGTAGTATTGGCAGCAGGGGGACTATCCTGCTGCACGGGATCATCTCATACAACTGCTGAAAGTTGCTCCTGACAATCAGAAAACCAGAATACTGGAAAAACTGGTCGATATAACTACTCAATATTCCAATGATATTGACAATGAGGCCTTGAAACAAAACGGCTACAGAGATATCCTTGGGTGGCTTGAGAGGATTACCGCAATTTCAACGACGGGGTTCAATTATTATCGGATCGGGCGAGTTCATTTGGTCCTTGGTGACAAGGAGTCCGCACAAACGGCCTTTGCAAGGGCGGCCGAACTTTTCCCGGAGGACTCCCTTTACAAAAAGCCGGCAGAGAAATTGGCCAGGGATCTGGCAAAATGAATCCATATGCATTGATCAAACTGATTAGGCCGAAACAGTGGATCAAGAACCTGATGGTGTTCTTTCCGCCTTTTCTTAGCGGGTCTCTGTTTCATGAAGGGGTGCTGGCTAAAGGAGTCGTTCCTTTTTTGGCATTCTGCTGCGCATCCAGTGCCTCTTACATATTCAACGACATCCAGGATCGGGGCCGGGACGCCTTGCATCCCCGTAAAAAGCAACGACCTCTGGCAACAGGAGAGGTCTCTGTTCGTTCAGCATTCTCACTGCTCTTGTTACTGTTGTCGGCCGCGCTGTTGCTCGGTTATTCCGTGTCGCCGCTCTTCCTGTTATATGTGGTCATATACCTCGCCGTCTCGGGCGCCTATTCGATGCTTCTCAAGCATCTGCCGATATTTGATATCTTCGTTATCTCGTTCGGTTTTGTCTTGCGTCTTTACGGTGGGGGCGAAGCCTTTGGGGTCTATGTTTCGGACTGGCTGTTCCTGAGTGTCTTTTTGCTGGCTCTGTTTCTCAGTGTCGGCAAACGCTATAGTGAACAACGGATGCTGGATGATGCCGCAGGCGCCCATCGCAGTACTCTCGATGCTTATCCGGTGGGTTTTCTTGAGGGTGCAATGTATCTCTCCGGATCAGCGGTCCTGATTACCTATGCCATGTATGCGATCAACAGACCTCTGATGGTCTACACGGTCCCGCTCTGTGTTTTCGGCTTGTTGCGTTACCTGATGCACATCAAATCGGGAGGGGAAGGAGACCCCGCTGAGACCCTCCTCAAAGACCCGACTCTGTTGGTGGTCGGTATCCTTTGGGCGGTCATGGTCGGTGTAAGTGCCACTCAATGAAACGTGTTTACGTACTGCTCGTCAATTGGAACGGCTGGGCGGATACGATCGAGTGTCTGGAGAGTGTCTTTCGACTCGATTACCCCGTATACAAGGTCATTGTCTGTGACAATGATTCCTCGGACGACTCCATCGACAAAATCGTTGACTGGGCTGAAGGTCGAATCGGTATCACCAGTACGGGTGTCGATCCCAAGCTTGTCGGCCTGACCTATCCTCCGATAGAAAAGCCCATCTCATATACTGTTTATGACAGAACTCTGGCCGAAAAGGGTGGTGATAGGTCTCACGATCCAAGTCTAATACTCATCCGAACCGGGGGCAACCTTGGTTTTGCAGGCGGGAACAATGTCGGCCTGAGATACGCCTTGGCCCGCGACGACTTCGCTCACGTCTGGCTTCTTAATAATGACACCGTGGTTGACTCTCGAGCACTTGCAGAAATGGTTGAGCGAATGGACCAGGCCCCTGATGCAGGGATGTGCGGGTCCACTTTAGCTTTTTATCATCAGCCTGAGCGCATTCAAGCAAGAGGAGGAGGGTGGTATTGCAAGTGGATCGGCCTGCCCTGGCACATCGGCCAGCTCGGCAGGGTCAGTGACCAGGTCTCAACTCAATCTGTTGAAAAGCGGATGAACTATGTGGTTGGAGCGTCGATGCTGGTCAGCCGGGAAATTCTTTTGCAGGTCGGCCTGATGTGTGAAGATTACTTCTTGTTCTTCGAAGAAGTCGATTGGGCGCTAAGGTGTAAAGGGCTCTTTAAATTGGTTTATGCTCCCGGATAGTCTTGTTTATCACAAGCTCGGAAAGAGTATCGGTACGGCCTCTAATCCAGCCCGCAAGAGCGCTGTTTGCGATTACTATTCCATTCGGAATCGCTTGATTTTTACGCGGAAATTTTTCCCGACAGCTTTGCTGACAATTTACCCTTCACTGGTTTTTGCTTTGCTGCATCGATTGATTCACAGACGTTATGATCTGGTCAGAATGGTTTGGAACGTGTTGCTGGGTCGTGATGCCGCTCCCTGAAATCATGGAGACCTGTTCACGATTTATCGGGTGCAACGACTTTCTTCTTATATGAATGAATAATAGATTATGGCCTGGATCTTATTTGTTGCATTGATTTTTTTTGTGCTGGTTTTTTACAAGAAGCACGATTTGCGTGAGTCGATAATTTTTGGCTCTCTCGCCTTTTCGGCTGTTCTGTTGGCAACGACTGAATTGTTGTCTTCGATCGAGTGGATAACATTTACCGGTAATTTGCCTGCTTGGGTGTTGATAGATCTTTCCTTGTTTGTCTATATCTTTAAAAAGATCGGTTTCAAGAATTCGTTCTACAAACTCAAGAATTCTTTGTCGTCTATTGATCATAATTGTTTCCTGTGGATGATTGCTATTGCGTTGCTGGTGACGTTCGTTGTCGCTCTCGTTGCAGCGCCTAACAATTATGACTCGATGACTTACCATATGACTCGTGTCGCCTACTGGATGCAACATCACACGGTCGCACATTTCCCGACCCATAATACCCGCCAAATTTTCATGAGTCCTTGGGTCGAGTACGTCATCCTCCATCTGCAAGTGCTCAGTTTCGGGTCTGACCGTCTGGTGAACCTTGTGCAGTGGGGAAGCTTATGCCGGGACTCTAATTATATCATCGCTGATAGCTGCCCATTTTTCTGTCAGTCGTGTTGCACAGTGGTTGGCGGCTCTCCTGGTTGCAACAACCCCGATGGCAATTCTCCAGGCGTCGTCGACACAGACTGACATGGCCTGCTCCTACTGGGTGCTTGTTTTTGCCTGGGCCACATTGAAGCTTGTGGCCTCGGATACACGCAAAACTTCATTTTTTGGTGGGTTGGGGGCCTTGCCCTGGCGCTGGCGATTTCTACGAAAGGGACTGCCTATGTTTTCTGTGCGCCTTTGTGTTCTGGGACTCTTTCTTGTCAAATTGACCCACAAAAATTTCTATGAAATTGTCAAGGGCGGTTTTGTCCTCGCTGTCATAGTTTTGACTTTGAATGCACCACATTATGCGAGAAATTTTGCAACCTTTGATGACCCCTTCGGGGACCCGGAAAGCTTGTTAAGGTTAAAAATCAAAAGCATTCTCTGGATGTCCTGGGCTCCAACCTGCTGCGAAACATGTCTCTTCATCTGCAAACTCCCGTAGAAGAAATGAATAATGTCACCGAAAGGTGTGTTCAGCGAGTTACATGATTTGTGGAATATTGATGTGTCTGACCCTGATACGACCTGGGGGGGACGATATCACTTGTTGAAATACAGCCTGCATGAGGATGTTGCGGGTAATATGCTTATGCTCTTGCTGATTTCAACGCAATTGGAGTCCTGATATTCAAGAAAAGACTGGCGGTCTCAAATTTTATCTTGTGTGTTCCCTGGCAGGATTTCTCCTCTTTTCTCTTATGCTGAAATGGCAGCCTTGGGGGAGTCGTTTACAACTTCCGTTTTTCATGTTATGGGCACCCTTATGTTCTGTTGTCTTGACTGAATTGTGCCATTTGTCGCAAAGGTCTGTCGTTTTGCTGGCGTATTTCTGTTTCTTGGGCTCTCTTCCTTGGCTGTTTTATAATTCGAGTCGCCCCGTTCTACCGAACCAGTATAATGTCTCGAAAAATATCTTTCGGACTTCGCGGATTGCACAATATTTTAACTACAACAGGGAATTTGAAGTTCCTTATTATTATGCAATGCAAAAGCTCAACGAAATGGATTGTAGAGAAGTAGGGTTGAAAACACACCTGGACAGTTATGAATATCCTTTGTTTGCCATCAAAAGAGATTAATCATCCTGGCGAACCGAGGTGAACTTTCTATCCCTGTTTGTCGAGAATGCTTCTGCCGCTTTGTCACGTTGCTGATCCTGAGGTCTGTGCAATCATGGCGATTGACCAAGGGGACAACTGGCTGCCCTCAAATTCTTATGGTGCATGGAAAAGTGTTTATCGCAGAATCGGGTGCAGGTTTTTACTCCAGATTTTGATTAGATCCAGTCCTTCTGAGAGGCCACTTCAAATCGGGCCTCATTCGCGACATCATTGGGCTGTTTGTATTTTAAAGAGAATCTGCGGGATCAATATTTTCTGACCCTTTGTTGTCACTGTTTTCCATGCTCATGCTGTTGATATGCAAATTTCGAAAACCGGACTTCCTGCTACCGAGTTTGATGCGCATGTGCTAGATTACACTGGTTAATTTAAAGTTGCCGGGTTTGGTGTTATTGTTTCGATTCGGCCTGGCGGACATCCTCTATGTCGAGATAAGCTGAACATGCTCCCAGAGGATTGTGTGCACGTGAGAGTATCGATCATTACGGTCAGTTATAATGCCCGGCTGTATATCGCTCAGACAATCGAGAGTGTTCTCGCACAGGACTACCAGGATCTCGAATACATTATCGTTGACGGTGCATCAACTGACGGGACTCTTGAAATAATCAAGCAGTATGCAGACGATCCAAGACTGAAATGGGTATCCGAACCCGATCAAGGGATCGCTGATGCGATGAACAAGGGCGCTGCCCTGGCCACCGGCGAGGTGATTACTCATCTCAATGCCGATGATTACTATCCAGGCTCTCATACCATCTCTTGTGTTGCAGAGTGTTTTATCAGCCATCCTGATATCCTTTGGTTGACCGGCGGGTTCGACTTTGTCGCTGAGGATGGAAGCTTTTTGCAGTCTTTCAACGTCCGTCGCTATTCGTTTCGTCGTCTCGTCCGTGGCAATATAATGCAGCATCCTTCCACCTTTATTCGTCTCGATGCATTCAGGGACTGCGGGTGGTTTTGACCCTTCCCTGCAGTTACTGCATGGATTATGATCTCTTCTTGCGCCTGGGGGCCCTCGCGCCACCATTCCTTTTGAATGAGCAGCTGAGCTGTTTCCGTGTGCATGACGCCAGTCGCACAATCACTGAATCGGATGATTCTTATGCAGAAGAATTCCTGGTCAGGCGCAGATACCTCAAGGAGCGAGGCCGGAGTGTCATTTTTTACTGGTTGCAATATCATGTAAAGAAAATTCTCAACCGCAGGCTTTACAGGCAACTGTTGCACAAGAGTCAGGGGAGTTGATTGGTCGTGTCCCCTTTAGTCTCCATCGTGATTCCTTGTTATAACCACGGGGCCTTTTTGCCGGAGACCTTGAAGTCTGTAGAAGCTCAGACTTTTCGGGATTTCGAGGTGGTGATCGTTGATGACGGTTCGACCGACAGTCAAACCATCAAGGTTCTGACAGAGATTGACCAACCTGGTTTACGAGTCATTCGAACAACCAACCATGGAGTCTCGGCCGCACGCAACTCTGGCATTCAGGCTGCGTCAGGCAAATATATCCTGACCTTGGATGCGGACGACATGATCGCTGAACGATATCTTGAAGTAGCGGTTCCGGTTCTCGATTGCCATGACGATGTCGGCGTGGTTTGCTGTGAACGACAACTTTTTGGTGAACGGCAAGGGCGATCTGTGCTCCCGGACTATGATGCGCGCCGTATGCTGGTTGAGAATCTTGTCTATCCGACGGCACTCTTCCGCAAAAAAGATTGGGCTGCTATCGGCGGTTATAACGAGGCGATGGTCCATGGCTGGGAGGACTGGGATTTCTGGATTGCGATGTCGGTTTTAGGCCGCACTGTTGTCAGGTTGCCGGAAGAGTATTTTTTCTACCGGGTGCGCAGTTCGTCGCGGGATCATTCGTTGCGGTTTCTCCGCAAATTGCAGATGTTCTGGTTGATGGTCTGCCGTAACCACTCTCTTTATCTTCGAAATCTTTCTTATGTCATTGTTTCTCTGTGTCGCATCCATCTCCTGCGCCAGCAACTGGAGTAACCCTTGAGAATCTCTTCAGTCCTGTCAAGAAGCTCGAAGAAAATTTCTCGCGGCCTGTGAGATCTTGCGATATGCAATGGTCAGGCCTGTTCGACAAGCCTTTGTTATCGTCACCTGCGAACGGCATGCAGGTGATTATGCCTTGCGTTGTCTCGAGTCAGTCTACAGGCAGGACTATGATCGTAGCCTGATTCGTCATATCTTTATCGATGATGCATCGCAAGATGGTACGCATGAAAAGATTCAGCATTGGCTAAAGTCACACCCGGGTCATAATGTCGAATATATTCACAGGGAAACGCGAAGAGGAGGGACGGCCAACACTCAAGAAGGGTTCTCTCGGGCGGACAGAGGTTCTGTTGTTCTTGAACTCAATGGTGACGACTGGCTGCCGGACAGCAAAGTCCTCGATTTTTACAGCCGGGTCTATGTCGATGACTCGGTCTGGATGACTTATAATACCTGTCGGGTAAAGGATGGGCCTCCTGGTGATTGGGCGCGTCCTTATCCGCAAGAGATAATCAGGGATAATGCGTTTCGGGACATGCCTGTCTGGTCGGCAAGCCATTTGCATACTTTCCGTAGCGAGCTCTTTGCCCATCTTGAAGAGGACGTTTTTATTGATCCATTGACTGGTGACTACTGGGAATGTGCTGATGACCAGGCTGTTTACCTAGGGATGCTCGAACTTGCCGGACCGCATTCGAAACATTTCAATCGGATTACCTATATTTACAACTTTTGGCAAGAGTCACACAGTTACAACGACAACGAAAAATCGATTGCTACAGCGGCAAGAATTCGCCAGCTGAAGCGATATCAACCTTTGAAGACGTTATAAACTTCGAGGCTTTACGTTAAAGAGATAGCTCAAGGATTGAACTCTTTGAACAGGCAAACTTCTTCACATAAGCAGACATTAACACATCCGCAGCTCAGTATTGTCGTTTGTACATACAACCGGGCGACATTGCTAGCTGACTGTTTGCAGTCATTGGTCGATCAGACCTTACCTCCTGATAAGTTTGAGGTCATCCTGGTCGATAACAACAGCAGCGACGGAACCGCTGATCTGGTTCGCGCATGGCAGGAAAAATATCCGTTTATCCATTATGTCCATGAAAACAAACAAGGCCTCAGCCACGCGCGAAATGCTGGCTGGCAAGGGGCATCCGGTGAGTTTGTTGCATTTGCTGATGACGATATACAGGCAGATCCAAACTGGGCAGAAAGAATCCTTGCGGCTTTTAATAATGTCGACCCGCAACCTGCGGCTGTTGGTGGTATGATCACCCCGCGGCTGGAAAAGAATCCGCCATGGTGGTTCTCTCCCAAGCTCGAAATGCGAACATGGGGAGAGTCTCCGGGATTTCTAGATACACCGACAGCACATTATGGTTTCTCCGGCGCAAACATGGCTTTTCCCAAAAAGCTATTGAGTTTATATGGTGGTTTCAATCCGGAGTATGGCATGTGTGGAGATCGCGTCTGGCTTGGAGAGGAAACGGAACTGTTCATGAGAATCTATGAGAGACATCCCATTTCTGGTATGATCCGGCTATTCTGGTTAAACATTATGTCGCAGAGAGCCAGATGAATTTGCGGGATCGTTTGCATCGAAAATTTCAGACTGGTCGCACTCGACGTCAACTGGAAGGTGAAGATGTCACGCTGAACTTGGTATTAAGAGAAATGATTGGTGTGCTGCATTTGTTTATGGAGAAATGCTCGGAAGGACCTTTTTCTTCCCCTTACGTGGTGGTTTCTGTGTTGGAGCGGATTTTTGATCGTGTTGGTTTTTTTCCGGTCATATGAAAGATCAAAATATTGAAGCTTAATTATTGGATAATCCATCTTTATTCGTTTTGCATTAAACAACATTGTGTTGAGAAACGATTTGAACTATGGCGAAATAACATTGAAAAAGACGGTTTATACTCGGCCTCACATTTGCAAAGTCCCGGTATTGATGGCTCGTGAAATGTTTGCCGATCTGATCACATCACGTGGACTTGCATGGAGATTGTTCGTACGCAACATCAAGGCACAGTATCGACAAAGTGCTCTCGGTTATCTTTGGGCATTTTTGCCGCCATTGTTCACCATGGTGGTTTGGGTGTATCTCAATTCGCAAAAGATTATTAACATTGACGATCCTGGCATGCCATATCCGGTTTTCGTAATGACAGGTACTGTTCTTTGGCAGGTGTTT
This sequence comes from uncultured delta proteobacterium, assembly GCA_963723355.1. Classification (GTDB taxonomy): domain Bacteria; phylum Desulfobacterota; class Desulfuromonadia; order Desulfuromonadales; family BM103; genus JAFDBW01. The sequence goes on from CAVRQQ010000022.1 coordinate 120,637, forward strand.
GTTGATGCGCTGCACAGTCCTTTAAGAGTCATGAACGAGTCACGCTCTATGTTGACCAAGATCAACTTTCCTCGCGAAGCACTTAATTTAGCCGGCCTTGGTGAGATTTTGTTTAACTTTATGATACGTATACTTTTAGTTGGTTGCCGTTTTGTCTGGTTTAAAGTCTCTGTGCCTGATACAGCCACTTTAGTTTTTCCTGGGGTTCTGGTTTTAATTCTACTCGGGATGATGTTTGGTGTGCTTTTAACGCCTCTAGGGATGCTTTATCATGATGTCGGTCGGGCGCTTGGACTTCTGGCACAGTCTGGTTTTTCCTGACACCGGTCATTTATCCAATGCCAAAGGGGGGTTGCTGCGTACTAGCAAACTTAAATCCAGTGACGCCAGTCCTGGTTACAACCCGTGAGTGGTTAACTCTTGGCCCTTCGAGCTCATTTGACAGGTTTTTGGATCGTTACCTTTTTAGCTATCGTCTTTCATTTTATTCGGTTGGTTGTTTTATCGTGTCGCCATGCCGCATCTTATTGAACGTATGAGTGCATGACAGTTATGAGTATGAGTGAAGAAGTCCTTATCAAGGTCGAAAATGTCTCGAAGAAATTCTGTCGTACCTTAAACGTTCGCTCTGGTACGGTGTTCAGGACGTTCTCGGTGATCTGAAAGGTCGTGCCAATAGTGAACAACAATTGAGACCTAATGAGTTCTGGGCAGTTAATAACCTAAGTTTCGAACTCAAACGGGATGAATGTCTTGGGCTTATTGGTAGAAACGGTGCAGGAAAAACCACATTGTTACGAATGTTAATGGCTTAATTAAGCCTGACTAGGGCAGGATTGAAATGTGCGGTCAAGTGGGGGCGCTGATTGCTTTGGGTGCCGGGTTTAATCCCATTTTAACAGGTCGTGAAAATATATATGTTAATGCATCAGTCCTGGGATTAAACAAATCGGAAATCGATAAGAAAATAGATGAAATTATCGAATTTTCAGAAATTGGGGAGTTTATTGATTCACCTGTCCAGAATTACAGTTCTGGTATGGCGGTAAGACTGGGTTTTTCAATCGCAGTTCACGTAAAACCGGACATCTTGTTCTGGATGAAGTCCTGGCGGTAGGCGATGCTCGGTTCAGAGCTAAATGTTTTAAAAGAATTGGTTCAATCCTAAGTGACAGCGCTGTCATCTTTGTTAGTCATAATGAGGCACAAGTTGCGAGATTGTGTAGCCGTGCCCTACTATTAAGGCATAATGAGCCTTACTTGAACGGTGCTGTCCCGGAGATACTGAGAGAGTATAGATCACAGAATAATAGTGAGAACAAGTTAAGCGAAATCATCAAGGGTGAATGTGTCACAGATTTTTTAACTCATTCGAATGAAAAGACTCTCAACTGGGGCGAGATCCTAGAATTCGAAGTTGAACTCAATTTGAAGGAGCCTTGTGAGGCGGGTTACCTTCTTGTTCACTGGTCGAAAAATGGGGATTTTGTTGCAAATTCAGAGGTCAGGTATGATAGCGATATTCCACTTAATTTGAAGGAAGGGAGAAACATTATCCGGATTCAAATAGGGCCCGTCCACCTTGTATATGGTGAGTATGAGTTGGCATTCAGTGTGTTTGACAAGTCGAGAAACAAAACGATGATTCAGGCGTTTGATTTTATGACGGTTAAAATGACAGGTTTTTTGGGAAGTGGCCCTGATAATCTATTGCCTATATCTGTGGTCTTAGAGGGTTGACTAACTTAAAGTTATGCGGAATCAAACGACTTCATTGCAAGAGTATATCACCCTACACAAATCGCAGCGTGTATGCCTGCACTTAGGATGTGGCGGTGTTAAGTGGGGGACTTTCATCAATGTCGACAAGTATCCTTACGATATCGATGTTGCTGATTCCTCACGTGATGGTTGTGTCGCAGATGTTTTTGCCGATATGCGGAGTCTGGGGCTGGCAAATGGGTCAGTTGATGAAATTTTTACCTCACATACAATTGATCATTTTCCCAGGTGGGAAGCACTTGATATGTTCACTGATTGGTATCGGATGTTGAAGACTGGCGGTCTTTTGTGCATTGAGGCGGCGGACTTCTCTCGATGTGTTTTGTGGCTGTTCCATCCGTTGCGGTCAAAGCGGGTTTTGGCGAGAAACCAATTTTATGGCAACCAATGGGACAGAATTGATTTTGAAACACATCGTTATTTATGGAGCGCAAGAGAATTAAAAAGTGCCTTGGTTGATATCGGTTTTAAAGATGTTGTTTATTCGCACAAAACTCACACCCACCATCCGGGACGTGATATGAGGATGGTCGCCCGTAAATAAATTGAAAGGGGTCGCACCACTTACCTCGGGGTGCTTGTAAAATGATGACATATGAAACAGGCAGGGCGCATAAATTTAGTGAAATTTACAGGTTGCATTCATGGAGTGGTATCTCTAAAAGCGGGCCGGGCTCTGATAAAGCCAATATCTCAGAATATTGCAATTATGTGAACAAGGTTTTAACTGAGCTAAAGGGCAGGGGCGCGCAAACTATTGCAGAGATTGGTTGCGGGGACTGGTCAGTCACAGAAAAACTCGAACTTGCCCAATTTAAATCTTACTTGGGCATAGATATCGTCCCTGATATTATTGAGGCGAATAAGGAAAAATTCGGGAGAGGAAGTGTGGCATTTAAGTGCCTGGATGTCGTTGATGAAGATTTACCATTCTCTGACATCGTTATTGCCAAGGATGTTCTACAACACCTTTCAAATAGTTCCGTTTTAACGGTTGTCAATCGACTGAGAGAGGCGTGTAATCATTTGATTGTGACAAATGATGTGAAAAAAGAGTGTGCAATCAAAACGTTCAAACTTTTCAAGATGTGGAAAATGATTTATGACCGGGGTTTTTTGAATCAGGATATTGAAGATGGCTCCTCCCGACCAATAGATTTGAAGGCCGATCCCTTTAATTTACAACCAGAGACATCTTATAGATATTATTCTTACCTTGAGAAAAATTCATGTATTGAAAGATATACCAAGGAGATACTGTTGCTAAACTTCCCCAAGGCAGAGGAGAGATAAAATAAATACAGCCAGTCAGAATAATGATGCCAGTAAGATTCTCCTTCTAGTTCCGGACTCTGCCTTTTGGGTGACAGCCCGTATTGCTAGGGCAATCGTCGAGTCTCTTGAGTCACAATCGTTCTCGCCAATAATTTGCTCTGGGCCTGTCCTCGCAGAGCTCCTGCAATCCGATAATAAAATTCTGGATCTGGTCGATATGATCCATTTCCTGACTCCTCACTTAGCGACACGTTTCAAAGATGATTTTTATGATCGTGCAGCGTTTATCTCAACTATTCATCATATTGAAAATGATGCCAGTATAGAGCCTGCTGGTTACTCTGATGCAATTATGACTGTCTCTAAACAATGGCATGACGAACTGATAAAAACAGGGCTACCCGACGATAAGCTTGTGATGGTCCAAAATGGAATAATCACTGATCTTTTCAGACCAGTTTTTCAGGATGTTAAATTTAAACTCAGAGAAAAATATAAAGTGCCACGAGATGCATTTATCGTGGGCTTCTCTGCTAAACGAGATAGTGACTCGTGTGGTCGGAAGGGTGTGGAGGTTCTTGAAGAACTGATTAAGACGACCTCAGATCTTTCGGATGGCAACATTGCTTGGTTCTTGCGTGGCCCTGGCTGGGATGATGTGATCAATAAGCTGAGAATGGCAGGTGCAAAAGTTTATTACTCTCCGTTTCTTGAGAACGATGCCGAGTTGGCTGAATCCTATCAAATACTTAGACTCATTTGTTATAACTTCAAGAATTGAGGGCGGCCCCGTCCCCCTATTGGAAGCCATGGCAACAGGTCTCCCAGTTGTAACAACGAGGGTCGGTGTTGCCTTGGAGATTATTGAGGATGGAGTGAACGGTTATCTGGTTGATTTTAATTCTCCCGAGCAAATGAGGGCGCGGTTGGAAGCACTGAAAGAACAACCAGACGTCGCAAGCTCGATCGGTCAATTGGCAAGGCAAATCATTGTGGAGCGATGTCAATGGAAGCATACAACACGAAACATTCTCGGTTTATATGCTGTCGCAGAAAAGAACTTCTTGGAAAGATCTGACCAATACGCTATCAATCGTAGGCCTTGGACGCAGAATGACCCCGGTATCAGGGCCATGAAGCGATGGGTGTCTGCAAGGGAGTGTTTACATTTTGCTAAATTTCTCAAACAGAGCGGAGCACGTCTGCTTCGATCAGACTTTTGACCAAGGCGGTTTCGATTGCACCTTTTGATCTTAATGTAATAAAAAGAGCCGCATCGTTATTGGTAACCGAATAAATCGTATGGTGAATTTCTTTACATCCTACCTTGGTGGAACGCACGGTTCCGCAAAATCAGCACAGGATTTTTTAAAGGCGTTGCTTGCTTCTGCTGGATCTGTACGTGTTATCAGCCCTAATCAACAGGAGCTTCCAGACGCGTTGTTTGGCATCAAGCTGGCCGAGCCTGAGTGGTTTACTATGCCCAAGTGCGTACGGCTGCCTAGGCCGCTTTTGAAGACGAGAAGACACCATTTGCGGGAATGGATAGATGACCAGGTTGCATTGTACAAATTGAAAGAGTTCAGTGAGGGTGGCATTACTATAGTCAATGGCTGGGCGAGCTATGAAGACTGGCGAGCCTTTCGTCATAATTTTGCAGGGCCCAAAGTGATGATAGTCAGGGAGTCGCAACGGCACTTTTCCGGGCGGGACAAAAACCACGCAATACCACCACTGTTGAATAGCTTTGCAGAATTTGATTCCCTGATTTTCGTGTCTGAACGCGGCTGTAATGAATGGCGGCAGCATGATGAAATCAGTAAAATACCTTATGTCGTGTTGCCAAATTGCTGCGAAGAGGAAGAGGTGAGTATCCACACCTCTCGTGACAGGAACAATGTGCGAGAAGAGTTTGGTTTTAAGCAGGATGACTTTGTCATTTTATGTCCTGGGACAATAGAACACCGCAAAGGTCAGGACCTGTTGTTGCATATAGTCCCGGATCTTATGACAAAAATTCCATCACTGAAGATTTTATTGGTGGGCGATCCTGATACTAAGTGGGGACATGAACTATTAGAAGGTATACCTAAAGACCTTATGGGCAATGTCATCCACTACTGGCACACGAGGCCCGGGATAATGGATATCCTCTATGCCTCAGATTTGTTAGTGTTCCCCTCACGTGCAGAAGCACTACCGAGGACAGTTCTTGAAGCAATGGTCATGAAAACACCAGTCGTAGCCTCCGCCGTTGATGGTATCCCGGAATTGGTAGATGACGGTCAGAGTGGATTGTTGTTCCCAAGTGACGATAAAGAGGGGCTTCTGAAGGCAGTCATTAGATTGTTTGATGATAAAGATCTTATGGCGCGAATGGCAGCCTCTGGATATGAGAGATATTGGGCTATATTCTCAAGAAGACATCAATTTGACAGAATGGGCCATGTCCTAGAAAATATCATTCGGACATGCCAAGCTGAGAGAGTAGAATGATATCGCCATGGAACTCAATGACATTAGGCTTATAGCATTTTATCTCCCTCAGTTTCATCCCATCCCTGAAAATGATAAATGGTGGGGTAAGGGATTCACCGAATGGGTGAATGTAGTAAAAGCACGCCCTTTTTTCCATGGGCACTGCCAACCATTTCTGCCGTCAGATCTTGGTTTTTATGATTTACGTGTGCCAGAGTCAAGGCTTGCTCAAGCAGAACTAGCCAAATCTTTTGGTATCGGAGGTTTTTGTTACTGGCACTATTGGTTCGGTAATGGGAAAAGGCTTCTTGAGAGACCATTTGACGAGGTTTTGTCAAGTGGTAAGCCTGATTTTCCTTTTTGTCTTGCTTGGGCGAATCAGACTTGGAGCGGTATTTGGCATGGCGCGCCTGATAAAGTTCTAGTTGAACAAGAATACCCGGGAGAGAAAGACTGGGTTGATCACTTCTTCACTGTTTTGCCTGCTTTCAATGACAAACGGTATATTCGTATTAACGGTAAGCCCCTATTTGTAATTTATAAACCTAGCGAAATGTCAGATCTTGCTTCTTTTGTTAAGTGTTGGCAATGTCTGGCTCATGACAATGGCTTAGATGCTATCTACTTCATCGGAATAACATCGGTCCCTCTTGATAAAGAGGAGACCGGTCTGGATGGGATAACATCCCAGCCACCGGGGGATCTTATCGGTTACAAAAAAACAGGAGTTTTTGATAGTTTGCTCAAGAAATTTACTGACATGACTAAAGAGGACCTAGTTAGAAAATATCTTAATCGACCTGAAGTTTATGACTACGAAATGATCACAAAGATTGAGAATTATGAACGACTAACTTTGAGAGCCAATAACACGGTTTACCCGTGTGTTATGCCAAATTGGGACAATACCCCACGATCTGGAACCAATGGAATCGTGCTTAAGAATTCGACTCCTGAAAAGTTTGCTTCAAATTTGAAAAAGGCGATTAATTTTATCGAAACGTATGAGAGTGAGGAAAAGATTATATTTATAAAATCATGGAATGAGTGGCTGAAGGTAATGTTCTCGAACCTAGCAGATTGTGGGGGGATGCATACTTAAAGGTATGCAAGGAATGCCTGGAGTGATTTTCTGTCTCTTCTTTTTTGTAATGTACCCAAGGAAATTTACCATGAACCCAACAATTATTATCCTTACGAGTTTTGTGAGCAAACCCCGTGAGAATACTTCACTGGCGATTTTCTCGCTTTAATGCCTTTTTAGAGACAGGTTATGGCTGAGAAACCGTCTGATAGTCCACAAAAAATCATTGTCCTTCGTGAGACATGGGGACATATGGCACGGTGAGCGGCTTTGATCCGCTTTTTACTGCTATATCGAGATTGTCTTGGGTTTCAGTGCTCAGTTTCTATGTTACAGCGACCTCAACCGAACCTACGATATTAGATAAATTTTTCAAGTTTTTTGGCCAGGGACCACTTGTTTCTGAAAGTGACTCAACAAACCCTTCCTATATGGAAAGAAGGCATGTACAGGCAGCCATTGAGGTCTTGAACACAGCTCAGAGTGAGCAAGACTCCTTAGTGTTTCTTTCCGCTGCCGAAAACCAATATTGTGGCCAGTTGTCCAGGGCAGATGATTCTATCAAGAAAAGGATAGTGTTGTTCCTTCACCAGCCACCTTCCTGGTTCAAAAAGCATTGGCATGACTTTTCAGTTTTTGATGGTTTGAGAGCACTTGTTTGCCTTTCTTCAGTTCAGAAAGATTATTTTTCCGGTATAACATCTTCGCCAGTAATGCAAATTCATCACGGGGTGAAACATGATTTCTTTATTCCGTCTCAGCTTGAACCCATTCAGCCGCCTCGCCTCTTGTTTGTCGGTCAATGGCTGAGGGATTTTAGGACTTTGCATGCCTCAATGCAGGAGGTCTGGGCGTCGATGCCAAGAGTGACTTTAGACTGCGTTATCCCAAGCCACGTTCTTGATAAACCAGGTTTAAGTGAGCTTAAACATGATTCCCGTGTGCGCTGGCACGAAGGTATTGAACCTGAAGCACTTCGAGACCTCTATCAGAAAGCGACGCTCCTATTTTTGCCTTTGATTGATTGCGCTGCAAACAATGCCATTCTTGAAGCTATGGCGTGTGGGTTGCCAATTATTTCAAGTAATGTTGGTGGGATTAGAGATTACGTCAACACAGACTATGCCGTATTATGTCCTCCGGACGATGTGAAGGCACATGCTTCTGCTGTTTTAAATATGCTTGAGGATGACGAATTCAGATCTGTAGCCGGGAAGAAAAGCAGAGAGTTTGTTGTACAGCGTCTTGATTGGTCATCGATTGCCGGGGGTTTGTTGGCATCTTTAGATCTGCCGCACAGGATAGGATAGCTTTTGTCTCTAAGTGTTGTACATGTTAGCTCCAGTGATATCTCCGGGGGCGCTCCGCGTGCCACTTACCGTCTCCACCGTGCTTTAATAGATACCTGTGTGCACTCAGAAATGCTGGTGCATGAAAAACTGGGAGATGATGACCTGATCTCCATCTGCGGACCACAACGATACAGAAGATTTTATGAATTAATAAGAAGCTTAAGAAGATATCGCTGGTCGAAGTACAGGTCGACAAGTAACAATTATTTTAACCGTGCAGAAGATTCGTGGGGGTTCTCAAGCAGGCTGAACTCTGTAAGTTATGACCTTGTTCATCTGCATTGGCTTGGATCAAACACTCTGACGGTTGAGGAAATTGGCCGTCTAAGGCAGCCTGTGGTTTGGACGCTGCACGACATGTGGGCCTTCTGTGGTGCTGAACATTATGTCTCAGATGACACGGAAGCCCGCTTTCGTAGCGGGTACAATTCTGGTAACCGGGAGCTCGGGGAGTCAGGCCCGGATATGAACCGTTGGGTTTGGACTAGAAAGCTCAAGTCTTGGAAGCGTCCGATGACCATTGTCTGCCCGAGCCAATGGCTTGCGAGTTGCGCACGCGAAAGTGTTTTGTTTAAAGATTGGCCGGTATGTGTCTATCCCTAATCCGATTGATGTTGAACTCTGGCAACCCATTCAAAAGCATGTCTCCCGAGCAAAGTTAAGGCTGGCCAACGACAAAAAAATCATACTGTTTGGGTCATCCACTGGTGAGTCTGATCCTCGCAAAGGTGCGGATCTGCTCCACGAAGCTTTGCACGTATTGAGTTCACGTGGCCTGAAGAATATTCAGCTGGTTGTGTTCGGCCAGGAGGCTCCTCACCAAACGGAGCCCTTACCGTACCCCGTGTCCTACCTGGGGCATCTGCAGGAGGATGCCCGTATGATTGATGCATACAATTCCGCAGATGTCATGCTGGTTCCTTCACGCCAGGATAATCTGCCGCAAACGGCAGTGGAGGCCCACGCCTGCGGTGTTCCGGTGGTGGCGTTCAAGGTCGGCGGTTTGCCAGACATCGTTAGTCACTTAGCCTCGGGTTTTCTTGCCAGCCCCTTTGAAACCGGTGACTTGGCTGATGGGATAGAGTGGGTCCTTGGGGATGAATCACGAAGGGAAGCTCTAGGTAAAACCGCGCGCGAGTTCGCTGTGCAGAATTTTTCCAAGACGGTCATTGCCAAGGCCTATTCAGACTTGTATGGGCAGATTCTGCAGAGGACTGTTTAATTGAACGTTGTACGGGGGCCACTTCAAGAAGTTCTATCAAAACTGCCTCATCCTCCAGAGGGCAAGACCTGTTGGCCGTGGACAGCCGATAGCGACTACCTTGACGTTGTTGTTGCTGCTGCTGATGATTTACCCAAGATCAGTATTGTGACACCGACCCTCAATCAGGCAGCATTCCTCGAAGAAACAGTTCGCTCCGTCATTTTACAGGGCTACCCTAACTTGGAATATATCGTCATTGATGGCGGCTCGACGGATGGGTCCATTGAAATTTTAGAAAGATATTCTGGTTGTATTGATTACTGGGTGTCAGAACCGGATAAGGGGCAGACTCAGGCGCTTAACAAGGGGTTTGCTCGTGCGACCGGCGAATGGCAGATGTGGCTAAACTCGGATGATGTTTTATTGCCGGGGGCCTTGCGCAGGCTTGCTGCGGCGATAAGAAACAACCCGAACGCTGACTGGATAGTCGGAAATGTCGTTGTTACAGATGAGAACCTTCAGCCAAAGCGAACGTTTGAACCTGTATGCAATACGGATGACTGGACCGATTTCCTGTGCAACAAGCGCAAAACCGGGACCTCAATTCCTCAACCTGGTTCCTGTTGGTCGCGCAATGCGTGGTTGGAAGCCGGTGAACTAGATGAAACATTGCGGTATGTGATGGACTTCGAGTATTGGGTAAGGTTGGCCAGAAAAGGGTATCGACCGTTGTTGTTGCCGGAGGACCTGGCTCTATTCAGGCTTACTTCGACGAGCAAATCAGGGGGAGGGATGGCCAAGTTCATAAGTGAGGAGAAGGTTGTCGTCACTAAACACCTCCGAGAAAAGCAGTTAGAAGAGCCCCTACGGGTTTTTCTTTACAGATTGTTTTTACAGCCAACGTGGTTGTATCGCGTTGCGTGTAATAGAATAAAAAATCTATTTTTTGGGTTTTCTTGCCGGGCCAAGAAGTGATTTCGACGTCAATGATATTTAGACTTAGTTGGTGCATGTAAGGATTTGATAAGTACGTTCCTTATCGCCAAGCCAAAGGCTATGAAACGTAAAATAAAAATCGCTTTTAGTGACTTCTGGAGCAACTTTAATCCTGATGAGAACTTCTTTCTTGATTTACTGCGTGAAAGCTTTGACGTTGAGCTTTCAGAGAAACCGGATTTCTTGATTTTTTCGAGCTTCGGCTATGAATGGACAAAATACAATTGTACTAAAGTCTTTTATACCGGAGAGAATGTTAGGCCAAACTTCTCTCATTGTGATTATTCTATCTCATTCGATTATGAAGATTACGACAAGAAGAACATAAGGTTTCCGCTATACAACCTGTATGGAGATATCGAAAATTTAACTGAAGAAAAAAAACCAGAAGAAATATACGAGAAGAAAAACAAGTTCTGCAACATCGTCTTCTCAAATCCAAAATGTGAAGCACGTGTGGAATTCTTTAAATTATTAAATAAATATAAAAAGGTAGATTCCGGAGGAGGCTGCTTAAATAATATCGGCTACAAGGTCATAGATAAGCATGCATTTATGGCGCAATACAAATTTACCATCGCTTTTGAAAACAGCTCTTCCCTTGGCTACACAACTGAAAAAATCTTAGAGCCAATGATAGTTAATTCCGTGCCAATTTATTGGGGAAATCCGAAAATTTATACGGACTTCAATTGCGAGAGCTTCGTTAATGTCCATGACTTCGTTAACTTTAATAAAGTTGTAGACTATATTGAATACCTTGATAAAAATGAGGACGCTTTCCTCAAGGTTTTAAAAAACCCCTGGCTGCCGGATAATAAAATAACTCAGTACTCTTCCAGGCAAGAGCTGTCCCGGTTTATTGAAGGTATTGTTGATAACCACGAGCATTCAAAAATCAAAGGGTCCTTCAGGAATTTGGGTGGGAGATTCGAGGAAATATCGGTGTCAGTTAAAAGTCTTTGCAGGGGCTGGGGCAGGAGGCGGTGTTGATGGCGGTGTCCTGTTTGCAAACCTCTTTATGCGTTGTCTTTTTGTCTGCGCCTTTAAACATTCACCGTAAGATATGTAACCACGATTGTATTGAGTGTATTTTAGGATGGCATTAATCACTATTGCCCCGATAGGCGGGTTATGTAACCGGATGCGCGCTCTAGACTCCGCATTGAGCCTTGGCAGGCGGATCGGGGCCAGGGTCGAGTTACTATGGTATCGTGATTCGTCACTGAACTGCGATTTTAAAGCTCTCTTTAATCAACCTGAAGGCCTGTCCAGGGTCATTGTTGTTGATTTGACATCGACTTGGGGCCGTTGGTGCAGGAAAATCCTGATTTTTGCCCGCTCACACGGCGGGAGAAGATTGTATGACCAGGATTTTATTGCAAAGGCCAGGCAAGCAGATGTGCCCTTGGACCAAACTTTTGTCGGGCAGAAAGTCTTTATAGAAACTTCGAGCTCTTTCTCCGAGCCTTTGAATTATGTGGGTTTTACTCCAGTTAAGGAAATTGCAGCGTTGATCGCTTCGACCTCTGTGCAGCTGGACAATGCTGTGGGTATACACATAAGACGTTCTGACAACACCCTCTCCATCGAACACAGTCCTACTGAAAAGTTTGAAGAAATCATGCGTGACATGCTTGCCTCGGGCTATTGTGAACGGTTTTTCCTCTCCACGGATTCTGCCGAGGTCGAGCGATGCATGGTTGATAAGTTTAATGATAAGTTGGTCGTGCATCCGAAACAGACATACGACAGGAGCGTTGACGATTCTATCAAGGATGCTGTCGTCGACCTCTACTGTCTGGCCGCCTGCAAAAAGATCGTGGGGAGTTATTGGAGCTCCTTCTCGGAAACAGCGGCTTGCATTGGAAACAAGGAGCTTGTGGTCGTTGATGTGCTCGCTGATGATAGCTCTCATGTTGCCACAGAGTCGTTTTGATCTAAGTCCGCTGCTTCTGCCCTCAGCCAATAGCGAGATGTTGTGAAAGTTTGTCTTCTAAATACTTATGAACGCGTTGGAGGCGCTGCTCGTGCATGCAGAAGGCTCTATGAAGGATTGTTGAGTTCTGGGGTTGATGCCAACCTTCTGGTGCGCGGAAGAGAAACTCCTGGAGTCCCCGTCGCAGTAAGCGGTTCGAACTGTGGCGGGTGGTTGAGAGCAATGCTGGACGAATTACTTCTGTATCGGTATCCATCACGGCAAAAACACAACTTTTCGGCTGCGGTCACGCCCGCAGGTGCCATAAAAAGGGCTATTCAATTTAATCCTGACGTCCTTCACCTGCACTGGGTGCCACAGGGTTTCATTCGTGTTGAAGACCTGCAACGAATTACTGTTCCGTTAGTATGGACCCTTCACGATTCCTGGCCATTTACAGGAGGTTGTCATCTCCCCGGAGACTGTACCCGGTATCAGGAGAAATGTGGGACCTGTCCGGTTCTGGGCTCCGGCATGCAGAAGGATCTTTCCAGTAAGGTTTGGACGCGCAAGAAAAAAAACTATCCTCTGAATAGGATGACCATAGTCTCCCCAAGCTGTTGGATGGCAGACAAGGTCAGGTCAAGCTCCCTGTTGGGATGCTGCGCAGTCGAGGTCATTCCCAACGCGCTGGATACGTCGGTCTACTCTCCCGGAAGCAAACATGCGGCCAGGAATACACTTGGTCTTCCTGGTGATAAAAGCATCATCCTATTCGGTGCGAAAAGTGCATTGACTGATCCGAACAAAGGAGCAGATTTTTTCTGGCAAGCGATGCAGGGTCTCAGCGGGAACCTCAGTCGAAAATACGCCATAGTTGTGTTTGGCGAAGATACAGACAGATTTTCTGCCCCTGCTGGACTCAATGTCATCAATATGGGAGTGGTGACCGATGAATCGAAAATTGTTGAACTTTATCGAGCCGCGGACGTTCTGGTGGTGACGTCCCGCCAGGAAAATCACCCCAACATGATCGCCGAGGCGATGTCATGTGGTCTGCCATGCGTTGCTTTTGGTGTCGGCGGTATCCCAGAGCAGATTTCTCACCACAAGAATGGTCGCTTGATTGAACCATTTGACATTGCCGCCATGTCATCTGAATTGACCGGGTTGTTGTCCTCTGACGATCAATGTAAAGGATTGGCCCTGCAGGCAAGAGAGGAAGCCGTTAAATGCTATTCGTTTGAAAATGTCGTACCGCAGCATATCGCACTCTACAAAAAATAGTCAAGTCTGGGCACTGATCATGGCCACTAGCGGAGCGTTTCAGGCAGAACCGTCACGAGTCGGGCAAATGAAAATCCTGATCGTCCTGTACTACTACCACCCTTATGTCAGCGGTCTTTCCCTGTTAGCCAAGATGCTGGCTGAAGGTCTGGCCTCACGTGGCCACTATGTGACAGTACTGACCACACAACACGACAGAAGTCTCGCCCTAAGCGAGTCTGACAACGGCGTGCATGTTGTCAGGTCAAAAGTCCTGGCAAGAGTGAATAAGGGTGTCGTTTCATTAGATCTTTTACGAAAAGTTGTAGAACTGTCGAAATCCCATGATATCGTCAACCCGCATCTGCCAATGGCACACTTTGGCTTTATCTCCGCCTTTATCGATACGCACAAGCTTGTCACCCAATATCATTGTGATCTGAATCTTGGCGACGGGGCCTTGGCAAGCCTCATTCAGAAGGTTTCTTATTGGTCAATGGACAGAACGTTGCGAAATTCTTCTAGGATTATCGCGACAACCAAGGATTATTTTTCAAACAGTCATTTTTCCAGGTATGTTGACCGTGTTAGCGGAATTTACCCTCCCATTGATTCCAGCAGGTTTGGCATAAAGGATTCAACTGATCTGCGCGTCCGCTTTGGTATTGACAAGAATACCAAACTGATCGGTTTTGTCGGCCGCATTGTGGCTGAAAAAGGTATCGAATGCCTGTTGCGGGCAATCCCCATTATTGAAAGCCGGCTCGATGATTTTATGGTCCTTGTTGCGGGAGAGCATGCCAATGTAGCAGGCGGGTCAGTAAAGCGGGAGATTGACACTTTAGTGGGACAATATCCGGACCGCGTCAAACTTGTTGGCCATTTGAGGTTTGACGATCTCGTCGCATTTTACAATCTGATTGATCTATTGGTCTTGCCCAGTGTCGACCCGCTCGAGGCATTTGGTATGGTGCAGGTCGAGGCAATGCTCTGTGGAACTCCCGTCGTTGCATCTGATATGCCCGGGGTCCGGGAGGTGATCAATAGGACCGGCTTCGGCAGGTTGGTGAATAAAGGAGATCCGCAGGATATTGCTGATAAAATAACCGACCTGCTTGAAAATCCGATCGCAATCGACGAAAAACAGCTTGCCTGCTTCAACTATGACCGAGTCCTGGACCAGTACGAGGACGTATTTTCGAGCCACAGACGACTTACTTAAAATAGGTCAAAAAGTTAACTTCTTACTTCTAGCCCACACAACGGATTGTTATGTCTGTACTTAGTTTCGGCCAAGCCCTGCCATTATTTGTCATGGTATTTGTCCTCGGAGCCGTCATCGGCTCCTTTTTGA
>CAVRQQ010000023.1:0-15995 GCA_963723355.1 uncultured delta proteobacterium
TGAGCCTTTTGCAAAAGTACATTCAGTTTATTGAATACATTAGGCGATAGGCATAAAAAGTCGAGCTTCAAGGGCAACTATCTGATATTATTAGGTTACCAGACCAAAATAATCCTCAGGAGGATGCCAATGAAGCTCAAGGCCAAAATATCATGGTTGATGGGAACAGTACAGCAAAGTCTGTTTCCCTATCTTGACGAGAGCCTCCCCGATCCGCTGACGGAACCGGAGAAGCGTCTGGTCAAGATCCTTGAGCTGGTTCAGATTGAACAGCATGTCCCGGTCAGCCGCAGCCGGCAATGGCTGGGACGGCCGATCAAGGAACGCGAAGCGATCGCCCGGGCTTTTGTGGCCAAGGCGTTGCTTCGTTATCAGCACACCAGGTCTTTGCGCAACGCTTTGCTGAGCAGCCCAAATCTACGGATCATCTGCGGGTTCAGCAAGCGGCAGGAGGTCCCTTCGGAATCGACCTTCTCCCGGGCCTTTGCCGAGTATGCCCAGGCCGGCCTGGGAACGGTGGTCCACGATGCACTGGTCAGAGGAGCACCTCGGCTCGGAGTTGATCGGCCACATCAGCCGGGATTCGACGGCTCTTGCGGGTCGGGAGAAGCCGGCAAAAAAGGTTAAACTGCCCAAGGTGGCGAAGAAGCGGGGGCGTCCGGCCAAAGGCGAGGTGCGCCCACTGAAACGGCTGGATCTTCAGCGGCTCCAGACGGCAGAAGAAGGGCTTGCGGAACTGCCAAAGGTCTGTGATCGCGGCGTCAAGAAGAATGCCAAGGGCTATACGGAGACCTGGAACGGCTACAAGCTGCATCTGGACGTGAATGATTGCGGATTGCCGATCAGTGCGGTCCTGACGTCGGCGTCGGTGCATGACAGCCAGGTGGCGATTCCGCTGATGAAGCTGAGTGCGGCCAAGGTAACGTCCTGTTACGACCTGATGGACGCAGCTTATGATGCGTCGCAGATTTGGGAGCAGAGCAAAGCGCTTGGCCACGTGCCGATCATTGACCGCAACCCGCGCAGTCAAAAGATCGTGCCGATGGCTCCGCATGAAGCGGCACGCTATCAACGAGCGAACCTCGGCGGAGCGCTGCAATGGTCGATTCAAGGACGAGTTCGGAGGCCGCAGCGTTCAGGTTCGCGGCCCGGACAAGGTCATGATGCATGCCATGTTCGGCATCGTGACCCTGTTTGCCGACCAGTTGCTCAAAGTCACTGGTTGCTGATTGTCAAAGAACAAAAACCGGTTCATCAGGGAGACGTCTGTCCAAAATGCCGAAAACCGGCCAAGCAGATCGTCTCCTGCCGTGTTTTTTTAGCTGGGACGGAAAATCAAGGCTCAATGTTGTTTTGAAGTGTCTCAGCTCAGGACTTTTGCAAGAGGCATGTCGCCGATCTTTCAGGCTATGAGCATCCTGTCATCCGCAGGATTGTTTGCAACAGCGCCAAACCCATGCGACAAAATGAAAATCTCTATGTTGTACAGGCGACCAAAGATTGGTCAAAAGATCATCTGGAGGACACAGCAGACTGGGTAGGCGAACAGATGCTGCAGAGTTTCTGCTCCCTGACTTCAACCGTCTGCAACTGCAATTTGCTGTTTGTGCATCGCTGGCGCTACGCTTTCACTGAGATCGCTCTGGGGCAGCCCTGCCTCTGGGATACACAGTTGAAGCTGGGTGCCTGTGGTGATTGGTGTCTTGGCCAACGGGTTGAGGATGCCTGGCAGAGTGCCACTGAACTGGCGCGCCGGGTACTGCAGGATGCCAAATAGGAACTCGGATTGAGATGCACGTTGCAAAAACCATTCACGCGCCTGCCGAAGCAGTCTGGCAGACCCTGATCGACACCCGACTATGGCCTGTTTGGGGGCCATCGATTGTTGCCGTCGAGTGTCCGCAGAGACGGATCTCAGAGGGCGTCGAAGGGCGGGTGAAAACAGCTTTACATCTCTGGGTGCCGTTTAGAATCAGCTGTTTTTCAGAACCGCTCTACTGGCACTGGCATGTCGCCGGCATACCAGCAACCGGTCACCGTGTGCGACCGCTGGGCGTTGCCAGCTGCGAACTAATCTTCGAGATTCCTTACAACGCTTTTTTCTACAGGCCAATCTGCCGTCGGGCAATAAACAATATTTCCCGTATAACGTTGCAGCAAAGCAGCAGATGAAGCACGGATGGATACTTCAGCTGATGGAGAGATGACAAGTCCACCGTTTCCAGGTGGCCATAATTTTACGTATTAATGAACTGCCTAAATATCGCTGTCAACAGAGCCTTTTTTGCCTCATAGTGAACGGCAGGATACTACTGGGCATACTACGACATTACAAATCAACAGGCCATCCCGCAGCGTCGGCAACCCGGATGACAGATGTCGCCCGTTCGCGCTTGTAAGGCCGCCAGGTATTCTTCGTACAGGTGTCGCCGCTGTACGCCCTGGCCGATGATCTCCCAGGGGAAGAGTTCATGATTGTCACGCTCGCGGTGCAGGTAGAAAGCTGGATCAAGACCCGCCTCTTTACAGGCCGCCTTGAGGCTTTTGCCCGCGGCGAGAGGCGGCAGAGCCCTGGCAACCCGGCGATCACCCCGGGACAGGAACCCCTGGAGCTCGGCGTGTCGCAGCGATTCCAGATTCAGGTCGACGTTCGCCATGGGCCGCAGCTGCTTCTGCAACAGACGGTATTTCTTCTCCAGGGAACTGCGGCGTTCCATCGCCGCCCACTGCAGTGGCGTCCACGGCTTCGGCACGAAGGGGTTGACCGAGAGCTGCAATCGACCTAGCCGGCCCCGTGCTTTGCCGATCTCCTCCCATGTCTGGCGGATCTTCGCGGTCAGGTCGACGATCGCCTGCACGTCATCTATGGTTTCGATCGGTAGGCCGATCATGAAGTAAAGCTTGAGGTTTAACATACCGCCTTCCGCGAGCATCTGCACCGCAGTGAGGATCTGCTCCTCATCGATCCCCTTGTTGATCACATCGCGCATCCGCTGACTGCCGGCTTCCGGTGCCAGGGCAAGGGTTTTGTGCCCCGCCGCGGCGAGCACTTGCACCTGCTTCGGGGTGACCGCGTCAATGCGAACGCTGGAAACCGAAACTTCTCCGCCCTTATCGAGTACGGCCTGGCCGAGCTCCGCAAGGGCACCGTAATCGGAGACCGCTGCAGCGACCAGCCCAACCCGGCCCGGAGCCTTCTCTTCACCAAGCAATTCACGTTTCAGGTGGGTCACGGAATGTTCCCGGAATGGCCGGTAGATGAACCCGGCCGCGCAGAATCGGCAGGCGCGCGGGCAGCCGCGCGACACTTCGACCAGGCGCATGTTGCCGAACTCGGTATCCGGGGTCGCCACGCAGGTGCTGCTCTGGCTGTCGTCAAGCTGCGACTGCCATTGCCTCTGGACCTGTTCCGGGCAGTCGCCATGCGGAGTCATTGCCTGCAGCTGCCCTTCTTCCATGTAGCTGACGCTGTAACCGGAAGGCAGGTAAATCCCGGGCAGTTGTGCAAGCCGGTGCAACAGCTGGTCACGAGGACTCTCCTCGACGGCGAGCATGGCATCAAGCAAGCCGGGCAGGATCACCTCTGCCTCGCCGACTGCGAACAGGTCCATGATCTCCGCCAGCGGCTCCGGGTTCATGAAAGCGCAGACGCCTCCGCACAGGATCAACGGGTGTCGCTCGCTTCGATCGTCCTGCCACATCGGCAATCGGCCAAGCTCAAACAGGATCGGCAGGTTCAGGTAATCGTTTTCAAAGGAGATGGAGAATGCCACCAGGTCGAATTCGTCGAGGGGACTTTGTGTTTCGACCGACACCAGCGGGAAGCCGGTGCGACGGTGCTCGTCGAGGTCTTCGGGGTCAGGGAGGAAGAAGCGTTCGCAGAGAGTGTCTTCCCGGCTGTTGAGCATCCGGTAGACGGTTTGCAGGCCAAGGTTGCTCATCCCCTGGTAGTAGGTGTTCGGGTAAACCAGGGCCACCGTCAGCCGGCCGCCCCGGGGCCGGGCACATGCGCCAGTCTCCTGGGCCGCTCTCTGGCGGTATTTTTCGATCAGGTGGCGTGACATCGGTCACATTGTAGGTCGAGAGCAAGCAGAATGACAAATCAACTTTGGGATCACGATGAGATCGTCAGTCCAGCGGCAAGGCTTCATCGATCAGCATCACCGGGATGTCATCACGTACCGGGTAGGCCACTTTGCAGGCCTGACAAATCAGCTTTTCTTGTTTTTCGTCAGGGACGATTTCACCCTTGCATTGCGGGCAGACGAGGATTTC
This sequence comes from uncultured delta proteobacterium, assembly GCA_963723355.1. Taxonomy (GTDB): domain Bacteria; phylum Desulfobacterota; class Desulfuromonadia; order Desulfuromonadales; family BM103; genus JAFDBW01. Next base: position 4,276 of record CAVRQQ010000023.1, read on the forward strand.
AAGCAGGTCTTTGGAAAGGGCCATGAGAAGCCTCCGAATTGATTAATTGACTGTGTCCAGAATTTCTACAACAGCCATCCGGGCAAGTCAAACAAAGAAAGGTGGGCTTCGGTTTATAGAAGGCAACAGATTAACCATCGGTCGCCTTCTATCTTTGTACTTCGGAATTCAAAGACAAATGCAAAACCGTCGGGGTTGCCCGACAGCAACTTCATTTTCTTTGTAGCGACAAAGAGAACGAAGCAAAGAACGCTTGGCGCTGCGCTGAGCATGTCTGGGTCGAAGTGACAGCAACATCAATTCAGGCCGATCTATCCGAGCAATCTTTTATATATCCCCCGCAGGATCCGAGGCTCTTGAGAGCCTCTCCTGTTTTGGAGGGCTGCATCGGCAGCCATGCTTTTAGGCTTTTCCCTTGTAAATCACACAGAAAGGGAGGCCCCCCTGTAACGGGCCGGCTTCTTGAGCAGTGTCGTCTGTTGATGACACTGAATCCGGCAAAGGAGATGCCCTCCGCAAGGAGAAAGGCGTTTTTGCTTACTTTTGTCGCCGCATGGACAAAAGTAAGGCGTCTGGCAGTACGCGAACTGCCGACTTAAAGATTTTGCTTTTAAGGAAAAGACTAAAAGGCAACAGGTTAACCACCTGTGGCACTAAACTTCATGGAACCTTCATCTGCCAGGTAAAAAAACAAAACTCGCATCAGCTGCGAGGCTTGTCTACAATCTGAGCCCGTACTCACGGTAGAGGCTTTTTTTATGGGCTATCCTTCATCGCCTTATCATTTTTTTAACGTTTCGTGACGTTCTGAAGACCGAATTAGTTTGACAACAGGACTTGTCGGGTATAGCGATACGAATCATTTTTCTACGCTTGGTCAACCGGAGGTCTTACGATGAATACAATCGCCCATAAGCTGCCCTACTCTGTTGCATGGAATTGCGGTCTGATCGTGATCGGCACATTGATCCAGGCCATCGGCTATAAGGCCCTCGGCGAGGTTCAGGGGTTTGTCCCCGGCGGGCTGTTCGGCATATCGACCCTGATTCATTACCTGGCCGGCGGATTGAACACCGGGATCATCTACATGCTCCTGAATATCCCGATGTTCATCATCGGGTACATCTACCTGTCGAAAAGGTTCCTCGGCTACAGCGCCCTGGCGATGCTCTCCCTGTCGATGTTTTTCATGTTGATCGATTTCCGCATCAACATAGAAAATCAGCTTTACGCCGCCGTGACCTTCGGTGTTTTCATCGGCGCCGGCGCCGGCATGGTGCTGCGCTCACTCGGTTCGAATGGCGGTCTGGATGTCGCGGGTGTGATCCTCAACCAGAAATTCAATATCGGCCTGGGCAAGTTCTTTTTCTTTTTCAACTGCTGCCTGTTCAGCTTCAGTTTTTTGACTTTGGACAACGATCTGGTCATCGCATCGATGATTGCCGTGTTCATCACATCCATGACCCTGGATTATTGCCTATCCTTGTTTAATCAGCGCAAAATGGCGCTGGTGATTTCCGAGAAGCCGGACGAAATCGCCGACCAGGTCATGCAGGACATGAAAATCGGCACAACCATGCTGCCGGGTGTCGGTGCCTACAAAAAGGTCAAGAAAACCGTCCTGCTGATCGTCGTCAACAACATCCAGCTCAAACGACTGGAAGAAATCGTCTTCACCAACGACCCTTATTCGATGTTCATTGTTGAGAACACCTTCAGCGTCCTCGGATCGACCTTTTCAAAAAGGAAAATCTATTAGGCCGATCAGGAGACAGCACCAGATTTGACAACCAGCCAACCGGTGTAGCCCAGGAATGCGACCAGGAGCAGCCCGCCTTCAACACGATTGATCCGCCCCGGGCCACGGAATCCGTAACCGATCACGAACAGGGACAGGGTCAAAACAACCATGACCGGCAGATCCCGGGACAGGACGTCGCCAGGGACGGCCATAGGATGGATCATCCCGGCGATGCCGACCACCGCCAGGGTGTTGAAGAGGTTGGAACCAAGCACGTTGCCCAGGGCGATATCGTGTTCACCTTTACGGGCAGCAATCAACGAGGAAGCCAGCTCCGGCAGCGACGTACCAACCGCGACGATGGTCAGGCCGACGACCAGGTCACTGACCCCGAAGCCGCGCGCCAGGGCAACGGCGCCCCAGACCAACAGCCGTGAGCTGGCAACCAGCACCACCAGCCCGACAACCAACCAGAAAAATGCCCGTCCGAAAGGCATGGGCTCTACCTTGAAAGCCTGCTCGACCTCCACGGCCAGGTTATCTTCCCTGCGTCGTAACCCCTGCCAGATGGTCCAACCCATGAGTCCGGCAAAAACCAGCAGCAGAACCCAGGCGTCAGTCCTCGACAAGCGCCCATCCCAGAGTTGATAACCTGCCAGGAAGGTCACCATGGTCAGGATCGGCAGTTCCTTGTGCAGCACAGCAGAGTGCACGGCGATCGGACTGACCAGTGCAGCAAGACCGAGGATCAGGGCGATATTGGCGATATTTGACCCGTAAGCATTGCCCAGCGCAATCGCCGGGTTCCCCTGCATTGCGGACAAAGCGGACACCGACATTTCCGGTGCCGAGGTGCCGAAACCGACGATCACCATGCCGATCAACAGTGGCGGCATGCCGAAGTGCCTGGCCAGGGCAGTGGAACCGCCGACAAACCGGTCAGCACTCCAGACCAGCAAAACAAGACCGAGGATTATTGCCAGAGAAGACACAAGCATGTCATTCATCAGAGGTTAGATCGACCAGTGAATCCTTCAGACTGTCGACAACCTGCTTTTGCAACACGGGCCAACCATCTTTCCCTGCGACCAGTGACTGATTGATCTCCAGTTCGATTCCTACATAATCCCTACTTTTATAGAGCTCCCGATATGATGTCATGTGACCATCACTACTCCCACGATAGGGGACGTTAAACCGGACTCTCAACTCGGGGCATAAGGTTGAAATCCTTGATTTCCAAACATCTGCGAAGAATCTCTCTTCGGTACGACCAGGATCGTAGAGCAAACCAATATCGACCGCCCGTTGCTTACCATTGAGGACGGGTGTGAATGAGTGGACCGAGACATGCACAACCTTGCACTCATCTGCCATGCTATTGCTTATCCAACCTGCCACTTCACCGCGGAAAGGCCGGTAGTAATTGTCGAGCAACCGAAGTTTCTCTGATGCGGGCAATCCCCGGCTGAACTCCGACCAGAGCGAGCGATTGTGCGGCGATCGGTTATGATCAACCAGGAGCCGGGTTAATTTCGCCTCAAACAGGGGGGCTGACAGGGTGTCGGCAATACGCCGTGCCAGCTCGGCGGCACCCTGGTCGAAGGCCCGATGCGACCACAGCACCTCCGGACAGTCAGCAAAGAGGGGGGTCAACTCTTCCGGGACATGATTGACTGCGTGTTCGCACGTAATCAGCAGCGCCACGTCAGACATGGTACATTCTCCCTTCCTTCAGGCAGTCGCACAGCTCGCGATACACGGCTGCCAGCCTGACGCGGTCGGGCTCCGGGCCAAGGGCACGGATAATCCGCCGGGCCAATGGCCCCTGATCGAGAATCACCTGCAGAGGAGCCCATGCCTCGTCACTTCTGGTCAAGAGGCGCTCGGCAAGAACCCGCCACAGCTCGCCGACTGATAGACAGTCGACCTGGATACCGAACATCGCCAGGTAGCGTGGGTCCATGACCAGGGCTCCACGACCTTCTTGCAGAACCGCAAGAAAGATTTCGGCGAGCGTGGTCTCCGACCATAACTGCTGCTCTGTCCACGGCGCGCAGGTCTCGGCAACCAGTTCGCGCAGAACCTCTACCAGGAGAGTGATAATTGCCAGATCGGCCACCGGACTCTCCTGGACATCGAGCAGCCGTATCTCGATTGCGTTGCGATCGAAACGGGCGATGGCACCGCGTGAATTCAGCCATTCCTCCTGCAGTATCCCTTCCGGATCGTGCGGGGCAATGTCACGGTAGAGCATCTCCAGGATCGATTTCTGATAGGTGTCGACCGTGAAGGCGGCCTCAGGAATCACCTGACCGGTGATCGAGGGGATCCGCGCCTGGTTGACACGATACATCTCGATGCGGTTGTCGAGCAGACCGGTCAGCCTGCCATTAACCACCGGGCTGGCTGCAGCAATCGCCGGCAGGAGCGGCAGCACCAGCCGAATCGCCGCGTGCAGGCGGCCGAACTCTTCTTCGTCGGCAAACGGCAGGTTCAGGTGCGCACTCTGCAGGTTGCTCCAGCCATGGCCGCGACAACCGAAGATCCGGTCATAGGCAGCATAGATGGAGCGGTCGCCATGCGGCCAGAGCCGGCTTTCCAGGTCCGGGTCCATCCAGGGGTGCATCGCGCCCGGCATCAACATACCGTCGAAGGGCTCGAGGAGCTGATTGACCTGGCGGCCCTGACGGGTGAATTCTTCCGCAAGACCAACGAGGGTCGGAGCCGGTCCGTTGGTCTTCAGTTCGAGGACGTGCAAAACCAGTTCGTTGGACCAGCGCAAGGCTCCGCGCTCGACCTCGTTGGTCATTTCGCCGGCGACCTCTTTGAGGACCAGGTCGGCCACCGGCAAGATGGCCAGGGTGTCGCGGTCGACGATCATGTACTCGAGTTCGACCCCGAACCCTTCAAAGAGGCCTAATCCTCCCGAGGCACTCATATGCGCCCCCTCTTCAACTCAACGCGCCGCAGGATGACCTGCATGACCCTGTCGTACAACTCATTTTTGAGATACTTGTCCTCGACACCAGCATCGATGTTCGGGTTGTCGTTGACCTCGATCACGTAGACCTTGTCACTCACCTGCTTCAAGTCAACACCGTAAAGACCGTCGCCGATCAGGTTGGCCGCCTTGATCGCCGTGCGCAGGACCTGTGCAGGCAAGTGTTCTACTGGCAAGGTCTCGAAACGCCCTTCATCGGTTTTAGAGCCGCCCCCATCACGCTTGAGAATCTGCCAGTGTTTCTTGGCCATATAGTAGCGGCAAGCGTACAACGGCTGGCGATCAAAGACCCCGACCCGCCAGTCGAAGGAGGTCGGCAGGAATTCCTGGGCAATAACCAGGTCGGACTTGGTCAGTAAACGGTCCAGACAGAGCTTCAGCTCGGCATCGTCACCGACCTTGAGCACTCCTTGCGAGAATGATGAGTCAGGCTGTTTCAATACCATCGGGAAGCCCAGTTCATCGACGAGGTGCTTGCGATTGTCGCGGTGTACGATCAGGGTCCGCGGCGTGCGCAGCTTGTGACGCTCGAGAATCTCTGCCAAAAACACCTTGTTGGTGCATTTCAGAATCGACTCCGGGTCGTCAATCACCACCAGCCCTTCGGCTGCAGCACGGCGAGCAAAGCGATAGGTGTGATGGTTGACGCTGGTCGTCTCTCGAATCAGCAGGGCATCGAATTCTGCGATCCTGCCGTAGTCATCACGCGTGATTCGGACCGGGGCGAAGCCGGCCCGCAGAGCGGCTTTTTCGAATTTCTGTAAAGCCCTTTCATCGGAGGGGGGTTCGACCTCTTCAGCATTCACCAGGATTGCCAGGTCGTAACTGGGGCGTTTGCGGTTCTTCGGCCAGGGCTGGCGACCGGAGAAATATTTTGTGGCGGCATCAAGCAGAAAATCGCGATGTTCCACGGGCACATCACTGACGGCGACCGGAGCAATGCTCTGCAGCAGCCACTTTTTCTGGCGCAGGCTCCAGGTGAACTGGGCGCGCATCAGGGGGGCCTGGAACAGGGCAAACAGTTTTAATGACAACCGGTCGTAACGCTTGGCCAGGTTGTGCCCGAAATAAATGCTCAGGGTAAAATCCTTGCTCTGCAGCGGCTGCAGGCTCTTCTGCATCAGCTGGTCAAGTTCGTCGGAGATCGACCGGATAATGACGGAGGACTTGAGATCTTGAATCGTCTGGACACCCGGCTGCGGCCGATGACCACGTGCCGCGGCCAGCAACGAAACATAGTAGCCGATGCTCTGATAGCGATAGGAACGGCAGAGGTTGTAAACTTTGAGGTTTTTGCGGCTGATGTAACCGGAGTCGGTCAGGTATTGACGCGCCTCGACCACTTCGGCATCGGCGATGGAATGGGGCCAGTCGCCCGGGTTATCGACGACGATGAGACTTGACATGGGAGGGTTCTCTGTCTTTTGGGGGTTCCAGGACAATCAGGTTGCCGTCATAAGTCAGCACCCCGAGCAGAATCGAGTTGATGACACGGTTAATGGAACTGCGGTATTTGTGTCCTTTCCTAAGGGGGTTGGTTAGGAGAGGATCTGCAATCAGGGTCTCCCGAGTCTGACGATCATAACCGCACAGCACCACGAAATGCCCGGACGGTTCGCCGCGTACATCGTCGTAGTCGCAATTGTCGCCGAACTCACGGGTACTGCGGTAGAGAAACGTCGCGCTCAGCCCGGTGATAATCGGCTGTTGGCGTTTCAGGTAACGGCGGATCAATGCAGGGGTCAGGTCTGCGAGCTTCAGCTTGCCGCCGAGGCGGAAATATTCGAGGTAAGCGTTGGTTGCGATGTGCAGCCGGGGATCCTCCTTGGCAGCCATCTGCGCCTTGAGCCGCTCGACGATATCCGGTCCGCCGGACTGGAACCAACTCGGGTCGAAGAGCTGCAGTTTAAAGGTGTAGGTGGTCGCACGGTAGCCGCGCTTGAGGGCATGACAGGCAAGCCAGACTCCAAGAGTCCCGCCGCTTTCTAGCATCGGCACCTCGGCAATCACCTGGTCCAGCGAAATATCATCGCCGTAGTAACGGTAAACCGCGTGCAGGCAGGTCGGCCCACAGGTCAATTCATCAGGTTGGGGGAGGATAGCGAGAGAGAGGCGAGTCTCCATAACTGCCTGTGAGTCACATCCTCGAATAGCCGGAATCAGCATGACGGTTTGTGACGCGCGTTTATTATATCAACTTTACAAAAAACACAATCAAAATCGCCTGGCTATACTGGTGCTCTGCGTTGATAAAGGGAGCTCACATTCCCTGAGGACATCGGAGAATTATCAGAGGGGAAAAATTTGCCAGTCACTTAAGGTAATGGCTCGGTGGAGCATCCCGAATTGTTTATTGAACAAAACATCTCAAATCGTGGCCCTGCAGCGTGTTCAATAAACCGCTTCTATTTTGCCAACCAGCCAACAGCAGCATCATAATCAGTGAACAACTGTACCTGCCAGCCTCGGTTATTGCAGACAGTTTCATAGAATTTCAAATCGTCATCTACTTCTCTCAACAAAATTGCGAGTTTGGCAGAACGGTCAAGACCAAATTCCTCGTATTTGATCGGGCGATCATATGCTCTCATAAACTTGGCAATGACGTCTGTCTGCCTATGATCAAAAAGCAACCTGGTGCAATTGTGATTTTTTGCTGTCTGAACTGCTCTTTTTACGGTCTCTAATTCTGCCCCCAATTCATAGGTCCCGGACGTCCTGATCCAAACGACATTAATACCACTCAAACATTCAAGGCTTACGTTCACTGTCATAATCTCCCCCGGAGGCTCAGGACTCTCGGCACCCGAGGCGCCTTAAATATTGTCCCAGTAGTATGTTAATGACATAAGAAAAGAAGCATCACCGTGGCCTGACAATTTCAATATACTAGTCATCAAAGTAGAATCCGCACATAGCCAGGGATTTTAAGCGATAATTTCCGTCGAAGCAAACAACTCAAAGCTTCTCCAGCATCAGCGAAGCAAAACTCAGCACGAAGAAGAAGCCGCACATATCGGTGACTGTTGTCAGCAGAGGGCTGGACACCAGTGCCGGGTCAAGCTTCATGCGTTTGAGCGCCAACGGGATCAACCCGCCGAACGAGACGGCGACAAAGGTATTCAGGGCCAGGGCACCGCCGACGACGAGGCCCAGGAAGGGGTTGCCCTTCCAGAACCAGGCGGCTGCACCCAGCATCAACCCCAGGACCAGGCCATTCAAAAGTCCGATCCCGGCCTCTTTGGCCAGTACCCGCGCCAGTTCGTTGGGTCGGACCAGCCCCAGGGAGAGCTCACGCATACTGACGGCCACGGCCTGGTTACCAGAACAACCGCTCATATCGCTGACCATCGGCAGAAAAACTGCCAGGGCGATGACCGCGGCCAAAGTGTCCTGGTAGAAGGCGATGACGCTTGCGGCGATAATGTTCAGCACGATGTTCAGCGAAAGCCAGGAGAGCCGGCGACCGGAGCGCTGCAGCAAAGGCATGGAGCGGAACTCCTCGCCGCCGATAATCCCTGAGAAGCGGAGAAACTGGTGTACGCTACGCTTGCGCCTGGCCTCTTCAACCGCCTCGGGGAGCACAACGCCGACCAGCCGGTTCTCTGCATCCACCACAGGCACGCCGAACAGGTCGTGCTCCTCGAAAAAATTACGCAGATCCTCGAGCGTGGCATCGACCGTGACCTTTAGCGGCGTAGAAATCATTACCTGCTGCAATGAAGATGCGTGATTCAGGAACAGCAGGTCATGCATGCGCAGTACACCACAGAGGCATCCTGCCTGATCGGTCACATAAAGGTACTGGACATGGTAATCAACATACTCCTGTCGATTGGCCTGCAAATCGGCGTGGACATCGTGAATCTTCTGGTCAACCAGGTAATCGAGGTATTCCGAAACCATCAGCCCGCCGGCCGTGTCAGCCGGATATTCGAGGAACTGCCGTGCTTCTTCGGCTTCCTCGGGGTCCATCTCGTCAATGATCGCCTGGGCGTCCTCATCGTCAAGTTCGCCCAGCAGGTCGGCGACGTGATCACTGTCCAGCTCTCCGAGAATGGCGGCGGCCTGCTCGGGAGACAGTTCTTCGATCAGGTCAGCAGCCTGGGTGTCGGAGATATCTTCAATGACTTCGGCCGCATCGACCGGGTTCAGCATGGAGAAAAGTCGGCCCTGGTCTTCCATGCGCAGGCGCGAGATGGCCAGCGCCGTATCCATCGGGTTGATACTGTTCAGAAAATTGAGCAGCTGTGTGCTGTCTCCTGCTTCGACGAGCTCCAACAGCCGTTCCCAGGGTTTCTTTATCAGATCAACTTCGGTCATCTCGAATCCTCCAGGGTGATCAGGGTCGGTTTAAGATCGGCCGGTATTGAGAGGCATTCCAATACCGTCGGACATAGCCAGAATTCAGGGGATCAACAAGAATCAGTCAGCGCAGCTCAGGCAAAGTGCCGCATAAATCCGCGCGGCCGCTTCAACTTCCGAGAGCGAGGTCTGCTCATCGGCGGTATGGGCGGTTTCCAGTGAGCCCGGGCCGAGAATCATCGGCCGACAGCCGGCACCGAAAAACAGGTTGCCGTCCGAATGGGAACGAAAAGGGCTGAATCGCAGCGGCTGGTTGAGTTGCGTATAGACATCTTCCAGAATTCCGGAGAAGCTGCCGAACTCATCAAGAGCATAGCCCTGTGATGAGAAGTCAAAGGAGAGTGAGAGATTCAGTCCCTGGATCAGGGCCTCGGCCTTGGCAACGCATGCGCGGATCGACTCCTGGACAGACACAGGGTCCATCCCCGGTGGCAGGTGCAGGTCGATGTAGGTGTCACACTGATCGGGGACCACGAAACCGGCACGCGACGAGCTCATCTCCCGGATAGAATAGACGATCTGCGTGCTCTCCCGATCAAACAGCGGTTCTTTGCCGAGCAACAGCAGGAAGCGCAGCATCGATTCGATCGCATTATGTCCCAACTCTGGCAATGATGAATGAATGCGGCGCCCTTGCGTGGTCAGGACCACCTCGAGATAACCGTAATGGCTCAGGCATGGCGACAACGAGGTCGGTTCTCCGATCACCACCCACGGTGGCTGGTTTTCTTCAAGAAACCGGGCGCTGCCGTCACCATTCTCTTCTTCGCCGACAACGAACAGCAGTCCGACGGGAGGGCGTTGGTCCTCCGGCAGTGCCGCCAGGGCCAGCCAGGCCTCCAGCATCGCCGCACAGCCGCCCTTCATGTCTGCGGCGCCGAGACCACGCACGACACCCCATTCCTCTTCGGCACCATATTCTTCCAGGTTCCAGGCTGGCACCGTATCGACATGCCCGACCAAGATCAGTCTCGGGATGCCCGCTCCCATGGTGGCAAACAGGTTGTAGCGGTCATCCTCGACAACCTGCCGCGCTACGTGACACCTGCAGCTTCGAGCCGGTCCTGGATGTAGAGCTGGATATCCTCTTCTTTCCCCGAGGGAGAGTAGATATCAACCATCTCGATCAGGGTCTGCCGCACACGTTCGCTATCGATGACATCCCAGACTTTTTCCAGCAGGCCCTGGTTCATGATTTGCGCGGCGCCCTTCTCCTGGTCTTTTTGGCCAGGTTGAGAGTCATATAGACATGTTTCTGGACATTGCCGAAACCGTGCTTTTCAAAAAAACGGATTCCGGCTTCGTTGTCCGCATCGGTGTCGATAATGACCATGCGCACGCCCTGTTCCATCATGCGTTTTTTGATTTCGTTGAACAGGCCGTCGCCGACGCCCTTTTTCTGCAACCCGGGGCGCACACCAATCCAGACCAGGTAGCCGTACTTCCAGGCGGAATTGGTCTTCTCGACGGTGGTGCCGAGAGCAAAGCCGACGATTTCGTCCTCAAGCTCCGCCACCAGACAGAGCTCGCTGTCGGAATTGTACAACGTGGTGATCTCGTACTCATCCCAGGTACGGTACATGCTGGGTGAATAATCGGAGGTGAACAACTGCTCGCCAAGGTGGAAAACCTCGGCAAAGTCATCAATCGTTATCTCTCTGATGTAAAGGGTATCATCCGTTACAATCTGGTTTACGTCCATGATGTCTTGTTGTCTCCCTAAGCAGTTCTTTTGGTAGCTTCTGAGCCCATATGATTGCACGTTTCGACAAATTGTAAATCAAAATCTTGAGTAGGCTGACCAGGATTTCGTTATCTGACATGGCCAATCGATTAGGAAGAATTACCCCTGTACTGCCAAGGCGATTTTTCTTTTATTCGGTGACACATTTCACTATGATATCGCACTTTTTGCGTATGATTGATAAGCTACTGAAAATACTGCCTAGAGGGCGCAGCATAACAGTTAAAGTACGATATAATTGGTGAAATTGGACAACGGACAGGAAATGAATAATTGACTATCGGCTGGCGTGAGTGGCTTGCCCTTCCAGAGCTGTGTATCCCGGCGATCAAGGCGAAGATTGACACTGGCGCACGAACCTCTGCGCTACATGCTTTTTTTGTCGAGCCGTTTGAAAGAAACGGTATGCAGATGGTGCGTTTCGGTGTGCACCCTCTGCAGAAGCGCCTCGATCTGGAAATCGTGTGCGAAGCCCCGGTCAAAGATTATCGAGCGGTCAGTGACTCTGGTGGCCATCGGGAGATGCGCTATGTGATCGAGACAGAACTTGTGCTCGGCGATCAAAAAAAACGCATAGAGATGACGTTAACCAACCGCGACAACATGAGATTCCGCATGCTGCTCGGACGTACGGCGATGGTAGGGATGTCCGTCTTACCGAATAAATCCTACCTGACGGGTCGTCTTAAACATAAATACTAACCGGAAGAAAGGTTCTTCATGAAGATCGCCATTATTTCCAGGAACCCCAAGCTTTACTCGACCAACCGCATGGTCGAGGAAGCAGAGGCGAAGGGGCATGACGTCCGTGTGATCGACCCACTGCTCTGTTACATGACAATTGCCAGCCAACGCCCGACAATCCA
>CAVRQQ010000024.1:0-66667 GCA_963723355.1 uncultured delta proteobacterium
AATCTTATTTGTGATAACCAAGTCTCGTCGAAAGCTCTTCGCCAGAGCTTGTGACCAGCGGGATCAACTCGTTTTTGATGCGTTCATCGTTCAGGCGCATGTTTGGTCCGGAGACGCTGATCGAACCGACGATGCGGCGGGTGTAGTCACGGATCGGTGCCGCGACGCAACGAACCCCGAGGTCAAGTTCCTCGTTGTCAATCGCGTAGCCCTCTTCGGCGATGGTCTCCAACTCTTTTTTCAGTGCGTCACGCGACTTGAGCGTGGTTGACGTGTATGGTTTCAACTCCTTGTCCGGCAGGATCTCATTGATTTCCTCGTCGGACATGTGAGCCAGGTGAATTTTGCCGGCAGCCGTGCAGTAGGCAGGCAGACGGGAGCCGACACGTGAGACGACGCGTACGGTCATGTCCGTCTCAACCATATCGAGATAGACGACGTGACCTTCTTTGAAGATAGCGACGTAACAGGTTTCGTTACATTCGGCCACCATCTTTTCGAGGATCGGTTTGGCCTGCCGCAGCAGGCCCATCTGCTTGATGAAGGTCTGGCCTAGCTCCAGCGCCTTGAGGCCGAGGCGGTAGTTTTCGGTGGCCTTGTTCTGTTCGATATATCCTCGCGACTCTAGAGTCGCCAGAAGTCGAAACACGTTGTTCTTGTGCAGCTTGAGACGCTTGCTCAGTTCGGTGACGCCAAGTTCGTCGACATCATCATGGAACTGTTCGAGCAGGTCCAGCGCATGGGAAACTGCCTGGATAATATATTCAGATTTTTCTTTGCGGGCCATTTTTTCAGAATCCTTGAGTAATTGGTGAGAAAACTACTTTATATTCAAGCAAGTCATATTTTCTAACGAAACGGAGTGAAACTGTCAAGGCAATTGGATATTTTCACGCCAGATTGCCGCCCCGGAAGATTTATCCAGAGGCCTTTATTTCTCTACCTTTATCGATTTTAAAATAGTGTTTTATAGATGTCAAACAGATAAGTCATTTTTCTGTGATGTTGACACTGGTCAAGGTGGCAGGTAAATTCTGCTTAATGGGATTCAGGAGGACTGGACATGCTGACACTCAGTAAGAGGATAATCGTTGCCATCGATGGATCGCCCCAGTCGGACAAGGCCGCCGAGGAGGCGGTTCGTCTGGCTTCGATTTCCGGCACCAAGTTCAAAAGCCAGCTGTATGCTGTGCTGGTCCTGCCGAGTATGAAAACCCCTTCTTTTACGGACTTTTTCCCGGACAAACCGGCAACGGAGATGCCCGGATGGGACGAGAAACGTGACCGGCTCTTCTATGTCGTCGAGAAAGCCGCCGCGGAAGCGGAGGTCGAGTTAGAGGCGCTTGTACTATATGGTGACCCTGCTGAAGAGCTGATGATGTTTGCCGAAGAGAAGGGCTGTGACGTAATCGTCATCGGCTCTTCGGGAAAAGGCCGCATGAAACGTACCTTGCTGGGCAGTGTCTCCACAAAAGTGGCCCTGCACGCCCACTGCTCCGTTTACATCGTTCGTTGACCGTTCTGTCGACCGGATCCACTCAACTCGCCAGATCCCCGGTCCGGGGAGCAGAATTCCTGGTTTCCTGACACATATATTTGTATAGCTCACCCAGGGTCTCCTGAATCAATTCGGGTTCTTTCGGGAATTCGTGAGGAGCCAGTTCCAGGACCAGTGCCTGGTCGTAGTCGGTTTCCCTGAGGTGATTCAGGAAACGGGTCAGCGGCAGGGCCCCGTGTCCCGGGAAGAGGTGCTCCTGGCCATTGCCGTAATCGGAGAAATGGATGTTGCGCATCCTGCCGGAATCATAGTACTGGTGGAAATCGCCGAGAAAGTCGGTGTGCATTGAACCACAGTGCGCGGTGTCAAAGGTCAGGTAGAGGTTACGCTCCTCCATAAAGCGCACCATGTTCTCGATCTTGGTCAGCATGTACGGGTTCATCTTGAATTGTGGCAGGCACGGCATGTTCTCAATTGTAATCAGGACGCCATTCTGGCCTATTTCGGCCTGGAAATCCTTAATCCGTTTCAGCCATCGCCAGAACTTGAATTCGAAGTGCAGCCAATTCGGAGGATGAAAATTGATCAGCGGCACCCCCCCGTTTAGAGCCAGTTCGGCACAGCGCTTGAGCTGGTCGATCTTGTTGCCCCAGCCGTCTATTTCAAAAAAAGGGGCGTGAAGCGAAAGCACCGGGTGGATCTTTTGCAGCTCTTGCAGGTGCCTCAAAGCCTGTGACCCGGAGAAGTCATGGTTGATGATCACTTCCAGACCGTCAAAACCTGCAACCCTGGCCATTTCAAAGACCTGGGTTGAGGGTAAGGTGTAAAGACTTCCTGCAGAGAGTATCAGCTTCATCTATGTAATTACTGTGGTTAAATAAAACGTTTTTTTATAATTTCGCGCATTATAGCAGGCCGGCCGACTGATCAATCCGGTGCCCATCTAAGAAAATTTCAGGGGCTGTGAACTTTCTCAACCAGGAAGCGTCGCAGGTGTTCCGGTGGAGGAGGGGTCAGTCGCGACACGATGATCATCGTCAGGATGACCAGCGGTGCACCAATCAGGGCCGATGATGTTGGTGGCAGTACAGCACGTAATAGCGGGAAAATGTGCCCGAACAGAATCGGGGCGAAAGTGATCGCGATGCCCACCAGCATTCCGGCTATCGCCCCGTACTTGTTGGCCCGGTCCCACCAGATGCCAAGCAGGAAGACCGGGAAGAGCGTGTTGCCGGCGAGGGCGAAGGCGACCGCGGTGATCTGGGCAATCAGTCCCGGCGGGTTGACCGCGATCACCAGGACAATCAGAGCCAGAACCAGGGTTGCTCCCTTGGCGACCAGCAGCAGGTGCCGCTCGTTGGCATTCGGATTGATCAGGCGGTAGTAGATGTCATAGGAAACTGCCCCGGCAGCCGTGACCAGAAGACCGGTAATGGTGCTGATCGCAGCAAGGATGCCACCTACAGCGAGCACACTCACCAAAAGTTCATTGACCCCGACCCATTCCGCGGTTTTGATAACGATGATATCCGCAATGGCCCGGGCTTCAACCGGGTCGAATGCGACTCCGGACCGCTCCATCCAATTGCGCGCGAAGGCACCGAAGGCCGGCGCACTCCAGTACAGAAGGCCGATGAAAAAAATTCCCCATACTACTCCCCACCGGGCGTCGCGGGTGTTCGGTACGGTGTAAAAACGTGACAGGACATGCGGCAACCCGGCCGTGCCTACCATCAGTGTGAAGCAGAGTGCAATCCACTCGTAGGGAGAGCCGAAAGTCCAGGGGAAGAGGTAGGCGCTGGAAACCTGCTCGGGAAGATCACGCAGCGCATTGCCGTAGCTGAATTGTGGCAGGAGCCAGTTGTAGCCGAGTTTTTTTGCAATCATCATCAACGGGATGACGAAGGAGAGAATCAGGACCAGGTAGTGCATCTGCGGGTTGCGCGCTGCCTTCAACGCCCCGGCGATGATCAGGTAAGCTAAGGTTACCACAATGCCGAAAATCAGTGCCTGGGTATACTCGATACCGAACATCCAGGCAAAGACCAGCCCGATCCCCTTGTATTGGGCAACGCAGTATATCAGTGAGATGATGATCGCGATGACCGCAGAAATGACCCGGGCTACCGAGGAATCATAGCGGGCCCCAACAAAATCCGGCGCCGTGTATTTGCCAAAGCGGCGAATCTGGCTGCCCATCAGGACCAGGAGCAGAACGTACCCGCCGGTCCAGCCAAGGATGTAGGCGAAGGCGAAATAGCCATTCAGAAAAAAGACCCCGGCAATTCCGAGAAAAGATGCTGCGCTCATCCAGTTGGATGCGATGGCCGCACCGATATTGGCATGACCGATCGAACGAACCTGCAGACCGTAGCCGCCCTTGTCCTGCCGCCGTGACATGAGACCGACGACCAGGGAGACAATGAGCACGCATGCCAGCATGAAAAACGGCGTGTATCTGACCGAATACTCCATGGGCCCTCTCCTAACGCCGCCTGCGATAGCTGGAACCCAGCCAGTCGATCAGGATGTTGAAGAAAAAACAGAGAAAAATAAACCAGAGGATCAAAAACTGCCCGCTGTACCAGAAATAGGCCGGTATACCGAAGATATAAGGAACTTCGGACAGGGTGCGGGCCGGATCGTTATGAGTGAAAGCCAGGTGAATCGGCATGCCGAAGGTCATAACTCCCCAGGCAGCAAGTGTGATCCAGATGATCGTCACTTCTTTACGCATGAACCCGGCGCGCGGACGGAAGAAGTTGATGCGCAGGTCCTCCCTGTTCTCAGGATCCTGACGATTGCGATGAGGCATGGTGCGGTTCTCCTCTAGGAGTCGCCTTGCGGCAGCGACGGGAATAAGTCGATCCTTGCTTAGGATACATTAACCCAAAGGCTTTGCCAATGTCGGTTTCATGGCCGCGCTTTCATGACTTCGGCGAGGACCGTGGTTGCAAAGCTGCCTTTCGGCAGTGAAAATGACAGCAGCAGATCGTCGCCGTCCGCGACGCATGCCGCCGCCTGGATCGGCACCCGCAATGGACGTCTCTCCCCCTCCATGGCCAGGCCGCCGGAAAGACGGAAGGATCGCAGCGTCAGCCCTTCCTTGTCGAGCAGGCCCTCCTCAAGCAATCCGGCTTGTGCTTCGGCCAGCTTTGTTTTGAAACCGTAGAGCGGTGCGGTGGCGCTGATTTCAAATGCGTCGGCACGTGGCTGCTCTGCTGCCGGATCGGTCACCACGAAGCAGGCCCCGTTGACATGCTTGAATGCAATGTCGCCGGGCCAGATCTTGTTTATTGATTTCATCCGCATGTCAAGCAGCCGGTCGAACAGGCTCGACTGATATGCCGAAAGGTAGAGCCGCAGTAACTTGCGGGGCATGGCCAGCACCGCTTTTTTGGGGGGAGTCCCCTGCTTGAGCAGCCTGAGCAGTGTGCGTTCGGGGCGGCAGTGTCGGGGCAATTTTTCGATCGCGGTCTCTATGTCTCCTTTGTGATAGGCTGCGGCGGCCTCACGCCAGCCGGGGTGCAAGATTGACAATGGGTCGCCAACGATCTCGCCAACCGCTGCGTCAAAGTCCTGATTGAGGATCGCCCGACCGATCCGGTGTGAATTGTCCAGTGAACCATAGCGCTGCTCGCCAAAGCGGTTCGGTACCCCGGATTCCTCAAGCAGGGCCAGGATCTCCAGTGCTTTCCGCAACGACCCCGGTTCCGGCTGGTGGATGCGAATCCGGAAATGATTGCCGGCCAGGTGTCCGGGGCGCAGTTTGTTGCGATGCAGGGCCGCCGAAAGAATTGTCACACCGGGGATTTCCAGCCCCTTGATGTCGCCGGGCTTGCGTAAAGGCACAGAAACGGTCTGTCGGGTAATCGCCTGGGCATCCTTGAGTCCGGCATATCCGAGATCTCGCTCCTTGCAGTCCAGGGCTATCGCCAGTTCCCTGAGCAGGTCATAGGTGGTCAATCCCTGCTTTTCGATCGTCAGGTAAAGGTGGTCCCCCTCCCCGGAAGGCTGGTAAAGCGGGATTTCCTCAACCCGGAAGTCCTCAGGCTGATGACGGATCGTTCCGCCAATCCCCGGGATCTGGTCGGTCAGGTACTCAGTCATTTTCTGCCATCTGCCAGCGGATCCGGAACCCGCGCTGCACTTCCGGTATCGGCAGGTTGTGGCGTGAGACGGCCATGTCCCTCTGGTAGTGAATGAAGTAGATGTCCTGGCCCCTGTCGAGAAAACGCTGCATATACTTGGAGATCGGGTAGCCGGGAAGGGCTGTGGTCCATGCGGTCGCCAGCATGTTGCGATAACCGGCCAGATCGTGAATCTGTCCGGCGACATCTTCGGCATAGTCATCGAAGTCGGTGCTGAAGTAGAAATCTCCCCCGGGTTTGAGGTAATGCGCAAGGGTTGCGAGGAAGTTGCGGTTGACTAGCCGCCGCTGCCGATGCCGTTTCTTTGGCCATGGGTCAGGGCAGTTGATGTACACGGCGGCAAGGCTTTCCGGTTGCAGTCCCCTGGCCAGCAGCCAGCGCGCCTCGACCCGTAAGACCCGGATATTGTCCAGGCCCGAAAGATCGATCTTGGCACAGGTCTTCAGGCAACCCTTGTTGTAGATGTCAATGGCGATAAAGTTTATTTCCGGCTGCATGCGGGCCCGTTGCAGGACAAAGTGGCCGGTGCCACAGCCGATCTCGAGAGCGAGGGGATTGCTGTTGCGAAAAATCTCAGCCCAGTCCGGCGGGCTTTCAAAGCCCGCTGTCAGCGATAAAGTTGGGAGACAGAATCGGAATTACACGTTGGGTCATATCGGGTCGGTTGGTTAGGGGTTGTGCTCTTGTTCCCTTGGTTTTATCAGATAGATCAGGGCCTCTATTTCTTCGTCGGAGAGGTGACTGAAGTCGGGCATGCTGCCATCTGCATGCGTCCCGGGCTGGTTGACCAATTGCAGTCTGATCTCCGCCCACGACAGGCGCTCGCGCATCTCCTCAAAACTGCCGGCCTCCCTGCCGCCATCTCCTTCGAAGGTATGGCAGGCTTTGCAGCCCTGGGAGTTGAGGAGCTTCCGCGCCAGCGCGGTATCCTTGGCCAGGCTGTCGAAAGGCAGATATGTAACGATGATCAGGGCCAATCCGCAGATCATGGACAAGGTACGTAACATCAGGTCTCCGGAACAAAGGGTAAATCGCTTAAAACAGCATAACCAAGATTGGGCTGTTCGCCAAGCGGCTAAATGGGGAAAGAGCTTGAAATCATTCCCTTGCCCAAGTAATCTGGCGCGGTAAAGTTATCAGACCATCTATACCCTTTTCAAGGAGTTATCTTAATGCTGATAGTCATGCATCACTCGGCAACCGACGAGCAGGTCCGGGCAGTCACAGACGCTGTGGAAGCGATGGGCCTGATCGCGGAACCGATTCCTGGGAGCCTGAGAACAGCTATCGGGGTCCTCGGCAACCAGGGTTATGTCGATGATACAACGATCCGCGAACTGCCCGGTGTACGCGAAGTCATTCACGTCAGCAAGCCCTACAAACTGGTCTCCCGTGATTTTCATCCAGAACCCTCGGTGGTTGAGGCTGGTGGTGTCAAGTTCGGTGATGGCCAGCCACCGGTACTGATCGCCGGGCCCTGCACAGTGGAGAGCGAGGAGCAGATGCTGGCTGCAGCCCGACTGGTGAAAGAGGCCGGCGCGCACATGCTGCGCGGCGGCGCTTTCAAGCCGCGGACCGGGCCGCACAGTTTCCAGGGCCTTGGTGTTGAGGGCCTGAAGTACCTGCGCCAGGCCGGTGATGCGGAAGGTCTGCCGGTGATTACCGAAGTCATGCGCATTGAACAGCTTGAAACGATCTGCCGGTACGCGGACGTGCTGCAGATCGGGGCCCGCAATATGCAGAATTTCGATCTCCTCAAAGAAGTTGGCAAGCTCAGGCATCCGGTCCTGCTGAAACGCGGCATGAGTGCCACCATCGAGGAATTCCTCTCGGCGGCTGAATATATTCTGGCCGAAGGGAACCCGCAGGTTATTCTTTGTGAACGGGGCATCCGGACCTTTGAAAAAGCGACCCGCAATACCCTTGATCTCAGTGTCGTCCCCCTGATCCGTGAAATGAGCCATTTGCCGATCGTGGTCGATCCGAGCCATGCGACCGGACGCCGCAGCCTGGTCGGACCGATGGCCAAGGCGGCAATCGTGGTTGGGGCGCACGGTGTCATGATCGAGGTCCACCCGGACCCGGACAAGGCCCTTTGTGATGGTGCCCAGAGCCTGACCGGTGAAGGTTTCAGTCAGCTGGTCGCCGAGTTGAATCGATTGCAGGGGTTGCTGGTATCGGTTTAGGATTTGTTGGTTGGCGAACGTTTGCATGATGACAGGCGAGAACATTGGCACTGCCGTACTTTGATGATGAAATAACCCCATGCTTCCCTCTCTTTTATGGAGAGGGGGGACGCATGGGGCGACTGGGAACCTTTAAGGGCTGAGCAAAGCTGGTCATTTAGTCACATCTTGCCCCATGATTTTATTCCCTAGAATTCAGGCAGTTCCGGCGGGCGTTGATCGAATATCGTCGTAAAATTAAAGCTTTGAGGTTGCTCGAGGCTGTTGCCGTACTTATCAGCGATACCGGTAAGGTAAACCTGGTATGTCGTAAATGCCCTCAGATAGCTCTCAGTCGTAAAGTTGACTTCCTTTAAAGTCGGGTCGTAAGAGATCGTTCCGGGCATCGGACCCTGTCGGGCCGATGATCTGGATAGTCTCTTGCGATATCGATGCCGGATCGATCTCTTCGTCGAAGATCAGAGAGACAACGACGTCGATGGAGGCGTTGCCGTCAACAAGGGGTCTCTGTTTGATGACCTTTGGAGGTGTCATATCCCAAATCGTATTCGTGACCTGCATGCGCTCGACATAACGATCCAAAAGCTCTGCATTAAGACGGGTGGTATTGATTCCCTGCAAAACCGCCGTTTTGGTCTCCTCAATCGCGATAGCCTCTTCTGCGGAGACAAGGCCCAGAGCAATGGCATCACAGTTGTTCACAATCTGGTCACTTATCATCAGGGAAATTGCCGCTCTCTTACCCTCAGCGTTTTCGACACCGAGATTCAGTTCAATCTCCTTCTGCAGACTCCCCATTAATCCTGCGATGATTCTGGCTGCGCGATGAGCCCTCCCCAGCCCTGTGTTGCTCGGCGCCTGGATATAATCTTCAAAGAGGGAGATGTTGCTGCTCAAGCCCAAGTTGTGAAAGGACCCGAATCTCAGCTTCCTGCAGCGAAAGGGTTGAATCTTTGCTGAGTTCATGATTGACCAGCGTAGTCAAAGGCGAAATAAATGCCCATTTGCCCGCAGGGGCTTCTAGCTGATAACTTTCGGCAACATATTGGTTGGGTTGGTCTTCATCAATCGTTTTGCCGGCGATAACTTCGGCGACGACCGGGTAAAGATTCCCTTCTCCCTGCTCGATGTCCAGCGAAAAATGACCTTGAGCCCCAGACTCGGTCGAGGGTTCGCCGGGGTCCGGCATCCGGTTCCCGTTGCGATCAAGGAAGACTATGGCACCAGATAGATAGCCGTCGGCAACCTGGCCGTTTAACACAACGGCAGAATCACCGCCATCTTCACCTCCTCCGCAGGCGGTCACAATCAAGAGCAGAGAAGCGACAAGGGGCATTTTGATAAATTTGAAAGTACACATTTCAACTCTCCTACTGTTGCGGTTTAGGAATGATAAGAGAAACTGGCTCGTTTTCGGAGTTGACGTAGATCCAGTAACCGATCCCGGGAATAAGAATCGCTCCTTGTTCTCCATCGCTACTTTCGAAAACAGTATCGTCCCCCCAGTCCTTGCCGGTGTAGTAATATGACCCGTCGACTATCATTTGACGGCTGACGGCCTCAACCCAGCTGATTGGCTCTGAGCCTCCATCCTGGATCAGAACTTTTGAGAGAGGAACATTTCCGCCATAAGGGTTGGCTATCAGGTTCCAGCCCGCTTTGACAGAGATCTCAGAGGTCAGTGCATGGTTTTCGCCAAACGGCTCCATGGACGGCAGGAAACTATCGGTTGTCCGTTTAATGACATACCCTTCACCGAGAATCACCGGGCCACCATTGTCAACGCGAGCGTAGCTGCCGTTCTTCTTCTCGCTGGGGATCCAACGAAACGACTGAGTTGTGCCAATAGCATCGGTACTGCTCAACTGAAGAGGATTGATATCGCCAAGAGCACCGACCATATTTTTCCCGTTCAGAAACTCCACCTGGGGACCTTGTAGATCTTCTTGTGCAGGGAATTCGGAGAGAATCTTTCCCTCTGCGTCTCTGGTCTGAAAATAAAAACGATGCGACGTGACTGGGCCAAGTCGGGTTGTGAAGGAAAATGTTGCACCAGTTTCAATGTCGCCGGCTTCTCGAACCATGGGGTAAGCGTAGCCGTTCAGGATAAGGATAACGCTTGGCAATTCCCCGCCCGAGGTATCTCGCAGAACGACACGGAAGATATACTTCAGATCGCCTTTTGGCATTCCGTTGACATAGTTGTTAGAGTCGTCACCGCCATCTTCGCGTTCGACTCCGGGCAATCCGTTTTCCGATAGCGGAAGACTGAGACCATCAGGCACAGAGGAGTCGACACTGATCGCAACCGTTTCCGCATCATTCAGGCTGCCGTCACTAACGCTGAAGCTAACGTTGTAGCTGCCGGCCTGGGTGTTGCCAGGGGTCCAGGTGAACGTGCGCGTCGCGGCATTGAAGGTGGCGCCGCTCGGCAGATCGGTGGCACTGTAGGTCAGGCTATCGCCATCGGGATCAGTGGCGCTCAGGGTGAAGCTCAGGTTGGTTCCTACATTAATAGTCTTGCTGCCGATGGCGGTCAGCACCGGCGGCCTGTTCACGTTGCCGACACTGATCGCAACCGTTTCCGTATCATTCAGGCTGCCGTCACTAACGCTGAAGCTCACGCTGTAGTTGCCGGCCTGGGTGTTGCCAGGGGTCCAGGTGAACATGCGCGTCGCGGCATTGAAGGTAGCGCCGTTCGGCAGGCCGATGGCACTGTAGGTCAGGCTGTCGCCATCAGGATCAATGGCGCTCAGGGTGAAGCTCAGGTTGGTTCCTACATTAACAGTCTTGCTGCCGATGGCGGTCAGCACCGGCGGCCTGTTCACGTTGCCGACACTGATCGCAACCGTTTCCGCATCATTCAGGCTGCCGTCACTAACGCTGAAGCTCACGTTGTAGTTGCCGGCCTGGGTGTTGCCAGGGGTCCAGGTGAACGTGCGCGTCGCGGCATTGAAGGTAGCGCCGCTCGGCAGGCCGGTGGCACTGTAGGTCAGGCTGTCGCCATCGGGATCAGTGGCGCTCAGGGTGAAGCTCAGGTTGGTTCCTTCATTAATAGTCTTGCTGCCGATGGCGGTCAGCACCGGCGGCCTGTTCACGTTGCCGACACTGATCGCAACCGTTTCCGCATCATTCAGGCTGCCATCACTAACGCTGAAGCTCACGTTGTAGTTGCCGGCCTGGGTGTTGCCAGGGGTCCAGGTGAACGTCCGCGTCGCGGCATTGAAGGTGGCGCCGCTCGGCAGGCCGGTGGCACTGTAGGTCAGGCTGTCGCCATCGGGATCAGTGGCGCTCAGGGTGAAGCTCAGGTTGGTTCCTTCATTAATAGTCTTGCTGCCGATGGCGGTCAGCACCGGCGGTCTGTTCACGTTGCCGACACTGATCGCAACCGTTTCCGCATCATTCAGGCTGCCATCACTAACGCTGAAGCTCACGTTGTAGTTGCCGGCCTGGGTGTTGCCAGGGGTCCAGGTGAACGTCCGCGTCGCGGCATTGAAGATGGCGCCGTTCGGCAGGCCGGTGGCACTGTAGGTCAGGCTGTCGCCATCGGGATCAGTGGCGCTCAGGGTGAAGCTCAGGTTGGTTCCTTCATTAATCGTCTTGCTGCCGATGGCGGCCAGTACAGGGGGATGATTGATGGCTATGATAACCGGTGAGCTATCGACGATATTTGAAGGTGTGCTCTCGTTCCCTGATGTATCGTAAGCCGTAACAGCAAAATAATGTGTCTCGGTATCTGGCAAACCCGTGAGGCTTGAACTCAGGGTTTTTCCCACATCAATCGGGGAAGATCCTTCGTTAGCGCCACTGCCGTTAAAGTTTAGACTTGAAGAACCCTCCTTATAGTAAATCTTATATCCCGCAACATTGGTGCTAGGACTCGGATCCCAAGCCA
This sequence comes from uncultured delta proteobacterium, assembly GCA_963723355.1. Taxonomy (GTDB): domain Bacteria; phylum Desulfobacterota; class Desulfuromonadia; order Desulfuromonadales; family BM103; genus JAFDBW01. The sequence goes on from CAVRQQ010000024.1 coordinate 11,731, forward strand.
GATTAACCGTCTTGGCATTGGCCGTAGCCGTGATGGCCAGAAATAGACAAACTGTAAGTAAAATTGTTTTTGACATTGTATACCCCATCTTTTTCCTCCCGCAGTCGCTGAACTGAGAGCTAACGTCCAGACTAAAAAAAGCGCTCACCTCGTTACCGAAGGTGAGCGCTTTACATTGCAGAAATTGATCGGGGCAAAAGCTAGGCGAACACTCTCTTCGGCAACCCGGCTGTCCTGAATTTGAGGACCCGTGGCTTTGCGTCGCCAGATTGCTCTGGCTTTGCCCTTATCGGAGACTTATTTAGTTTTTAAAATGAAGATTCTATGTCATCAGTTTGCACTCCATGTCGCTGTTACCTTATGTCTTATAAAAATGTGGTTGACGCCTGTGTATCATTCGAGATCGCTTGCACAGGACCTCTAACTGTCTTTTATCTACCGCAATTGCTGAACTGAGGGTTAACCTTCAGACTAAAAAAGCGCTCCCCTCGTTACCGAAGGTGAGCGCTTTACATTGCAGAAATTGATCGGGCAAAAGTTAGGCGAACACTCTCTTCGGCAACCCGGCTGTCCTGAATTTGAGGACCCGTGGCTTTGCGTCGCCAGATTGCTCTGGCTTTGCCCTTATCGGAGACTTATTTAGTTTTTAAAAGAAGATTCTATACCATCGGTTTGCACTCCGTGTCGCGGTTACTTTGTCTTTCAAAATACTTATGATCGACTCATGCTCATTCAAGATTCTTCGCCTCGCACCTGAATGCGAACACTGTCCAGATTAAGCAGAGAGCATGCCAATTGACATGAGAGATGACAAGCCTTCCACAGAATCGAATAGAAGCGGTTGATATCATTGCAAGGAATGTATGCATCTCCACGCTGGTTTGTGTTAAGAAGCTGATTGGACAGTGTGTATGCACAGGTGTCGTGCGTATCGAAAGTGTGTCCATGATTGAAAAGGTGTGGTCATTTAACCACATCACTGGTCTCTCAATGCAATTCAGTCTGAAATGTTTCACGATGTGCATCCGATCTGCATCCACTCTGGCAGAATAAAAAAGCGCCCACCTCGATACCGAAGATGGGCGCTTAGCGTTGCAGAAGTTGATCAAGGCAAAAGCTAGGCGAACACTCTCTTCGGCAACCCGGCTGTCCTGAATTTGAGGACCCGTGGCTTTGCGTCACCAGATTTCTCTGGTTTTGCCTTTTTCGGAGACATTTGTCTTTAGTTGGGCTGCAAGGCTCCTTTGTCGAGACAATCGAAATTTAATCGATTATTACCATGACTATGCTGAGATTATGCTAATAATTTTGTCTGTGGTCAAGTCTTTTGTGATTTGTCTTTATTTTACAGGTGCTTAATCTTGTGTCATTTTGTGCGGCCATCGGGAAAATTGGCACCTGGAGCTAAAGATAATTAATTCCCCGGGTAACATTGTAAGTAGAAACCTCCAGCTCTCTGGCCACCCACATGAGTTTCGGCAACCACGATGATCTAAGAACTCTAGGAGGATTGTTGTATGTGTGCCATTTAGGGCCCAAACTTGGCAAGAGTTGTCGGATCAAGTCGCCTGAATTGGACTCTTTAGGTGATTGACTGTCTTCCCAGTTCGAACAACCCGATCTCCGGGCGACAGAGGAATCTCAGTGGCAGGACGCTGGTGCCGACGCCGCGGCTGACATAAAGCGGGACCTGGTGTTCGCTGACCTGGTAATAGCCGGCGACGAACCGGCCTGAATAGCGTGGCAGGTAGAATGGTGGCAGGTAGGGCAACCGGATCTGCCCGCCGTGGGTGTGGCCGCTCAGGACCAGGTTGATGTGTTCGCTCAGTTGTTCATGGGCGAAAGCCGGAACATGAGATAAAAGCAGGTTGAAACGTCGTGGGTCGATGTCCTGTTGCAGACGATGCAGGTAGTCGGTTGACGAGGGGTAATCCATACCGTAAATCGACAAGGCGCGGCCCTTGATCTCCAGGTCTGCACGTTCGTTGATCAGAAGTTTGACCCCCGCGCCGGCGAAATGCCTGCGCAGGTTTTCTCCTTCCAGCCTTGACCAGTATTCCCAGTTTCCCTGCACAGCATAGATGCCTTGCGGGGCGTGCAGCTGTTTCAGAAAGCTCAGGACCCCCTTGATATTTCTTTCCTCTTCGAGGTAGTCTCCGGTCAGGACGATCAGGTCCGGTTCCAGGCTGGCGACCTGGCTTGCCACCTTCTTGAAATAATCATCAAAGCTGCTCAAATGCAGGTCACTGATCTGGACCATGCGAATCTGGCCGCCGGGCAAAACGGACGGTATCGAACTCTGCTCCACCTGCAGCGCCTGCGGCTCATACCACACAGTCTCTGCCAGCAAGGCCCCGGTCAGCCCGGCAGCCCCGAGGGACAGAAACCGGCGTCTGCTGATACCCTTGTGATGACGTGTGAAAAAGGTCATAAAAACCTGCCGTAAGGGTGCGTAGCGTGGTTGCCAGGATGGCCCGGTTGTATTATCTTATGACATTGCACCATTTGGTAATTATATAGGGATCAATATCGAAAAGGAAAGGCGATACAAGTTATGGAGCAATACCAGCAAGTTACCGACAATGTCTCCTGGGTCGGTGTGCGGCACCCCGATCTGGAGATATTTGATGAGCTGTTTCCGACCCACAATGGCACAACCTACAATTCCTACGTGGTGCGGGGGCAGAACAAAACGGCACTGATCGATACGGTCAAGGCCCCCTTTACAGAAGAATTTCTGGAAAAGATTGAGGCAGCCATCGGCCTGGACAAGATCGACCTGGTGGTGATCAGCCACACCGAACCCGACCATTCCGGAGCCCTGGGCAGGCTGCTCGAGATGCGTCCGGACCTGCCGGTTTATTGCAGTCGTCCTTCACAGAGTTTTCTCGGCCAGCTGTTGAACAAGCCATTCAATGCACACGTGGTCAGCGACGGCGAAGAGACTCGACCTCGGCGGTCTGACCCTGCGTTTCATTCTCGCACCTTACCTGCACTGGCCGGACACCATTTTTACCTACTGCGTTGAAGAGGCGATCCTGTTCCCTTGTGACGCATTCGGCGCCCACTACTGTGCGCGCAAGTTGTTTGATGATGAAATCCCTGATTTTTCGAAAGATTTCTACTTCTACTTCGACTGCATCATGCGTCCGTTCAAGGACAAGGTGCGCGATGCGGTGGCCAAGGTCGAAAACCTCGAGCTAAAGTTGATCTGTCCTTCTCATGGCCCGATCCGCCGTATCGATCCGAAGGCCGTGGTTGATTCCTACCGGCGCTTGTCGGCCGCGCCGCCGGACCAGCCGAACCCACGCGCCCTGCTGCTGACGCTTTCCTCTCACGGCAATACGCACACCATGGCTGCAACCATACGCGAGGAGCTAGAGGCCAAGGGGTTCAACGTGGTCGTGATGCGGATGTGCGAGATGCGCGACGGCGATCTGCGGGATGAGCTGGAACTGGCCGACCTGGTCCTGGTCGGTTCCTCGACGATCAACCGTGACGCTCCGCCGCAGGCCTGGCATGCCCTGTCGCTCTTCTCGCTGGTGACGCCCAAGGCCAAAATCGCCGGGGCATTCGGCTCTTTCGGCTGGAGTGGAGAGGCCGTGAAGTTGATTGAAGACCGTCTCAAGGGCCTCCGCTTCAAGTTGCCGGTTCCCGGCCTGACCTTGCGCTTTTCGCCGACCGAAGAAAACCTCGAGGAATGCCGTGAGTTCGCTCGCCAGTTTGCGGCACAGGTGGTTGGCCCGGAAGCGGCTTGAATGGATTTCTAAAAGCTGCAAGCTTTAAGCTATAAGTTTCAGGGTCAACTCACAGATAGACAAAAAGGCGCAAAGGTTAGTCCTTTATGAAGGTCCCCTTTGCGCCTTGTTTTTTTAACTTTGCGTCTTTGCGTTAATTGCAGTTTTTTGGATCGTCAGTAGCCTTTAGCAGGTAGCGTGCGAACCTTTCATGACATCTGAAACACAACATTTGCAGGCTGCAGAAATCGCGGTGGTTGCACCACTCGACAAGACCCTCACCTATGCTGTGCCGGAAAGGCTGGCCGGGGAGCTCAGGGTCGGCAGCCGTGTGCGGGTCCCGCTCGGGCGGCGGCAGGTGGTCGGGTATGTCATGAACCGGGTCGATCCCGGTGACACAGCCTTGAAAGAAATTCTCGAAATTATCGATCCACACCCGCTGTTTCACGAACGTCATGCTGCGTTCTATCTGCGGGCGGCCCGCTATTACGACTATCCGCCCGGCCAGGCTGTGCGTACGGCGCTACCGGCCGGACTGTCCGCACCCGATACAAGTCCGCCGGTCCTGCGTGACAGGCTTTACCGGCCAACGGCAATCGATGAACAGCCAAAAGGCGCGCGGCAACGGAAGATACTCGATTTCATCCGGGCAGAAAAAGCCGCCAGCATGAGCCAGTTGCGCGGTAAATTCCCCGCGCCTCACACGGTACTGCAGCGGCTGGTTGAACTCGGGTTCCTTGAGGTCGAAGAGATTGAAAGGTTACGGGATCCGTTTGCCGAAATCGCCGTGCAGGCACATCATGCCGTTGCATTGAATTCTGCTCAGCAGGAGGCGGTCAACCGCCTTAGTCAGGCCCTGCAGGCAAAGAAATTCCAGTCTTTTCTTCTGCACGGTGTGACCGGTAGCGGAAAAACTGAAGTCTATCTGCGCGCGATCGCGGAAACCCTGGAGTTGGGACGCCAGGCGCTGGTCCTGGTCCCGGAAATCGCCCTGACCCCGCAACTGGTTGCCCGGTTCCGCAGCTGGTTTCAGGAGCTCGATGTCAAGCTGGCCGTGCTGCATTCCGGGTTGTCTGACGGCGAGCGTTACGATGCCTGGTGCCGGGTTGCTCGGGGTGACGCTGACGTGGTCATCGGCGCCCGTTCGGCGGTCTTTGCACCCCTGAATGAGCTGGGCCTGATCGTCGTTGATGAAGAGCACGACGGCAGCTACAAGCAATCGGAAGGCTTTCGTTACAATGCGCGGGATCTGGCGCTGATGCGTGGCCAGCGGTGACCAGGCCGTCGTTCTACTGGGGAGTGCGACACCGACCCTGACGACCTACCAGAGGGCCAGAGACGAGTATCTCACATACCTGGCACTGCCTGAACGCACCGCCGAGCGACCTTTGCCCAGTGTGCATCTGGTCGACCTCGCCGAACATCGGCAAGACGGGCTGTTGAGTGAGCCCCTGCAGGCGGCTCTGGCAGAAACTCTCGCTGCCGGCGAACAAGCATTGCTGCTGCTCAATCGCCGGGGGTACGCCCCGTTCCTGCTCTGCCACGACTGCGGTGCCACCCTGCGCTGCCCGAACTGCGATATCACTCTGACCTACTCACAGGTCCAGCGTTCCCTGCGCTGCCATTACTGCGACTTTCGCCAGCCCCCTCCGGACAGCTGTGATCGCTGCAGTGGTGCCGGCCTGCTCCCGGAGGGGATGGGAACCGAGCGCCTCGAAGAAGAAATCCGGCAGATCTTTCCCGACGCCAGGGTGGCGCGTATGGACCGTGACACCACCACGCGCAAGGGAGCTCATCATCGACTGGTCGACCAGATGTCGGCCAGGGAGATCGACGTACTGATCGGCACACAGATGATCGCCAAGGGTCACGATTTCCCGGCGGTAACTTTGGTCGGGGTGCTGAATGCCGACACGGCTCTGAACCTGCCGGACTTTCGCAGTGCCGAACGGGTGTTCTCTCTGCTCAGCCAGGTTGCTGGCCGGGCCGGCCGAGGCGACCGGCCGGGGCGGGTCCTGATCCAGACCTATGCGGTGGACAATTATGCTCTCGATTACGTGACCCGGCACGATTACCGTGGTTTTGCCGAACTCGAGCTGACCCAGCGCCAGGCCCTCGCGTATCCGCCTTTCGGACATCTGGTCAACCTGGTCTTAAGCGGCAATGACGCGGCCAGGCTGAAGGCCGCCGCAGAGCAGCTGTCTGTCGAGCTCGCCCAGGCCGAGGACGATGTCGAAGTCCTTGGCCCGGCGCCTTGCCTGCTGGCGCGCCTGCGCAACCGCCACCGTATGCAGATTCTGCTCAAGGCAAAACAGCGCGATCCACTGCGCCGGGATATAACTTTGTTGAGCCGGTTGAAAAAGGGCTTGCCGCCGGGTGTACAACTCACAGTTGATATTGATCCGGTTGATATGTTCTGATGGAGAGACTCGAGGTGAGAGTGTGACAGTGCGTGTGTGGGGTAAATTTTTGCAGAAACTTTGGCCGATCCTGATTTTTCTTCTCCTGATGGTTTCCTGCGCCCGGCCTCCGGAGCCGCCACCGGTTGTTCCGGCGCCGGTCATTGAGGAAGGAATGTGAGGAACCGGTCGTTGAAGAAGAGGTGCCGACCTTGCAGCCGGTGACCTGGCAGGATGTAGCGGGTTGGCAGGAGGATGACCCGGGCCTGGCGCTTGGCGCTTTCCTCAACAGCTGCACCGCGCTGCGCTGGCGTGCCGAGTGGCAGTCGCCTTGTCAGCAGGCCGCTGACATGGAGCGTGCTACGGAGGATGAGGTGCGACAGTTCTTCGAGCGAAATTTTGTGCCGCACCAGGTCAGGCAATCTGACGGTTCTGCTGAAGGTTTGATGACCGGCTATTACGTCCCGGACCTGAAGGGCAGTCGCTACGCATCCTCGGAATACCCGTATCCGCTCTATCGCCGCCCCGATGACCTGCTGACCATTGACCTGACTGATGTCTATCCCGATCTTAGTGACTACCGGCTGCGCGGCCGCCTTGACGGTCACCGGGTCATCCCCTACTGGGACCGGGGAGGGATCGACAGTTATGACCGCCCTCTGGCCGGTCAGGAACTGTTCTGGGTTGCCGACCACGTTGAACTCTTTTTTCTGCACATCCAGGGCTCGGGGCGCATCCTGCTCGATAATGGTGAATCGGTCATGGTCAACTATGCCGATCAGAACGGTCATCCTTACCGATCGATTGGCAGTTACCTGCTTGATCGTGGCATCATGGAACGGCACGAGATGTCAATGCAGAACATCCGCAAGTGGGCCAGAAACAATCCGCAAGAGGTTACTGCACTGCTCAACCAGAACCCGAGTTATGTCTTCTTCCGTGAACTGGACAGCGCGGTAAATAGCCCGCCCGGCGCGCTCGGGGTGCCCCTGACGCCGGGGCGCAGCCTCGCAGTCGACCGGCGTTATATCCCGCTTGGTGCACCGGTCTTTGTCGAGACGAGCTGGCCGAACAGCGACCAGCCGTTGCGGCGCCTGATGATGGCACAGGACACAGGGGGCGCCATCAAGGGCCGGATTCGGGGTGATTTTTTCTGGGGAATGGGCGATGCTGCCGGGGAAAAGGCCGGGCGCATGAAGCAGGCGGCAAAATTCTGGGTGCTGTTGCCCAAAACCAACGAGGAGCAAAAATGATCAATCCGTCTCGAAGCCTTAAGGCTTTCCTTCTGCTTGTGACCTTGTGTACGGTGTGCGCACCACTGAGCCTGCATGCTTTTGCCCCGGCCAAGGGGATGTTCCTGGTTGCCGATGAGGGGATGGTCGACCCACGATTCAAGGCCCGGGTGATCCTGCTCATCCAGCATGATGCCCATGGCTCCGCAGGGCTGATCGTTAACCGGAGCAGCAGGCTGCAGCTGAACGCTGTGCTGCCGAAAGACTCACAACTCGACCTGCAGGGGAGGACCCTCTCATACGGTGGGCCGGTCGAACCGAATACCCTGCTCGCCCTGGTCAAGGTGCACAGGAACCCTCCGCAGCCGGCCGAAGAAATCCTCACCGGCCTCTACTTGACGGGAATCGGAGTTCTGGATGTGTGGCCTGACTTCGATGGCGAAGTGATCAACTACCGGGCGTTTGTCGGATATACCGGATGGGCTCCCGGACAACTGAATCACGAAATGCAGCGCGGCAGCTGGCATGTTGTCCCGGCGGATGAGGACAGTGTCTTTGCCGGGCAGGATGAAACGTTATGGGAAAGTCTGAACAGCAGGATTGGCGCGGGGAACTGACCGCCTGATCAGCCTCTTATTGGCCGGCTTGATCAAGTCGGGCGAGCAGCCTGTTGACGACCGCATCGAGCCGGGCCTGGTCTTCTTCAAGGATTTTCAAGAAACGCAATCCGCCCAGTTGCAGACCGTTGCTCTGCTCCTCCCCGACCCAGATTACCTCGGCAAGGCCGCAGATGATGCCTTTCTTGTCTCCGATCGATAAATAGATCAGGACCAGTTCAGCCATGTTGACCGGGGGCTGCATCGGCAGGCGTATCCCGCCACCGGCAAGGTTGACCAGGTATTTGTTGAATTCGGTGAGTTCTTCAGCAGAAACCCCGGCCTTGATCTTATCCAGGTGTTCGCGCCAGAGCTGGCGCATTTCCGAGAGGTTGCCGGCGCTGCGTTTCAGACCCACCCAGGCATTGACGTCAACCCGTGGGTAGGTCCGGCGGGAGATAAATTCCAGGTCCCCTGCAAATTCCAGTCGGATGTCCTGGCTACTGATTTTCTTTATGAACGATGCGGTCAGGCGCAACCCCATCCCCTTGCTGTCGGTCATGATTTCGAACTTCATTCCCGGTTCGAAAGGATAGGAATCGGCTGCGTCCGAGCCGTAGGGGAGGGCCAGGTCAAGCTGCATCGGCTGGCTGTGCATGGCATAGCCGGTGATCGTATCCACGGTAGGCGGTTTCTCATCGCTGTAGAGTCGCCTGATAAAAACTTTCTGCCCTTTATTGAAGTATTTTCCGAATGACATATAGCGTAAAGTTGAGGTTGTCGGTCAGCTTATCCGCAGACCTGTTCTTCGATTGCCGCCGCAACGGCTTCCACCGTCATCCCGCCGCCCGAAATGGTTATTTCGGCGAATTTTTCATAAAGCGGTTGACGCTCCAGGTAAAGTTGTTCGTAGCTTTCGCCCGGGCCAATGACCAGGCCGCGGGTGTCCATGTCATGAATCCTGGTCAGCAGCTCTTCGAGCGGTATGTCGATGAAAACCAGCTGTCCCAGCGCTCTGAGCCGGTCCATGGCACGCGCACTATACACTGCCGAGCCGCCTGTTGCAACTACGCTGTGAGTGGTTGCCAGGCTACAGAGTGTGTCCGCCTCGAGTTCCTTGAACCGCTCCATTCCTTCGCGTGCGATGATCTCCTGCAGGCGAGCGCGCTGTTCGGTCTGCAACAGCAGGTCGGTGTCGACAAAGTTGTACCCGAGACGCTTTGCCAGGAGTACGCCAACCGTGCTTTTGCCGGCGCCGGGCATGCCGATCAGGATAATATTCAGGGCACAATCTGTACGCATGCGTCTACGATACTCACATCAGTCTGAAATTTTCAAGACGATCTTGCCAAAATGCTTGTCGTCTTCCATCATGCGGTGGGCTTCGACCACTTCGTCGATGTCAAACGCCTTTTCGATGATCGGCACGATGGTCCGGTCAGCGAATTTCGGCAGGGCGCGCCGGGTGAATTCGGCGACGATCTCGGCTTTTTCAGGCACCGGACGGGAGCGCAATACCGAGCCGATGATCTGCTGGCGCTTGACCATCATCAGGGCCAGGTTGAGTTCGGCCTTGATGCCGGAGATGACACCGATGACGACCAGCTTGCCCTTGTAGGCGAGCGACTTCATGTTCGGGCCGAGGTACTTGGCGCCGACATGGTCGAGGATCAGGTCGACACCTTTCTTGTTCGTGTATGTCTTTGACGACCTCGGTGAAGTCCGGGGTTTCAACGTAGTTGATCACCAGGTCGGCACCAAGTTCGCTGACCCGGTCGATCTTGCTCGGATGGGCCGTGACGATCAGCTTGCTGTTCGGCGTGAGCGCCTTGCTGAGCTGAATCGCCGCAGTGTTGACGCCACCGCCGCCGCCGTGGAAGATCGCGGTCTGGCCGTCCTGGAAGTCGCCGATCATGAAGACGTTGAGAAACGCGGTGATGTAGGACTCGCAGATGCAGGCCGCCTCTTCGAAGCTGACGCTTTCAGGGATGCGCATCAGGTGGTTGGCGTAGGCCACGGCGTACTCGGCATAACCGCCACCGCCGACCAGGCTGATGACCCGGTCACCGACCTGCCACCCGTCAACGTCCGGCCCGATTTCCGCGATCGTTCCTGATACTTCAAGGCCGAGGATCTCCGAGTCTCCGGGAGGGGGTGGGTAGTTGCCTTGGCGCTGGACCAGGTCGGGCCGGTTGATCGAGGTGGCAACGACCTTGACCAGGACTTGACCTTCTTTGGGCGTCGGCTTGTCGACTTCACCGACCTTTAGTACCTCCACGCCGCCGAATTCATTCATCAATACCGCTTTCATCTTCAATCTCCTTTATAAACGCTGTCTGTATTTATTCAAGTGCAGGCCACCAAGTCGCGAAGACACAAAGTATAATAAATCGTCAAGTTTTATCCAGAAATTTACTGAAGTGCTTCTCTTTACTTTGAGCCTTGGTGTCTTCGTGGCAAAGCTTATTCCTCCTGGCTGCGTTCAAATCGATAACCCCGCCCCCGTACTGTCAGGAAATGCCGCGGGTTGGTCGGGTCCTGTTCAAAATATTTGCGCAGCCTGACGACGAAGTTGTCGAGGGTGCGGGTCTCGGTATCTTCGGCCATGCCCCACACCGATTTCAGCAACTCGGCGCGGGTCAGCGTGTCACCTGCATGGGCGAAGAAGGTCTCGAGCATGCGGCCTTCGAGCTCGGTAAGGCGGATGACGCCATTGGCGGTGACCGCCTGGAGGTTCTTCAGGTCGACGCTGTTGCTGCCGAACTGGTAACTCTCGTCCTTGCTGAAGTCCGGTTGATACCATGCCGAGCGTTTCAGCATGCCGCTGACCCGTAACAGGAACTCTTCGAGGTTGAATGGCTTGCCCAAGTAGTCATCGGCACCAGCCTGCAAGCCCTTTGACCCGGCTGTGATCTTCGCCCAATGCTGTGAGAATGAGGATCGGCAGCTGCGGTGAGGTCTCGCGCATCTTTTTACAGAGGTCTATGCCATGGCCATCGGGCAGCATCAGGTCGAGAACGACCAGGTCGAAGCGCTCGCTGTCGAAAATCTGCATGGCGGCGGACCCGGTCTCCGCGTGGGTCACTCGGTAACCTTCCTGCTCAAGGTTGAAAACCAGGCCCTGGGCGATATGTTCTTCGTCTTCAACGACGAGGATATGTGGCGCTGTCATGATGTCTCGGCAATCTCCGACTGCTGCACTAAGGGCAGGTAGATTTTGAAGGTCGTGCCCTGATCCTTGCCTATGCTTTCCACCTTGACCTGGCCATGATGACGGCGAACCGTTGCATGTACGATGAACAGGCCGAGCCCCGTGCCGCGAATATTCTCGTCCTTGCGGCGGATGCGGTAGAACATCTTGAAGATTTTTTTCTGCTCGTTAAATTCAATGCCGCGACCTTGGTCGGTGATCGCCAGGCAGCAGTTGTTTCCTTCGGTGCCCAGGCTCACGTTGATCTGTGGGGATTTGTCGGAATAGAGGACAGCGTTTTCCAGCAGATTGCGCAAAACCGTCTCCATGGCCTCCCGATCGATGGCGGCGTGGATGCCCGGGTTGATTTCCATGGTCAGCTTGCCGGCCTTGGGTAGGGTGAACTGCCGGGCGCGGAAATATTTTTCGACGAATGCGCTGAAGTCGATCGTCTGCAAATCCAGGCGCCAATGCTTCTGCTCCACCCGGCTGGCAGAGAGAAGGTTGTCGATCAGGCCGTTCAGACGGGTCGTGTCACTCAACATCGTTTCGAGAAACGCGGCGAGTTTTTCCGGTGACGGCTGATGGCGGCGAATGGTTTCCAGATGCAGCTGCAGCGAAGCCAGTGGAGATTTCAGCTCGTGGGTGACCTGGGAGATGAAATGGCGTTGCTCGCGGACCAGGGCTGACTGTTTCTTCCAGTAGAGGAAGATAACGTAAACCCCCACCAGGATCGAAATCAGCAGCAGCAGACCTTCGGTCAGGATCAGCCAGTCCGGGCCGCCTACCAGCAACTCAGGGCTGTATTTTTCCGCCAGTTGCCGCAACTTGCGATGACTGCCGAGAAACCAGTTCAGCCAGACAATGACCACCAGGACCCACGCCAGCTGGATACCGATAAAAGCCATGAGCGGGTTAAATATGCGCTTCAACCACTTCATAAGCGACATTTTTACCATTACCGCCAGCACGCGACAAGGAGAAACCCGTATTGATACTCAGTCTGTAACCTGCAAGAAAGATTGGATTATACGTGCAGGACGTGTTGCCCTTTGAGGAAGATTTTACAGAAGTATTACATATCTACAGGAAACCCTCTGTTAAAATTATTCGGTATTTAAGGCCAAGTGCCAAGGACCTCAAGCTGCAGGAGTCACAATGCGCATCGGTAAACATGAAGTTCCCTATCCCCTGATCCAGGGCGGCATGGCCGTCCGTGTCTCGGGGTATCGCCTGGCCGGCAACGTGGCCCGCTGCGGCGGCATCGGCCTGGTGGCCACGGCGGGGATCGGCCTCAATACTCCGCGTTTCAAGGGTGACAATTACTTTGCTGCAGAGCCTCTGGCGCTCAAGGATGAATTGGCCAAGGCCTACGAAATCGCTCCGGATGGCGTGATCGGGACCAACTGCATGGTCGCGGTCACCGATTATGCCGAGCTGGTCAAGGCTTCCTGTGAAGGAGGCGCCAAGCTGATCGTCAGTGGTGCCGGCCTGCCGATGAACCTGCCGGAACTGACCGCCGACTGGCCGGATGTGGCCCTTGTGCCAATCGTGTCTTCAGTCAAGGCCGCCGAACTGATCACCCGCAAATGGCACAAAAGCTACAGTCGTCTACCAGACGCCGTGGTGGTCGAAGACCCCGACACGGCCGGGGGGCATCTTGGCGAGAAGCTGGAGAAGATCGGTACCGGTGAATATGATCAGTATGCGACGGTGCGTGGCGTCAAGGCTTATCTTCGCGAGACATGGAAACTCGATGTCCCGGTTATAGCTGCGGGCGGCATCTGGGACCGGGCCGATTTCGAAAATGCCATGGCTCAGGGCGCCGACGGCGTGCAGATGGGAACCCGTTTTGTCTGTACCGAAGAGTGTGATGCCGACGATGCCTTCAAACAGGCATACCTGAACTGCAGCAAGGAAGATATCGGGCTGATCATGAGCCCGGCCGGTCTGCCGGGCCGGGCCCTGGTGGCCAATGTGCCGGCGATACGCGAACATGACCTGGAAATGACGCCGACCTGCCCGACCGGTTGCCTGCGCAAGTGCACTTACAAGTCGGAGCAGGAACGCTTCTGCATCGTCCATGCCCTCGATCGGGCGCAAAGAGGCGATATGGAAACCGGGCTGGTGTTCTGCGGCAGCAATGCCTGGAAGGCTACGCGCATTGAAACGGTCCAGGGGATTTTCGACGAGTTCTTCCATGACGAGGCTGCCCGTGCCGTATGCGGATAAAGCACAGCATTCAGTGAATTCTGAAAGGCAGCCGCATGGCTGCCTTTTGTTATGCCAGTTTAATCCACTACATAACAGCCGCTCAGGGTTATGAAAATATCCCTATAGCCCTTGTCAGGTCAGCTCGTCCTGTTGTACTATCAAACAATGTGGTTCGGGATAACCCCGGACCTCATTCTTTTCTTTAGGAGCTGCCACGATGGCGAAAAATGAAGAATTCATCCCCAAGTGGATTGCCTGGGAGTCGACCCAGCGTTGCAACCTTAATTGCGTACACTGCCGCTGCTCGTCCGACATGGATGCCGCGGTCGGCGATTTCAATACCGAAGAAGCGTTCAAACTGATTGACGACATCTGTGAAGTCAGTACCCCGGTGATGGTCCTGTCCGGCGGTGAGCCGCTGTTGCGCAAGGATATTTTTGACATCGCCCGTTACGGTACCAGTAAGGGGCTGCGCATGTGTATCGCAACCAACGGGACCCTGATTACCGACGAAGTCTGCCAGCAGATGAAGGAAGCCGACATCAAGATGGTATCGCTTTCTCTCGATGGCTCGACAGCCGAAATTCATGATAACTTCCGCGCCTGTCCCGGGGCTTTCGAAGGTGTCGTGCGCGGCGCCGAGACACTCAAACGCAACGGCATCAAGTTCCTGATCAACTCGTCGTTTACCAAGCGCAATCAGCACGATATTGCCGCGACCTTCAAGGTGGCCAAGGGCCTCGGTTCGACAGCCTGGTACATGTTCATGATCGTGCCGACCGGGCGTGGCGAAGAGATTATGAACGAACTGATCTCGCCGGACGATTACGAGGAGATTCTCTCCTGGCATTATGAGCAGGAAAAGGGTGAGGACGATATCCTGATGCGGCCGACCTGCGCGCCGCACTATTACCGTATCGTGCCGCAGATGGCCAAGGCCGAAGGGGTCGATTTCAAGCGTCGCAGCCTGACTTTCTCCACCGGTGGCGGCAAGGGCTGTATCGCTGCCCAGACGATCTGCCTGATCGACTGCTTCGGCAACCTCAAGCCCTGCTCCTACTTCCACTCGTCGGTCGGCAACGTCAAGCAGATCCCGTTCAAGGAGCTCTGGTTCAACAACAAGACTTTCAACGATCTGCGCGATTTCAAGAAGTACAAGGGCAAGTGCGGCGAGTGCGAGTTCATCAACGTCTGTGGTGGCTGCCGTGCCCGTGCCGATGCGGTTTACGGCGATTACATGGAAGAAGAGCCGTTCTGCAACTACATCCCCAACCGCACCCGTAAGCGGATGGAGAAGGAAGCCGCCGGTAGATAGCTGCTGGAGGCTGGGGACTGGGGACTGGTTTGGCCAACCCCCTGCGACAGCCACTTGAAGGCAGTTGTATGGCAGAGGAACTGTCCTTCAACGACGTTCCCAAGCGTATCCGCATCCGGATGGAAAGTGCAGCAACAGAGAAAAATAGCATATATTTGCTGGGGTTAGGGGCTTGGGCCTGGTTTTTCCAGTCCCCAGCCTCCAGTCTCCAGCCCCCGAATTTAATAATGGAGGAAAGAAGATGTCCCAGGATTATACGTTTCTGAAAGCCTGTCGCGGTGAAAAAACCGATTACACCCCGGTCTGGCTGATGCGCCAGGCCGGTCGTTACCTGCCCCAGTACATGGCGGTACGCAAGAAAGTCACTTTTCTCGAGTTGTGCAAAACCCCCGAGCTCGCCGCCGAGGTGACGATCCAGCCGATCGACTACCTGAATGCCGATGCGGCGATCCTCTTCTCCGATATCCTGACCCCGGTGGAGCCAATGGGACTGAAGCTTGACTTCGTGCCCGGTCCGGTGTTCGAGAACCCGGTGCGTACCGAGGCCGATATCGATGCCCTGCGTATCCCGGTGATGGAAGAAGACGTCCCTTATGTCCTCGAGACGATCAAGATCCTGCGCCGCGAGTTCGAAGGCCGCGTACCCCTGATCGGTTTCGGTGGCGCCCCGTTTACCCTGGCCTGCTATATGGTTGAAGGCAAGGGGAGCAAGGACTTCGCCCAGATCAAGCGCATGATGTACGGGGCGCCCAAGCTGTTTGCCAAGTTGATGGATAAGATCACGGAGATGGACCGTCAGTACCTGAACGCGCAGATCAAGGCCGGCGCCCAGACCATCCAGATCTTCGACACCTGGGGTGGCATCGTCTCACCCCTCGACTACGAGAAATTCATCCTGCCCTATACCAAGAAGCTGATTGACGGTCTTGACCGCAGTGTCCCGATCATCCATTTCGTCAAGGGTGCCGGCACCATGCTCGACACCGTTGCCAAGGCCGGGTCGGATGTCATGGGCCTCGACTGGCATGTCAATCTCGGCAAGGCCAGGGATGTCATCGGCCCCGATATCGCCGTACAGGGCAACCTCGACCCGACCGTCCTCTATGCGCCGAAAGAGCACATCGAGCGCGAGGTCAAACGCATCCTCGACGAGAATGCCGGCCGACCGGGCCATATTTTCAATCTCGGCCATGGTATCCTGCCGACGGTTGACCCCGAGCACGCCAAATTCATGGTCGAATGCGTGCACAAACACAGCGGTAAATAACGAGGCGCAAAGTGCGAGGCGAGAATAACCAGCCCCCAGCCCCCAACCCCCAGCCAGTCGGTGTCTCTCGAGAAACCGACTGGGCCTTGGTCCTGTTGAATATGGGCGGACCTGACTCGTTAAGAGCGGTCCGCCCGTTTCTCTATAACCTGTTTTCCGACCGGGAGCTGATCCAGCTGCCGGCCGGAGCTCTTCTGCAGAAGCCGTTCGCCTGGCTGATCAGCCGGATCAGGGCACCGAAGGTCAGGGTTAATTATGCCATGATCGGTGGCCGGTCGCCGCTTCTGGAGTGGACGGAGAAGCAGGCGCAGGGTGCTGCGCGGGAACTTGGCGAGCAGGTCAGACCATACGTGGCGATGCGCTATTGGAAGCCGCGCGCCGAAGAGTGCCTGCGCCGGATGAAGCAGGACGGCATCAAGCAGGCTGTTGTGCTCTCGATGTATCCGCATTACACCAATGCGACCACCGGCAGCAGTATCAAGGATTTCGAGGCGACCGCGGCGCGGATCTACCCGGAGCTGGAATACACGGTCATCCGCGAATGGTATGACTGGCCGGATTATCTCGATGCTCTTGCCAACCGGATCCGTGAGGGGTTGGAAAAGTTTCACGAGCTGGTCCGCGACGAAATTCCGATTCTCTTCTCGGCCCACGCCCTGCCACAGAAGTTTATCGACGAAGGTGATCCCTATCTCGACCATGTCCTCTGCACGGTGCGGGGAGTCATGGAGCGCTTCGAGGAACACCCCTGGAAACTCGGCTTCCAGAGCCGGACCGGTCCGGTGCAGTGGATGGAGCCGGATACCCTGGCTGTGCTCGACCAACTCGGAGCAGAGAAGGCCCCGGGCGCACTGATCGTGCCGATCTCGTTCGTTTCCGACCATATCGAAACCCTGCAGGAGATCGACTTCGAATTCCGCATGCATGCCGAAGCGATTGGTCTGCCGCGCTTTGAACGCACACCGTCGCTGAATGACAACGCAGATTTTCTGCAGGCCCTCGCTTCGCTGGTGCGCAGTCACCTGGAAGGCTCCCGATGATTTCCTGCAGGCACTGTGGAGCAGAGTTCGACCCCGACAATCTGCCGGGCGGTACGGAGATCGAGGCCGGCATGATCCTCTCCAGGGAACGCTACGGTGACGATGGCAAGGTCTGCGCGAATTGCCTGGCCAGTCGTGGCCGGCTGGCGATGATGTACGATCCGACCTGCCATAACTGAATCGGCCCGTACTCGTAGAAGAATTGTAAGACAGGACCGTCAACAATCTGAGGCCGGCTCAATAATGAGTCGGCCTTTATTTTCAGCTCCTGGGGCCGACCCGCATCAATCAAGATGTCGCGCAGACTTTTCTGCTTCTGTTACGTCGCCAAAGCGATTGCTAATGAGTCATGCGACCAACAGATTACCCACCTGTTACCCTCTCAACCAGCTTCAAACGAATCCTTCTTCGAGGTTACTTTGTCCGCACCGGACCCACAACAAAAAAAACGCGTCTCCCACAGCTTTACCACCCGAACGCTAAGAAAATCTCTCATCTGCCTGTAATCAATGATCTCTTTGGTCTTTCGATGGTCATGATGTAAAAAATCTTGGCTGTGTTATGATACTTACAGTGAGACACTCAATTGCCGAGGCCATTTCAAGCCGGAGAAACTAATTTATGTACCTGTTGTTGGAAAAAATCGGTTCGGGAACGCTCGGGTTCCTCGAGACCTCCGGTCGCATGGGGATGTTCCTGATGCGCGCCTTGACGAGTATGTTCCAGATGCCGTTCAAGGTGAACCCGGTGGTTCGCCAGGTTCATTTTATCGGCGCCCGCTCGGCATTCGTTATTCTCTTCACCGGGCTCTTTACCGGCATGGTCCTCGGCCTGCAGGGCTACTACACGCTGCGTAAATTCGGTTCCGAGGGCTTCCTCGGCTCGGCGGTCGCCCTGAGCCTGATCCGCGAACTCGGGCCGGTACTGACCGCACTCATGGTCATCGGCCGGGCCGGTTCGGCGATTTGCGCCGAGGTCGGCATTATGCGCAACTCCGAGCAGATTGATGCCCTGGAGTGTATGGCGGTTGATCCGTTCCGCTACCTGATCGCACCAAAGTTGCTGGCCGGGATTATCGCCATGCCGTTGCTGACGGCGATCTTCGACGTGATCGGCATCCTCGGCGGCTACCTGGTCGGTATCGGTCTGTTCGGCATCAATCCCGGCGCATATTTCCAGGGGATGTATTCCAGCGTCGTCTGGGCCGACGTTGAAATGGGCCTGGTCAAGTCGCTGGTGTTCGGTTTGCTGATGGTCTGGATTGCCGCCTGCAAGGGGTTTTACCTGCATATGGAGCGCTCGGGAGGTTTCGGCGCGGAAGGGGTCAGCCGGACAACAACGGATGCGGTGGTGCTCTCTTCGGTCAGTGTGCTGGTGTGGGATTACCTGATCAGCGCATTGCTAATGTGACGATTGCAATGCTGATGGAACTTTAATGATGAGTAATCAGGACGATCATAGTCCCCCCGTAGTTATTGAGCTCGCCGGCGTCGAGAAGTCCTTCGGCCGCCAGAAGGTTTTGCGAGGGGTCGATCTCCAGGTTCGCGAAGGTCGGACCCTGGTGATCGTTGGCGCGAGCGGGCAGGGCAAGAGTGTCATCATCAAGCATATGCTCGGCCTGGTCCGGCCGGATCGGGGCGAGGTCAAGGTTTTCGGTCGTGACATGAACCGCATGAATCGCAAGCAGAAGGACGAGGTCCGAGAGAATTTCGGCGTTCTTTTCCAGAATGCCGCGCTCTTTGATTCAATGAATGTCTACGACAATGTCGCCCTGCCTCTGCGTGAAAGGACCCGACTCAATGAAGACGAGGTGCGCGAGGGCGTCATGGCGAAGCTCGGCCTGATGGGGCTGCAGGAAGCGATTGATAAATTCCCCGCGCAACTGAGCGGCGGTATGCGTAAACGTGTCGGCTTGGCCAGGGCTCTGATGCTGCAGCCGAAAATCGTTTTTTTCGATGAACCGACGACTGGCCTGGATGCTCACAAGAGCAATGAGCTCTACCGGCTGTTTTACCGGACCCAGCAGCAGCTCGGCTATACGGCCGTGATCGTCAGTCACGATGTGCCGAAAATTTTCAAGCTGGCTGATGAGGTGGCACTGCTTGCAGAAGGTCGGATCCAGGGGTGCATGTCCCCGGAGGATTTCCAGTTGTCCGAGCAGCCGACGATCAGGGCCTTTGTCGAAGAGACCATGGGACATCTCTATTCAAGTGACAGAGAGGAGAACGGTTTATATGCGCAGGTTTAATGTTGAAATGGTTGTCGGCCTCTTCATGATCGCCGGTTTTCTCTGCTTCGCATGGCTGTCGATACAGTTGGGGGATATAGATGTCTTTGGCCCGAAGACCTACACGGTCACGGCAAAGTTTGGCTCGGTCTCCGGTCTGAAAGACGGTGCGATTGTCGAGATCGCTGGTGTCCAGGTGGGCAAGGTGACTGATATCACTTTCGATCCGCAGGACTACGAGGCGGAGGTCGTCATGTCGATAAACCAGGGTGTCATCCTGCAGGATGACAGCATCGCGTCGGTCCGTACCGCCGGGATCATCGGCGACCGCTACATCGATATCTCGCCGGGAGGTTCTGACGAGCTGCTCGGTGATGGCAGCCGCATCTACGAGACCGAGTCGGCGATAAATCTCGAAGAACTTGTAAGCAAGTACATCTTTGAAAAAAACTAAAGCCGTTTCTTTAGAAACCTACTTTGCAGGAAGGCATTGATGCCCGTTATAAGTCGAATCATACTGCTCCTGGCGCTCTTTCTCTTCGTCGGCACGAATCTGGCCTGGGCTGGACAGGAAGAAGATGGCACCGCCGTGCCCTCAGCCACAACCCAGGCTCAGGTAGACTGGACGGAGTTGGACGAGGATGATCAGGAACTGGAGGTCTGGGACCCGCTGGAGCCTTTCAACCGCGGCATGTTCTGGTTTAACGACAAGCTCTATTTCTACCTCTTGAAGCCGGTCGCGAAGGGCTATCGTTTCGTTGCCCCGGAGCCGGTCCGTGAATCTGTGAGCAACTTCTTCCACAATCTCGCAACGCCGGTCAGGTTCCTGAACTGCCTGCTGCAGGGCAAGGGTCACGACGCTGCCAGCGAGCTGGCGTTGTTCATGATCAATACCACGTTCGGCATGGTCGGTCTGTTTGATCTGACCCCGGATGACATGGTCAGACCGGATGCCGAGGATTTTGGGCAGACGCTGGGGCGCTACGGGACGTCATCCGGGTTTTACCTGGTCCTGCCGGTTTTCGGGCCGTCGAATGCCCGGGATGCCGTCGGTCGGGTTGCTGATTCTCTGGTTCACCCGGTGCCCTCGCCCTTTTATCTGAAGATGAAGCCGCTTGAAGTGGCCGGTGTACAGACATACGACACGGTGAATGAGCTTTCTCTAGATAAGGACACCTATGAATCGATCAAGAAGGATGCAGCTCGACCCGTATCTTTTTGTCCGCAACGCATTCATGCAGAAAAGGGCGGCAAAAATTGAAAAATAATTATTACTACTTCGAAGTGTCGGGGTTTGAACAATGACTATATGGCCTAAAAAAGTACTGCTGATCATCTTCTGCACCCTCCTTTTTGGGGTGCCCCAGGCTTTTTGTGCGACATCACCGCTGGAGCAGGTCAAACTTGCTGTGGATCAGGTGATCGAGGTATTGCGTCAAGCTGAGCTGCAGGGCGAGGCCCGGCGCAAGGTCCTGAGCGAGCTGCTACGGTCGCGTTTCGATTTTTTCATCATGTCCCAGCGCACCCTCGGACAACACTGGAAAAAGGCCACGGAACAGGAACAGGACGAATTCGTCCGGTTGTATTCGGAACTTCTTGAGGCAAGCTACATTGGCAAGATTGAAGCCTATACGGACGAGACGGTCGACTTTAACTCAGAAAAAATCGATGGCACCCGCGCGGTCGTCTCCACCGTTGTCCACAGCCACAATACGAATATCCCGATTGATTACAGCATGGTCAAAAAAGGCGACGACTGGTTTGTCTATGATGTGGTGGTCGAAGATGTCAGCCTGATCAAGAATTACAGGAGCAGTTATGGTGAAATCGTTCGCAAAGAGGGTTATGCGGGGCTCTTTGAACGCATGAGAAAGAAAATCGCCGAACTGCATGAACAGCCCGTGGGGGCCGGGGAAAAAACATGACCGTCCTGGAACCTTTTGAAAGTGTCTGTCTTGGCGAGGAGTGTTCGTCTCGCCTCTGTAAGCAGATGAAGCGCGAGCTCGGCTTCTTCAGCTTTCTCTCCGAGGGAGATCTCGGTGACGTCAGTGCTTTCTTCAACTGTCGCACCGTCACTGCCAGGACGAATCTCTGGAATGCCGGCGATTCCTGTGATTATATTGCCTTCATCATCTCCGGGCGGGTCCAGATCAAGGTTGACACCGAGTTTCCCGGCAAGCAGGTCGTCGTCGGAGTGTTCAGTCGCGGCTCTGTTATTGGCTCCAGCTGCGCGGTCGACACGGCGCCGCGCTACACGACCGCCACGGCCATGGAAGATTCCGGTTTGATCCTGCTTACTCACGATAACTTTAACCGGTTACTAGAAGATTACCCCCCGATCGCCACCAAGCTCCTGAAAGGAATGCTGTTGTCAGAGGCGAGCCGCCTGCAAAAAGCCTACATGCGGCTGGCATCGATATTCTGATCGGCAAAAAAATGTGCAAAGAAACGTGGGGATTGGAAATCTCCTGTTGAAAAAATTGAATTTGCATGTTCTGCGCCCTTGCTTGTTTTGCCTGGTCGGCCAAATCACGTAAATTCCTTGGTACTCTGGTTAATAAACCGACCCCTCCTGAAGCTCTCCGGTTGAGAATATCAAGCCTAAATATCTGATTTTTAATAAATAAAGCAAAAGTTAGTATCGACTATATCTGTTGGCTTGTTTGTTGCTCTACTAATATTTAATCTCCGAGAATAGCAAAACCGATGCGAATCGGTGACGCAAAGCCACAGGCCCCTTGAGGGTAGCTGGGTTGCCGAAGGGAAAAGTGCAAAGAATCTCTTGCTCGCCCCGGCACCACGGGACGAGCTTTTTGTGTTAAGAGTTTTGGGAAAGGGTAATATCAATGGCAATAAAGGTCGTAGATATAATTGTCGAGAGAAAAGGTAAAATCCTCTTAACAAAAAAAGGCGACTACTGGATATTGCCAGGCGCTGAGAGTGAGCCCGGTGAAGACGAGATGCAATGTCTCGAAAGAATTGTCGCTCGAGAGATCAATGATCAGGTCTCAAGTGTTTTCAGAAAACTTGAACCGCCCATCAGAGGACTGTCCCCTGTCAGGGGGGGGGACGTTGAAGTCTCAGCTTATGTTGGAGAGATCAGTCGCGCGAAAATGTCTGAAGTGAAGGATTGTAATGCATACTGGTTCAGCAGGGAAAGTCTCCTCTCGATAAGGCTTTCCAATATTACCAAGGACGTATTGAATGTCTATTTTTCCGAGGGATGAGAAGGTTGAAAGTACGGATTCTGGAGAGGAATTCATAGTAGGTATTTTTCATGCCAATCAGGATGCGGGTGTTAATACCACAGACATACAAGAAGCAAAATGGCCCATCCTGAAAGGAAGTAGCTGACTCATTTCATCCGAAGAGAGACTTATAGTAAAACGCCCCGGTTTCATGAATACGGCATCACTTTCAAACAGGACTACGGAGACAGAATCTATATACAGATTGGAATCGAGACATGCCAGACTCAAGACTGGAACGCCGCAATAAAAAACGCCTATCAGTTAAGTTCGGATACGACAAACTGGAACACACTGGTTATACTAGCGATGTCACATCTCATGGCTTCTTCCTGGAGTCACGAATAGTCTACAAAACTGGTGTCGAACTGAATTGCGAACTTACAACACGCGGCGGAGAAATAATCCTGATAGAAGGTAGGGTGCAATGGGCTAAAAAGGGTGCCATGCGTCATAACCATATAATGAAATCAGGAATGGGCATCTATATCCTGAAGTTTTTGCAAGGCGAAGACGTGTATCTCGCTTTAGACGACTTAAAAGTAGAATCGGCTGTTTATTGACAGAGGTGTTTGCGAGGCACATTTGTGCCAAAAGATCGAGCCACCTGGAAACGGGTGGCTTTTTATTGTTTTTCAGTATTTTAAACAAAAATCAAGCATCATCCGGTTCTTCTGGATTCGGGCTTTGCTATAAGTATTGTTGGGTTGAATGACTACTCACCCGAGGTTTACACGACTCCATTTTCAATACAAATCCCAATCACCAAAAATAATAAGGGCCGGGTCTGAATGACCCGGCCCGGTTCGTGTATTCTGATAGTTCCGTCTCCCTCGTTTGGTCAAAGACCCTGTTCCTGAAGCTTTTCCAGCAACTCCTTCTGCTCGGTACTCAGGTGATGCGGTACGTCGACTTCGATCACCGCGTAGAGATCGCCGGCCTCTTTGCCCGGTCGTCCGGGAACCCCAAAGCCTTTTAATCTGATCTTGCTGCCGCTCCGGGTGCCGGGCTTGAGCTTGATGCGCTTGGCCTGCTCAAGGGTTTCGACCTCAACCGAGGTGCCGAGGCATGCCCCGGTAAATTGCACCTTGACGGTTGTAAAAAGGTCCTTGCCTTCACGTTGAAACCGGGAGTCCCTGGTCACCGTGATCTCCAGCATCAGGTCTCCTGCCGGACCGCCGGCCGGGCTTGCACCGCCCTTGCCGGGGATGCGCAGCTTTTGCCCTGATTCGACGCCGGCCGGGATGCGAACCTGCAGCTGATCGACCTGGCCATTACGCTCGAGGTCAACCCGCCGCTCGCCTCCAAGCACCGCCTGCCGGAAGGGGATCGTCAATCGCATCAGGTAGTCCTGCCCCTTGACCGGTCTGTGAAAGTTCTGGTTGCCGCCGAAACCCTGCGCTCCTGCACTGCCGAAGATATGACTGAAAATATCGTCGCCACCGCGGCCGCCAAAGCCGAATTCACGAAAAATGCTGCCCAGATCAGCGTTCCGGAAGATGTCTTCCTGTGAGAAGTTCTGATGAAACGCGGCGTCGCCAAACTGGTCGTACTGCTTCTTTTTGTCCGGATCGGAGAGCACCGCGTAGGCTTCGGTAATCTCCTTGAAACGCTCTTCTGCGGCCTTGTCATCCGGGTTCTTGTCCGGGTGGTATTTCAGAGCCAGCTTGCGATAGGCTTTTTTGATCTGGTCGGCTTTGGCAGACTTCTCCAGACCGAGCACAGAATAGTAATCTTTGGCCATACGGCTTCCTTGCAAATGAATTGACTGCTTTATTTCAACAGGCAGTTATCAGGCAGGCTCAATATAGTAACGCAGAGGCGGCTGGTCAAGAAGTCTGATGGGTGATCTCGAATTATATTTATGAACCGGAGGTTCCGCTGCTATTGGAATGCAGCGGCCAGCCAACATCCACCACCGACCAGCAGGGCGGCAGCCTGGGCCGGGATGGCCTGTCGCATCTCTTTTTCAACTCCTGAGGGGGAGGTGAAGGTCGATGAGCCGGTGAAGTGCATGGCACACCAGGAAGAGACCGTGGTGACGGCGATCAGCAGGGCCATGGAGTTCAGCCAGTCGAGTGAAGCAGACAGGAGGACGACACCAGGCAAGCCCGTAACCAATCCGGCTATTGCACCTTTCATGGCAAAGGCCCGTCCGGGCAGCCATGGCAGCAGCAACGGCACCAGCACGGCGCCGGTGAAGACCCCGAGCAGGCCCGAACAGATAGCGGCGCCGCCACGACTCCATACGGCAGAAAGTGAGAAGAACTGCGGCCCGATTCCGCCGAGGATGAAGAGAGCCAGGATACTCCACATGATCTGTTTGCGCATGTTGACGAGTTCAACAGGTGTCAGCACCAGCCGATCGACAAGTCCGAAGGTGACGCGACGCATCTGGGGTGTGGCATGGCAGTCATCACGCAGGAAACGCGGCAGGTCATTGCTGCGCACCGGACCGAAGACGACCTTGAAGCCGCAAGCCTTGCTGACCTTATGGGAGGCGACGCCGGGGGCGCCGAGCTGGGGCACGATCAGGGTGCGGTGATTGACGATCTGGTCCAGTCCGGTGATTTGCACCAGGCGAATTATTTCGTCCGTGCCGAAGGTCCCTTTGCCGGCAGCGCACCAGACGTTGACCCCTTTGGTGTCCAGGACCAACAGCCAGAGGTCGTGGCCGTGCATGTCGCGGCGCACGATATCGAAAGTCATCTTGTAATTGGCTGTGACCAGGACATGACTGTCGGCAGTTGGTGAGCCGATGGCATAGAGTCCAGGGGCGATGCTGTAGCGGTTGCGACCAAGTCCCCAGCGCATCTGCCAGCGGCCGGAGATATCGGTACACGTCAACCTGGTTGTGATTTGCGGGACCCGGCCGGCCGGGGTGTCGAGCCAGCCGCAGACGAAAGGCCAGAGCTTGTAGCCGGGACGGTCATCAGCAACGGCCGGGCAGCAGGTGTCGGTGCTGTTGTCCGGTGGGCAGCAGGTGCCGGCAGGCGTGGCGGCTGGCGGACAACAAGCTGCCAATTCAGCTTTTGTGGGCGGGCAACAGCCGGTGTCGTTTCCCGGGGGAGGACAGCAGGGGTCGCTCATGAAGGTCCTTAAATCTTGCGTCCGCCACACGCCTTGAGCGTGGCATGGGCATGGCGCAGCATGCGTTCGGTGGTCTCCCAGTTTACGCACTTGTCGGTGATCGAGATGCCGTATTCCAGGTCTTCCAGCTTGTCGGCCATTTTCTGGTTGCCTTCCTTGAGAAAGCTTTCGATCATCAGTGAGCCGATCTTGGCGTTGCCGGCTGCGACCTGCTCCATGACATCCTGCATGACAGCTTCCTGGCGGTTGTGGTCCTTGAGTGAGTTGGCGTGGCTGCAGTCCACCATCAGAGTGGTTTTGATCCCGGTCTTGTCGAGTTTTTTCACGGCCCGCGCAATGTCCGCCGCTGCGTAATTCGGTCTGTCGTTACCGCCGCGCAGAACGATGTGAACATCCTGGTTGCCGGTCGTGCGGACGATTGATGTCCGACCCTCGCGGTTGATGCCTAGAAAGCTGTGCGGGTGACAGGCGGCGCCCATGGCGTCGATGGCGATCTGCAGGTTGCCGTCGGTGCCGTTCTTGAATCCGACCGGGAAGGAGAGGCCGCTCGACATCTCACGGTGGGTCTGACTTTCAGTGGTCCGTGCGCCGATTGCTCCCCAGCTGATCGTGTCGGCCATGTACTGTGGCGTGATCGGGTCGAGCATCTCTGTTGCGACCGGCAGACCCATGGCGGTAATGTTGAGCATCAGGCGGCGGGCAATCCCGAGTCCCTTTGAGATCAGGTGCGTACCGTTGAGGTCCGGGTCGTTGATCAGGCCCTTCCAGCCGATCGTAGTGCGGGGTTTTTCAAAGTAGACGCGCATCACCAGCAACAACTGGTCATGGAGTTCGCTGTTAAGCTTTGCCAGACGTTCGGCATATTCAATGGCTGCCTTCGGATCGTGAATCGAGCAGGGTCCGATGACCACCATCATACGCGGGTCACGGTTCCAGAGGATGTCCTGGACCTGCGCACGGGATTTGGCGACGAATCCGGCATCCTCTTCGGAAAGTGGCAGGACCTGTTTCAGATCTGCGGGAGCGATAAGCGGGGTCAAGCCGCTGACATTGAGATTGTTGGTCCGAACCATGAGTTTCTCCTGAGTGCTGGGTCAAAAAAAGAGCATTATCTCCTACAAAACGGAGAAAAATCAATAAGATTAAAGGATTTAGCCTCATCATATGATTGACACATTTCCTCCTAACACGCTATAAATCAGTATTATTAAGACTTTATTTGAGCCGTGACTTGAACTGTGTCCCGGTCAGGAGCTTTCATGGACGTATTGATCAGTGCCGTCTTTCAGGTTTTGCATGCCATTCTTTCGATCTATTTCTGGATTGTCATAGGTAGAGCGGTGATCTCCTGGGTCAACCCGGACCCGTACAACCCGATCGTTCGCTTCCTGCACAACGCGACTGAGCCTGTGTTTAGCCGTATGCGGCGAATTCTGCCCCTGCAGTTTGGCGGTATGGATTTCACTCCGATTGTCTTGTTGATTATCATTGGCGTGCTGCAGAACATTCTCGCCCAAATCCAGTACAAATTGACTTATGGCGGTTTCTAGGCGGTTGTCATGAAAATCAGTCCGATCGATATCCAGCAGCAACAGTTTAAATCGCGCCCTTTCGGTTATGAAAAAGCCGGTGTCGACCGGTTCCTAGAACTCCTGGCCGAGGAACTGGAGAGGTTGATTCGGGAAAATATAGACCTGATGGAGGAACTGGCACGCGATAAAGCAAGTCTGGCAGAGATGCGCGATCGCGAGGAAAACCTCAAACAGACCCTGGTGACGGCCCAGAAGCTTACCGACGAGTTGAAGTCGACGGCTCGTCGTGAAGTTGATGTCATGATGGCCGAGGCCGAAGTCAAGGCGGAGCGGCTGATGCACAACGCCGAAGAGCGACGCCAGGAATTAATCAATGAACTTCAGGAAATCAAACGGCAGAAGATAGATTTTGAAGTCAGTCTGCGAGGCCTGCTGGAAAAACATATCAGGATGCTCGATCTGAACGCGGTGGCGATTGAACAGCATGATGCGGACACCAGGCTGCTTGAGGAACCACTGCCGTTTGTCAAGCACCATGAGCACGAGGTTGAATCACGGGAATCGCAATTCGAGTCAGCAGGCGCGGTTGAAAAACCGTACGAAGATGCGGAGTTTTCAGAGCCGCCGCAACCGGTGAATGGCAAACAACGATCCAGTACGCCGCCGGCCCCGGAGCTGGCCTTCGATTTCGATCCCGGAGATCACGCGGACGAAGAGGACCTTCCCAAGTGACCCTGAAGTGCCTGCGCAACACTGCCGCGGGTGTCGAAATTTTTCTTTATGTCCAGCCCCGTGCCAGCCGCAGCAAAATAGCGGGTATCCAGGGCGAAGAGCTCAAGGTCGCCCTGACCGCTCCGCCGGTGGATGGTGCTGCAAACAAGGCCTGTCGGATTTTTTTAGCCAGGCTCTGTAACATTCCCCGTAGCCGCGTCCTGCTGGTCGCCGGTGAGACCTCACGGCACAAACGCCTGCTGCTCGAGGGTGCCAACCTTCGGCAAATCGAAGCTCTGCTCGAGGATTTGCTGGGGGCTTGACATCTCATGGTAAAGTCATTAAATTACCGTCGCATTTTTTATCAACCTGGAGCTGTGGGTCCGGGTGTACACTCATTCAGGGAAAAGGTGATTCGTTATGCCGATGTACGAATATCAATGCAAGCAATGCGGGCTGGTTTTTGAAGCCCGTCAGAAGTTTTCCGATAAACCGTTGACCGAATGCAGGGAATGCGGTGGTCAGGTGGCCAAGCTGATCTCGCAGACCGGTTTTGCCCTGAAAGGCGATGGCTGGTATCAGCAGGGCTATGGCCAGAAGCCGGCGGCCTGCCCCAGCGCAGATGCCGGTGGCGGCTGCGCCGGTTGCCCGAAAGCGGCCAATGAGTAGATTGACCTGTTCTGCAATAACGACGCAAGGCCGCCCGGTTAAAAAACCGGGCGGCCTTTTTTATCTCTTTGGTTGAGGTTGCCTGGCCGCTTAGATATATTGACAACGTTGACTTAAATGACAGAATCCATAGAGCAAGGTGCTTGACATGATTGAAAGTGGCGTGCCGGTCATGGGTGCGGGAGAGTGAAGATGCTGATACGCGTATTGTACAATGACGGCTACTACGATTATGTCAAGCCGCAGCTCCTCGACCAACTGGTCGAGTCGAACCAGATCATCACTTTTTACCGGCAGAGCGGTCCGGCTGTTTTGGGCGTTGACCGCGTCCGTTCCTCTCGACGCAACGACTATGACGGACCCGAGCGCAGAGTGCCTGCGTGATCAAACCGGCCTGCAACCAGGCAGGGCCTTGCTTTTTATCTCGTACCTTTTTCTCAAACCGGCAATCGCCAGCGGTCCTCAGATAGTGATCTTCCTCAGTTTCCCGTCCTGAAGTATGCTTCTAATCTGTAAATTAAATAGGTTCTTGCTGTTGACTTCATCCGCTTAGGCGGATATCTTCTGCATATGAAGAACGAAGCCGGCATATTCAAAGCCCTGGCGGATGAAACCAGACTGCGCGTCCTGCTGCTGTTGCTCGATGGCGAGCTGTGCGTGTGTGAGATCATCGCCGCGCTCGAACTGCCCCAGTCAACCATTTCACGTCACCTGGCGTACCTGAAAAGAACCGGTTGGGTCCGGGATCGCAAGCAGGGAGTCTGGATGTATTACTGTCTCAATGACAATAACGTTTTGATGCGCGAACTGCGACCAATCCTGGAAAAACATCTTGCCGGCAGTCAGGTGCATAGACTGGCGCTGAAAAGGCTGCGGGCGTTTCAAGAACAAGAGGATCAGCAAACATGCTGATTTTTTTTGCCCGGCAGATATCCACCGGAACAGGTAAAGAGGGCCGGCGAGAACCACTAAGGGAGTTCCTCAAATGAGTATCCGTATCGGCATCAATGGTTTCGGCCGGATGGGACGTCTCGCCTTACGGGCGGCCTGGGATTGGCCGGATTTCGAAATCGTCCATATCAATGAAGTCAAAGGCGGCCCGGAGGCGGCGGCCCACTTGCTGGAGTTCGACTCGGTGCATGGCCGGTGGCAGCGTGACATCCGGGTTGTCGACGGCTCTCTCGTCATTGACGGCAGGACAGCCGGTTTCAGTGCAGAAAAAGCCCCTGGTGATGTTCCCTGGGGAAAGCGGGGGGTTGATATCGTTATCGAATCCTCGGGGAAGTTCCGCACGCCGGAACTATTGCAACCTTATTACGATAGGGGGGTGAAAAAGGTGATCGTCGCCGCACCGGTCAAACAGGGGGCCTTGAATATCGTCATGGGGGTCAACGATGACCTCTACGATCGTGACAGGCATCACCTGTTGACCGCGGCATCCTGCACCACCAACTGTCTGGCGCCGGTGGTCAAGGTGCTGCACGAGCAGATCGGCATCGAGCACGGCGTCATCACCACGATTCACGATCAGACCAACACCCAGGTGATCGTCGATGCCCCGCACAAGGATTTGCGCCGGGCCCGGGCCGCCAGTCTTTCCCTGATCCCGACCACTACTGGTTCGGCGACGGCCATCACCCTGATCTATCCGGAGCTGAAGGGCAAGCTCAACGGCCTTGCGGTGCGGGTGCCGCTGCTCAACGCCTCGATCACCGATGCGGTGTTCGAAATGCAGCGACCTGTGACAGAAGACGAGATCAACGGCCTGTTCAAAGCGGCCGAGGCGACTTATCTCAAAGGGATTCTTGGTGTCGAAGAGCGCCCCCTGGTCTCGATCGACTTCAAGGGGGATCCCCGCTCGTCGATTATCGATGCGCCTTCAACCATGGTCGTCGATGGCACGCAGCTCAAGGTTCTGGCCTGGTACGACAACGAGATGGGTTATGTTTACCGCATGATGGAACTCTGCAGTAAGGTTGCGCACTCTCTCCAGGCGACTCGATGACGGGCCTTCGGAACTACACGCTGGTCACAGCCGCCTACTGGGGCTTTACACTCACCGACGGCGCCCTGCGCATGCTGGTGCTGCTGCACTTTCACGAGTTGGGGTATTCAGCGGTACAGATTGCCTTTCTTTTCCTGCTCTACGAGTTCTGCGGCGTTGTCACCAACCTGGTCGGCGGCTGGGTCGGCTCGCACTTGGGCCTGAAGGTGACCCTGTTTGCCGGCCTGGCCCTGCAGGTCGTCGCCCTGTCGGCGTTGGCCATGCTCGATCCGACCTGGTCGGTTGCTTCGTCAGTGGCTTATGTGATGGGGGCGCAGGCGCTCTCGGGCATCGCCAAGGACCTGACCAAAATGAGTTCGAAAAGCGCCATTAAGGTGCTGGTCCCCGAGGATGCCGACAGCGCGCTGTTCAAGTGGGTTGCGCTGCTGACCGGCTCGAAAAACGCCCTGAAGGGCGCCGGTTTCTTCCTCGGCGGCGTTTTGCTGACCTGGATCGGCTTTCGCGGCTCGCTGTTGGCCATGGCCGGGGCCCTGGCGCTGGTGCTCCTGGCAACCCTGGTGTCGCTGCCGCGAGAGATCGGCATGGCCAGGCAGAAGACCCGCTTCAGCGCCATCCTGTCGAAGAGCCGAGACATCAATATCCTCTCGGCGGCCCGGCTGTTCCTGTTCGGCTCGCGCGACATCTGGTTCGTGGTCGGCCTGCCGGTGTTCCTCGCCGCCAGCCTTGACTGGAGTCACGCCGAGGTTGGCGGCTTCCTGGCGTTGTGGGTGATTGGCTATGGCGGCGTGCAGGCGCTGGCCCCCGGTCTGCTCAAAGGGATGCTCGGCGACGGCACGCCGCGTGGCGGCACGGCATCATGCGGCGCATTTGCCCTGGCCGTGCTGACCGCACTGATCGCTATCGGCGTCAGCCTTGATCTGTCGCCCTGGCTCACAGTGGTCAGCGGCCTGGCCCTGTTCGGAGTGATCTTCGCCATCAACTCTTCGGTACACAGCTACCTGGTCCTCGCCTACACCGAGAGCGATCAGGCGGCTCTGAATGTCGGTTTCTACTACATGGCCAATGCCATGGGCCGGTTGATCGGCACGCTGCTCTCGGGCGTGGTGTTTCAAATGGCAGGGCTGGCAGGTTGTCTCTGGGTGTCTGCTGGGTTTGTTATCACCGCCGCCTTGTTATCCCTGAAACTACCGCGCGGCAGCATCGTCACAGCGGCATAACCTTCAGTTTGCAGGGGGAAGATATGGAACATGGGCTGACGAGAAAACTCTCTTTTCTGGACCGCTATCTCACCCTGTGGATTTTCCTGGCGATGTTTGTCGGCGTGATCGGCGGCTGGCTGGTGCCTGGCGTCAAGGACGTGGTCAATGTATTCACTGTCGGCACAACCAATCTGCCGATTGCCTTCGGCCTGATCCTGATGATGTATCCGCCGCTGGCCAAGGTGAAATACGAGGAACTCGGCGAGGTGTTCCGCAATCGCAAAATCCTCGGGCTGTCGCTGCTGCAGAACTGGGTGATCGGTCCGATCCTGATGTTCGTGCTGGCGATCACCTTTTTGTCCGGCTACCCGGAGTACATGGTCGGTTTGATCATGATCGGCCTGGCGCGCTGCATCGCCATGGTTATCGTCTGGAACGAGCTGGCCAAAGGCAACACCGAGTACTGCGCCGGCCTGGTCGCCTTCAACAGCATCTTCCAGGTGCTCTTCTACAGTGTCTACGCCTGGCTGTTCATCACCGTGCTGCCGCCGCTGCTCGGCCTCGAGGGCGCGGTGGTCGAGGTGACCATCGGCCAGATTGCCGAGAGCGTCTTTATCTACCTGGGCATCCCGTTCATCGCCGGTATCGCAACCCGCTACACCCTGATCCCGCTCAAGGGCCGGCAGTGGTACGAAGAGACCTTCATCCCGAAGATCAGCCCGATTACCCTGGTCGCCCTGCTGTTCACCATCGTCGTCATGTTCAGCCTCAAGGGCGAGATGATCATGACCATCCCGCTGGATGTGGTGCGGATTGCCATCCCGCTGCTGATCTACTTCGTCATCATGTTCCTGGTCAGTTTCATGATGGGGGTCAAGGCGGGCGCCGATTACAGCAAGACGACCACCATTGCCTTTACCGCCGCCGGCAACAACTTTGAACTGGCGATCGCCGTTTCTGTCGCCGTGTTCGGCATCGAATCGGGCGTCGCGTTCACGGCGGTGATCGGCCCGCTGGTCGAAGTGCCTGCCCTGATTGCCCTGGTGAATGTGGCCTTCTGGCTGCAGAAGCGATACTTCACCAAAGAGGATCCGTTAGGGGGGTTTGACTGCCCTTCAATTATTTTTTGCTTAGCTTGGAGTTGTGGATATGATAGCATTTACGCGCCTTTATTAAAAAGCGCTACTCGAGTCTAAAAGGTCAAGACAAGACAGTCCACGCGATTCATATCACGATCACGGCCAGGAACCTTGCCACAAGGTTTGCCTTATGGATTTCATGATTGCCAACGACCTTTTGCTCGAGTGCATCAGGGCGGCGGTCCTCATCGCCTTGCTGGTGATCCTCTTCCTGCGCGGCAATTACACCTCTCTTTCACGGCACCCCGGCTGGAAATTTATTCTGGTCGGCTTCTGCCTGATTACGCTGGCAACCCTGCTCGACATTACCGATGAAATCCCGGGTCTGGAGCGCTTTGTCCTGATCGGCGATACGCCCTATGAGGCATTCCTGGAAAAAATGCCCGGCTACCTCCTCGGCTTCATATTGGTGCTGGTCGGGTTTTACCGGATGATCCCCTCATTGCAGAGAGCCGAGCGAAACGAACAGGCTCTGCTTGAAAGTGAGGAGCGTTTCCGGCAAGATGTTCAAGTCGAATCCGGACCCGGTTATTCTTGCCAGGCTCGATCATCGGAACCATCCTTGATGTCAACCGGCTTTCGAAACGCTTACCGGTTATGACCGGGAGCGGAGTGATCAGATAAAAAATTGTCTGAACTCAGCTTCTGGAACAGCCTGGAGGGGAGGGATGATTTTTATAGCCAGCTCAATCAGGTCGAGAAAATTGATAACTTCGAGACAGAGCTCATTTTGCAGGGCCAGTCGGTTCGAGATGTGCTGCTTTCTGCCCAGACGGTAAAAATTGCAGGAGAGGCCTGTGTCCTGATCGGGATACGGGATATCTCCAAGGTCAAAGAGGCCGAGAAGGCTTTGATTGAAATCGACACGATGAGAAAAGAATTTATCTCGACTGCGGCCCATGAACTTCGAACACCGCTGAGCGTCCTGATCGGTTATTCCGAAATTTTGACAGATCCCGAGATGTCCGGAAAATTTTCAAGTCAAAGGCGTCAGGAAGCCCTCGAAATGATCAAGGAAAAAGGCCTGGTTCTTAACCAGATAGTTGACGATCTTCTGGATATAAACCGGATTGAGGCCGGGTTGAAGTTTGGTCTCAAGGTCGAAACGCTCAATCCGAATCTTTTAGTGAAGAAAGCCTTTGAGGAAATCAAAATTAAGGCCCCCAAGCGGGACATTATTTGTCAATTACCCGAAGGAGAGGAACCTCAGCTGGTGTGTGACGGTCAACGTATTATGCAGGTGATGGAAAATCTGCTCAGCAACGCCCTGAAATACACCAGTCAGGGGGGAGCGATCACCCTTGCCGGGGCTGATCATGCCGACTGTTACGAAATTTCAGTCACGGATGACGGTATAGGAATGACCCCGGATCAAATCGAAAGAGTGTTTGAAAAGTTCTACCGGGTTGATTCTTCAAATACTGCTGTCGGTGGCCTGGGCCTGGGGATGAACATCGCCAAGGAGATTGTCGATGCGCATCACGGGGCCATCGCAATAGAGAGTCGTCCGGGCAAGGGGACATGTGTCAAAGTCACATTGCCGAAGAATGTTATTTTATGAGGCTCCCACGATTTTGACCATACACCTCTTGATTTCTTAAATGTTGACTCAAATTAACTTACCGGTTATCCTCATACACGCAAAAGATATATGACACTCTGTAACGCATCCTTCTTGGATGCACAGAGTTTTTAGCCCCGACCTTCCCCTCCAGGAATCGGGGCATTTTTTATTTGTCCGGACTTTGACTCTCCGACGCTTGCCCGCATCCGGTTGCCTGGGATAGAATCACGCATTGCAGATCATCCAAGGAGCCATTTTGATTGATCAGGGCCCAACAAATGTCTGAAGAGAATCCCTCCCTTGCGGAACTCGGCTGGAATCATTTCTTCCAGCAGCAGCTTAGCATCGAGGAGTGGCAGGAGGCTGTTCCAGTGCGGGTGTTTGCCCTGAACCGGCATCTGGTCGACGGGGTCGGCGAATCTGGGCGCAGGCAGTTCGCCCTGCCTGCTGCATGGCTGGATTCACCGGTTGAACGTCTTCCCACCGTTGGAGACTGGGTCTTGGTTGACAGTGAGGGCCTGCCCCTCCGTGTTCTGGAGCGCGTCAGCCTTTTTAAACGCATGGCCTCCGGGCGCGATGCCCGGGTGCAGTTGATGGCGGCCAACGTCGACACCCTCTTTATTGTCACGTCCTGCAACCAGGAGTTCAACCTCTCCCGTCTCGAACGATATCTTGCCCTTGCGCTGGATGCCGGGGTCGAGCCGGTGGTTGTGCTCACCAAGGCGGATCTGGTTGAAGGTGTCGATGACTTTGCGGCTCAGGCCCGGACTCTACATGCCGACCTGGCCGTCGTGGCTGTAAATTCCAAAGATGCTGACGCTGCAGTCATTCTCGGACCCTGGTGCAAGGCTGGCCGGACGGTGGCCCTGGTTGGCTCAAGCGGGGTCGGCAAATCGACCCTGGTCAACACCCTGAGTGCCCGGTCCGTTCAGGAGACAGGTGAGGTTCGTGATGGCGACTCCAAAGGGCGTCACACGACCACCGGGCGCTCTCTGCACCTGCTGCCCGGCGGCGGGATGTTGCTCGACAGCCCCGGCATGCGTGAATTGCAACTGAGCGACTGCGAAGAAGGCGTCGCCACGCTTTTCGAGGAAATCGAAGCCGTGGCGCGCAACTGCCGCTTCAGTGATTGCCGTCACCAGGGGGAGAAAGGCTGCGCCGTGGCACAGGCCGCCGAACGTGGCGAGCTTGATCCGCGACGGTTGGAAAACTATCTCAAGTTGCGTGCCGAGCGGCAACGGACCGAAGAGACTCTGGTCGAGAAGCGCCGCAGGGACAAAAATTTCGGCAAGATGTACAAGCGGGTCCTGACACAGAAGCGCAAGGAAAGAGAGTAAAATCGAACTGCGTGGCGCTTGGCGCGTGGCGAGAATAATGGCCCGGATCATTGCAGGTCCAGAAAACGGGTTTTTCTCCGCAACCGACCCCTTCACATCTTTACAAGCCCAGCGTCGTTGCGTATAGTCTTAGTCTATTTCCTGAGGAGGTTTCATACGTGGACAAGATCATTGATGGCAAGGCAATTGCCGCTGATATCCGTGAAGAGATTGCTGCCGATGTCGTCGCATTGAAAGAGCAGGGCGTGACCCCGGGTCTGGCTGTTGTGCTGGTCGGCGACGACCCGGCAAGCCGGGTTTACGTGACGATGAAGGAGAAGGCCTGCGAGAAAGCCGGGATCTTTTCCGATGAACACAAGCTGCCCGCCGAAACGACCGAAGCGCAATTGCTGGCGCTGATCGACGAATTGAACAACGACTCGCGCATTGACGGCATCCTGGTGCAGTTGCCACTTCCCGACCATATCGACGAGAGCAAGGTCCTTGAGGCGATTTCGCCGGCCAAGGATGCGGACGGTTTCCATCCTTACAATGTCGGCCGCCTGGCGACCGGCAACCCGCTTTTTCAGCCCTGTACTCCTTACGGGGTTATGAAGATGCTCGAGCATACCGGGGTTGACCTGACCGGCAAGGAAGTCGTGGTGGTCGGCCGTTCCAATATCGTCGGTAAACCGGTCGCCCTGATGTGTCTCGCCCAGCATGCCACGGTCACGCTTTGCCATTCCCGCACCAAGGATCTGCCGGCCAAGGTTGGCCAGGCCGATGTCCTGATTGCCGCCGTCGGTCGCCCCGAGATGATCAAGGGTGACTGGATCAAGGAAGGCGCCGTGGTCATCGATGTCGGCGTCAACCGGGTGGGCGAAAAGAAGTTGGTCGGCGATGTCGAGTTTGAAGCGGCGAAAGCGCGCGCCAGCGCGATCACTCCGGTTCCCGGTGGCGTCGGCCCGATGACGATCACCATGCTGCTCTACAACACGGTCGAAGGCGCCAAGCGCCGCGCGGCCCAACAGTAACCTTTCACGGCCTGATGCGTGTCAACGCTCCGGGCCGTTTTGTCTTCAAATAGCGGGTTTGCCACTCCAGCTGCCAGCCCCCAGCCACCAGTCACTGGTTTGAAAAATGATTATCAGCGAACTGAAACCTCTCGAAGACCTGCATAAGACCCTGTCTGACTTCAGCAGGCTTTTTCTGGTCGGTTGCGCCGCCTGTGCGACGGCATGCAAGGCCGGCGGTGAGGAAGAGGTCTTCAAGCTTCAGGAATGGCTTCTGGAGCAGGGCAAGGATGTGACCGGCAGCGTCATCATCGATGAGGCCTGTCATATCATGCGTGCGGCCCGCGACCTGCGACACCACAAGAGTGCTGTTCATGAGGCCGACGCGCTGGTCGTGCTTGCCTGTGGCTCGGGTGTGCAGGCAATCTCTTCCAATGTTGAAAAACGGGTCGTTGGTGGTTTGAATTCGATGTTTCTCGGTAATGTGCGCCGCTTCGGCCATTACGAGGAGATGTGTTCCCTCTGTGGCGATTGTATTCTCAATGAAACGGCCGGGATCTGCCCGGTGACGACCTGCGCCAAGGGGCTGCTGAACGGTCCCTGCGGCGGCATGGAGGACGGGCACTGCGAAGTCGATCCTGAGATCGACTGTGCCTGGCGACTGATCTACGAGCGCCTGCAGACACAGCAGCGGCAAGGTGTGTTTGCCCGCCGTGTGCCGCCGAAAAACTGGAGCCGTCGCCGCAAGCCCGGCCGCTATCGCCTGAAAGACGGCGAGAGCTAGTTGCACTGGCACGATCTTTATGTCGCACTTATCTGCACAGTTGGCTGACGGCCGGTTCGTTGTAACCGCCGAAATCGCCCCGCCGAAAGGGACCAATCTGGCCCCGGCGTTTGATGAGGCGAAAAAGTTCGTCGGCGTGACTGCGGTTAACGTCACGGATAACCAGGGCGCCAATATGCGCCTGTCGTCGCTGGCACTGGCGGCACGCCTGCAGCAGTCCGGTACGGAGACGATCCTGCAGCTGACCTGCCGTGATCGCAATCGTATGGCCCTGCAATCCGATTTGCTCGGGGCTGCTTCGTTCGGTATCGAGAACCTGCTGTTGCTCTCCGGTGATCACAGCAAGTTCGGTGACCAGCCGGACGCCAGGCCGGTCTTTGATCTTGACTCAGTGCAGTTGCTCGATATGGTCACCGGGCTGATGGCCGGTGTCGACATGGTTGGCAAACCGCTCAACGGCGTGCCGAGGTTTTTCCCCGGTGCCGCAGCCAACCCGGTGGCCGAGCCATTTGAGCTGATGTTCCAGAAGGTGGCGAAAAAAGTCGAAAGCGGTGCCCGGTTTTTCCAGACTCAGGCGGTCTTTGAACGCCGGGCCATGGAACGCTTCGTGAGCGCTATGCGGCCATTGGGTGTGCCGGTGATTGCCGGTGTACTGCTGGTCCGAAGTGGTAAAATGGCCCGCTTCCTGAATGACAATATCCCCGGGGTGAAAGTCCCCGACGATCTGGTCGAGCGCCTCGACAAAGCCCCGGACCCGATGGCGGAGGGCATCGCCATCGCCCACGAGACGGTTGCCTGGGCAAGGGACGTTTGTCAGGGCGTACACCTGATGACCCTCGGACACGAGGACAAGATCCCTGCGATACTGGCGTGAAGTTTCTGCAGGTTCAGTGCTGCGGTTAATTGATCCATTTGTGTCTTGGTCATGGTGCCTGAATGGCCAACTGTGTCGAGTCGAGAAGGAGAGAGCCCATGCAAAAGACCCCCTTGAACCAGATTCATCGTGACCTCGGTGCGCGGATGGTCGATTTCGGCGGCTGGGACATGCCGGTGCAGTATGCCGGCGTGATCGAAGAACACCTCGCGGTCCGCCAGTCGGCCGGACTTT
Organism: uncultured delta proteobacterium; assembly: GCA_963723355.1. Classification (GTDB taxonomy): domain Bacteria; phylum Desulfobacterota; class Desulfuromonadia; order Desulfuromonadales; family BM103; genus JAFDBW01. The sequence continues at coordinate 50,326 of CAVRQQ010000024.1, forward strand.
TTGATGTCTCGCACATGGGCGAAATAGAAGTCACCGGGGCCAATGCCCTGGCATACATTCAGTGGCTGACCGTGAATGACGCCGCAAAGCTGGTCGATGGCCAGGTCCAGTATTCAGCCTTCTGCTACCCGGAGGGCGGCGTCGTTGACGACGTGACCCTCTATCGCTTCAGCGGCACCCGCTTCATGTTCTGCGTCAATGCGGCAAATATCGACAAGGACTTTGCCTGGATGCAGCAGGTGCTTGCCGATTCGTCGCTGCCGGATGTCACGCTTGTCAACCGCAGCGAGGAATTCGCCCAGATTGCCCTGCAGGGGCCGGAGGCGGAAAAGATCCTGGCCTGCCTGACGGACCTGCCGCTGGCGGATTTGGCCTACTATCATTTCTGCGAGGGTGAGGTTGACGGGCTGGCGATGATCGTGTCGCGGACCGGCTATACCGGTGAAGATGGCTTCGAGCTCTATCTTCCGGCGGCCGGCGCCGGGGCGATCTGGCAGAAATTGATGACCGCCGGACAACCGCACGGGCTTCAGCCGATTGGCCTGGGCGCACGCGATACCCTGCGCCTGGAAAAAGGTTACGCCCTGTATGGCCACGAACTCTCTCGCGAGATTTCCCCGCTCGAAGCGGGACTGGCGTGGATCACCAAGCTTGACAAGAACGACTTTGTCGGCAAAGCTGCTCTGGTGGCACAAAAGGCTGCCGGTGTGCCGCGTCGGCGGGTCGGCCTGATCATGCTGGAACGCGGCATCCCGCGTGAAGGCTACCCGGTGTTCCAGGGCGACATTGAGGTCGGCGTCGTGACCAGCGGGACCATGTCACCGAGTCTCAAGGTTGGTATCGCCCTGGCGCTGGTCGCGCCGGAAGCGGCCGCTGCCGGTACTGAACTCGAAATCGTTGTTCGCAATCGTCGCATGAAGGCGAAGGTGGCTCGTCCGCCCTTCGTCGAGTAATCGTCTCTATACGAAACAAGCATTATCGACCCTGGCTGCCCGGGGTTTACAGACAGCAAGGAGGAAGCCATGGAATTTCCGGAAGAGTTGAAGTACACAGAAGAGCACGAGTGGGTCATGGTCGAGGAAGACCTGGCTGTGGTCGGCATTACCGATTTTGCCCAGGATGCTCTGGGGGATGTGGTTTTTGTCGAGCTTCCTGAAGTCGGCACCGCTGTTGAGGCCGGCAAAGCCTTTGGCGTTGTCGAGTCGGTCAAGGCGGTTTCCGATGTCTATGCGCCGCTCACCGGTACGATCGAAGAGGTCAACGATGACCTGATCGATGCCCCCGAGATCATCAACACCTCTCCCTACGAGGATGGCTGGATGGTCAAGATCCGCATGGCCGAAGCAAGCGATGCTGACGAATTGATGGACGCAGAAGCGTACCAGGCCCTGATTGCCGAGGAGAGCTGAATCGATGCGTTATATCCCGCATACTGCCGCAGACGTGAGCGAGATGCTGGAACGGATCGGAGTCAAAAACCTCGAAGACCTGTTTGTCGAGGTGCCCGGTTCGGTTCGTCTCAAACGTCCCCTTGATCTGCCCGAAGCGCTCAGCGAGACTGAACTCCTGCGCGAACTGAAAAAGCTGGCGGCAAAGAATGCAACACCGTCGACTCACATGAGTTTTCTCGGCGGCGGCGCCTACCATCACTTCAGCCCCGCTGCGATTGACCTGCTGGTATCACGCAGTGAATTTTACACCGCGTACACCCCGTACCAGCCGGAAATCAGCCAGGGGACCTTGCAGGCGATCTTTGAATTCCAGACCATGATCTGCCAACTGACCGGCATGGATGTCGCCAACGCCTCGATGTATGATGGGGCTTCGGCCTGTGCCGAAGCCGTCCTGATGGCGGTACGGCTGACCCGCCGCAAGCGGGTGCTTTTGTCGCGGGCACTCAACCCGCGCTACCGGGCAACCGTGGCGACCTATTGCCTGTATCTCGGCCTGGAACTGATCGACGTAGCTGTTGCCGACGATGGCCGGACCGATCTCAAGGATCTGGCTGCCAAGCTCAATGACACAACGGCCGCGGTGGTTGCCGGTTACCCGAACTATTTCGGCGTAGTCGAAGATCTTGCCGTGCTGTCTGAACGGGCCCACGAAGCGGGTGCCCGCATGGTGGCGGCGGTTGCAGAGCCGGTCGCTCTCGGCCTGCTTAAACCGCCCGGCGAACTCGGGGCCGATATCGTTGCCGGCGACGGTCAGAGTTTCGGCCTGCCGCTTGCTTTCGGCGGCCCCTATGTTGGTTTCTTTACCGTGCGCCAGAAGGATTTGCGTGCGATGCCCGGCCGCCTGGTCGGTGAGACGACCGATCTGGACGGTCAGCGCGGGTTCGTGTTGACCCTGTCGACGCGCGAGCAGCATATCCGGCGCGAAAAGGCGACCTCGAACATCTGTTCGAATCAGGGCCTGTGCGCGCTGGTGACAACAATCTTCATGAGCCTGCTCGGCAAGCAGGGCCTTCGCGAGATGGCCGGACAGAATCTGGCCAAGGCTGCATATGCCCGTCAGCAGCTGGCCGGCGTCAAGGGCTTCAGCCTGGTATTTGACGGCCCGTCATTCAACGAATTTGTCGTCCGTTCCGTTGAACCGGTTGCAGACGTGCTTGGCCGTCTGGAGAAGAACGGCATCCTCGGCGGCATTGCCCTTGGTGATGACTATCCGGAGCTGGCTGATTGTTTCCTGGTTTGCGTAACCGAGCAGAACCAGCGCAGCGAGATTGATGCGCTGGTTGCTGCACTGCAGGGAGGTGCCGCATGACGATCCTTGGTAACAGCGGACTTGTCCTGAACGAAAAGCTGCTCTTTGAACATTCCGATCCAGGGCGCAAGGGCTACAGCTTGCCGAAGCTTGATGTGCCCGAAGCAACCCTGCCCGCCGAACTCTGTCGTGACGAAATCGCGGGTTTCCCGGAATTGTCCGAAGTCGATGTCGTTCGCCACTTCACGCGGCTGTCAACCTGGAACTACGGAGTCGATTCCGGGTTTTACCCTCTCGGTAGCTGTACCATGAAGTACAACCCCAAGGTGAACGAGATCGCGGCCCGTCTGCCGGGTCTCGCCGATCTCCATCCGGCGACCCCGCCGCATCTGGCCCAGGGCATCCTGGAGCTGATGGACAAGCTGCAGGCCTCGCTGGCTGAAGTCTCCGGTTTTGCCCGGGTCACCCTGCAGCCGGCGGCAGGTGCTCATGGTGAACTCGCCGGGATGCTGGTCATCCGCGCCTGGCATGAAGCGCGTCACAGCACGCGTTCGAAGGTGTTGATTCCCGATACGGCCCATGGCACCAACCCGGCCACTGCTACCCTGGCCGGTTACGATGTCGTGCCGATTGCTTCGGAAGGAATTCTCACGCTCGAAGAAGTCGAGGCGCACATGGATGATGATGTCGCCGCGCTGATGGTGACCAACCCGAACACCCTTGGCCTGTTCGAAACGAATATCGAGGCGATCTGCAAGCTGGTCCACGACCGGGGCGGCCTGGTTTATTGCGACGGCGCCAACCTCAATGCCCTGATGGGCATCGCCCGGCCGGGGGATATGGGGATCGACGTCATGCACTTCAACCTGCACAAGACCTTTTCCACGCCCCATGGCGGCGGTGGCCCGGGTGCAGGACCGGTGGGTGTCACGGAAGGAGCTGATCCCCTACCTGCCGGGGCCGGGTGTAGAGAACGGGTCGGCGACGAGTATCGCTTCGGGACCGACAATCCTGACTCGATCGGACGTCTGATGGCTTTCCACGGCAATGTCGGCATCATGGTGCGTGCCTACTCCTATATCCGCAGCATGGGCGGTGCTGGTTTGAAGCACGCCAGTGAGATGGCAGTGCTCAACGCCAACTACATTCGGGCCCGGCTCGAGGGAGTCTATGACCTGCCGTATAAAAACCGCTCACTGCATGAAGTCATTTTCTCGGACAAGGACCTTGAAGGTGGCTGCCATACCCTGGATGTCGCCAAACGGCTGATCGACTATGGCTACCACCCGCCGACCATTTACTTCCCGCTGGTGGTCAAGGGTGCGATCATGATCGAACCGACCGAGACCGAGAGCCCGGATGTTCTCGACGAGTTCTGTGACGCCATGATCGCCATCGCCGGTGAAGCCCGTGACAATCCGGACCTGTTGCTCAAGGCGCCGATGCGGTCGAAGGTCAGAAGGCTTGACGAAACCACGGCCGCGCGCAAACCCAGGTTGAAATGGCAGGGAAGCGAGTGGGAAAACAGGTAAGAGGTAAGAGGTAAGCCAGAGGGCCGGTCATTGATGACCGGCCCTTGTTTATCACAAAGACTTTACTGCGGATCGCTGACGTTCACAATTATCCAGGAGGAGGTCGGCTAATAGAGGCTGCGACGTTGATACCCGCTGCTGCCGCTCATCTGGTAATTGAATAAAGCCATGATGTGCAGGTATTCATTCGGGTAGGCCCTCGGCAGGGGCCCATAAGTGGCGCCCTGCCGGACGGCGCGTGTCACTTCATCGTCGAGGACGCGATAGCCGGAGCTTTCCATCAGGACGACGTCGGTGACGTTGCCGTCGCGATCGACCGTGATGCGAACCAGACAGGACCCTTGCTGGTTTCGGATTCTGGCCGATTCAGGGTAGTTCCATACCAAGTAAATCCTGTCACGGAAGCGGCGCATGAACGAGATCAGCATATCCTGCTGGGTGTCCATCCAGACCGTATCGCCGCGTTCGATGTCCTTTCGATATTTCTGTCGCCAGTCACGTTCAATCTGTGCCATGGCCTGGGGTGAGATCTGGGTCAGGGTCTCCAAGTCGGGAAGCCTTGGGGGGGGCTCGGTTTTCTTCTGTTTCCAGCCTTCAAGAGTCTCAGCGAGTGTCTGGTCAGATTCGTCGGCCTTCGGTTTCTCCGGTCGTGGTTCAGGTTGTGGCGGGGTTGGCGGCTGAGGTCTCGGCACCGGTTGGGGAGCCTGGACCACTGGCTCGCGATCCTCGGTGTCCTGCCCCTCCGGGGCGGTCTCTTTCTCTACGACCTGGTCCTTTTCAGCCAGGCGTTCGGCCGGTTTTTCACGAGGTTTTTCCAGCTCCTCACGAATCGGCAGGTCGAGTTCCCGATCAAGTGGTTGAGGAGGACGAACCTCGACGTAAACCGGCGGTGGAGCCACCTCCACCGGGAACAGCCTGTCCTTTGGCACCAGCAGGAGGAGCAGGTGCAGGAGCAGGGATAACAGGACAAACCCTGTGATTATGCGATTCTGTCTTTGTTCGGCAGTCATGGCGTCAATAATTTACAAACTCGTAATTATATTACAAGAGGGTGGTAACTGCCAGTGTCGAATAGGCCGGCCTTTGGTCATGTCCCAGGGGAAATAAGTTGACGATTTACAGGCCTTCCGGTATATTTTTGGTCTTTAATAAAACCCTGTTTGAAGGAGGAAATGTCGATGCATCTCGTTGACCAGATCAAGGCAAAAGCCCGCACCAGTCTCCAGACGGTTGTGCTTCCTGAAAGTTACGATGATCGCATGATCCAGGCCGCTGAAGTGATTGTCGGCGACAGTCTGGCAAAAGTTGTCCTGCTCGGCGACCCGGCCACTCTCGAAGCCAAGGCTGGTGAACTGGGGGTCTCACTCGCAGGCGTCGAGATCGTCGATCCGAAGAATGCCGCCAGCCTGGAAAATTATGTCGCCGAAATGGTTAAGCTGCGCGAAAAGAAGGGGATGACGCCCGACCAGGCCCGCGAAACTCTGACCGGCGAAGACAACCTTTTCTTCGGCGCAATGATGGTGCATAAGGGTGATGCCGGCGGTATGGTTGCCGGTGCCTACAACACCACCGGTGATGTCCTGCGCGCCGCCTTCCAGGTGATCGGTACCGCTCCAGGTATGAAGACCGTGTCTTCGGTCTTCCTGATGGTGACCAAGAACCCCGACTTCGGTGAGAACGGTGTGCTCTGCTTCGCTGACTGTGCGGTCAACCCGAATCCGAATGCCCAGGCACTGGCCGAGATTGCCGTCTCCACTGCGAGCAGCTGCAAGAGCTTCCTCGGCGTTGACGCCCGCGTGGCAATGCTCTCTTTCTCTACCAAGGGCAGCGCCAGCCACGAGGATTGTGACAAGGTCCTTGAAGCCCTCGAGATTGCCAGGAAGCTGGCCCCGGAGCTGCAGATCGATGGTGAACTGCAAGCCGACGCGGCGTTGCTGCCCAAGGTTGGGGAGAAGAAAGCCCCCGGTTCTGCCGTGGCCGGCAAAGCAAACACCCTGATCTTCCCCGATCTCGATGCCGGCAATATCGGCTACAAGCTGGTTGAGCGCGTCGCTGGCGCCGAGGCTGTCGGACCTATCGTGCAGGGGCTCGCCAAGCCGGTCAACGATCTCTCGCGCGGCTGTTCGGTTGACGACATCGTTTCCGTCTCGGCGATTACAGCTGTCCAGGCACAAGGCTGATCCCCGGTTGTTTGTCTTATCACAGTTTTTTGTCTACATTGGGGCTGGTGTTATGCATCAGCCCTAATGCTGTACCTTTATTATTACTAAAATTGTAGGAATTGCTTTTGCTGGGGGAAGTGCATGCTCATCTACGAAGCTGAAGGCTTTCTTGAAGTCGAAGCCGACAGTATCAACCAGCTCTGCCGATCCCGGGACCACATCACTTTCGGTGACACCGAGGGGAATGGTTTCGACGTTCACACCATCCTTTGCGATTTTCAGGACAGCTCCCAATCGCGTTGTTACATTGCTTTTCATGACAAAGCATTGAAGAAGGCCCTGGTTTTCTCGGTCAGAAGCCCGGGAGAGATTTCTGCGTGGCAACATGGGCATGACACACTGACCGGGCTGGGTTACCGGCTTGATGAGCTCAATCTCAGGCTCAGCCCGGCTATGCTTGAAGTTGTCCTGCGTGATATCCCGGGGCTCGCGTCGCCCGATGAGGCACGTAAGCTGAGGGATGAAAGTGCCCGGCTGCTGGCCGAGTTGCAGGAGGCGGTTGAGACAGATCCAAGCAGTGCCGCCGGTCGCAAAGCCGCTCTCAAGCTCGGTGCCGAGCAACGTCTGGCAGAGCGGGTTGAAGAGCTTCGACAACTCATGATCGATACGCTGTCTCCGGCAGAACATCGCGATGCCGATGGCGAAGCGATGATGGAGCAGGTCACGGATCTTACGGCCAGGCTGGAGGTCGCGGAAAGCCTTGTTGAACAGGAGCGCAAGCAGAGAGAAATAAGCGAGTCGATTACCGAAGCTGCCGAGAAACGGATTCAGGAGCTCGAAGAAATTTTCATCGAGTTTGAGACCCGGTCGGCCGGTGAAATCAAACAGAAACGTAAAATTATCGCTCTGCAGAAGCGGGTTAAAGAACTTGAAGGTCAGTTGACGTTGGTCTCCGATGAGCTGGTCACCGAACGTCACAAACAGGAGCAGTTTGTCACGGATGTCAAGCAGGCTCATGCGCAAATTGCAGAACTGGAAGACAGTCTGCAAAACACCGAACAGCTGTTGGCGGCCAGTTATGATCAACTGGCGCAGGAGCAGTCCTTGAGTCGCCAGCTAGAAACCTCTTTCAGGGATGCAGAAGGCCGCACTCGTCAGCTCGAAGAAGAGGTCCAAGGCTTCGAAGAAGAGATTGAAGTCCTCGCTGAACAGAATGCCCGGATTGACGAAGCGGACAAAACTACTGAAGAATTGCAATCACAGCTTGCAAAACTGCAAAGTGAGATGCGCGATCTCCGGCAAGAGCATCAGCAAGAATGCACTCTCCGTGAACGTCTGGAAAAAACCGCGACCGAAGACCAGAGGCAAATACGAGAACTTGAGGAAGACCTGCAAGAAGCCAGAAAACAGGCTTCAGTGGCAACGGCTGAAGTGACTGTCAGTGAGCAAACGGAGTCTCTGAAAGATGAACTTGATGATCTGAAACACCGATTGCGCGAAGAGCAGGCCGGTAAGGAGAACATTGAGCGTGAACTTGCAGAGGCCCACAAGATAATTGACTCACTCGAGCAGATGGTCATGGAGACAGAACAGGCAGCTTCCATGGAAAAAGCGAAAAGACCGGAGGATTCGCCTGAGTTTCTCGCGCTTAGCGCAGAAATTGCACTGCTCAAGGAACAAATCGCCCAGGAAACAGCGAAACGGGAGGAGCTTGCCGAAGAACTTGCCGAAGCTGAGAAAAAATTGGCAGACAGGGACAGTTCTGCAGGAAAGAGGTCGTTAAACGAGAACGTCCCGGCTGTGGTTGATTCTGAAACTGCTGAAGCGACAGGGGACAGCAAGCCGACCAGGTCGAGCAAACCGCTGCCACACGAGTTGCGACCGGCGCCGGACAAAAAGGCTTTATTTCATCCGGACTGGGACCTGGAAGGGCTGCCGTGCCAATCCGCAGAGCAGGTGGTCAGGGCGTGGGAGACAGTCTTTAACGTGCAGATTTCCCTGGAAGGCTACCCCTCGCAATATTGCATGGCTTTCCTGGTGGTGTTGCGGATTGACAATAAAAAGAAGTTGTTCATGGTCTACCGCCTCAAGCAGAGCAAGCACACGCTCGTCTGTGTCCCTGCGACACCCCCGGCCAACGAAACCGATTTGAAAAAAGCCATTGATGCGGGGCTGACGTTTCTGCAGAGAAGCGGTTTTCAGATGGAAAAAATGCCGGAAGAGTATATTTCCAGTAGCCTAGGGAGTTATTTCCTGAAGGGGTGAGCCTAGGCCAAATCAGGCCGGAATGAGGAAAGGCCAGGGTTCCCCCTGGCCTTTCCTCATTTACATCTGCTATTTGCGTTGAAAATCGCTTGAAGAGAAGCTGTATTTGAAGTTCATGTGATCCGTATAGGTCCCTTCCAGGATGGCGACCACATCTTCAGTGAAGACGAGTTCCTCGTCAGTCGGGATGACGAAGACTTTTACCGGCGAATCAGGGGTGGTGATGACGCTTTCTTCCTTGCGGGTCATGGTGTTCCGGTTTTTCTCCCGGTCGAGGATGATCCCCATAAATTCGAGACCCTCCAGTGCCTTCTCGCGAATCAGCCAACCCATCTCGCCAACTCCGGCAGTAAACACCACGGCATCGATGCCCCCGGTTGCCGCGGCATAAGAGCCGATGTACTTCTTGAGCCGATAGGCCTCCACATCCAGGGCCAGCTGGCATCTCGGACAGCTGCCGTCCTCGGCGCCCTCAATCACATCCCGGCGGTCGGTAAATTGGCCGGTAATCCCCAGAATGCCGGCTTTCTTGTTGAGAACGCTGTCGATCTCTTTCGGGCTCAGACCTTCCTTTTCCATGATGAACCCGGGGATGGCCGGATCAAGGTCGCCGCAGCGGGTCCCCATGACAGCGCCTTCCAGCGGAGTCAGGCCCATCGATGTGTCGACGGAGATGCCGTTTTTGATCGCTGTGTGGGAGACGCCGTTACCGATGTGCATGGTGATGATGTTGCAGTCTTTCGGGGCCTTGCCGAGCATAACGGCAGCGCGCTTGGAAACGTAAAGGTGGCTGGTGCCGTGGAAGCCATAGCGGCGAACGCCATGCTTTTCGTACCATTCGTAAGGGACCGCATAGGTATAGGCGGCCTCGGGCATGGTCTGGTGAAAGGCCGTATCGAAGATGGCGATGTGGGGAACCTCGGGCAGGACCGCCTGGGCCGCTTCGATCCCCGAGATGTTCGGCGGGTTGTGCAGGGGTGCCAGGTGCTGGACATCCTTGATCGCCTGGAGGACGTTATTGTCGATTTGCACCGAGCAGGTGAATTTCTCCCCGCCGTGCACGACGCGGTGACCGACAGCGGATATCTGGGTGATTTCGCTGACCACACCGTACTTTTGATCGGTCAGGGTCTTGATGATCAAATGAATCGCAACCTGGTGATCGGGGCACTCATATTCTTCACGGTAGGTTTCCCGCCCGGGGACTTCATGAATGATGAAAGAGTCGCCAATCGTGACACGCTCGACCATGCCCTTGGCGATCACTTCCTTCTTCTCCCAGTCGTAGAGCTGGTATTTTACCGATGAGCTGCCACAATTCAGGGCCAGAATATCCATATCCACTTCCTCCAGATTTAAGGGTTATCGTTTTTTTTGAAAGTTAAAAAACAGAATGCTGTTTTAAAGCTAAAATTTTAGTCGGGTTTAAATTTTTGTTAAGTCAGGTTTTATCTGGCCTAGAAGGCTTAAAACATGTTGTGAAAGCCTAATAGAAGGTCGGCAAAATTGCAAGTATTTTCAGGTTTGGAGGTTTCGCTGTTTGGGCTGGACAGAATTGGTCTGTTGCGGTAAACTCCCCCGAAAAGTTTCGGCACCAACAAATTATCAAGAGGAGGAAAGTTCCATGGCCTACACAATCAACGATGAGTGTATCAATTGCGCCGCCTGTGCAGACACCTGCCCGGTTGACGCGATCAGCGAGCAGGGTGATGTGCATGTGATCGACGCTGCGCTCTGCACCGACTGTGGTGCTTGTGTTGACAGCTGCCCCGTCGACGCGATTGAAGCTCCCTGAGCAACAATGTAATTTTAGGGTTGGATGCAAAAAGTAAAGGCCGCACCTGCTTCTCAGGTGCGGCCTTATTTTTATGCTGGCTGTGTGTTCGTTTAGCCACCGCCGGGCTTTGAATCAACCACCTCGACGTTGATCGTGGCGATTTCGGCTGGCAGGTTGCGGAACACGATGGTGAACGGGATTGATCCTCCCGAGGCGATGTTCATGTTGGAAAGGCTGTCGCCAAATTCATTGTTCATCGCTTCTTCAATGGCACTGAATGACATTTTTGCCAACTCTGCATTATTTAGAGCATTGCCGCAGAAGACCGTTTGCTGCAGGAGGGTTTTCCCTTTGGCGTCAACCAGGGTGCCTTTGATGGTGATCGATGAGCGACTGCTCGTGTGGTTATTGACCGCGGATCCCTGGATGACCAGCATCTGGCCGGCCTGACCGTTGACATACGAACTGCCGCTGATGTTAATGCCGATCCGGTCTCCCGGAGCAAACTCCTGGGTCTCTTCGATGTAATCTTTGAGGAACGGCAGGTATTCGGCGACGGCATTCAGGTTGAGAGAACCTTGCTGCATGAACAGGAAGCCGGCCGCACCGCCCAGAACAACCAGTAGCAGAACCAGCAAGAGCACGATCCGCGACAGGGAGCTCTTTTTGGGGGGAGGAGGGACCGGCAGCGGCTCTTCATCATCGTCGAAACGGGAGGGTGGTGGGGTCTGCTCGCGCCGGGTGAAAGACTCCGGTTCGTCCTGTGTCTCCAAGATGGCTCCGGCTAAGGGATCGTCGGTCTGGAAACTTGGCGCGTTACTGTCGTCATCATCGCTGGAGAAGTCGATTTCGCCAAACTGCAGGTCAACTTCTGCCGAATCTTTCGGTGCGCTCTCCGGTCCGGCGGTATCATTGTCAAACTGAGGCTCATCGAAATCAAAGGAATCGCCGGCTGGCGAATCATCGTCCCATTCTGAAGCAGAGTCACTTCCGCGCTGAACTCCGTCATCAAAGCTGAAAGCGTTATCGTCATCCTGGTCGTCGAGGGCAAAGCCTGCAGGCTCCTCCTCAGTCGACTCTTGCGCACTGTCATCGCCCTCTGCAAAAGTGAACGCTGAAGTGTCCGCGGTCCCATCGTCGGTTGATTCGAAAGAGAATTCGTGCAACTCCTGACGATTTCGCAATTTCGGAGGCCTGAGCCGTGACTTTCCCCTTCGCCAGTCAAACCGGAGTCATCACCAAAGTCGAATTCGACCGGGCCACCAGGCTCCACGGTCTCCTCAGATGTTTCAGCGAAGTCGGTGGATTGCTCTTCTGATTGTTCATCTGGAGTCTCTTCGGCAGTTTTAAAATCGGCGGCTGCGGCATCGTCTTCGGCTGGTTGGCTGGTATCGGCAAAGGAAAACTCTTCAGCAAGCTCATCGCCCGCATCGGCATCGCCCATTTCCTCTTCCAGCCCGCTGAAATCAATTTCATCACCCTGTGCCTGATCAGCAGGCTCAGAGATGTTTTCCGCTTCTGTTGTCGGGAGCCGGTTGCTTCCTCTTGTTCGAAGGATTCCTCCTGAGGCTCGGAGTCTCCCTGTTCCGGGATGTCGGTAGGAACCGCTGTTTCGTCAGGAGTCTCTTCGGGCACCGCTTGCATGTTGAAGGAACCAAAATCTACGGTCTCTTCCACGGGCTCCGGTTCGGCCGGGGTGACGGTGAATATCTCCTTGCACTTCGAGCAACGGACTTTGGTGCCGCCGGACTTGATTTTTTCATCTGCCAAACGGAAACGGGTTTGACATGCTTGGCACTGAACGATCATTCAGTTCCTCCTGTTTGTAGATTCAGACGTTCTCGACCACACGGATGTCGGGCAAGTCACGATATCTTTCGTCAAAGTCCAGACCGTAGCCGACGATAAACCCATCGTCCATGGAAAACCCGATGTAGTCAACCGGGACATTGGTTACCCGGTGGGCCTGCTTATCGATCAGAGTGCAGATCCGCAGGCTGGCAGGCTGGCGGTTCAACAGCATGCTACGCAGTGATTCCAGGGTTTGACCACTGTCGACGATGTCCTCAACGACCAAAACATCCTTGTCCTTGATCGACATCTCCAGGTCCTTGCGAACTTCAATAATCCCGGACGACTGGGTCGCGGAGCCGTAGCTGGCCAGGCGCACGAAATCGATGACGGTTGGAGATTTGACCGCCCTGACCAGGTCGGCAATAAAAAGGAAAGACCCCTTGAGCACCGCGATCATCAAGATCTCACGTCCATCGTAATCCCTGTCAATCTGGGCGGCGAGTTCTCTGACTCTGGCAGCAATTTCTTCTGCAGAAAAAAGTTGTGTTAATGAATGCTTATTTTTAGAAGTGTTCGGACTCGCCATGATCGGCTATTCTATAGCAAAGCGGTCGGTTTATGTCAATTTTTTCACAGCAGCAAAATCCTGGTCGGGTACGGGAAAATCCTGTGCTATACTCATCGGCATAAGGGACCCTTGGATATGCCGCCATTTCACTCCGGGAGTATTTCGATGCGCACCATAGTTTGCCCAGTTGTGGTCTTCCTGATCGGTCTGTACGCTTCTCTCGCCTGTGCCGCTCCGGACATGGAGTTCACCAGCACACAATTCGATTTCGGCAAAGTTTTCCAGGGAGAGAAAGTTCTGCATACGTTCGAATTTGTCAATGCCGGTCAGGACCCTCTGCTGATTGACCGGGTGCGCAGCTCCTGTGGCTGTACCGCCGTTCTGGTTTCGGAAAAGAACCTTGCTCCCGGCGCAAAAGGCCAGGTTCAGGCGAATTTTGACAGCGCCCGTTTCCGTGGCACAGTAAGCAAGACGATTTACCTGTACAGCAACGATCCGGTGAAGCCGGTCGTGCAACTTAAAATCAAGGGCGAGGTGATCGAGATCGTCGCCGTGGAACCTGAGCAGGTCAATTTCGGTACGGTGGCTGGCGACCAGACCCTGGTATCGAAGGTCGTGTTTCGCAACCAGGGCGAAAAGCCGTTAACCCTCGGGAACGCCGAGTACCACAGCAGTCGAACTTCAAGCTGAAATGTCGGAAACCATCCTGGCCAAGGGTGAAGAGGTCACTCTCGAACTGATGCTGTCGCCGAAGCCCGGCACGATGCGCTTCAGTGGCTATGTCCTGGTGCCGGTGGATGGCGTGCCGAAGAACCAGTTACGCATCCCCGTTTACGCCGCGATTCGCAAGTAGCGATATTTTTATCTGTCCTGTTGCCTTTTCAGCTATTGAAAGACTCCGCGACTGTATTATACTGGACAGGTTTTTAAAACCTGATCCCATTTAATATTCCCAAGGAGACATCCATGACGACCAATGTCTCGCCCCCCCAGCGGCGAAAGTTTCTCTTCACCATGCTTGGCGGACTTGGCGCACTGATCGGTGCAGCCTCTGCCTGGCCGGTTTTTCGTTTTCTTTCCCCCATCGCAGCTGATGGCAGTGGCGACAAGGTGGTTGTCGCTCGCAGCGACGTTGCCCGGGGCAAAGCACACTTTTTCCAATATCACGGCAAGCCGGCCGTCCTTTTGCAGCCAGCGCCGGGCGAGTTTGTTGCCCTCTCTGCGGTCTGCACCCACCTCGGCTGCGTGGTTGCCTGGCAGGAGCAGGCCGGTGAGTTCCTCTGCCCGTGCCACGGCGGCCGTTTCTCTTCGGCGGGACAGGTCCTTGGCGGCCCGCCTCCGGCTCCCCTGGAAACCCTTGTCGTCGAGCTTGATGGCGACCAGTTGAAGATCGGATAGGAGGCTTTTATGCAACCGATAAAGTGGCTGGTCGATTTCATCGATGTGCGCCTGGGCGTCAAGGATATTTACAACAAGGAACTCAGCGGCTACCTGCTGCCGCGCAATGTCAACGCCTGGTACACCCTCGGCGCGGTTCTGATCGTGCTGTTCAAGATCCAGATCATCACCGGTATCCTGCTACTCATGTTCTACGTGCCGGACGCCGAAAAAGCGTTCTCCAGCGTCCAGTACATCATGAATCAAGTGCCCTACGGCTGGTTGTTCCGGATGCTGCATGCGGTCGGTGCCAACGTCATCGTCATCGCCCTGTTGATGCACATGCTTTCGGTCCTCTTCATGGGCAGTTACAAGGGGCGTCGCGAGTTTACCTGGCTGACCGGGTTCATTATCTTCAACCTGACCATGGGCCTCTGTTTGACGGGTTACCTGCTGCCCTGGAGCCAGCTCTCGTTCTGGGCGACCACGGTCGCCACCGACGCGGCCGGTGCCATCCCGGTGGTCGGCAACTACCTGGTCGAGTTCCTGCGCGGCGGACCGACGGTCGACAACCAGACCCTGGGGCGTTTTTTCGCTCTGCATGTGGTTGGCATGCCGTTGATCCTGCTCGGCCTGATCGGCGCACATCTGTTTTGTGTCAAGCGCCGCGGCATTTCGTCCGCACCATTCGGCCCTGAATACAAGGCGTCCGAAGAACTGCCGTTCTTCGAGCATGAGAAGCATCCCGGTGGGATCCCGTTTTTCCCGAATTATTTTGTCAAGGACGCTGCCGTCATCAGCTTCTTTATCGCTTTCATGCTGGCGATCATCTTCTACGCGCCTGGTTTGTTCTTCCCCGAATCTGCTTTCCAGCCCGCGGACCCCTTTGTTACACCACCGCATATCAAGCCGGAATGGTACTTCCTCTGGGCTTATCAGACGCTGAAGATTTTCCCCAGCGAAATTATCGGTTTGGGGGTGCAGGGCGCGTTCATGACTTTCCTGGCGTTGCTGCCTTTCATCGACCGGGGCCCGGAAAGACGACCGGCCAAGCGGCCGTTGTTTGTAACCTGCTACGTTCTCGGGATTCTCCTGTTTGTGGCCATTTCCGTATGGGGGCACTACTCATGAGTCGCGTTGTCATCTGGTCGTTTCTGGTCGTGAGCCTGGTTCTGTTGTCGATTCCTGCTACGAGCCTCGCTGACGAAACCGTTTGTCTGCAATGCCACGCCGGCCTGTCCGGTCATCTCAGTGCGCCGGTTGCCGATTGGAAGACCAGCGTGCATGCCGAAAACGGCATCTCCTGTCACGATTGTCACGGTGGCGACCCGACCGATATGGCCATGGCCAAGAGCCCCGACAGGGGTTTTATCGGTGCTCCGGATTATACTGAAGTTCCTGATTTCTGCGGCCGTTGCCATATCGGCGTGGCCGAGGAGTACAAGGCGGGAGCCCATGGCAAGGCCATTGAGGAAGGCGGCGCACAGTGTGTCATCTGTCACGGCAACCATGCGGTGAAAAAAGCCAGCCTGGATCTGATCAACGAGGAGGATTGCAGCCGCTGCCACAGCTACGAACGTGCCGCCCTGATCAGGTTGTCACTGGTCGAAACGGACACGATGATCAAGGACGTCGAGCACGACCTCGACCGCCTTTATCGGCTCGGCTTTGCTGTCGACGAAATGCAGGGGACCCTCTTCAACCAACGCAATGTCTTCCACCGGACTTTCCACGGCGTCGATGTGGAACGGGTGCGCAAGGAGACCGGCGGCGTACAGGCCGAACTGACCAAGATCAAGGGACAGGTTGCCGATGTCGACAAGACTCTCGGTCAGCGGAAACTCTGGGGGAGTGTCGTGATCGGTCTGTTCATTCTGGTCGGGGTGATTTTCCTGCTGGTGAGAAAAGCCTACGAAGAAGAAGGCGGCTGATCTCCGAAGACAGTTGAGTTTCGTACAAAAGGGCGCTGCATGATTGACATGCAGCGCCCATCCTGTCGCGGATGTGATTGTTCGGACAGCCCTTTGCCCGCGCATGTTTAGCGGTTGCAATAGCCCATGATAGTCTGGTATAAAGCAAACCCTCGCGCGATTAGCTCAGCTGGATAGAGCGCTGCCCTCCGGAGGCAGAGGTCACAGGTTCGAATCCTGTATCGCGCGCCAAT
>CAVRQQ010000025.1:0-27226 GCA_963723355.1 uncultured delta proteobacterium
TCTTTGACTGATACAGAGACAGAGAACTTGTCACCCCTGTCAACCCTTGGGGGGACGTCAAAATTAATCACGGCCGGGTCTTTAGGGGGCATCTCCAGAACAATGGGCGCGGCAAGCCCTATTTTTTCCTCTATCATCTCTTTTGGCGCCGATTCTTCTGCAAGTGCAACAACTCCTACGGGCTCATTCTCTTCTGTGAAAGAGGTTTCTTCACCAGGGGTCTGACTTTCAGACAAAACATCATCAACATCTTCGACCTTTTCAATCTGTACAGGCTTGACACCGGGAGCAGTTTTCGGTTTGGTCGCCTCAATTTCACTCAGCAGCGGTTTGGAAAAAGCGCCAAAGTTGGGGCCATCCTTCAAGTTGTCCTCACCACCGGACCAGATAGTCGCAACATCTATATCCGGGACATCAACCTGCCGGATGATGTAGGGCGTAATCGAAAGCAGAATTTCACGTTTTGTGTCCTTGTTATCATTACTACTGAATAATTCACCCAGAAATGGAATTTCACCGATCCAGGGGATTGTGGTTTTACCCTCTGAAACGTCCGATTCAAACAATCCACCGAGAATTGTTTGAACACCATCTTGTATGGTCAGCACTGTTGCAGCATTTGTGGTCTGTATGGTTAATGCACTGGTATTGGCAACGGTATCACGAGCAATCACCCTGCTCACTTCTAAAGTCACCTTGGTTTCGACTGAATTGTCCAACTGGATAATCGGTTCGATATCTACTTTTACACCGACATCTACGTACTGGACATTTGCTGTCGTTGAAGTATCCGTTACGGTACTGGTTATAACAGGTTCTCTCGTACCGATGTGTACTTTGGCCTTCTCCCTATTCCGCACTCGAATTTTGGGACTGGCCAAAATCTCTGAACTGGTAAGAGTCTTCTTGAATTCAAAGGACGCTGTCGGGACAGTATAAAAAGTCCGCAAACTGCTCAAACTTGTCGCAAGGTTTTCATTGCTTCCACCAGCAGTGAGAGTGTCATTTAAAATATTCGTTGAGCCAGGATTTGAGAAGCCGACACCTATCCCATATTGCGACAATTCAGGGCCGAAATTCAGTTCGTCCGTATCGGCGACGCTGACAATCTCCAGGGCAAAAAGGACTTCCGAATTTTCACGGTCCGCAGCATCCAGGATCTGTTCGGCAAGCCTGATAACCTTAGGCTTATCACGAACAACGATGGCGTTGCGCTCCTCGTGCACGTAGACCTTGCGTAGCTGCAGCATAGTGCGGAGCAGGTTCACGGCCTTCTTGGCGTCGATATGCGAGAGGTAGAATGTCTGAATAACCTGGTCATCGTACTGCTTGGATTTCTCTCTGCTCAACGGATAGATGATGATCGTCTTACTGTTCAGAACCTTCTTGTCCAGGCCATTCATCTGCATGACCAGCTCCATCGCCTGAGCGAAAGTAGCCTTTTCCAGAAGGACACTGATCGACTGGTTGCGAATCCCCTCGTCAAAGATGAAGTTAATACCGCTCAGCTCAGAGAGTATGCCAAAGACCTCCTTGATATTGGCGTCTTTAAAACTTAGCGTAATCGGTTCCGTAGAGGCAACATCCAGCTCGACCCCATCCATTGCGATTGAGTGTACGTCATTATCGATCAAGTCTTTGACTGCCAGGGCCCGTGCGTTGTCTGGGTCCAGATCAAGAGCTTTATCGATCGCCTTTTTCGCAAGGTTTAATTGCCGTTTGCTATAGAACTGCGCACTTTCCTCAGCGAGCGTTTCGGCATTCACCATCTTGAGGAGGACCTCTTCTTCCTGTCCCGCGACTTCTATACTCGAATCGAAGCCACGTGCTCTGCGATACTCAGCAAGGGCCTCCTGGCGCTTTCCTTGCGCTGCGAGTTTGCGAGCCTCTTTGATATGACTGGCGGCAGCACGTGTCTTGGAAGACATCAACTTCAATTTGTATCTTTTACTGCTCGGCTCCAGTTCAGAGGCCTCGAAATATTTTTCAACCGCCTGGTCGAAATTTTCTTCGGCGGCGAGTTGCTCAGCTTCCTCAAAAGCCGAACGAGCCTGCATGGAGGTGGTACAGCCCCCCAGCCAAAGAACGGCAAATAACAGGACGACCCACCCGGCAAAACAATGTTTATTGATTCGAACCATTGACTTCTCCCTCTAACCCATCCCCTTCATCGGGCGATTCTAACTCCTGACCTTCTTCTTCGGGGTCATTCTCTTCAATCATTTCAGGAAAGGCTTCATCGTTGCCCCGTGGTGCTCCAGGACGCTGCATAATACGTCTCGGCGAAAAGGGTTTTGCTCCCTGCCGGCCAGGTAAAGGTGTAGCGGGCTCGATACGAGCTGGAGCACTGGCCGACGCGCTGAGCTTCTGTTGTTCGATCAAGGGGACTTCAATCAACTCATCCCGGCCGGTATGGCGGACCTGTAAAGTGTTATCAGCAATGTCCGCCACCAAAAATTCCTGATCATCACCAAAACGCTCATCACGTTTAACCAGGAACAGGTTCCCGCCACTGGAGAGAAAGACCGTCTTAGCTCCAGCTTTTTCCAGAAACCCGAGGAAGGTGAATTGACTCAACGATTTCTGCACCACTTCGACGGGGACAACCTCTGGCCGTAGCACAGGTTTCGAAACTTCCTTCTTAACAACCCGGCTCGTGGATGCAGACTTAACCGGACGACGCTGACCAAACTGGAAAATATCACGCTGCGCGCCGGTAAATTCCTGTGGGTTTGATGACAGATAAGCGAAGTCAATGCGCCCGGGGGGCTCTCTTTGATCCCCTGCAGAGGGGTTCTGATTGACAGGCTGTTTGCGCGGGCTTGCCACTCTTGGAGGAGCCTTTTCCAGACGCGGGGTCGCCAGGTAGGCGTAAATCAGGCAGACCGCAAGGACTCCGAGCAAGGCCCCCAGGATGGCGCGTTTCTGATTCATGTATCACGCCCTCCCGGCCAAAAATAAGTTACCAGGTTCAAACGCAGGTTGACACCCTTGTCATCCGAACCCTGCAGACCGATCTGTTCGATTGCAATCAACCTGGTCGACTGCTCAAGGGAGTGGATAAACCTCTTGACCTGATCGTAATCTCCCGCGACATTGAAAGTCAGGCTGTACTGCAGAAGCTCACTCTCTTTAAGTTGCGCGGAGTTGTAGCTGATTTTTGTAATATTCAAACGGGCGCGACTGGACAGGACCAGCAGTTCCTCGATAAGGCCGGTGAATTCCTGGTAATCAGGGATGGTCTGACGAAACTTCGACAGATCCTGAGCGGCCATGAGATACTCTTGCTCCGGGGTATTCATCGCCCCCCCCTGGTTACGCAGAAGCTGCCGGACCTCAGTCTGTCTGGTCAGGAAAGTGCTTTCCTGCTCAGCAACGCGAGGCGTAACGATCTGCTCTAGTGCCACAAAAAGCAGCAGGTTTAATATCAGCAGGACGCCGAGCAAGATCAATGAATTGCGATGGGATTCCCAGAGTTGTCCGGCCAGTTCATTCCAGCGCATCAGAAAGCCTCCCTGATCACGATAGAGAATCCCGTCAATTCCTGACTACGGTTGTTCTGCTGCTTTACGACTTCGCCATGACTCTGCAGGAACGCCTGGTTCAGATCCTCGGATGTCAGGAGATTGTCAACAAACTCGGTCAATGCCGAGACATCACGGGCCACCCCGGACAATTGCACACTGTGCGCTTTGAAATTCGGCTGAATCGAATGGATGCTGACGTCAGCAGGCAGCAGGCTTTCAAACCTGCTGAGCAGATCCGTCCAGCGAAACCGGTCGGCATCAATGATCTCGTTTGCAAGCTCAACCTCGACTTTAACCGCAACCAGTTTTTCCGGGGTGTATTCTGCCGACGGACCATGAATTCCTGAAAGCTGATCATTCAATTCCTGGAAGCGCGTGTCAAGCAACTGCAACTGTCGGTAGTTCCGATAACCGTAGGAGCCATTCAGCAGGAGCAGCAACACCATCAGGGCACCAAGCAGCAGCAACCAGAGACGGGCACTCTGGCGATTCAGATAGGGCTTGCTGGCTAGATTGAGTTTGATTTCCATAGTTCTTACATCATGCGCTCGGCAGCACCGAGAGCAGCAACAACGGGACCAACCGGCTGCAGACCGCCGGTTCGCCCCTCGCCACCAAATCGTTTCATGGCCGGATCAAGGCATTTGACCTCACGATCAAATGCGGAACAGAGCAGTTTGTCGATCTCTGGACCCAAACCTGGATCAACGTGGGCAAAAACAGCGCAACGTTTCATCGACGGGAAAGATTCATAGGCTTCGACAAGAGTCCGGGTGATCTCACGGAAAGCTCTCTCGGGATTCAACTTGAAGTTACGGACACGCTGATAACAGAGACCGTGATCGAGCACGTACTGAATGCCGAGCATTCCCTGCTCCAGACTGACCAGGATAAATTCATCACCAAGGTCCAGTCGGGGCCGGTAATAGTTATAAAGGTTCAGTGAATGAAAATCGATCTGAATCGCATGTCGGCCTGCTTCGTTGACCAGGTCCTCATACTGTTCGAGGACCGGCCGGGCCAGTGCGGCGACAATACATCGTTGTCGACCACTTTCATGTTTATCGAAAACCTGGTAATCAAGCTGGACCTGCGCCGGGGCTGCGGGCAGGTTCGCCTTGAGACGCCACTTCAGAACTTCCACGCCCTCGTCATGAGTTTTGAACGGTGCATCGACGTCAGTCAGGTAAATACGGCCGGCCCGGTCGGGCAGACTCAGGGCGATACGCTCTTCCTGGCCGGCCAGAGAGTCGACACCACGGCGCAAGCCTTCCACGAAACGGCGAGCATCATGGATGTTCGGCTTGCGACTGGAAGCCTCCATCACACCTTCCAGGCTTTCAAATCGCAAACCAACCAGCCGGGTTTGCGGCCGGTTACGCTGCAAGACTGCGAAGAACAAGCCTGCTGGCTGCACATCTACGCCGACATAAAACCTGCTCATGCCCCTCCCCCAAACGGTTCGGCAAAGGTGACCCGGTTTATTTCCTCAAGGGTCGTGACTCCGTTCAGCAGCTTTTCCACTGCCGAATCACGTAAAAAAGAGGTTCCTGCCGCGCGCGCGGCTTCCTTGAGGCGACTGACCGAAGCCTTGCTGATGATCATGTCACGCAAGTTGTCGTCCAGATCAAGCAGTTCGATAATGGCCGTTCGACCGTGAAAACCCTGACCATTGCATTCCCGACACCCGGCTCCCTTGTAGAAGCTGTGTTGACCGTACTTGTCGTAATCCAGGCCTGACTCTTCGAATGCCTGACGGTTATAGCTCACCGGCTGCTTACAGTGCTCGCAAATCTTTCTCACCAGGCGTTGTGCAGCGACACAGTTGAGGCAGGAGACAAAATTGTAGGCGTCGATTCCCATGTGCAGAAAGCGCCCGAGCACATCGAAAACATTGTTGGCATGTACCGTGGTGAAAACCAGGTGCCCGGTCAATGCCGATTGGACCGCAATCTGTGCGGTCTCGGGATCGCGGATCTCACCGACCATGATTTTATCAGGGTCGTGACGCAGGATGGAGCGCAGGCCGCGGGCAAAAGTCAGGCCCTTTTTCTCATTGACCGGAATTTGCACGACCCCCTTGAGCTGGTATTCAACCGGGTCTTCAATCGTGATGATCTTTTCCTGCTCGTTGTAAATCTCTGTCAGTGCCGCATAGAGCGTGGTGGTCTTGCCGCTACCGGTCGGGCCGGTGACCAAAACCATGCCGTAAGGCTCGCGAATCATCCGCCTGAACCTGGCCAATTCATGGCCCTCGATGCCAAGCACATCCAGGGTCAGGCCATGCAGGTCCTTGGCGATACTTTCCTTGTCGAGAATACGGATCACGGCGTCTTCGCCAAAGATACTCGGCATGATGGAGACGCGGAAATCAATCGACTTGCCGGCCATGCGGACCTTGAAGCGCCCGTCCTGGGGGATGCGGCGTTCCGAGATATCGAGATCACTCATGACCTTGATCCGGGAGATGATCGGTCCCTGGAAGCGGCCGTCAAGGGGTTCCGTTGCCCGGAACAAAACGCCGTCAACGCGATACTTGATTTGTACTCCATCAAGGTTGCTCTCGATATGGATATCGCTGGCACGCTTGTTCAGCGCATCGAAAAGGGTGGAGTCGATCAGGCGGATGATCGGGCTGCTGTCATCGGTCAACTTTTCTATGGAGAGGACCTCTTCTCCCTTGTCCGTCTCCTTGACCAGCAGCAGCTTGAAATCCTCGGAGACCTCCTGCAGAACCTGCTTCGAGCTCTGCAACCGCTCAAGCAGGGCGGCAATCTTGTTTTTGGCCGCCACCTTGTAGGTTAATTGGAGATCGAGTTGCATCTCCAGATCATCGAGGTTCGCGACATTGGTCGGATCGGCAATCGCCACGACCAGGCCGTTATCGGTTTTTTGCAGCGGGATGAAATTATAGCGCACCGACAACTCAGCGGGGAATTCCTCATCCAACTCAGGATCGGCGACAAATGAGTCAAGGTCAATGTATTCAAGGCCGAACTGATGTGCCAGAGCCTGAGCCACCACGTCATCCTTAAGAAGGCCCTTGGCAATCGCAACTTCACCAAAACGCTGACCCAGCTGGCCCTGTTGTTCAAGAACCAGACGCGCCTCGGCCGGCGCGAGAACGCCCATTTCAACGAGGATTTCACTTATTTTACGATGTTCAAACGACATCTTTTTCTCCAAACTACTGTACCGTACCCGCCAACTGGAATATCGGGATATACATGGCGACGACAATCCCTCCTATCAGGAGTCCCATCGTCATCATCATCAAGGGCTCAACAATTGTCGTCAGGCGATCAAGTCGACGTTCAACCTCACTTTCATAATACTCTGAGACATCAGTCAGCATATCAACCAGCGAGCCACTCGTCTCACCGACACCGATCATGCGCAAGGCGATCACCGGAAAATTTCCGGCCTGTTCAAGTGCTTCGGATATTTTTGCCCCCTCCCGGATGCGATTGACTGCTTTGGAGAGCCGTTTCTCAAGGACACGATTGTTCAAGGTCCCCCGGGACATCTGCATCGCCTGGACAATCGGAATACCGCTGGCCAGGGTTGTCGCAAAAGTCCGGCAGAAGGTCGACAGAGCATATTCATTCAGCAACTCACCGAAAAACGGCAGGCGCAATTTGAGGCGATCCACGAGCAGCGCACCACGTTCGGTCCGTGCATAGGTACGCAGCAGAAAAAGACCGAGAAGAAGACCCGGCAACCAGAACGGGAGGCCCGACACCAGCCCGTTTGCCAAGGCAATCACCATCCTGGTCAGGAGAGGCAGCTGTACGTTGGCATCGGCATAAACCTGGGTAAAACTTGGAATCACGTAGAGCAGCAGGAAACCAAGGACCACCGTCACGGCAATGGCCAGAAGCGCCGGGTAGAATGTGGCACTGCGGACTTTCGCCTTGATCGCCTCGACACGCTTCTGATACTCGATATAGCGCCCGAGGGTTATCGGCAGATCTCCGGACTGTTCTCCGGCCCGCAGCGAGGCGACATAGAGTTGCGGGAACATGTGCGAAAATTTTCCAAATGCATCGGACAGAGAACTGCCGCCTTTTACATCTGAGCGGATTTCCTGCAATGCACTGAGCAGCCCACCGGTCTCCATGCGGTCGACCAGGGTGTCAAGCACCTGCAGAATTGGCAGGCCGGAACGAATCAGGACCAGCATCTCCTGGTTCAATGCCAGGAACCTGCGTCCGCTTAAACTGCCTCCACCCACTCCTTTTGAAAACCACTGCAGGGGCGCTTTACGAATCCTGAAGACGAAGAAGCCCTGCTCTTCAAGACTCTCCTGAAGGACCTCGCGGCCGACCGCCTCGAAATCCTTTTCGAGGATCCGACCATCAGCAGTACCAATTTTGCAGCGGTAGGTTGACATTAGCCCTATCATTTAACATATCTGACGGGAAAAATGAATGGAAAACCCCTAACCCGTCATGCCAGCAATGCAAAATGACCGGTCATTTTGACCGGCCGTCTGATTAGTATGTTCAACAGATTCGACTGATAGTCCGAAGGTCGTACTTGAATTCATGGGCTCAGAGAGCTGGAGCCATCTCGGTCGGTGCCGTAGTGAGCATCGTAGCAGGCGACACGAGATATATCGCCCCCGCCAATCATCCGTTGCCATAGCCGCTGCGGGTCATCCTGGAGACATCTCCCGCCGCCTGCCTACCGCAAGGACAAGGCCAGGTCAAAACATCAGAAACAAACAAGGCGACTCCTTAAGCTATCAGGAATCGCCTCATTTGAATCTGGCGGGGCTGACGGGACTCGAACCCGCGACCTCCGGCGTGACAGGCCGGCGTTGTAACCGACTCTACTACAGCCCCTTGAGCAAATTGTAAATATGGTGGGCGAAACAGGGCTCGAACCTGTGACCCTCGGCTTGTAAGGCCGATGCTCTCCCAGCTGAGCTATTCGCCCAAACTTTAAAATGGCGGGGCTGACGGGACTCGAACCCGCGACCTCCGGCGTGACAGGCCGGCGTTGTAACCGACTCTACTACAGCCCCGCGACAGACAGAAAATAGGAAACGATGTCAAGGGGGATACCCTCTCCCGCGTTTCCTATTTTCAGGGTCTTTACAGCCGGACCGGGACGAACCTGATACGACTGAATCTCTCGCTTTACTTAGTTGATGGAATCCTTCAAAGCCTTACCGGCCTTGAACTTGGGAACCTTTGCTGCAGGGATGTTGATTTTTGCACCGGTCTGGGGATTCTGACCCGTGCGAGCAGCGCGTTGACCTACGCTGAAAGTACCAAAACCAACCAAAGAGACCTTTTCGCCTGCTTTCAGGGCATCAGTCACGGCATCCGTAAATGCTTTCAGAGCCTTTTCTGCATCAGCTTTACTCAGTCCCGCCTTCTCTGCGATTGAATTAACAAGATCGGCCTTTGTCACAACATACCTCCACGTATAAAAGAATGATTAAGCCCTGCTGAAACGGCCTTATTTATATCAGACGCTTTAAAATCTAGTCAAGCAATAATTGGCTGGTTTGCTCAATGATGCACCGATTTTTCGGGGTCTAAGGTATAATCTTTATTGTCCGCAGTCGGTGACGTCGAGAAGCTCCCCAGGATTGCTTCGTCAAGAACTTCATCCATGTGTGCGACCGGAATAATTTTCAGAGACCGGCGAATCGTTGCCGGGACCTCTTCAAGATTTTTTTCGTTCTCCTTCGGAATCAGGACACGGTGGATACCGGCACGTTTGGATGCCAGGAGTTTCTCCTTCAGCCCGCCAATGGCCAGTACGCGGCCTCGCAAGGTAATTTCTCCCGTCATTGCCAGGTCCTGGTCAACCACAAGCCCGGTCAGGGCAGAGGCCAGAGCTGTCGCCATGGTGATTCCGGCGGAGGGGCCATCCTTGGGTATTGCACCTTCCGGGACATGGATGTGAATGTCGACCTGGGTGTAAAAGTCCTTCTCCAGGCCCAACTCCATCCACCTGGAGCGCACATAGCTGAGTGCTGCCTGTGCTGATTCACGCATGACCTCCCCTAGTTTGCCGGTCACGGTCAACTTGCCCTGACCGGGCAGGACCGTGACTTCGACAGTCAGAAGCTCACCACCGACTTCTGTCCATGCCAGGCCGTTGACAAGTCCGACCCTGTGTTCTTCCTCCCGGACACCAAAGCTGTAACGCGGTACGCCCAGGTACTTCTTGATTTGCGGCGCCCCGACCTGGAACCGGTTCCCTTGCAGGCCAGCCTTGACGACCTCGCGGGCGATCTTGCGGAACACGTTGGCGATCTCACGCTCCAGGTTCCGCACACCGGCTTCTCGTGTATAACGACGGATAATCTCAAGCAGTGCGGCCTCCGAGAACTTGACCTGGCCCTCTTTGAGCCCGTGTGTTTCCAACTGCTTCGGCAAAAGATAGCGCTCCGCGATATGCACCTTCTCCTCTTCAGTGTAGCCTTCGATGCGGATCACCTCCATGCGATCTCGCAATGGCCCGGGAATCGCCTGCAAGGTGTTCGCTGTTGCGATAAACATGACCGAGGAAAGATCGTAATCGACATCGAGAAAGTGATCACCGAAGCTATGGTTCTGCTCGGGGTCCAGGACTTCCAGGAGTGCTGATGACGGATCCCCACGGAAATCCGTACTCATCTTGTCGACCTCATCAAGCAGGAAAACCGGGTTGCGTGTGCCGACCTTGCGCAAGCCCTGAATGACCTTGCCGGGCATGGCGCCAATGTAAGTACGCCGGTGGCCGCGGATTTCCGCTTCGTCACGCACACCACCCAGGGAGACACGGATGAACTTGCGCCCCATGGCTCTCGCCACCGAACGGCCGAGAGAGGTTTTGCCGACGCCGGGAGGGCCGACCAGACAGAGGATCGGGCCCTTGATCTTTTTGACCAGCGCCTGCACGGCCAGGTATTCCAGGATCCGTTCTTTGACTTTTTCCAGACCGTAGTGGTCCTCTTCGAGGATTTCCTCGGCATGCACCAGATCGATCTGGTCCTTGGTCCCCTTCTTCCACGGCAAGGCCACCAGCCAGTCTATATAATTCCTGACCACCGTCGCTTCGGCGGACATTGGCGACATCATTTTCAGCTTGCGCAGTTCTGCAGTGGCCTTGTCGGTTGCTTCCTTTGACATCCGCGCTTTGACGATTTTCTCTTCCAGCTCACGCAGTTCCTGCTTGAACTCGTCCTTCTCGCCAAGCTCCTTCTGGATGGCCCGCATCTGTTCATTCAGATAGTACTCTTTCTGACTGCGCTCCATCTGATTTTTGACCCGATTGCGGATTTTCTTTTCAATCTGCAGGATTTCAACCTCGCGTTCCATGAGAGCCAGAAGCTTCTCGAGCCGCAGCAGGGAGTCCATCTCTTCGAGGATCTCCTGCTTGTCGGAAATCGGCACCGTCAGGTGCGCAACAATGGTGTCGGCAAAACGGCCCGGTTCTTCGACGCCGGCGATCGACGTCACCATCTCTGCCGGAATCTTTTTGCTGAGGTTGGCATAGGTATCGAAGGTCGTATTGACGCTGCGCATCAGGGCCTCCTGCTCGGGAGACATGGCTTCCTGATCCGGCAATTGCTGCAGGTTTGCGAATATGCATTCGTCAGTGTATTCGAAATCGATCAGGCGTGCCCTGACCGTACCCTCTACCAGGACCTTGACGGTTCCGTCAGGCAGTTTCAGCATTTGCACAACCTGCCCCAGGGTCCCCATTTCATACAAGTCGTCAGCCAGGGGATCATCCGTCTTCGGATCCTTCTGGGTCACAAGAAGCACCTGCTTGTCGTGTTCCATAGCCCATTCGAGAGCATGGATCGATTTCGGCCGCCCGACAAAGAGAGGGGTTACCATGTGCGGGAAAATCACGATATCCCGCAACGGCAGAACAGGAAATGATACAGGGGGTACAGATTCAGACAGGACGTCTTCAGAGAGTTCGGTCATAAAAATATCTTCCGGCTGAGCTAGCGCCCGACAGGAACTCTATCAGGCCGACTCAGCGCATTCGTAGATTATAATAGGCTGTGAACCCTTAAAAATCACATCTTCATTGATGACAACCTCCCGGACACGATCCTGGGAAGGGATATCATACATGACGTCGAGCATCGCATTCTCAAGAATCGAACGCAAACCGCGTGCACCGGTTTTACGCTTGAGGGCCTCCTTGGCAACAGCGACCAGAGCACCATCGGTGAACTTGAGATCAACATTTTCCATGTCAAAAAGCTTCTGGTACTGCTTGATCAGAGCGTTCCTGGGTTCGCAGAGGATTCTGACCAACGCGTCCTCGTCCAGTTCATCGAGAGTCGCGACAACCGGCAAACGCCCAATGAACTCGGGGATCAAGCCATACTTGAGCAGGTCACCCGGTTCCACCAGGCACAGAACCTCACCAATCTTCAGATCAGCCTTCTTCACAGACTCGGAACCGAAACCCATGGTTTTGGCGCCGATCCGTTGATTGATGACCGTTTCCAGCCCCGAGAAAGCTCCTCCGCAGATAAACAGGATATTGGTGGTGTCCACCTTCAGGAATTCCTGTTGCGGGTGTTTGCGGCCACCTTTCGGTGGTACGCTGGCGGTCGTCCCTTCGATAATTTTCAAAAGGGCCTGCTGGACACCTTCTCCGGAGACATCCCTGGTGATCGAGGGGGAATCCGATTTGCGGGCAATCTTGTCGACCTCGTCGATATAGATAATCCCTTTCTGAGCCTTTTCCAGATCATAGTCGGCGGCCTGTAACAGACTCAGGATAATATTCTCGACATCTTCACCAACATAACCGGCCTCGGTCAGGTTGGTGGCATCAGCGATTGCAAACGGGACATTCAGAACTCTGGCCAGGGTCTGGGCAAGCAGGGTTTTGCCGCTGCCAGTCGGTCCGAGCAGGAGGATGTTGCTCTTTTGTATTTCAACATCTCCGGCCTTTTCGGAGGCCTCGATGCGTTTGTAGTGATTGTAGACGGCAACCGCCAGGACTTTTTTCGCCCGCTCCTGCCCGATCACGAAATCATCCAGGACATCCCTGATTTCAACCGGCTTAGGCAGCAGACCGTCGCCCATCGGCGTCTCATCAAGATGGGCTTCCTCGGCGATGATATCCTTGCACAGTTCTATGCATTCATCACAGATATAGACCGCCGGTCCGGCGATCAGCTTCTTCACCTCTTCCTGCGCTTTGCCGCAGAACGAACAGGTCAATTGGTCATTGTGGCCACTCTTTTGCGTCACTGCCTCACCTCTTCAAATCAGTCTTTTCTCGACACAATATCGTCGATAATACCATACTCTTTGGCCGCTTCGCTACCCATGAAGAAATCGCGTTCCGTATCGGACGACAACTGGCTGATCGGCTGGCCGGTATGCTCGGCCATGATCGAGTTCAAGGTCTCCTTCAGACGCAGGATTTCCTGGGCATGAATGCTGATATCGGTCGCCTGCCCCTGGAAGCCGCCGAGCGGCTGATGGATCATGATCCTCGAATGTGGCAGGGCATAACGCTTACCGGAAGTTCCGGCCGAGAGCAACAGTGCCCCCATACTGGCCGCCTGGCCGACACAGATTGTCGAGACAGGGGCTTTCAGGTACTGCATGGTATCGTAGATTGCCAGACCGGCGGTCACTATGCCACCCGGTGAGTTGATATACAGATGGATGTCTTTTTCAGAATCCTCCGATTCGAGAAAGAGCATCTGGGCAATCACCAGGTTGGCCACATGATCGTCAATCCCGCCGCCAAGAAAAATAATCCGGTCCTTGAGCAGCCGTGAATAGATATCATAGGAGCGTTCTCCACGTCCGGTCTGCTCCACGACCATTGGAATCAGGTTCATGCGTCCTCCTCGGTTTTCTTGTCAGTCTTCTTTTTCGGTTTTTTCGGTGATACTTCCTTGACCTTGGCGCTGTCCAGGAGAAAGCTGATGACTTTTTCTTCCGCAATCTGCGCCATCAGGCCGACGCGGGCTTCAGGCGCTGCGTAGTATTTCTTCACTGTCTCGATGGGAGCATTGGCCATGCTGGAAATCTCTTCCAGCTTGGCGTCAATTTCGCTTTCATCGGCCTGGATACTCTCCTGGCGGCCGATCGCTTCAAGGATCAGGTTGCCGCTGACCTGCTCAACAGCAGTGTCACGATAATTCTCGCGGAAATTCTCCGGCGTGATCCCCAGCATGGCGACAGACATCCCCTGCGACTGCATGCGGTTGCTGATATTTTCATACATGTAATCAAGCTGTTTGGCAATCATCGTCTCAGGGACCTCGATCGGGTTGCGCTCGATCAGGGCACTGACCAGCTTTTCACGCAGGTCATTCTCAACCCGGCTCTTCTCCTGGGTCTCATGGCTCTTCTGCAATTCACCCTTGAGTTCGTCCAGTGTATCAACGCCGAAGCCTTTGGCAAATTCATCGTTCAGCTCCGGAACAACCTTTTCCTTGATCTCCTTCAACGTCACCTTGAAAACCGCCGGCTTGCCGGCCAGTTCTGCCTGGCCGTACTCTTCGGGGAAAGAGACTTCGACATCCTTGGACTCCTCCCGTTTCATGCCGACAACCTGCTCTTCAAAGCCGGGGATAAAGGAACCGGAGCCGAGTTCGAGGAGGTAATCTTCTCCTTTGCCGCCGTCAAAAGCCTCTCCATCAACAAAACCCTCGAAATCAATCACGACAGAATCACCCTTGCGGGCCTTTTTGCGGGTGGTAACTTCGAGCTGTGAACGGGACGTGCGCATCTCTTCAAGACGCCCCTCAACAACCTTGGCATCGACAACAAGCTTTTCCTTTTCCAGGGCCAGCTTGGTGTAATCCTTGGCCGTCACTTCCGGCTTGATCTCAACTTCTGCCTCATAGGTGAAGGCTTTACCCTTGTTAATCCCGCTGCTATCGACAATGTTCGGCTCGCCAATCGCAGGGATATCATTCTCATCGAGGGCCTTGAAGTAAGTATCGTTGATCAGACGGGTCAGGACCTCCTGCTCCATCTGGGCGCCATAATATTTCTCCAGAACCGAATCGGGCACTTTGCCGGCCCGGAAGCCTTTGACCTTGGCGGTCTTGCCGATCTTTTTATAGGCACGACCGATTTCCTTGTCGACTTGCTCCGGGGCAACCTCAAAAATCAGCTTCTTTTTGATGCTGCTGACATCTTCAACCTTCACATTCATGCTAACGCTCCTCATTTGCTCTGCCATGACAGTGCCAGGGCACTGTCGCCGAAAAGATTTATCAATAACTGTCCATGCTCAAGAATTTGGTGCGGGTGAAGGGACTCGAACCCCCACGCCTCTCGGCACTAGATCCTAAATCTAGCGTGTCTACCAGTTCCACCACACCCGCGAAACCAACTGGCCCATCGCATACAATTAAGGCCCGACATTTCCCGGGATAACCGCCACATTCTGAGGGGTCGACGGGGAAAAGGCAGGCCCGGAATATTATGGGGTGAGTGACGGGGATTGAACCCGCGACAACCAGGGCCACAACCTGGTGCTCTACCGACTGAGCTACACCCACCATAAAGTACAGAATTCTAGACAAGGGAGAGGAATAATGTCAACGAGAAACCATTCCTCGAGCACCTAATAACATGGCGCGCCAGGAAGGACTCGAACCCTCGACCGTCGGCTTAGAAGGCCGATGCTCTATCCAGCTGAGCTACTGGCGCTTTAAGTGGTCGGGGAGACAGGATTCGAACCTGCGACATCCAGTTCCCAAAACTGGCGCGCTACCAGGCTGCGCCACTCCCCGAAGGGCGATTTTCTAGCATGCCGGGACTAATAATGCAAGACTAAATCACACTTTGACCTTGTGGGCGCCGAGAAAAGACGAAACGTCGCTCACAGGCTTCAACTCAGCTGTCTTCCAGGCTAAAACGGACGGGGATGCGAACCTGGCTTTCCACTTGCAAACCGGCACGCGTCGCGGGGGCAAACTCCCAGCGTTTCACTGCCCTCCTGGCGGCCCGGTCCAGGACTCGGTAGCCGCTTGAGCTCTCCAGATCAACATCGTCGACCAGCCCCTTTGCCGAGACGTCCACCAACAGCCACACCACGCCCTCCCAATGTCTCTGGCGGGCTATGTAGGGGTACTCCGGCAACGGGTTGTTGCGATAGTTCGGCATCGCTTCAATCAAGACCCCGCCGGTCAGCCCGGCATCTTGACTATTGTGATTGTCGCTATCGTCCGCCGGACCATCGTCATGCTGCACAACCCCGGCGCCCTGCCTAGGCTCGGCGGTGGTCCCGTCCGGCAAAGCGGCCGCTTTCTGACCGGCTATCGAGGCCACTTCGTCCAGCGGTTCCGGCAACCCCTTGCGAGGTTCAACCCGAACCGGGTCTGTCGGCACCAGATCTTCTTCAGGCTGTTCGACAACTTCGGTCAACTTCGTGACAGGCCGGGATTTCGTTGGCGTCACATGTCGAAGCTTCATGACCGGCAGGGTGGGGGCAACCTGGGGTCCGGTGACAACGGCTTGCGGCTTTGCAGCCACCTGGCGGTGTGCCGGAGCAGCTTCCAAAGGGGCAGAAACGGCAGAGGGTGAAGCGTCTGCAACCGGAACCAGCGCAACGACAACCGCTGAGCGGCCATCGTTTGCGGTGGATGGTTTGCTCGCCAAATCGTAATAGGTCACGCCGCCATGAATCCCTGCGGAAACCAGCAGGCATAGTGAAAGCCGGAGGATCGTAGGCATGGCTGTAAGTTTGTCCAATATCATCAGTTAACCTGAGCGCGAGGTTACATGGAGCACTCGCTGGGCAAGCAGGTGCCAGGCTCGTTCCGCTATGCGATACGATTAATCGGGATTAGAGTTTTTTAGCTTGACACTTCCCGGCGAATGTACGGACAATACGCCCTCTCATTCGTTCGAATAAACAATAACTTAACGCTTCAGTCAAGTGCTATTAATATCTTTCCGGAAAGCAAACGTTTTCATTGCCATCGTTATGGCAATGCTGCCTGCAACTCTGTCCGCTGCGGAAACGGCTGATAACTGGCCGTTGCCCGCTACGACAGGGAGTATTCCCACCCTGCAACAGGTGACCGTGGTCGGTACGGCGGAAGACCAGACCTCCGGAAGTTCGGAACTTGCCAACGACGTTTTGCAGTCCCTGCCGAAAAAAAACAGCAGCATTACGGAGACCATCACAATCCTGCCCCGGGTCCAGATCGGAGAAGGGCAAAGGACCTCGGAGAATTCCGGTGAGATCCTGCCGCCACTCATTTCAATTTCCGGCGGACGCGCATACGAGAACAACTATACGATCGACGGCGTCAACCAAAGCAGCATCCTTGATCCCTTGACGGGCAACAACATCGTTGAAGACGACAGGGATGTCCCGAGTCACCCCCAACGCGGCTTCATCCATCAGGACCTCATCGACAGGCTGACCGTTTACGACAGCAACATCCCGGCCAGGTTCGGCGGCTTTACCGGCGGCGTTGTCGATGCCGAGACCCGGTCACCATACAATGAGTTTGCTGGTCAGATCAGCGTCCGGACCACCCGTGACTCATGGACCGAATTCCATATCGACCCTGACAGGAAGGATGAATTTTACCGATCAACTGACCAGCAGCTGCAGCCACGCTTCAAAAAATACGATATCGGCCTGGAACTCGACCTGCCAATCAATGACGAGATGGCCCTCCTTGCCGCATACAAGAGGATTCAGTCCGACTTGGAGATATACAACATCGACGATTGGCAGGAAAACCGCAAAACCCTCGAGAATTACTTCCTGAAATATGTTTGGCTGCCCAAAACACCTTACATGGTGGAACTGACTGCCAGTCACACACCTTCCAAGGAGGAATTTTTTATCGACGGAGCCAGAGACAGCGACATCGAGATAGGGCGTGGCGGTTACAGCCTCGGCGGCAAACTGACGGGTGATTTGCCCTTCGGCGTTCTGGAAGCGTCATCGACCTACATGGCCAATGACAGTTCGCGGAGCGCCAACACGCATCATTATTTCTGGCCATCCGACACGCCCTCCAGAAACTGGGGAGAACAATACGGGCTGCCATGGAGCGCAGAGGGGGGCTACGGCGACATCGACAACGAGGAGAAAAGCCTACAGGCATATCTTGACCTGGTTTCAAAGCCGCTCACCATTTATCAGACCATCAACAGATTCAACCTCGGCCTGGAAGCCAGTCACGACAAGGGGTCCTCCGATCGCAAACAAACGACCTACGAGCACGCCCTGAACAGGGCGGTCGAAGATGCCAGCGTTTCCTGTAACGACAACGACCCGTCATGCATCGACAACGAAGTCTACTTCCGGGAAAGGCGGGCCTACTTTGCAGAAGTCCCAGGAAGCAACTGTCAACAGTATTTCGGCCTACCTTGACGACCTGATTGAGATTGGGCCATTTAGTTTCCGGCCCGGAGTCCGCCTATCCTACGACGATTTCATGAAGAACACTGATGTCTCCTACCGCTTTGCGGGGACATGGGACCTGTTCAGAAATGAAGGCACCGTCATCAAAGGCGGCTACAACCGTTATTATGGAAAAGCCCTGTTGACATACAAGTTGCGGGAGGGGAGAACCCCTTACCAGAGACAAACACGCACTAAAATAACCAGCGACCCGGATAACCCGGAGAACGTAAATACGCTGACAGGCTGGGCGCCAAGCACCGACCAAAGTCTCCTGAGATATCAATATTCTAAACTCGACACCCCTTACTCAAATGAATGGAACATTGGAGTCGTGCAAAAATTCCTCGGCGGCAGACTGGAGATCAATTACCTGGAGCGTGACAACCGCGACCAGTTCGCCAAGGAGTTGTTCACGACCGTTGTCGATGATACGACTATCCGCGGCTGGGAACTCAACAACAACGGCTCCAGCGATTACGAGAGCACCAAGATTGCGTGGGAACGCCAATGGCGTAACTATTACCTCAACATCAACTACACTTACAGCGACCAGGAATCGAGCAACGAGTCATACGACGATACTTTTGACGAAGATGATCTTGAAGACAGCGTCTGGTACCAGGGCAAATTGATCAGCCTGGCTGATCTGCCAAGACCGGACTATACCCGCAAGCACATGCTGAACATAATATATACCGCCCGGTTGCCCGGCAATATCACATTCACAAATGTTGCCCGTTATCAAAGCGGGTACGAGACACTCGAGGACACCAGAGATAACATTACCCTGTCATCAGGCGAGAGATTCGATATTTACGCCGAAGTTGAACAACCCGACTACTGGATTTTCGACTGGAGAATGGACTGGGAGAAATCAACTTACCACAGTCAGAGCATCGGTCGTCTCCCTGGAAGTCAACAATGTTTTTGATCGCACACCGCCGTCGGGCGATTCCGACGACATCTACGAACTCGGCCGCCAGTTCTGGCTCGGCATGAGTTACAATTTCTAGTATCAGGATTATTCGTCCTGGGGCTCTAGCCGTGCCCTGTTTTGCGATCTTTCGTCATAAAGGTACACATACTCTCTGCGTTTTATCCGCAAGCACCTCGACTTGCAGCATCCTCATGCTGACAACCCGATAATCCTCCAGCTTTTCCGGGAATGGCAGCTTCAAGGTCCCGCCGGGATAATTGCTGACCAGGATTCCATCGGCAACAGTGGCAATCTCATTGGCCCTAACGGCGTCGGCAAAGAACCGATCGGCAGCAGTCGGCCGGGCTGGCTGGCATCGATCATGTAGACCCCTTCATCTCCATCGCAACCAAAAGAGGTTTGTCATGCAGCACCATTTTTCTTGGCCATCCCCGGCGTATCGATAATCTGTAACAATTCAGGAGCTTCGGGTTGCCAAGATCGATAACGAAAAGGCCACCGGTCCCTTGCGAAACATAGGCAAACCGGTCATTGATGAAGATATCTTGGGCGGAGGCGGACGAACGCAGGTGTTCCGGTGGGCCTCACTTCCGCGACCTGTACAGGATGCTTTCGATCAGAGACGTCAACAACCTTGAAGCCCTCCTTCTCGTGGTCACCAACAGGTATGCCTGCTCCAGGAACTTCAGGTGAACAGGTTGACCGGAGAGTTCCAGATCTCCGGTAACAAGCATCTCTCCTGTTTGTGTCTCGGACAGAATCCGCAGGCCGCCAGGATGCAGGACATGCAGATACCCTTCTGCGTGAACCGCGTCCAACGCCCTGTCCTCCACCACAATGGAGCCAGCCTTGCTCACCTCGCCGTTTTCCTGCATTCGGAACATGCTGACACCGTCCTCGTCATGTACGAGCAAAATGGGGCCGGCGCTGGACGATCCGCAATCTCCTACATCGGCCAGGGCAACCAGCGACTTGTCTCTTCGATAACCGAAAAGACGGCCATTCCAGGCATACAAAGCATAATAGTTGCGGTCAAAGTGTGACGCCGGATCAATAGCGCTCTGCTTGATCCCCTTTATGTCAAAGGCAACCAAACCTTGACGTCCGCCCTGCCTGGAAAAGTATATCTTGTCCGCCGTGACATCCATGGCAATGTTGGTCATGGGCAGCATGAGGTGTCCTGATACGACTGCGTTTCCCGAGGACGGAATTTCGACCAGGGCGATACCGGACGACACCAAGCCAACTGCAACCTGGCTGCGCCCGGGGATCGGCACCACCTTGTAAGGCGCACCGGGAATCGTCAATCTTGAATCATCTATCAGCTTTGGCCAGGAAGAGATAGGAAAGACTCTCATCGAACCATCCGACAAGGCTACCGCCAGGCTCTCTGCTGCGAAAGCAATCCCCCTGATCCCGCCTTTTTCGAGGCCGGGGAAATTCATCGAACCAACCTTGTGGATTGTCCCTCCTTCAGACAGTTCGTAAAAACCCATACGGCCATACAGCGACGCGACCACCATCCGGTCGCCGGAAACGGCGATACGCCAGGGGGAATCCAATGTATCCAGAATTTCCGGAGACGAGTTCTCACCGACTTGCCGAATTCTGCCAAGGCCCTGGAGTTTATCAACAAAAAAAACCTGATCCCCGGCCGCGACCATATCGACGATCGAACCTTCAGAAGGGAAATGGTTTACCAGATGCAATTCTTCCGGTTTGCCGAAGTCGACGATTGCCACACCACCGCCACGTGCCATTCCGACCAGTGCACGGGTTCCTGAAATAACGATTTCATTGATAAAACCGGGCATTTCCAGAGAACCAAGAAGCGTCGGCCCTCCGGGGGTGGACAGATCGACACTGACAAGTTTGCTTCTAAAACATGCAACAAGTGCAAACCGTTCTTTTACAGCAACCGCCCGCACCGAAGCTCCAGGCAGAATTTCCAATTGAAAGGGACGGTCATCAACCATTCTGGCTGCATGCAGAATACGCACCTTGTCATGCATTCTCTCGCCACGCAACGAGAGGAGAGCTGTCGAGCCGCGGCTTTCTGCAAAGGATGCATGAGTCATGCTGACAGGGAAGCTGGTTCGCTGTTTTTCACTGAATATCAGTGCGCCCAGTGCGCCCAATGCTAGGCAGTAAACAAGCACGATGATGTGCCAGGAAGACACTTTGTAACGGAATCTGCTCTGCTGCGGCTTTTGCATCGTTTTCAAACAGCCGAATTTTCGGTGTGGGGAGACACGCTCTGTGGTTTGCTTGGCAGCCATTTCTGCAACATGGCTTGCATCTCCCGCTGCCGGAACGGCTTGCTCAGATAGTCATTCATCCCTGCGGCAAGGCATTGCTCTTCATCTTCAGCGCGGGCATAGGCCGTCAGTGCGACGACTGGAGTCTCGATCCCCTTTGCCCGCAGATGGATCGTAGCTTCGAAACCGTCCATCTGCGGCATCTGGCAGTCCATTAAAACCAGGTCAACGACTTCCTCGTCGAGGAATTCGACTGCCGCCCGGCCGTTATCAACGACCTTCAGATCAAAACCCATCTGTTCCAGGAGTATAGAGATGAGCTTCTGGGTCGCGGGATTGTCCTCAACCAGCAAGATGCGCATCCCTGCACCCATGGTACTAGCAGGGGGCTGTTCCCGGCCCTCCTCAGCAGGTTTTTCGGACTCAACGCGTTCTTCTGACGGATAACGTGCCTGCACTGATTCATCCGAAACTGTCATGGGTAGACTGACGCTGAAGGTACTCCCCTCACCGGGCTTGCTCACGAGCGAGAGGGTGCCCCCCATAACCTTAACGAGGTCCTTAACTATGGCAAGGCCAAGACCGGTCCCTCCGTATTTGCGCGTCGTACTGCTGTCGCCCTGATCAAAGGAATCGAAAATACGCGCCTGGAGCTCCGGAGCAATCCCGACACCGGTATCCTGAATGTCGAATATGCAGTGGCAGAGGTTTTCAGCGTCATCCACAGTGGCCCGCAGGGAAACCGACACTGCGCCGGAATCTGTAAACTTGATGGCATTGCCGACCAGGTTCAGCAGAATCTGGCGAACCCGCCCCGGGTCACCGATCACAACCGGCATCACATCAGGCAGATTCAGTTTCAATTCGGTTGCTTTGCCGTGGGTGTTGACAGCCATCATATTCAAAACTTCTGCCGTTAGCTGTTTCAAGTCAACAGGGACCGCTACGAGCCTCAAGTGTCCTGCCTCGATCCTGGAAAAATCCAGAATGTCGTTGAGAATGGCAAGCAGGGCTTCTCCGGAGCTGTAAAGGGTCTCAACCATCTGCTTGTCGCGACTTTCGAGGGGTCTTTTGCGCAGCAGCTCGGCCATGCCCAGGATGCCGATCATCGGTGTGCGTATTTCATGGCTCATATTTGCCAGGAACCTTGATTTTGCGAAAGTCGCCTGCTCGGCCTTTTCCTTTGCCGCCGCCAAATCCCGGGTCCTGGCCTGGACTTCCAACTCAAGGTCTTTACTGTGCTGTTCGAGCTTCCTGTCCCTCTCCTGCAGAGACTTGATCATCTTTTCAAAGCCGGCAAAAAGGACACCGAACTCATCTTCGCTTTCATGGGGAAGCGGACCGACCAGGCGTTTCTCCGTGGAAATCTGACGCATTTGCGAGGCCAGTTTTTCAATCGGCACAGAGATATGTCTCTGCAGTCTGGCACTTAACAGGTAGGTCACAAAGACCGCAATACCCAACGAGATCAACCAGCTCAGGGCAAGGGACAATTTCTCCTGGCGCTGCCCGGCCATGTCCAGGCTGAGGAAACTGTAGCCAACGAGTTTATCCGCATAAACAACCGGCATGAAACTCGACATCCGGCCGTCTTCCTCCCAGATTGTTTCTGCAGCAAGCTGTCGTCCGGCTGAAATCTGCCTGGCCTCTATTTCCAGCATTTCAATATATTTTTTAGCGTCGACTGTCGATGTGCTCACCTGGTAGTTCGGATATCTGAAGATCGACTGGCCATGCGGTGTCAGAAGATAGGCAGAGGCGAGATCCTTGCGTTCTTCCAAAGCCAGCAGGATCTCCTGCATGCTCGTGCGGTCGTTGATTGCCATGGGCAAAGCGGCGTTCGAAGCGATGACCCTGGCCAGTGAACTCAGGTCGCCTTGAGCAAAATCGTCTATACGTTTTAACTCAATATAGACGAACTGTGCGGAAGTCAGCATCAGCACGCATAGACTGACGAGGAGAATTATTCCCGTCATTTTCTGTTGTACGGTGCTAGCTTTACGCAGGAACATGGCTTTAACAGGGTCTCCAGGTCGATAATGGGCAGATAAAAATCTCTGGGATTTTATCAGCTAAGCGTCTCAATGAAAAGGGAAAGCACAAGGGAAAGAATTCAAGAGGGACGAGATCACTGTCGAGTTTTTACTCCCAACCAGGTCCAGGTCAGGCGGATAATTTCCGTTTTAACAAATGCGCGATCTCATAGCTCCAGGTCGACGACCAACCGACCGTTGACCTGCCCGGCTAAAAGCTTTTCGCTAAACTGTGGCACTTCATCCAACGGGATAATCTTGTAAATCCGCTGCAGAAGACTGTTCGGGAGTTCTTTTGCCAGACGCTTCCAGGCAGTTATCCGCAATGGCACCGGACAGGTTGTCACCTCCACCCCGACCATCTTGACTGCCCGCAAAATGAAGGGCATGACGGTTGTGTTCAGTTCTGCTCCACCGGTCAGGCCGGTCGCAGCGACGGTACCACCGTATTGCATTTCTGCCAGCAGCCGCGCGAGGACTTTCCCGCCGACCGTGTCGACCGCCCCGGACCAACGTTGCTTTTCCAGGGGCCGGCAAGGTGTTTCGAGTTCGGCGCGACTGACTATGTCGGTCGCACCAAGCTGGTAAAGGTAATCGTCGTGAGCCCGGTTGCCGGTCACCGCAGCGACAGAGAAACCCAAACCGGCAAGCAGGGCAACAGCAATCCCACCGACCCCGCCACTCGCTCCGGTGACCAGAACAGTCCCCTGCTCCGGCGTCACGCCCTGGTCTTCCAGGGCCATCACGCACAACATGGCAGTCAGGCCTGCCGACCCGATAGCCATCGCTTTCAGCGCATCAAGTTCCTCCGGGAGCGGGACAAGCCATTCGGACTTCAGTCTGGCCCGCTGCGTAAAGCCACCCCAGTAGCGTTCCCCGACACCCCAGCCGGTCAGCAGCACCTTGTCGCCAGGTCGAAAATCTGGAGAATCCGAGGATAACACTGCTCCGGTCAAGTCGACGCCAGGGACCATCGGGTACTGGCGAACGATGCTTCCCTGACCGGCGACAGCCAGGCAGTCCTTGTAGTTGAGACTTGAGTATTTGACCGCGACCAGGACATCCCCCTCAGGAAGGTCATCGATCGATAGCTGCCTGATATGATGCTGAACGTCACCGTTCTGCCGAGTCAGAAGCAGGGCTTTGAATTGATCGCTCACTGTGGCTCCTCGTCACGGTTACGGCGCCACTCCTGGGCCTGGGCGTATTGTTCACACAGGTAACTCATCTGCTCTGCCATGGCTTCTTCAGCGATGGCGGCGTTCTGAGCTCTGATCGCTTCGTAAATGCGTTCATGTTGGGCGAGAATTTTTTCCCGCTCCCTGAATCGGAAGATGACCAGGTTGGTTGCCGGTTGCAACGCCTCAATGACGGCAAACATGACAAATTGCAGAACCGGGTTTCGGGTCGCATCAACCAGTACCCGGTGGAAGCGAACGTCTGATGCACAGAAGTCGACATCCGTTGTCGCAGGATTTCTTTGCCGTTTGAGCTCTTCAGCCATGGCCAACAGGTGCTCATCCTGCCGACGTTCTGCAGCAAGCCGGCAGCAAGTCAATTCCAGTTCACGGCGCGCTTCAGCGATTTCAGAAAGACTGAACTCACCCATGCTGACCAAAAGCATGGCGGCACCCGTCAGCGAGGAGCTGAGATCCTCCTGACTGGGTCGATTAACGAAGGTGCCCCCGGTCGGGCCACGACGACTGCGGATCAGGTTCTGAGCGGCAAGCCGCTTTAATGCCTCGCGAATAGTCGGACGAGACACGTTGAACTTTTCAGCCAAGACTTCCTCGGTCGGAAGCTGGTCATCAACCTTGAGGCTGCCATCCAGGATTGAACTGCGGATGTTTTCCGCAATCTGCTTGGCAAGGCTTTCTGCAACGAGGGGTTGGAAATTAATCGCCATTTTTCCAGAGCTCTCCCTGTTCACTCGGCACACGAGTGATATTATTATTTATCTTGCGCTCCAAGATATCTCATTTGCAGCACCATGGGAAGTATTTATATATTTGTTTGACAAATATATAAATGATGACTAGGGTAACAAAATTACAGGCCGATTTAGAGCGCTGTTTTTCTCGAAAACATATCTACATGACGAACCCCAACCAAGTGGAAAGGATCAAACAATGAAAGCACTTGTTTACAAAGAGTACGCGCCTGATGATAATTTCAAAGACATCCTGACTGTAGAGGAAATTCCGAATCCTGAACCAAAAGCGAATGAAGTCCTGATTCAGGTTAAAGCCTCT
This sequence comes from uncultured delta proteobacterium, assembly GCA_963723355.1. GTDB lineage: Bacteria > Desulfobacterota > Desulfuromonadia > Desulfuromonadales > BM103 > JAFDBW01. Next base: position 25,390 of record CAVRQQ010000025.1, read on the forward strand.
GCATTGAATTACAACGATGTCTGGGGGATGCGCGGCAACCCGATTCCAGTCGAACTTCCTCACACCTCAGGTTCCGATGCTGCCGGGGATGTGCTCGCCGTCGGCAGCGAAGTAACCAGCGTCAAGGTTGGTGACCGGGTCGCCGTTCATGCCAACATGGCCTGCCGGGTCTGTGAAGCCTGCACCAGTGGCAGGGAATATGATTGTTCAAAGCGGATGGTCTGGGGCTTTCAGACAACTCCCGGGAGCCACGCTGAGCAAGTCTGCCTACCGGAAGTCAACGTGGTGAGAATTCCCGATACGGTCAGTTATGAGCAGGCCGCCGCGGCCGCAATGAATCTGCTCACCGCATGGCATATGCTGGTCGGGCGCGCCCAGATCAAACCGGGCCAGCTGGTGTTGATCATGGGCGGGCGTTCCGGCGTAGGCCACCTCGGAATCCAGATCGCCAAGCTCTACAACTGTACCGTTATCGCCACCGCCAGCCCGGAGAACGCCGATCTGTGCAAAGAGCTAGGCGCGGACTATGTGGTCAATCACCGCGACGAAGGCTGGGTTAAGGAGGTTCGTGGCATCTGCAAGGAGATCGCCAAGCAGACTGGCTGCGCCCCGGGGATCGATGTCTCTTTTGATCATGTCGGCGAGACCCATTTTAACGCCCAGCTTACCTTGCTGAAATTCGGCGGCACCCTGGTCAGTTGTGGCGCCACCACCGGTTTTGACGCCAAAATCGACCTGCGCCATGTCTTCTTCAAAGGGACCAACATATTAGGCTCTACTCAGGGCACCAAAGCCGAACTTGAACAGGGTTTTTACTGGATGGGTCAAGGCAAGATCAAGTCCGCCATCGGCGCCGAGTACACATTTGATCAGGCGGCAGAAGCCTATGACCAATTCCTCTCCGGCAAAGGACTTTTCGGCAAGATCATCATCAAGCCATAGAATTCAGGGGAACGCTTTATTTAAATACCTGAGGAATTATCTGCCTCATCAACTGACATTTTTCTGAAAACTATATTACTCTCCAGCCCCGCTCCCTGAGTGGGGCTTTTTATTTTCAGTCTCAACTATCAATCAGACAGCAGTGCGCTACAATTAATCAACAGAATGACACCATGAAATGGAGCCACTGATGGACAACGCACTCCCCCTGCCCGGCAAACGGCTTGGCAGTTTTTTGACAAAACAACACCTGCCGGTCCCGGAACTCAACCTGACAGCCGTCACCTTGCTGCATGAGCCGACCGGTGCGCGACTGCTGCATCTGGCCTGTGACGACCCGAACAATGTCTTCGCCGTAGGTTTCGTACCCCGCCGCCGGATTCGACCGGCGTCGCCCATATCCTCGAGCATACAGTCCTCTGCGGATCGCAGAAGTACCCGGTACGCGATCCGTTCTTCGCCATGCTCAAACGCAGCCTGAACACCTTCATGAATGCCCTGACGGCAGCCGACTGGACTCTTTATCCGGTTGCGAGCATGAACCGCAAGGACTTCTACAATCTGATGGGGATTTATCTGGACGCCACCTTTTTTCCCCTGCTGCGGGAGCAGGACTTCATGCAGGAAGGCCACCGTCTCGACTTCGCCGACCCGGCGGACCCGGCCAGCCTGATGATCAAGGGCGTGGTCTTCAACGAAATGAAGGGGGCGATGGCCGACCCGTCTTCCCTGCTTGGCCGGCGCCTCAATGCCGCGCTTTTCCCGACCACCTGCTACGGCATGAATTCCGGCGGGGAGCCGCTGGTGATTCCGGAGCTGACCTGGCAGCAACTGAGGGCATTCCACAAGAGCTATTACCACCCGAGCAACAGCTGGATCTTCACCTATGGCAACC
>CAVRQQ010000026.1:0-28206 GCA_963723355.1 uncultured delta proteobacterium
CGGAAAGAGATCTCATCAATAGATTTCAGGTCGTGGGGCGATTCCATCGCCAGGGTTAATTTCTTGCCGTTGACAGATACGGGAACGACCTTGTGCTTTTCTGCCAGCTCAGGGCTGATAATGTTGATGACATGTTCGGGAATATTCTCAAGCTGGTTAGGTTTCAGGCAGGGGAGGTTAAGGAGATGCGCCAGGATTTCGGCAAGCACGTTTTCGGTGATTAAGCCCATCTCAATCAGGATCGTGCCGAGCGTGCCGCCAAAAATGACCTGGGCCTGCAAAGCTTCTTCTAGCTGAGCCTGGGTGAGCAGATTTTTCTTGATCAGTAATTCGCCGAGTCTGATAGCCATGAAGTGCCCCCTAGGATTCTACTGGATAACAGTGGTGTCAGCTGAATGCCGTTGAGCCTTTTTGACCGGCTGTTGATCGGCCAGTGAGGCGCTAAGGCCAGCAGCCTTGAGTTTGAAATCAGCCAGGTTCTCCGCAGAGACCGGTTTGGCTGACGGAGCTTTGACCCGGTGCGGATTGACCGGAGCACCATTTTTGTACATCCGGAAACAGAGATGAGGCCCGGTGGCAAGGCCTGTACTGCCGACATAGCCGATCGTTTGCCCCTGTGCAACCCGCTTGCCCTGAGCGATCCCCCTGGCAAAACCTTTCATGTGCAGGTACAGGGTCTCGTAGCTGCTGTGTGCCTGATCTTCAGATAATTGCCATTCCCCCGGGTGTAACCCTTTTTGATAACGATACCGTCGCCGACAGTTTTGATCGGTGTCCCTGGCCGTGCTGCATAATCGATCGCCGGGTGGGATTTCCAGGTCTTGGTGATCGGGTGAAAGCGGCGCATGGTGAATCCGGACGAGATCCGCGAAAAGGAGAGTGGCGCCTTGAGGAAGGCTTTGCGCAGGCTCTGCCCTTCGGCATCGAAATAATCCGGGCGGCGGTCGCCGTCCTGGTAGAGAAAGGCCTGGAAGGTTTCACCCTGGTTGGTGAACTCCGCCGCCAGGATATGGCCGTAGCCGGCCGGTTGACCATCCCGGTAACGTTTTTCCACCAGTGCCTGGAACGAGTCGCCTTTGCGGATATCAAGGATAAAATCGATGTCCCAGGCAAAAATATCAGCCAGGTTCATGGCCAGAACATCGCTTTCTCCGGTGCTTTTGACCGCTTCGAACAAGCTGGTTTCAATCTTGCCCCGCACGCCAACGGTTTCGGTCGTATAAGGGATCGGGACCTTTTGCACGGAGAAGTCTTCCGCCTCGCGGGTAATAATCAGCTGTTCATCGTGGTCGATGTCGTACTCGAATCGTTCAAAGTCATCATTGCTCAGGCAGAGCCGGTATGCTTGCCCGGCACTAAGACGGGAGAGTGGGAAGACCGACTTGCACAGCTTGCTCAGCTCGTAAATCTCTCCTGCCGAGAAGTAGTCTCCCAAAATGCCGGTCGCCGTATCGCCCTGGGCGACGGTCCCCTTGATGATCTCCTTGCGGATTTCCGGGACCGGTGGCGGTAATGCTGCCGGCTCCGCCATGTTGGCCTCGGTGCTGGTGACTGTCTGACGCAGGAACAGCGGAATGACAAGCAGGGCGCCCAGGACCAGGAACAGCCAGAGACGCAGGCGCGGGGTTGATTTGCGGCGGTTTGTCGATGATGATTTAGGCGGATGAAAATCGAAATTCAAGAGTCTTTCCCTGCGTGAATCAAGAGTTAACTTCCCGAAAAATAAAATTTATCCATGATATCAGCCCTGTGCTGAATTTGTCTAGAAATCTGTTGACCATGGTGTCGTATTTATCCTGATTTGCGAATTGGCCCCTACCGGTTTTGCTTGTCATGGGCGGGCAGGATAAGGTACTAAGTTGAGGCATGCCAACAAAGGAGACTCGCATGGTTAACCGGCAACGTCTGAGTGATGAATTTGCCCGTCTGGCGGCAATCAACAGCCCGCCTTTGCATGAAAATGCGATTGCCAGGTACCTGGCCGGGCGCCTCGAAAAACTTGGTGCCGAAGTGATTTTTGACAATGCCGCTGAAGCAACCGGTGGCGAAGTCGGCAACCTGGTCGCCAGCTTTGCAGGACAGGGCAGGTCCTCAGAACCACTCCTCTTCTCCGTACACATGGACACAGTCGAGCCGGGAGGGCAAGTCGAACCGGTCCTGCGAGAGGGTGTTTTCTTTAGTGCCGGCGACACGGTTCTTGGTGCCGATGACAAGGCCGGGGTCGCCGAACTTATTGAGGCTCTGCAAGTTATCCGCGAGCGGAAGGTCCCGCACGGGCCACTTGAAGTAGTGATCACAATCGCCGAAGAGATCGGCCTGGTTGGCGCGAAACATCTTGATTTCGGTTTGCTCAAGTCCAGGCGAGGCTATGCACTGGATACGGAAGGCATCGGCTGGATGGTCCTCAAGGCCCCGGCCGCGAACATTTTGCAGATCGATATCGAGGGGATTGCCGCTCATGCCGGAATGGCCCCCGAGCTCGGACTGTCGGCAATACAGACGGCCTCCCTGGCAATCAGCCGGATGCATCTGGGCCGGATTGATCGGCAAACGACTGCCAATATCGGTAAAATAGAGGGTGGCGTCGCCCGCAATATCGTGCCGCAAAATGTTTCAATTGTCGGCGAAGCACGCAGTCACGATACGGACAAACTCGCGAGACAGACAGCGCACATGCTAGCCTGTTTTGAACAGGCAGCCGACGAAATGACGCGCATCATCGATGGCCGGCAGGTCCGGCCTCAAATCCGCGCCGAGGTCCGCCCGGATTTCCCCAGCATGGCCGTCGCCGAGGATGCACCGGTTGTCGCACTGGCCAGGTCCGCTGCAGCAACCCTGGGCCAGGAACTCAAGGTGAGACTCGGTGGGGGGGGCAGCGATGCCAACATCTTCAATGGCCACGGCATAGAGATGATTATCCTGGCAACCGGCATGCAGAAGGTCCATACCCACGAAGAATATGTGGCCGTTGCCGACATGGTCAGGGTTGCAGAGCTGCTTGTCGAGATTATCAGGCAGGCTTGATGTCCGAGAGGTTTAAAGAGCAAAGCTGGCCGAGGAGAAAGCTCGGACCATGACTGTCAGCACGTTTCGAGCGGCAGTTCGTTCAACGCTGCCATCTGTTCGCGTAACTGCAGGATGTGTTCTCCCCAGTAGCGGGTCGTGTTGAACCAGGGGAAATGGTGCGGAAAGGCCGGATCATCCCAGCGTCGGGCCAGCCAGGCGCAATAGTGCAGAATCCTCAAGGTTCGCAACGCTTCCACGAGTTGCAATTGTTTCGGGCGGAAATCGTAAAATTCGTTGTAGCCTTCCACAATCTCGGCCAGTTGCGCGGTCTGGCGCACGCGGTCTCCCGAAAGCATCATCCAGATATCCTGAATCGCCGGGGCCGTCCTGGCATCATCGAAGTCGACAAAATGCGGCGCCTCTCCCCGCCACAGGACATTGCCGGCGTGACAGTCGCCGTGGGTGCGAATCAACGGCGTGCTGTCAAATACGACCAGCAATTCGTCAAGTGACTGGAGCAGGTCACTGGTCAATGCATCGTAGTTCGCCTTGTATTCCGGGATAATGAACGCGTCGCTGATCAGGGCGACGGATTCATGGCCGAAAGATTTACAGTCAAGTCGTGGGCGATGTTCGAAAGGCCGGGTCGCGGCAATCGCATGCATGCGCCCCAGGGTCCGACCCATGATCAGGAGGTTGTCGAGGTTGTCGAACTCCGGGGCGTGGCCGCCCTGACGTGGATACAGGGCGAAGCGAAAGCCCTGATAATGGAAGAGGCTCTCTCCCTGTTCGTTGACAATTGGAGCGACGACCGGCAGTTCGTGCTCTACGAGTTCGAAACAGAACCGGTGCTCCTCGATGATCTGCTCATCGCTCCAGCGTCCTGGGCGGTAGAATTTGACGATCAGCGGGTCGCTGTCCTCTATCCCGACCTGGTAGACCCGGTTTTCATAACTGTTCAGGGCGAACGTCCTGCAGTCGCATAGAAACCGCAGCTTTCGACGGCATCCATGATGAAGCTGGGTGTCAGGGCTTCGAATGGGTGTCGGGTTGATGTCTCTGACATGAAAGGTTCGAGATGAGGCCCGCGAGAAACGCTACGGAGCCTGCATGACCTCCCGGATGTCGTTCGACAGGGCGGAAATGTCCTCATCGGTCGTTGCCCAGGAGCACATGAAGCGGCAGTGCCCGGAGCCGATGAAAGTATAAAAGACCCAGCCCCTGTTGTGCAGGGTGGTGACAACCCTCTCCGGGAGCTCGACGAAAACGGCGTTGGCTTCGGTAGGATGGACCAGGGTGACACCGGGAATCTCGGCAAGAGTGTCGGACAATTTGCGGGCGCAGGCGTTGGCGTGCCCGGCGTGCCTGAGAATTGTATCGTCCTTCAGCAGCCCGAGCCAGGGGGCGGAGAGATAGCGCATCTTCGATGCCAGCTGTCCGGCTTGTTTACAGCGGTAATCAAATTCGTTGGCGAGTTTCCGATCGAAAAAGACCACGGCTTCGCCCATCGGCATGCCGCACTTGGTGCCGCCGAAAGTGAGTACGTCAACTCCCGCACGCCAGGTCAGTTCCTTGGGGTGAATTTGCAGGGCAGCGACGGCGTTGGCGAAACGCGCTCCGTCCATATGCAGCTTGAGGTCAAGCCGCTTGGCCAGGCCGTGGACCGCCACCAGTTCTTCCGGAGTGTACAGAGTCCCGAGCTCCGTGGACTGGGTCAGCGACAGGACCTTCGGCTTCGGGTAGTGGATGTCAATGCGCTTCTTGACCGTGTGTTCGACTTCGACCAGATCGACCTTGCCGTTGTCACCGCCGACGGTCAGCAGCTTGGTGCCGTTGGAAAAGAATTCGCTGGCACCGCATTCATCGGTTTCGACGTGGGCCATATCGTGGCAGATGACGCTGTGGTACGACTGGCAGAGTGACGCCAGGGCCAGGGAGTTGGCGGCCGTCCCGTTAAAGACGAAAAAAACCTCACAGTCGGTGTCGAAAAAAACGCGCAGCGCATCACACGCCTTGGCTGTCCAGGGGTCGTTACCATAACTGGTTGCGTAACCGTTGTCGGCTTCCTGCAGTGCCTGCCAGGCTTCCGGGCAGATGCCGGCGTAGTTGTCGCTGGCGAACTGGTTTTTGGTCGTCATTGGTATTCTCTTCTGTTGATCGGTGGCTGGTTACGTTTGAGACTATAGCGAATCAGCATCATTAACGCAAAGGGGCAAAGTAAATGGAGGCGCAAAAGGGGTGCGGATGCTCCCCTGTTGCGCCTCTGATGTCTCCAATAAAGTCTCTCAACGCAAACCTGTTGCCGTTCACTCGAACCGCTTCATGCGGGTGTTCATCTTCAGCAGGGTCTCTTCCGCTTTGCTGAATATCTCCTCACCAGCAAGGATGCCGACCGAGCTGCCTGCAAAAGGTTGTTCGAGATAGGTTTGCGCTACTCTGGCCAGCTGCTTCTGGTCGACCTCAAGAATCCCGTTGCGGAAAGTCTGGATCATGTCGTGAGTCATCCCTTGCTGCTGGTGGATGAATTCGCGATATCCCCGACTGCCCGGAGAGAGGGGGCGATCCAGTTCGGCAAAAGCGGTGAGGATCGATTGCTTGACCATCTCGGCGCTGAAGTCCCCTTGGCATGCCCACTCGACAGCCTGGCGGTAGACATCCAGGGTCCTTTCCAGGTGCGGATCGCGGTATGAGAGCATGGAGAAGAGGCCTCCATCGGCGTTGTATCCGGCCATGCCGCCATAGGCGCCGCCTTTTTCGCGGATCTCGCGGTGCAGGAAATCGGCGCGCAGCAGCTTGGCCAGAACGATCAGCGCCGGGGCGTCGGGGTGCGTGTACGGAACAGTCCGAAAAACCCGTGAGACATAAGCGACCGGCAGATTGTATTGCCAGGCCGTGGATGTCGCCTGGCTTGTGAAAGGTCTATCCCGGCCATCGCCGGACAGCGCCTTACCCGGAAGTGCGGCAAGCAGTTCCGCCAACGGCGCATGCATCGTCTGCCGGGTCGACTCCTCGGTGGTGACCGCGCCGGTGACACGTGCTGTAGTGAATAGCTCTGCGGCAATTGCGGCAAACGTGTCAGCCAGGGTCGCGAGACCACTCTCGTCCAGATCACTGGCGGTCCGGATGATCTGGGTCTGGCTCATGCCGCTCCATTCCTCGCGTTGCGCGGCCGTGGGGGTCAATGATGCCGCTGCCGCACGTGCAGCGAAAGAGTGGCCTGCCCCGGGGATCGAGTTCTCCATTGACGTCCTGACCTGGCCGATGACCGTGCGCAGCCTGTCGAGATCGGTGAAATCAGGAGCGGTGAGTATATCGGTGATGATTCCGCAGAGTTTTTCCTGGTTGCGGCCCAGGGCCTTGCCCTTGAGTTCCAGCACCGGTTGCATGATGTCGAGGTCGGCCGGACTTTCCAGCAGGTTGGTGCCGAAACGAATGCCACCGGTTGCAGCAGTGATGCGTCGCGACATGGCCAGGTAGTCATGCCCTGCGGCACCGATCTGCGGCAGGAGTGCACCGAAAATCGGCAGGTAGGGGCGCAAGCTGTCATCCAGGCCGTTGGTGTTGAACTGCAGGTTCAGGTAGGTGATGCCGTTGGTCGGCTGATTGAACCAGAAGGTTTTGCAGCCGGAGATCTGCTCTGTGTGAAACGGCGTCGTCGGTTCATCGATCTCGATGTCCGAAAGTTCGAGGATCGGCAGACAGCTCGTATCGTCCTGGGCTTCCTGGCTCTTTTGCAGCTCCGCCGCTTTGGTCTTGATCCCGGCGATTGCTGCTTCATCGAGATGCTCGCGAATTCCGTCGAGGCGTTCGGCAAAGGCCTGTTCTTCGCGTTGGGCATGCTCGGGATCAGGGCGCAGTAGCAGGGTGACACGATGCGGATTGTCGAGCAGGTGGCGGCGGATCAACTGTGGGAAGAATTGCGGGTCAGCCGTAGCGCTTCTCAGCCGCACCAGGTTGTCGCCGATCATCAGCGTGCTCAACGGGTCGTCGGCGTGCAGCCACGGGCCGAACAGGCGCATCATCAAGCCGAGGCCGTAAGGATACTGGTCGCCGGTTACTTCACGGTTGGCAAACTCGTACTGGTGAAGGGCGGCGTCGATTCGCTCCTGCGGCAGGCCCTGTTCGGCGACCTGTGCCAGGGTGTCGAGAATCACCTTTTCAATCTCCGGCATTTTCTCCGGGTCTGTCCCCTGCAGGCCGGCGGCAAGGTAGGTGTCGCGATAGTCATCGTGATATCCGGTCCCCGGCGAGAGATTGCGCCCTAACCCTGATTCGATCAGGGCCTGGTAAAGGGGCGCGGCGGGATTACCAAGCAGCAGGTTTGCCAGGATGCCGGTCGTGGCACGTTCAAAGGTGTCCTCGATCGGGCAGGTCAGCCAGGCCATCTGCATCATGCTGCGCTGCTGCATGTCGTCGTTTGCGTCGACCGGGAAAGTCCGGGTTGTCCTGACCGGTTCGGCAAAACGCTCTTCATGCGGGATCTCGCTGTCGACGGGCTGCCTGTCGAAACGGTTCAGCGCCAGCCGGTCGATCTGCAGTAAATGGTCTTCGAGGGGCAGGTTGCCATAGGTGAAGATCCAGCTGTTGCTCGGATGGTAATAGCTCTTGTGGAACGCCCTGAGTTGCTCCCAGGTCAGCTCCGGAATCACCAGCGGCTCACCGCCGGAATTCATGCCGTAGCAGGTGGTCGGGAAAAGCGCGGCATTGAGGCGCCGGCCAAGCAGGGAGGACGGGTCGGCCATCGCCCCCTTCATTTCGTTGAAGACCACGCCCTTGATCATCAGGCTGGCCGGGTCCGCCGGGTCGGCGAAGTCGAGACGGTGGCCTTCCTGCATGAAGTCCTGCTCCCGCAGCAGGGGAAAAAAGGTGGCGTCCAGATAAATCCCCATCAGGTTGTAGAAGTCCTTGCGGTTCATGCTCGCAACCGGATAAAGGGTCCAGTCGGCTGCTGTCAGGGCATTCATGAAGGTGTTCAGGCTGCGTTTGAGCATGGCGAAGAACGGATCGCGCACCGGGTACTTCTGCGATCCGCAGAGAACTGTATGCTCGAGGATATGGGCGACGCCGGTCGAATCCGGCGGCGGGGTACGAAAACCTACGGCGAAGACATTGTTCGGGTCGTCACAGGCCAGATGCAGCAGTCGGGCACCGGTCGGCTCATGCAGCAAGGTGACGGCTGTCAGGTTGAGTTCCGGGACCGGCAGGTGCTGTTTTGTCAAAAAACTGCCAAGCCGTTTGCCGGGCAGGGGGAGTGCGTTGTCCATCAGTGGCTCCATTTCATGGTGTCATTCTGTTGATTAATTGTAGCGCACTGCTGTCTGATTGATAGTTGAGACTGAAAATAAAAAGCCCCACTCAGGGAGCGGGGCTGGAGAGTAATATAGTTTTCAGAAAAATGCCAGTTGATGAGGCAGTGAATTCATTGGGTATTTAAATAAACCGTTTCCCTGAATTTTATGGCTTGATGATGATCTTGCCGAAAAGTCCTTTGCCGGAGAGGAATTGGTCATAGGCTTCTGCTGCCTGATCAAATGTGTACTCGGCGCCAATGGCGGACTTGATCTTGCCTTGACCCATCCAGTAAAAACCCTGCTCGAGTTCGGCTTTGGTGCCCTGGGTGGAGCCTAGGATGTTGGTCCCCTTGAAGAAGACATGGCGCAGGTCGATTTTGGCGTCAAAACCGGTGGTGGCGCCACAACTGACCAGGGTGCCGCCGAATTTCAGCAGGGTAAGCTGGGCGTTAAAATGGGTCTCGCCGACATGGTCAAAAGAGACATCGATACCCGGGGCGCCGCCGGTCTGCTTGGCGATTTCCTTGCAGATGCCGCGGACCTCCTTGACCCAGCCTTCGTCGCGGTGATTGACCACATAGTCGGCACCGAGCTCTTTGCACAAATCAGCGTTTTCCGGGCTGGCGGTGGCGATAACGGTGCAGTTGTAGAGCTTGGCGATCTGGATTCCGAGATGGCCGACGCCGGAACGCCCGCCCATGATCAACACCAGCTGGCCCGGTTTGATCTGGGCGCGCCCGACCAGCATGTGCCATGCGGTGAGAAGGTTCATGGCTGCGGCTGCGGCCTGCTCGTAGCTGACCGTGTCAGGAATTTTAACCACGTTGACTTCCGGCAGGCAGACTTGCTCAGCGTGGCTGCCGGGGGTCGTTTGGAATCCCCAGACCATCCGCTTGGAGCAGTCGTATTCGCGGCCGCTGGTGCAGGCTTCGCAAACCCGGCATGACATGTTGGCGTGAACGGCGACCCGGTCACCAACCTTGATGCTGGTCACATCACTGCCGACTGCGAGGACATCACCGGCGGCATCGGAGCCCGAGGTGTGTGGGAGTTCGACCGGAATCGGGTTGCCGCGCATGCCCCAGACATCGTTATAGTTCAGTGCCGAAGCCTTGACCTGGATCAGGACTTCATTCGCTTTCGGCTCAGGATTCGGAACTTCCTCCACGGTCAGGATGTCCTTAAAGTTATCATCGGGTGCGTACTCTTTGTAGACAAGTGCTTTCATCGTTTGATCCTTTCAGTTGGTTACGGTTCTTTACGTCAATATGTTTATGAGAAAAACAGCGCTCGGAATCTTTTCTGTGACGTGTCTAAGCCTAACTACCATTTATATATTTGTCAAACAAATATATAAATGCTTCCCATGGTGGTGCAAATGAGGTATCTTGGGGCACAAGTTAGACAATAATATCACTCGTACTTCTGGTGAACAGGGAGAACTCGGGAAAAATGGCGATTAATTTCCAACCACTTGTTGCAGAAAGCCTTGCCAAGCAGATTGCGGAAAACATCCGCAGCTCAATCCTGGACGGGAGTCTCAAGGTTGATGACCAGCTTCCGACCGAGGAAGTTTTAGCTGAAAAGTTCAATGTGTCTCGACCGACTATTCGCGAGGCATTAAAGCGGCTTGCCGCCCAGAACCTGATCCGCAGCCGTCGCGGTCCGACCGGGGGCACCTTTGTCAATCGACCCAGTCAGGAGGATCTTAGTTCCTCGTTGACGGGGGCCGCCATGCTTTTGGTCAGCATGGGCGAGTTCAGCCTCTCCGAAATCGCTGAAGCGCGCCGCGAACTGGAATTGACCTGTTGCCGGCTTGCCGCAGAACGTCGGCAGGATGAGCACCTGTTGGCCATGGCTGAGGAGCTTGAACGGCAAAGAAATCCTGCGACAACGGATGTCGACTTCTGTGCATCAGACGTTCGCTTCCACCGGGTACTGGTTGATGCGACCCGAAACCCGGTTCTGCAATTTGTCATGTTTGCCGTCATTGAGGCGTTGCAACCGGCAACCAACCTGGTCATCTTCCGATTCAGGGAGCGTGAAAAAATTCTCGCCCAACATGAACGCATTTACGAAGCGATCAGAGCGCAGAACGCCGCCGTCGCTGAAGAAGCCATGGCAGAGCAGATGAGCTACCTGTGCGAACAATACGCCCAGGCCCAGGAGTGGCGCCGTAACCGTGACGAGGAGCCGCAGTGAGCGATCAATTCAAAGCCCTGCTTCTGACCCGGGAGAACGGTGACGTTGAGCATCATATCAGGCAGCTCTCGATCGATGACCTTCCTGAGGGTGATGTCCTGGTCGCGGTCAAATACTCAAGTCTCAACTACAAGGACTGCCTGGCTGTCGCCGGTCGGGGAAATATCGTTCGCCAGTACCCGATGGTCCCTGGCGTCGACTTGACCGGAGTAGTTTTGTCCTCAGATTCTCCAGATTTTCAACCTGGCGACAAGGTGTTGCTGACCGGCTGGGGCGTCGGGGAACGCTACTGGGGCGGCTATACGCAGCAGGCCCGACTGAAATCCGAATGGCTTATTCCTCTTCCCGAGGAACTTGGAGAACTGAAAGCTATGGCCATCGGATCAGCAGGTCTTACTGCCATGTTATGCGTTATGGCTCTGGAGGACCAGGGCGTGACCCCGGAGCAGGGAACTATCCTGGTCACTGGAGCGAGTGGCGGGGTCGGAGGCATTGCAGTCGCCCTGCTCGCCGGATTGGGCTACCCTGTTGCGGCGGTTACCGGTAACAGAGAACATGATGACTACCTTTCCCGACTGGGTGCGACCGAAATAATAAACCGCTCCGAACTCGAAAAGCCGGCCCGCCCCCTGGAAAAGCAACGCTGGGCCGGAGCGATCGACACGGTCGGGGGGAAGGTCCTTTCTCGCCTGCTCGCAGAGATGAAGTACGGCGGCACAGTCGCCGCGACCGGTCTGACCGGAGGGGCAGAACTTAACACAACTGTCATGCCTTTTATTTTGCGGGCGATCAGGCTGGTTGGGGTGGAGGTGACAACCTGTCCAATCCCCTTGCGAAAAACCGCCTGGATGCGCCTTTCCAGAGAACTCTCTGACAATCTCCTGGAGCAGATTTACAAAGTCATCTCTCTGGAGGAGGTCCCGATGTTTAGTCGAAAATCTTTTAGCTGGGCAGATACACGGTCGCGTGGTGGTTGACTTGAAACTATGAGGGAGCTCAATGTTGCGTATCCTTTTGGCTGAGGACAATCCTACGACCCAGAGTCTTATCTCTATTATCATGGAGCAGATGGGGTTCGATCTGACGATTGTTGATAATGGCCAGGCCGCGGTCGAATTCCTTGAGAAGGAAGTGGTTGACCTGATCCTGATGGATTGCCAGATGCCGCAGATGGATGGTTTCAAGGCCACCGCCCAACTGCGTGCCAAGGGGATCGAGACTCCGGTAGTTGCGCTGACCGCCTATGCTCGCGAGGAGGATGAAGAGCAGTGCCTTGCTGCAGGTATGGACGATTTTCTCAGCAAGCCGTTTCGGCTGTCGGAAATGCGAGCCATATTGCAGAAATGGTTGGCAGGCAAGCCACAAAGCGTGCGTGCCCATGTCGGGAATTCAGACGCCTGAGGCTGATATACTTAACTTATGATGTTGAACAAACTGACATCCATTCCCACTCTGGTGCGACTTTTACTGTGCCTGCTAGTCTCTGCAGGGATTCATGGTGGTTTGACTTTTTATGAGTGGGCGAGCCATCCACTCGCTATACGCAATAGCCAATCTGCAGTTGTCGTTGCACTGGTCCCCGCTTCAGAAGACCAATCCTTAGCCGTTGTTGATGCATCAAAAACCCTTGTTGAGCAGAGCCCGGCAGTTACAAGGCCTATAGCCACGGTTAAATCGGTTCCGAGGGTTGCCTCCCAGCCGGCTGTGAAGCCGCTTCCTGTAACCCCACCCAAACCCGGTTTGATGGTTGAAGCGACTGAAATTATCAAAGAATCGGCAGAATGTATGCAGCCTGACCCGGTTTGCGCAGAACCAGCTGAGGCCTTGCCGGAACTTTCGGGCGATGTTGCCTCGATTGGAATGTCCTTGCAGGAGTCTCTGGTCTCTCCGCCTGATGATAATCGGTCGGCCGATCAGAACACCTCCGGACAGACGGATGGAGCCTTGATTGAAGCGATGCCGAACTATCGCAACAACCCGTTGCCGGACTACCCCCACATAGCCCGCCAGAGACATTGGGAGGGCGTGGTGTGGCTCTTGGTGGACGTCTCGGCAAAAGGGCTGGTCGACGATGTTGATCTGGAGAGCTCAAGCGGCTACCGGGTCCTGGACAGGGCCGCCAGTAGAGCCGTGAAACGCTGGGAGTTTACCCCCGCAACGCGGGCCGGTTTGCCAGTGGACAGCCAGGTTCGCATCCCCGTCCGTTTCAGTCTGGAAGACAGCTGAGGTCGAGTCTGTCAGTAGTGCTCAGGCTTTTCTTGTCGTACGGAAGAGTAAAGTGTGATTTACTCTTGCATTATTAGTCACGGCATGCTAGAAAATCGCCCTTCGGGGAGTGGCGCAGCCTGGTAGCGCGCCAGTTTTGGGAACTGGATGTCGCAGGTTCGAATCCTGTCTCCCCGACCACTTAAAGCGCCAGTAGCTCAGCTGGATAGAGCATCGGCCTTCTAAGCCGACGGTCGAGGGTTCGAGTCCTTCCTGGCGCGCCATGTTATTAGGTGCTCGAGGAATGGTTTCTCGTTGACATTATTCCTCTCCCTTGTCTAGAATTCTGTACTTTATGGTGGGTGTAGCTCAGTCGGTAGAGCACCAGGTTGTGGCCCTGGTTGTCGCGGGTTCAATCCCCGTCACTCACCCCATAATATTCCGGGCCTGCCTTTTCCCCGTCGACCCCTCAGAATGTGGCGGTTATCCCGGGAAATGTCGGGCCTTAATTGTATGCGATGGGCCAGTTGGTTTCGCGGGTGTGGTGGAACTGGTAGACACGCTAGATTTAGGATCTAGTGCCGAGAGGCGTGGGGGTTCGAGTCCCTTCACCCGCACCAAATTCTTGAGCATGAAAAGTTATTGATAAATCTTGTCGACGACAGTGCCCTGGTACTGTCATGGCAGAGCAAATGAGGAGCGTTAGCATGAATGTGAAGGTTGAAGATGTCAGCAGCATCAAAAAGAAGCTGATTTTTGAGGTTGCCCCGGAGCAAGTCGACAAGGAAATCGGTCGTGCCTATAAAAAGATCGGCAAGACCGCCAAGGTCAAAGGCTTCCGGGCCGGCAAAGTGCCCGATTCGGTTCTGGAGAAGTATTATGGCGCCCAGATGGAGCAGGAGGTCCTGACCCGCCTGATCAACGATACTTACTTCAAGGCCCTCGATGAGAATGATATCCCTGCGATTGGCGAGCCGAACATTGTCGATAGCAGCGGGATTAACAAGGGTGAAGCCTTCACCTATGAGGCAGAAGTTGAGATCAAGCCGGAAGTGACGGCCAAGGACTACACCAAGCTGGCCCTGGAAAAGGAAAAGCTTGTTGTCGATGCCAAGGTTGTTGAGGGGCGTCTTGAAGAGATGCGCACGTCCCGTTCACAGCTCGAAGTGACCACCCGCAAAAAGGCCCGCAAGGGTGATTCCGTGGTGATTGATTTCGAGGGCTTTGTTGATGGAGAGGCTTTTGACGGCGGCAAAGGAGAAGACTACCTCCTCGAACTCGGCTCCGGTTCTTTTATCCCCGGCTTTGAAGAGCAGGTTATCGGCATGAAACGGGAAGAGTCCAAGGATGTCGAAGTTTCTTTCCCCGAAGAGTACGGCCAGGCAGAACTAGCCGGCAAGCCGGCGGTTTTCAAGGTGACGTTGAAGGAGATCAAGGAAAAGGTTGTCCCGGAGCTGAACGATGAATTTGCCAAAGGCTTCGGCGTTGATACACTGGACGAACTCAAAGGTGAATTGCAGAAGAGCCATGAGACCCAGGAGAAGAACCGGGTTGAGAATGACCTGCGTGAAAAGCTGGTCAGTGCCCTGATCGAGCGCAACCCGATCGAGGTCCCTGAGACGATGATTGCCAAACAGCTTGATTACATGTATGAAAATATCAGCAACCGCATGCAGTCGCAGGGGATGTCTGTAGCCATGCTCGGGATCACGCCGGAGAATTTCCGCGAGAATTATCGTGACACTGCTGTCGAGCAGGTCAGCGGCAACCTGATCCTTGAAGCGATCGGCCGCCAGGAGAGTATCCAGGCCGATGAAAGCGAAATTGACGCCAAGCTGGAAGAGATTTCCAGCATGGCCAATGCTCCCCTCGAGACAGTGAAGAAATACTACGCCGCGCCTGAAGCCCGCGTCGGCCTGATGGCGCAGATTGCAGAAGAAAAAGTCATCAGCTTTCTCCTGGAAAGCGCCAAGGTCAAGGAAGTATCGCCGAAAAAACCGAACAAGAAGACTGACAAGAAAACCGAGGAGGACGCATGAACCTGATTCCAATGGTCGTGGAGCAGACCGGACGTGGAGAACGCTCCTATGATATCTATTCACGGCTGCTCAAGGACCGGATTATTTTTCTTGGCGGCGGGATTGATGATCATGTGGCCAACCTGGTGATTGCGCAGATGCTCTTTCTCGAATCGGAGGATTCTGAAAAAGACATCCATCTGTATATCAACTCACCGGGGGGTATTGTGACCGCCGGTCTGGCAATCTACGATACCATGCAGTACCTGAAAGCCCCTGTCTCGACAATCTGTGTCGGCCAGGCTGCCAGTATGGGGGCCCTGTTGCTCTCGGCCGGAACTTCCGGTAAACGTTACGCCCTGCCACATGCGAGGATCATGATCCATCAGCCGCTCGGCGGCTTCCAGGGGCAGGCGACCGATATCAGCATTCATGCCCAGGAAATCCTGCGTCTGAAGGAGACCCTGAACTCGATCATGGCCGAGCATACCGGCCAGCCGATCAGCCAGTTGTCGTCCGATACGGAGCGTGACTTCTTCATGGGTAGCGAAGCGGCCAAAGAGTATGGTATCATCGACGATATTGTGTCGAGAAAAGACTGACATACACGAGGTGAGGAAGTGACGCAAAAGAGTGGCCACAGCGATCAATTGACCTGCTCGTTCTGCGGTAAAGCGCAGGAAGAGGTAAAAAAACTTATCGCCGGACCGGCGGTCTATATCTGTGATGAATGCATAGAACTGTGCAAGGATATCATCGCCGAGGAAGCCCATCTTGATGAGACTCCGATGGGCGACGGCCTGCTGCCGAAGCCGGTTGAAATCAGGGATGTCCTGGATGATTTCGTGATCGGGCAGGAGCGGGCGAAAAAAGTCCTGGCGGTTGCTGTCTACAATCACTACAAGCGCATCGAGGCCTCCGAAAAGGCCGGAGATGTTGAAATACAAAAGAGCAACATCCTCCTGCTTGGACCGACTGGCAGCGGCAAAACCCTGCTGGCCCAGACCCTGGCCAGGGTTCTGAATGTCCCGTTTGCAATCGCTGATGCCACCAACCTGACCGAGGCCGGTTATGTCGGTGAAGATGTCGAGAATATTATCCTGAGCCTGTTACAGGCCGCCGACTACGATCTGGAAAAGGCTCAGAAAGGGATTATCTATATCGACGAGGTCGACAAGATTGCCCGCAAATCGGATTCTCCCTCGATCACCAGGGATGTCTCCGGAGAAGGTGTCCAGCAGGCCCTGTTGAAAATTATCGAAGGGACGACCGCCAGCGTACCACCGAAAGGTGGCCGCAAACACCCGCAACAGGAATTCCTGAAAGTGGACACCACCAACATCCTGTTTATCTGCGGAGGAGCTTTTTCGGGGCTGGAAACGGTCATCAATCAACGGATCGGCGCCAAAACCATGGGTTTCGGTTCCGAGTCTGTAAAGAAGGCCGATCTGAAGATTGGTGAGGTGCTGTGCCTGGTGGAACCGGGTGACCTGCTCAAGTATGGCCTGATCCCCGAGTTCATCGGACGCTTGCCGGTTGTCGCGACTCTCGATGAACTGGACGAGGACGCGTTGGTCAGAA
Organism: uncultured delta proteobacterium; assembly: GCA_963723355.1. Lineage (GTDB taxonomy): Bacteria > Desulfobacterota > Desulfuromonadia > Desulfuromonadales > BM103 > JAFDBW01. The sequence goes on from CAVRQQ010000026.1 coordinate 16,304, forward strand.
TCCTCTGCGAACCCAGGAACGCGTTGATCAAGCAGTACCAGAAGCTTTTCGACATGGAAAACGTTGATCTCAAGTTTACCGATGGTGCTCTGGTCGCTGTTGCCAAGGAGGCCCTCAAGCGTAAAACCGGTGCACGCGGTTTGCGTTCGATTCTTGAGAATGCCATGCTCGACGTCATGTATGATATCCCTTCCCAGGATCGTGTCCGGGAGGTTGTCATCAATGAAGATGTGATTTTTAAGGGTTCACAGCCTATTATAATCTACGAATGCGCTGAGTCGGCCTGATAGAGTTCCTGTCGGGCGCTAGCTCAGCCGGAAGATATTTTTATGACCGAACTCGCTGAAGACGTCCTGTCTGAATCTGTACCCCCTGTATCATTCCCTGTTCTGCCGTTGCGGGATATCGTGATCTTCCCGCACATGGTAACCCCCCTCTTTGTCGGGCGGCCAAAATCGATCCATGCTCTCGAATGGGCTATGGAACACGACAAGCAGGTGCTTCTCGTGACCCAGAAGGATCCGAAGACGGATGATCCTCTGGCTGACGACTTGTATGAAATGGGGACTCTGGGGCAGGTTGTGCAAATGCTGAAACTGCCTGACGGAACCGTCAAGGTCCTGGTAGAGGGTACGGTCAGGGCACGCCTGATCGATTTCGAATACACTGACGAATGCATATTCGCAAACCTGCAGCAATTGCCGGATCAGGAAGCCATGTCTCCCGAGCAGGAGGCCCTGATGCGCAGCGTCAACACGACATTCGACAGCTATGCCAACCTCAGCAAAAAGATTCCGGCAGAGATGGTGACGTCGATAGCCGGCGTCGAAGAACCGGGCCGTTTTGCCGACACCATTGTTGCGCACCTGACGGTGCCGATTTCCGACAAGCAGGAGATCCTCGAAGAGATGGACTCCTTGTTGCGGCTCGAGAAGCTTCTGGGTCTCATGGAGCGCGAGGTTGAAATCCTGCAGATTGAAAAGAAAATCCGCAATCGGGTCAAAAATCAGATGGAGCGCAGTCAGAAAGAGTACTATCTGAATGAACAGATGCGGGCCATCCAGAAGGAGCTTGGCGAGAAGGACGAGTTCAAGCAGGAACTGCGTGAACTGGAAGAGAAAATCGTCAAAGCAAGGATGTCAAAGGAAGCAACCGACAAGGCCACTGCAGAACTGCGCAAACTGAAAATGATGTCGCCAATGTCCGCCGAAGCGACGGTGGTCAGGAATTATATAGACTGGCTGGTGGCCTTGCCTTGGAAGAAGGGGACCAAGGACCAGATCGATCTGGTGCATGCCGAAGAAATCCTTGAAGAGGACCACTACGGTCTGGAAAAAGTCAAAGAGCGGATCCTGGAATACCTGGCCGTGCAGGCGCTGGTCAAAAAGATCAAGGGCCCGATCCTCTGTCTGGTCGGCCCTCCCGGGGTTGGCAAAACTTCTCTCGGCCGTTCGGTGGCGAGAGCCATGGGGCGCAAGTTCATCCGTGTCTCCCTCGGCGGTGTGCGTGACGAAGCGGAAATCCGCGGCCACCGGCGTACTTACATTGGCGCCATGCCCGGCAAGGTCATTCAGGGCTTGCGCAAGGTCGGTACACGCAACCCGGTTTTCCTGCTTGATGAGGTCGACAAGATGAGTACGGATTTCCGTGGGGATCCGTCATCAGCACTCCTGGAAGTCCTGGATCCCGAGCAGAACCATAGCTTCGGTGATCACTTTCTCGATGTCGATTACGATCTTTCCTCAGTCATGTTTATCGCAACAGCGAACACCTTGCAGGCGATTCCCGGGCCATTGCGAGATCGCATGGAGGTGATCCGCATCGAAGGCTACACTGAAGAGGAGAAGGTGCATATCGCGGAGCGCTATCTTTTGCCGAAGCAGTTGGAAACACACGGGCTCAAAGAGGGCCAGGTCAAGTTCTCGGAGGCCGCTCTGCTTGAGATTATCCGTCGTTATACACGAGAAGCCGGTGTGCGGAACCTGGAGCGTGAGATCGCCAACGTGTTTCGCAAGATCGCCCGCGAGGTCGTCAAGGCTGGTCTGCAAGGGAACCGGTTCCAGGTCGGGGCGCCGCAAATCAAGAAGTACCTGGGCGTACCGCGTTACAGCTTTGGTGTCCGGGAGGAAGAACACAGGGTCGGCCTTGTCAACGGCCTGGCATGGACAGAAGTCGGTGGTGAGCTTCTGACTGTCGAAGTCACCGTCCTGCCCGGTCAGGGCAAGTTGACCGTGACCGGCAAGCTAGGGGAGGTCATGCGTGAATCAGCACAGGCCGCACTCAGCTATGTGCGCTCCAGGTGGATGGAGTTGGGCCTGGAGAAGGACTTTTACACCCAGGTCGACATTCATATCCATGTCCCGGAAGGTGCCATACCCAAGGATGGCCCTTCCGCCGGAATCACCATGGCGACAGCCCTGGCCTCTGCCCTGACCGGGCTTGTGGTTGACCAGGACCTGGCAATGACGGGAGAAATTACCTTGCGAGGCCGCGTACTGGCCATTGGCGGGCTAAAGGAGAAACTCCTGGCATCCAAACGTGCCGGTATCCACCGTGTCCTGATTCCGAAGGAGAACGAAAAAAATCTTGAAGAGGTCCCGGCAACAATTCGCCGGTCTCTGAAAATTATTCCAGTCGCACACATGGATGAAGTTCTTGACGAAGCAATCCTGGGGAGCTTCTCGACGTCACCGACTGCGGACAATAAAGATTATGCCTCAGGCCCCGAAAAATCGGTGCATCATTGAGCAAACCAGCCAATTATTGCTTGACTAGATTTTAAAGCGTCTGATATAAATAAGGCCGTTTCAGCAGGGCTTAATCATTCTTTTATACGTGGAGGTATGTTGTGACAAAGGCCGATCTTGTTAATTCAATCGCAGAGAAGGCGGGACTGAGTAAAGCTGATGCAGAAAAGGCTCTGAAAGCATTTACGGATGCCGTGACTGATGCCCTGAAAGCAGGCGAAAAGGTCTCTTTGGTTGGTTTTGGTACTTTCAGCGTGGGTCAACGCGCTGCTCGCACGGGTCAGAATCCCCAGACCGGTGCAAAAATCAACATCCCTGCAGCAAAGGTTCCCAAGTTCAAGGCCGGTAAGGCTTTGAAGGATTCCATCAACTAAGTAAAGCCAGAGATTCAGTCGTATCAGGTTCGTCCCGGTCCGGCTGTAAAGACCCTGAAAATAGGAAACGCGGGAGAGGGTATCCCCCCTTGACATCGTTTCCTATTTTCTGTCTGTCGCGGGGCTGTAGTAGAGTCGGTTACAACGCCGGCCTGTCACGCCGGAGGTCGCGGGTTCGAGTCCCGTCAGCCCCGCCATTTCAAAGTTTGGGCGAATAGCTCAGCTGGGAGAGCATCGGCCTTACAAGCCGAGGGTCACAGGTTCGAGCCCTGTTTCGCCCACCATCTTTACAATTTGCTCAAGGGGCTGTAGTAGAGTCGGTTACAACGCCGGCCTGTCACGCCGGAGGTCGCGGGTTCGAGTCCCGTCAGCCCCGCCAGATTCAAATAAGGCGATTCCTGATAGCTTAAGGAGTCGCCTTGTTTGTTTCTGATGTATTGACTGGCCTCGTCCTTGCTGGAGGAAGGCGGCCGGAGATGACTCCAGGCTGACCCGCAGCGGCTATGGCAACGTGTGACTAGGGAGGGCGATATATCTCGTGTCGCCTGCTACGATGCTCACTACGGCACCGACCGAGATGGCTCCAGCTTCTGAGGCCATAAATTCAAGTACAACCTCCGGACTATCAGTCGAACCTGTTGAACATACTAATCAGACGGCCGGTCAAAATGACCGGTTATTTTGCGGCGCTGGCATGACAGGTTAGGGGTTTTCCATTCATTTTTCCTGTCAGATATGTTAAATGATATGGCTAATGTCAACCTACCGCTGCAAAATTGGTACTGCTGATGGTCGGATCCTCGAAAAGAATTTCGAGGCGGTCGGCCGCGAGGTCCTTCAGGAGAGTCTTGAAGAGCAGGGTTTCTTCGTTTTCAGGATTCGTAAAGCGCCCCTGCAGTGGTTTTCAAAAGGAGTGGGTGGACGCAGTTTAAGCGGACGCAGGTTCCTGGCATTGAACCAGGAGATGCTGGTCCTGATTCGCTCCGGCCTGCCAATTCTGCAGGTGCTTGACACCCTGGTCGACCGCATGGAGACCGGTGAGCTGCTCAGTGCATTGCAGGAAATCCGCTCAGATGTAAAAGGCGGCAGTTCTCTGTCCGATGCATTTGAAAAGTTTTCGCACATGTTCCCGCAACTCTATGTCGCCTCGTTGCGGGCCGGAGAACAGTCCGGAGATCTGCCGATAACCCTCGGGCGCTATATCGAGTATCAGAAGCGTGTCGAGGCGATCAAGGCGAAAGTCCGCAGTGCCACATTCTACCCGGCGCTTCTGGCCATTGCCGTGACGGTGGTCCTTGGTTTCCTGCTGCTCTACGTGATTCCAAGTTTTACCCAGGTTTATGCCGATGCCAACGTACAGCTGCCTTTACTGACCAGGATGGTGATTGCCTTGGCAAACGGCCTGGTGTCGGGCCTCCCGTTCTGGTTGCCGGGTCTTCTTGTCGGTCTTTTTCTGCTGCGTACCTATGCACGGACCGAACGTGGAGCGCTGCTCGTGGATCGCCTCAAACTGCGCCTGCCGTTTTTTGGTGAGTTGCTGAATGAATATGCTCTGTCGACCTTCTGCCGAACTTTTGCGACAACCCTGGCCAGCGGTATTCCGATTGTCCAGTCGATGCAGATGTCCCGGGGGACCTTGAACAATCGTGTCCTTGAGGAACGGCTCTCCAAAGCAGTCAATCGCATTCGGGAGGGGGCAAAAATATCCGAAGCACTTGAACAGGCCGGAACTTTTCCGGTGATCGCCTTGCGCATGATCGGTGTCGGTGAGACGAGTGGCTCGCTGGTTGATATGCTGACTGATGTCTCAGAATATTATGAAAGTGAGGTTGAACGTCGACTTGATCGCCTGACGACAATTGTTGAACCCTTGATGATGATGACGATGGGACTCCTGATAGGAGGGATTGTCGTCGCCATGTATATCCCGATATTCCAGTTGGCGGGTACGGTACAGTAGTTTGGAGAAAAAGATGTCGTTTGAACATCGTAAAATAAGTGAAATCCTCGTTGATATGGGCGTTCTCGCGCCTGCCGAGGCGCGTCTGGTTCTTGAACAACAGGGCCAGCTGGGTCAGCGGTTTGGTGAAGTTGCTGTTTCCAAGGGTTTGCTTAAGGACGACGACGTGGCTCAGGCTCTGGCACTGCAGTTCGGTCTTGAATACATCGATCTTGACACATATGTCGCCGACCCTGAGTTGGCGGAGGAATTCCCCGCTGATTTGTCGGTGCGCTATAATTTTATCCCATTGCAAAAAACCGATAACGGCCTGGTCGTGGCGATTGCCGATCCGACCAATGTCGCGAACCTCGATGATCTGGAGATGCAACTCGATCTCCAATTAACCTACAAGGTGGCCGCCAAACACAAGGTTGCCGCCCTGCTTGAGCGGTTACAGAGCTCGAAACAGGTTCTGCAGGAGGTTTCCGAGGATTTCAAGCTGTTGCTGGTCAAAGAGACGGACAAGGGAGAAGAGGTCCTCTCCATAGAAAAGTTGACCGATGACAGCAGCCCGATCATCCGCCTGATCGACTCCACCCTTTTCGATGCGCTGAACAAGCGTGCCAGCGATATCCATATCGAGAGCAACCTTGATGGAGTGCAGATCAAGTACCGCGTTGACGGCGTTTTGTTCCGGGCAACGGAACCCCTTGACGGACGTTTCCAGGGACCGATCATCTCCCGGATCAAGGTCATGAGTGATCTCGATATCTCGGAACGCCGCATTCCCCAGGACGGGCGCTTCAAGGTCCGCATGGCCGGCAAGTCGATCGATTTCCGTGTCTCTATCATGCCGAGCATCTTTGGCGAAGACGCCGTGATCCGGATTCTCGACAAGGAAAGTATCGCCAAGGACCTGCATGGCCTGACCCTGGATGTGCTTGGCATCGAGGGCCATGAATTGGCCAGGTTCAGGCGGATGATTCGCGAGCCTTACGGCATGGTTTTGGTGACCGGCCCGACTGGTAGCGGCAAGACCACCACGCTCTATGCGGCACTGACAGAGATTTACAACGAGCAGGAAAAGATCATTACGATTGAAGACCCGGTTGAATACCAGCTCAAGGGGGTCGTGCAAATTCCGGTTAATGAGAAAAAGGGCCTGACTTTTGCCCGCGGCCTGCGCTCCATCCTGCGTCACGACCCTGATAAAATCATGGTCGGTGAGATCCGCGATCCCGAGACGGCACAGATTGCGGTCCAATCGGCATTGACCGGGCACCTGGTTTTCACTACGGTACATGCCAACAATGTTTTCGACGTGCTCGGGCGCTTTCTGCACATGGGGATCGACGCCTACAATTTTGTCTCCTGCCTCAACTGTGTCGCTGCACAACGTCTGGTGAGAAAGATTTGCGAGCACTGTAAGCAGCCGGTGAGCTATAACCGTCAGGCATTCGAAGAGTCAGGCCTGGATTATGACAGGTACGGTCAACACAGCTTCTTCAAGGGAGCCGGGTGTCGGGAATGCAATGGCCAGGGTTTTCACGGTCGAACCGCTATTGTCGAACTGCTTGATATGGACGACAATTTACGTGACATGATCATCAGCAAGGCTTCGGTCAGTCACCTTAAGGACGCCGCACGCGCAGCAGGAACCTCTTTTTTACGTGATTCGGCAGTCGAAAAGCTGCTCAACGGAGTCACAACCCTTGAGGAAATAAACCGGGTCACCTTTGCCGAACCGTTTGGGGGAGGGGCATGAGCAGGTTTTATGTCGGCGTAGATGTGCAGCCAGCAGGCTTGTTCTTCGCAGTCTTGCAGCGTAACCGGCCGCAAACACGGCTGATTGGTTTGCGATTTGAAAGCCTGGAAGGTGTACTGGAAGCTTCCAGTCGCAAGCCGAATATCCGCGATGCTCGCCGTTTCGTTGAAGGCTTACGCCGCGGTGTCGACTCCCTGGCCGGTCAGGAAGAGCGTATTGCCCTGAGTCTACCCGACCGGGCTGGACGTATTTACCTGACCGACGTTGACGAACCGTTCAAAACTCATGATGAAGGCGTGGAAGTTCTGAAGTGGCGTCTCAAGGCGAATCTGCCCGCAGCCCCGTCACAGATCGAGCTTGATTACCAGGTTTTCGATAAACATGAAAGTGGTCGTCAACGATGTATTGTCGCCGCACTGGCCCGGCCGGTCCTTGAACAATATGAGGATCTGGTCAATGAAGCCGGCCGTCATGCGATTCATATCGATTTTCATTCACTGAATCTTTACAACTATTACCGGCCCCGGCTGGACCTTGGTGATGAATTTATCCTGGTCAGCCTGGAACTTGAAATGCTCGGCATACAGTACGTGCTCGGACACAGCCTCTGTTACCAGCGTGTCCGTAACTTCAAGTTGAATCCCGAGAGAGCTTTCCGTGAGATCACCCGAACTCTTGTCGAAGCCTACGAATCTTTTCCGTCGATGAAACGTTGTGCTGTTTTTGCTCATGTTGATCCAGGTTTGGGTCCAGAGATCGACAAACTGCTCTGTTCCGCATTTGATCGTGAGGTCAAATGCCTGGACCCTGCCCTGAAACGCTTTGGTGGTGAGGGGCGAACCGGCGGGCTGCAGCCGGTTGGTCCCGTTATTGCTGCCCTCGGTGCTGCCGAGCGCATGATGTAAGAACTATGGAAATCAAACTTAATCTAGCCAGCAAGCCCTATCTGAATCGCCAGAGTGTCCGTCTCTGGCTGTTGCTGGTTGGTCTTTTGCTCGTGCTACTGCTCCTGCTGAATGGCTCCTACGGTTATCGGAACTACCGACAGTTGCAGTTACTTGACACGCGCTTCCAGGAATTGAATGATCAGATTTCAGAAATTCATGGGACATCGGTGGACTACACCCCGGAAAAACTGCTTGCGGTCAAAGCCGAGGTTGAGCATGCAAATGAAATCATTGCCGCCGACCAGTTCCGCTGGACGGAGCTGCTCAGCAGGTTTGAAAATCTGCTGCCTGCGGATGTCAGTATTCATTCAATCCAGCCGGATTTCAAAGCGCGCAGTGTACAATTGTCCGGGGTGGCCCGTGATGTCTCGGCATTGACCGAGTTTGTTGACAATCTCTTGACATCCGAGGACCTGAACCAGGCGTTCCTGCAAAGTCATGGCGAAGTCAAGAATGGACAAAACACCAGTAACCAGATGTTGACAGGGTTCTCTATCGTGATCAGGGAGGCTTTCTGATGCGCTGGAGAGAACTGACCGGACAACTCTGGAAATCCCATCGCAATTCATTGATCTTGCTCGGTGTACTGCTGGTATTAAACCTGCTGCTTTTGGTGGTGCTGGAGCAGTTCGTTACGCCTCGCGTTGCTGAACGGGAAAGCAATTTCCTGAACAGACAGACTGAGGTCCGGCAGCTTCTGCGTAATCAGGGGGGGGCGACGAACCCCCCTGAACAAGCTTACCTCATGGCCGCTCAGGATCTGTCGAAATTTTTTCAGGCTATCCCTGATTATCAGGAATTTACCGGTCTGATTGAGGAGCTTCTGGTCCTGTCCAGTCGCGCCCGTTTGAATATTACAAAAATCAGCTACAACTCCGCGCAACTCAAAGAAAGTGAGCTTCTGAAGTTCGGCCTGAATTTCAATGTCTCCGGAGATTACGATCAGATCAAGAAGTTCATCCACTCCCTTGAACAGTCGTCCAGATTGATTGCGATCAAACAGATCGGCCTGCAGGGTGCGGATGACAAGGGTGTCAACCTGCGCTTGAACCTGGAAACCTATTTTCGGCCGGGAGGACGTGATACATGAATCGCAAACGCGTCATCCTGGGGGCATTGCTCGGAGTGCTGGTGATCTGCCTGGTTTATGCCTACCTGGCGACCCCGCGCCTGGAAAAGGCCCCCCCAAGAGCGGCGAGCCTGCGTACGCAACCAGCCAACCAGGGATTCCCTGAGGGAGGCGAGAAAGAAACCCACGATCGCATTGACTTCGCTTACCAGACAGAGGAACCGCAGGAATTCACCGGTTCGCAGCGTGACATTTTTCGGTTTGGGCAGCGCCGTCCGGTCGAGACTGCATCCACGACCCGGGTTGTTAAAAGGGAAGTCCCGGAACCCGTGGTTCTGCCCGAAGTTGTCCCTGTCGAAGTGATAAAGAAATCGTTGAGTCAATTCACCTTCCTGGGGTTCCTGGAAAAAGCTGGAGAAAAGACGGTCTTTCTCTCCAGTGGCGGCAACCTGTTCCTGGTCAAGCAGGGTGAACATTTCGGTGTCGGCCAGGAATTTCTGGTTGTCCAGATCGATGACAAGCTCCTGAAAGTGCGTCATACCGGCCGCGAAGGGTTGATAGAAGTCCGGTTGTTTGAGAAACAGAAACTCAACATGGCAGTCAGTGCGGTCAGTTTCCCGGTGCGGTCCACGTCAAGAGGCCAGGATGTCGGCTGCACAAGATGACCAGGGTTTCAGTGTCGACGAGATCTGGATTTCCCAGATGATATGCAGACCAAAACAAGTACGGTAATTCCTGGCCTGCATCGCAGCGCCGTGGCTTGAGAAAAATATATAATCCAGATGCAGCTCAGGAACTGGAAAATCCTGTCGATGAAAATGCCACAGAGGGAGAAGTCAATGGCAAGAATCAATAAGTTCCATTTAGCCGTATGGTTATTGCTGGCGCTTGCAGTTCTATGGGTCGGAGGCTGTACGTCGGCTATGGAGGCTCGTATGGCCTTCGAGGAAGCAGAACAACTGGTCGCCGAAGAGAATTACGACCTGGCCGTTGAAAAATATATCGAAGCGATTGACCTGGAACCGGGCAGCATGACCTACAAGCTGAATCTGGTCGCCTCTCAAACACGTGCTGCCGCTTATCATGTCAGAAAGGCGCGTGAATTAAGGGCATGCGGGAAAGTACGCCGAGGCAATGACAGAGTACTCCCGGGCCAAAGATTACGACCCCAGCATTGAAGTTGCGATACAGGAACAAGCTGATCTAAGAAATATCATGGAAGCGCAAAAGTACGCCGAAGAGGGGGCGGACTTTTATGCCAAGAAGAACCTGGTATTAGCCGGAAAAGCTATCGACAAGGCACTGAGCCTGGATGAAAACAATGCCCGTGCCCTGGCGATCAAGGACATGCTGGATCGTGATCGGAATACGATTTCCATGGACGGCATTGAACTGGACGTGGCCTCGGACGAGCCGATCACCCTGAGCTTCAAAGATGCCAATATCAAACAGGTGTTTGGCATCCTGTCGGATTTGAGCGGGATCAACTTCATCTTTGATGAAGGTATCCGCAGCCAGTCGATTTCGATCCTGCTGGAAAAAGCCAGCTTTACCCAGGCGATGGAACTGATCATGCAGATGAATGGTCTGAGCAAGAAGGTGCTCAACAGCAAGACGATTATCATCTACCCCGAATCCCGCGAAAAATCGAAACAGTACGAAGACCAGCTGATCCAGACCTTCTACCTGTCGCACATCGACGCCAAGAAGGCGGTCAACCTGTTGCGGACCATGCTGCAGCTGCGCAAGATTTACGTCCACGAAGAGCGCAATGCCCTGGTGATCCGCGACAAACCGGAAGTTATCAGGCTCGCCGAACAGATCCTCGCCGCGGCGGACCGTGCCGATTCCGAGGTGCTTTTCGACGTCGAAGTGCTTGCCGTCAGGGATACCGATGCTTTGAACTTCGGACCGAGACTGAGCACCTACAGCACCAGCCTCGGGTTTTCCCAGGATGGAACAAATATCCTTGATGACGCTCTCGGCCCAGGATCCGATACGAGCGGATTGGCGACGAGTTTAAGTAGTTTACAGACTTTCTACACTCTCCCTACAGCCGCATTCGATTTTGCGAAAACGCTGAATTCAACCGAGCTTCTGGCGAGTCCGAAAATCCGCGTCAAGAACAAGGAGAAGGCGAAAGTCCATATCGGCAAGCGTGACCCGATCGTGACAACGACACAAGTCGGCACCTCCGACTCAACGACACAGAACGTCCAGTACGTTGATTCCGGCATCAAACTCGATATCGAACCAAATGTCCAACTCGACGGGACAGTGCTGACCAAGGTCAAGCTTGAGGTCAGCAGCGCAGAAAGACTGGATGCTGGTGATACAACAGGGGAGTCACCGATTGCACTGACAACGACCAATGCGGAGACCTCCCTGGTGTTACTTGACGGTGCTCGCACCATCCTTGGCGGGCTGTACGAAAACAATAAAACCAACAACAAGTCAACGATCCCGTTTTTGGGAGAAATTCCCTGGCTTCGGGAGTTTGTTTACCAACTACTCAAATAACGAAGAGAAGCGTGAGATCATCCTGTCGATCACACCCTATATCATCAAGAAATTTGTACTCCCGGAAGTTGATGTCGCGACCATCTGGTCCGGTGGCGAGGACAACCTCAAGGACGGGCCGAACTTCGGCTCTTTTGTAAAGCCGTTTCTGAGCGAAATCGAGGCAACAAGACCTCTCGCCGCACCAGCAATCACGCCGGTGTCCATCATGGACTCAGATGATGGATTACCCTCATCCAAATCTGACGTGACGGGGCAAACAGATCCGGCAGGTGTTGACGGGGAAGTGGTGTCGAAACCGACCGCTGTCTCGACAACTGTTGTGGAAGAGAAATCTGAACAGGAAGAAATGACTTCCTGGAAGGAAGCAACACCAACTGTTGGCGCTGCCGGTGAGATCGTGCCTACCGAACAAATCGCCTCAAAGCAGGAAATCGGCACGCCGGTTGTCCCCGAGACAACTAATCCGGCTCCGGCGATCATCAGCTTTTCAGCTCCGGAGCAGGCTGCGCTGGGCCAGGATTTCACTGTTGCAGTAC
>CAVRQQ010000027.1:0-123146 GCA_963723355.1 uncultured delta proteobacterium
GACACATATAACCCATAATCTCATCAATAAACTCACTCCCAAACCTGCGCAGCTTATGTTTGCCGACACCGTTGATCGCCATCATTTTCTCTTCATCGGTCGGCATCTTCGCCGCCATCTCGGCCAGGGTGGCATCTCCGAAGATCACATAAGGCGGGACCCCCTCGGCATCGGCCAGCCGTTTACGCCTGATACGCAGGGCGTCAAAGAGGTCATCATCATAATCGAAATCGCCAACTTGCGGTCGGCCCTTCTTCTGCAGTGTCTTGACGCGGATACGTGGCTTGGCCAGGACCAGCCGTTCCTCGCCACGCAGCAGGGGGCGCGCCGCTTCGGTCAGCTTCAACACCGAGTAAGCAGCGACATCCTGCACCAGGTAGCCACGATGGATCAACTGGCGGATCAAGCTGTTCCAGGCCTCGGCAACCTTTTCCGCACCGATCCCGTAAGTTGATAATTTGTCGTGGCCGAGATCGAGTACGCGCTGCGTCTGTGCGCCGCGCAAGACATCAACCACATGCCCGACGCCGAAGCGTTGCCCAACCCGGAAGACGCAGGATAACGCTTTCTGAGCATCGACCGTGGCGTCATATGTCTCGGGCGGGTTGAGGCAGACATCGCAGTTGCCGCAATCCTTTAAAAGCCGCTCACCGAAATAGCCGAGCAGGACCCGACGGCGGCAGGTCTGTGCCTCACCAAAACCGACCATCGCCTGCAGCTTGTGCAGTTCAATGCGTTTCTGCTCCGGGTTATTGCCCTTTTCGATCAGGCCACGGCTGATGGCGATATCGCCGTAACCGAACAACAGCAGGGCCTCCGCCGGCAAACCATCCCGACCTGACCGACCGGTCTCCTGGTAATAACTCTCGATATTTTTTGGCAGGTCATAGTGGACCACGAACCGTACATTCGGTTTGTCGATGCCCATGCCGAAGGCCACGGTTGCGACGACGATATCGATGTCGTCACGCAGGAACATCTCCTGAACATTTTTGCGTTCCTTGTCTCCCAGCCCTGCATGGTAGGCCCGCGCCCTGACTCCGGATGCTGCCAGTCGATCAGCCACTTCCTCGACCCGTTTGCGCGACAGGGCATAAACGATCCCCGCTTCGCCGTGGTGATCTGCAAGAAAAGCCTGCAGCTGATCGAAGGGTTTCTGCTTCTCGACTACCGTGTAGCGGATATTCGGCCGATCGAAGCCGGTGACAAAGCACTCCGCATGTTGCAATCCGAGCTTGTGCAACACATCCTGCCGGGTCTGGGGATCGGCCGTGGCCGTCAGGCCGATCATCGGCACTTTGGGAAAATGCCTGCGCAGTTGTCCCAACTGCACATACTCGGGTCGGAAGTCGTGGCCCCACTGGGACACGCAGTGCGCCTCATCGATCGCGAAAAGAGCGAGCTTCAGTCCACGCAGCCGGTGAAGGAAGTCATCATTCAACAGCCGCTCAGGAGCGACGTAAAGCAGATCCAGTTCACCGGCATGCAGTTGGGCGAGAATTCTGCGGGCCTCTTCAGCTTTGAGCGAGGAGTTGTAGAATGCTGCCCGGACACCGTTGACCACCAGCGCGTCGACCTGGTCTTTCATCAATGAGATCAGTGGCGACACGATGATCGCCACCCCGTCGCGGTGCAGGGCGGGGATCTGGTAACAGAGCGACTTGCCGCCACCGGTCGGCATCAGGACAAAAGCATCCCGGCCCTCGATCAGGCTTTTGATGATCGGTTCCTGGTGTGCACGGAATTCGGAGTAGCCAAACACCTCCTGCAGGGTTTGGCGGGGATCAATTGATTTTGACATGAAACAACATCCTGTGGCAGGGGGCGCAGAAACGCCGATAACATTACAATGCAAAGCGGTAAGCGATTAAGCCTGAAAGACCAACGGTTGAACAACGATTATGGTTTTACCTGAAAGCTTATGGCTTAGACCTAAAACCAGAAGCGCTATTATGCGCTTCTGGTTTTCTGCCTCAGCGCTAAATCAAGCAGCACCAGCGCCGCCATCGACTCGACGATCGGCACGGCACGCGGCACCACGCAGGGGTCGTGACGGCCCTTGGCCTCGAGAATGACCGGTTTGCCATCGAAGTCGACTGTCTGCTGAGACTGGCCGATTGTTGCGACCGGCTTGAACGCCACCCGGAACAGGACCGGCTCGCCGCTGGAGATGCCGCCGAGGGTGCCGCCGGCATAATTGGTCAGCGTACCCAGGCGCTTGCCTTTCTGGACGAAAGGATCATTATGCTGGGAACCGCGCAGGCGGGTACCGGCAAACCCCGAGCCGATCTCAAAGCCTTTGGTCGCCGGCAGCGACAGCATCGCCTGGGCGAGCATCGCGTCGAGCTTGTCGAACACCGGCTCGCCCCAGCCGGCCGGCAGATTCCGGCAGACACAGCTGACCACACCGCCGACCGAATCCTTGGCCTCCAGAACCTCGCGCACCAGCGCTTCCATCCGCGCCGCCGAAGGTTTGTCCGGGCAGCGCGACAGGTTGCTATCAACCTGGTCGCGGCTCACGCTGTCAACATCGACATTGACGGCCTCTTCGGCACCAACGGAACTCACCCAGGCGACGATCTCCACGCCCCACTCTTCACGCAGAATCTTTTCCGCGATCGCCCCGGCTGCCACCCGGCCGATGGTCTCCCGGGCGCTGGACCGGCCACCGCCGCTGCTGGCGCGGATACCGTACTTGGCCTGGTAGGTGAAATCGGCATGCGATGGCCTCGGCACCAGGTCCATTTCGCCGTAATCGCCCGGACGCTGGTCCTTGTTGTGCACCAGCAGGCCGATTGGCGTGCCCAGGGTCAAACCATTTTCAACTCCGGAAAGGATTGTCACCTGGTCAGCTTCTTCACGCGGCGTGGTGAGGTCGCTCTGGCCCGGACGTCGCCTGTCTAGCTGTGGCTGGATATCGGCCTCGGACAGCGGCAAACCGGCCGGGCAGCCGTCTACTATGGCACCGACGCCAATACCGTGTGACTCACCGAAAGTACTGACCCGGAACAGGGTCCCAAGCGAACTGGACATTTTTCACTCCAAGGATTCTTAATAAGGCCTATGGATAAACTTAAACAGATGCAGGCATTATAAACGATTCGTTGTTTCAGGGAAGCCTTGAGATTTCTGAAGATTGATTATTTTACTCAGGTAGGGTCTCTGCTCTTGAATCGGCGAAGCCATGGTTTCAATAATATTTTGAAACGTATTATAAAAAAACAGCCCTCCAAAAAAATTCAGAGCGATTAAAGACCCGAAGCATAAGTTTCGGAAAGCTTTAAATGATAATAATTGTTTTTTTGAAGAGTTCACGTCAAAATCACATCAGGGAATTGTGTTTGGATAAAAACTGATTATTTGAATTCCAGAGTTAATACTTCTGTGATATCACCGGAGCCAAATAGTGGCTGTTCTGAACCCATCTCAACAGGACGGCCCGCAATTTCATATCGAGAGACTCCAAATCCATAAGTTTTCTGCAAATCTTTAAAACTCACATCATCGTTGTTACCTGTATCCAATGCCCTTGCAAATTCAATCGTCCAGCGCCTATCTGTCCATACGCCTTTTGCCTTTATATCTGCCCGACTTGACTGGGGTTGCCTCAACCTATAGCGCTGAATAGTATCGCCCGCATAGTCAATGAATATATTCGTCTTATATGCACTGAGCCCTGAATCGCCTTCTCGTTTTATATACATTGTCTTTTTGGACTTCGATGTTACTGCAAAACTGTCTTTTGTCGGATAGTTGAATAGGCGCTGAATTTTGTCATCAGCAAACCCCACAGGGTCAGTTCTACAAGCTTTCCAGTACCATGTATCGGCCTCATAAGATTCATCGCTGTAAATACTCAGGTCGTCAGTCAAATCGTCCAGTTTCCACTTGAAGACGAAGACATCTTCCCTGTCCGGGCCTTCCTCATACATCGCTTTTTCTTTGTTCCAAACCCAACTCCGATGTGACCTTGATTCATCTTTGTCAGGAAAACTGATGAGAAAAAAAATTGTCGAGTCATTGTATACAGATTTAATTCGAATCTCCACATCAGCGATTGGATCAAATGTTTTCACTGCTTCAACATTCTTCCATACATCTTCTGTCTCAACACCATCAATCGAAGGAGCCTGATTGATTTTGTGAGACATTACAACCTGGCCTGCCATGACATCCTGATTGCATGCCAGCGCAATGTTAATGATGATCAGAAGGACGATTGAGATTTTCTTTAACATTGTATTTTCCCTACCTAGCAATAGTGAATAAACAATTTGGCCGTGTCTTTAAAAATCGGCAATGATGTTTAATCGCGCATCTATGGATTTCGTTTTATGTCGTCGTAAAGGTGGCTTCCGTTAGGTGGGAACGTCTGCCTAGAAAGTAGAATTCATTATCAAATAAGCCTTCCCATGAGGCCGGCCTGTGACAGTTGCACCATGTTTAACAGTACTGTAAGATTTTAATGCATCTTATATGCCACCTCGTAATGAATCATATTGTCGGGATGTTGAGCGCCTACCCTTGTGCTTGAAAATGAGAGAACCGTTATTTGGCGGGGATTTTAAACAACCTTTTAGAATAAATCAGGCTTTTTATTGGTAGGGATATAAGCAAAAAATCGTGTCCACCGAAAAAAGTCAGGGGAGCCGGGACACTTCACACAGCTTGCACAAGGCTCCAAATGGAGGCTCGTCTTCCTGAGGACAGCGATATTTGGGGGATTCTTTGACCCACAGAATGTTGTTACTGATAACCGGTGGCAAGATTTATTTTATTTTTATTTTTACCCTTGACAAACCTGACCAAAAGAGTAATATATCCATCAACAGAACATACTTCTTCATGTTCTACCCTCCAAAAAGTAAACCCATAGAACCCGTTGCCCCACAGTCGCCCTCCTGACTGTGGGGCTTTTTTTTCAATCTACGCCTGGAGACCCCGAGAATTTTTCGGCTATCCGGTCATCATGCATTAACAGCTGAACGCTTCGAAAAGTTCGACAAGACTTGTAACTGTCAGTGACGGTTGAATCTCCCAGGGATCAAAGACCACCTGCGCATTCCGTTTCACCCAGGCGCCATGCATCCCGGCAGAGATGGCACCGATCACATCGAAGGGGTTCCCGGAAATCAACCAGGCATCAGCTCCGCACGCCCCTGATTTGCGCAGAAAGTGCGCATAGACACCAGGGTTTGGCTTGAAGCTCTTGATTTCATCCGTGCTGACCACACCGTCGAGGA
This sequence comes from uncultured delta proteobacterium, assembly GCA_963723355.1. Lineage (GTDB taxonomy): Bacteria > Desulfobacterota > Desulfuromonadia > Desulfuromonadales > BM103 > JAFDBW01. The sequence goes on from CAVRQQ010000027.1 coordinate 5,244, forward strand.
GCACGTCGATCCCGGCATGCTGCAACAGGTTGCGGACATCGTCCGGTTTGCCATTGGAAAACGCATAGAGGCGGCAACCGGTCTCCCGGAACTTCACCAGGGCCGGTTCGACATCCGGGAAAGCTGGCAGGTAGCGATATGCATGAAGCAATCGGGTCCGCTGTTCGGCGCTCATCTCGACCTCGAGGGTCGCACAGCAGAAATCGAGAGCATTGCTGGTACAGACGGAAAAATCCCGGTAATTCTGCATCAGCCCCCTGCGGAATGAGTATTCGAGCTGCTTGGCCCGCCAGAGATCGGAAAAAGCACCGGCCTTCTCGCCGAGATGTTCCCGCAGCGCCGCAACGATCCCGGCCGTGTCAATCAGGGTGCCATAGACGTCAAAAGCAATGGTTACTGGCATGGTTTTCCTCCGTGACAAAACGGTCACCGTTTCATGTTACTTTAACAGGCGCCGAACAAGCGTCAATTTGTCGCCCCTGCAGAAGCAAGGTTGCCATCGTCGGGCGGGCAGATTAATATAGCGTCAGACTTTAACGCACAGATCAGGATTAACAGGAGCACCTTTTGAGCACACTCTCTATCGAACTCGTCCCGCGGGACCCTGAATCGTTGCAGCAAGAGATGCAATCGATCCGTGAGCATTTCCCGGCGGTCGAAACGATCAACATTCCCGACTTGCTCAAGTTCCCGCTGCGCAGCTGGGATGCCTGCAGCCAGGCAAAGGCGTTCTTCCCCCACGCCATCCCTCACCTGCGTGCCATCGATTTCGACCTGCGTCAGCCGTTTCCCCTGGTTGACGACTTTGCTCAGGCTGGCATTGATACGGTGCTGGTGATCGCCGGAGACCAGCCGCAGGACATGTCCCGCAGGGTCTACCGCACCTCGTCAATCGAGTTGATTCGAGCACTCAAGGCAGCGATGCCCTCGCTCAAGGTTTATCGCCGGCATCGATCCTTACCGGACCGGCATCAAGACCGAGCTCGACTATGTCAAGCGCAAGGTTGACGCCGGCGCGGACGGGTTTTTCACCCAGCCCTTCTTTGACCTGCGCCTGATGGAAATCTACCACGACCTGCTGGCAGGGCTGGATGTCTTCTGGGGGATCAGTCCGGTCATGAGTGAGCGCAGCAAGGATTACTGGGACAACCTCAACAACGCGATCTTTCCGCCGGATTTCGAGCCGACCCTGGAATGGAACCGGCGGCTGGCCAAGGAAGCCCTGGCCTTCGCCGGACAAACCGGCTCAAACATCTATTTCATGCCGATTCGCATTGACCTGGTCAAATACCTGGAAGGAATTCTTTAAAGCAGAAGCTTGTTTAACCGGGATGCAGGGGGCAGGCAAAACACCTGGGATGGGGACACAGGACCAATGTGTCTCCGATCTTAATAAACCCGTCACTGATCACCTCATCACAGTTTCATCAATCCAACGGGTCAAAAGTATCCTTGTCGGCGTAGCACAGCGGACAGACCCAGTTGTCGGGCAGATCAGCAAAGGCCGTTCCCGGTGGGATGTCGTTCATCGGATCCCCTTGAGCCGGATCGTAGATGTAACCACAATTCGCACAGATATATCGCATTCTAGCCCTCCTGATAATTGAATGGTTTTTCGCGCCTCGCACTTCCCGCTTCGCGCTTCGATCTTAAACCGCAAAATACTTCGCCTGTGGATGATGGGCAATAATCGCCGAGGTGCTCACTTCGGGGACCATCTCCATCGTCTCCGTCAGCGTCACCCCGATCGCTTCCGGCTCAAGCAGTTTAAAGAGCATCGTATGAGCATCGAGATCGGGACAGGCAGGATAGCCGAAACCGTAACGTGACCCCTGGTAGCCCTGGGTGACATAGCCGGTCATATCTGCAGGTTTTTCTCTGTCGATGCCAAGCTCGCGACGCATCTCTTCGTGCCAGTATTCCGCCAGGGCATCGGTCACTTCGACACTGAAGCCGTGCAGCATCAGGTAATCATGGTAGGCGTCTGCCTCAAACAGGCGCTTGGTTTCGGCCGCGATGCGGTCACCGATCGTCACGACAAAGAAGGCCGCCACATCACCACCTTCCTCGCGACTCCGGTAGTAATCGGCAATACAGAGATGCGGTGGTGACTGCTGCCGCGGGAACTCGAATGCCATGACATCATCACCGGATTCAACAAACACCGTGTCTCCTTCGCTGTAACAGCGGAAATACCCATAGGCCGCCTTAGGCTGCAGCAGCCCTTCCTGAATCGCACGTGCTTTGAGCTGTTCGTAAAGCGGAGTGACCGTTGTCCGCATCAGCTCGGCATATTCTTCCGCACTGGAACTGGAGGTGCGACGGTAGCCCCAGCGCCCGCGGAAGAGCGCCTGTTGATTGACATAGGGAAACAGCTTGGCCGGATCGATGTCGACGACATGGCGCAGTCCGTAGAAAGGCGGTTCCGGCACCGGGTGGCTGCGATCGATATTGACGTCCTTCACTCCCGGCTTCATCCGTGCCTTGCCATTCTTCGGCGCGGCAACGGTCGCGGTCAGCTGCCCTGCTTCGAAATCTTTCAGCGCCTTGAGTCCGGCGAAGGCATCCGCACAATAAACCACAGGAGCATCGTAATTCGGCACGCACGAGGTGGCCACAAAATCGCTGGTAAGGGCGGCGCCACCGAGCAGGATCGGGATCTTGAGTCCTGCTTCGCGGTATTGCGGCATGCTCTCCTGCATGACAATCGCCGATTTCACCAGCAGACCGCGCAGAGCCCGATCATGTCCACGTCCAGTTCGCGAGCCTTGGCGATGATCGTCTCGGCCGGCACCTTGATGCCGATATTGAAGACCTTGTAACCGTTATTGGAGAGCAGGATATCGACCAGGTTCTTGCCGATATCGTGGACATCACCCTGGACGGTGGCGAGCAGGACCTTGGTCCCCTCTTCCTGGTCGACCTTCTGCATATGCGGCTCCAGCCAGGCGACACTCTTCTTCATCGCTTCCGCCGATTGCAGCACGAAGGGCAGCAGCAGCTCTCCCTTGCCGAACAGCTCACCGACATGACGCATCGCCGGCACCAGGATCTGGTTGACGATGTCGAGCGGCGGGTAACGGTCGAGCAGCACGGCCAGGATATCCTCGATGCCGTCCTTGTCGCCACGCACGATCTTCTCGTGCAAAGCCTCTTCAGGACGTTTATCCTCCGATTCATCCTCGTCATCGCCATCAACACGTGCGGAGAAATGATCGATGAAACGCATCAGCGGTGATTTTTCCGCGCCCTGGTCACGGTTATAGATCAGGTCTCGGCAGAAGACGCGATCCTCTTCGCTGATCTGTGCCAGACGGCAGGATCTTGCCGGCATCGATAATCGCCGCATCGAGACCCACCTCAATCGCCTCGTGCAGGAACACGGAATTGAGGATCTTGCGCGCAGCGGCGGGCAGGCCGAAGGAAATGTTACTTAATCCGAGCAGCGTATAGACCCCGGGCAGCTCGGCCTTGATCCGCCGGATCCCATCCAGCGTCTGGATCGCAGCATCGAGCAGGTTCTGATCACCGGCACCGATAGTGAAGGTCAGCGGATCAAACAGGAGGTCCTGGGGACGCAGGCCGTGCTTGCCGACTGCCAGATCGTAAATCTGCCGCGCCGTCTCGACCTTCTCGTCGGCAGTCATGGCCATGCCCTGCTCGTTGATGGTCAAAGCGACCACTGCCGCGCCGTACTTCTTCGCCAACCGACAGACCCTGTCGAGGGTCTTGCCACCATCTTCGAGATTAATCGAGTTGATGATGCATCGGCCGGGATAGATTTTCAGACAGGCCTCGATGCAGTCAGCGTTGGTCGAATCGATCATGATCGGGATCTTCAGCGATTCGGCGTGAATTCTGACCAGCCGGGTCAGGTCGGCAAGTTCGTCCCGACCGACGTAGGCCGCACAGATATCGAGGACCTGGGCGCCCTTGGCCTCCTGGTCCAGGCCGATCCGCAGACAGCCATCAAAATCGTCAGCCAACAGACACTCGCGGAACTTTTTCGAGCCGTTCGGATTGGAACGCTCGCCGATTAAAAGCGGTGGGATTTCCTGACCGATTTCGACGGCCTGGTAGAGACTGGAGAGTGAAGGTTTCATACCGTCACCTCCCGTGCTGCCGGAGTCAAATCGGCGCAAGCCGCAGCAAGTTGGCGGATATGTTCAGAGGTCGTGCCACAGCAGCCGCCGATAACGCTGACACCATCCTGTTCGACAAACTGGGCCATGTGATGGACAAAATCATCAGGCGTCATCGGGTAATGGGTTTTGCCGTCCACCACTTCCGGCAGACCCTGGTTCGGCATGCAGGAGATGCGCTGCGGCCAGTTATGACTGAGATAGCGAATATGCGAAGCCATGTCGCTTGGCCCGGTCGCGCAGTTGAGCCCGAGGGAGAAAATCGGGAAGGGCTCGAGTGTGGCGCAGATGGCCGCGATGTCGCTGCCGACCAGCATGGTCCCCTGACGTTCCATCGTCACCGAGACCAGCACCGGCACCTCCCGGCCAAGCTCTTCGAGCACCTCGAAGCAGGCAACCAGGGCCGTCTTTACCTGCAACAAATCCTGGCAGGTTTCAATCGCAATGGCATCGACACCGGCTTCGACCAACGCCCGGATCTGCTCGGCCAGTGACCGGGACAACTCCTCCACGGAGATATGGCCGAGCGACGGCAGCTTGGTGGTCGGTCCGACCGAGCCGGCCACATAGCGACCCGATCGATCGCCGATCGCGGCGCGGGCATTGGCAACCGCGGCACGGTTGATCTCGATAACCCGGTCACCAAGATCATATTCGTCAAGCACGATGGAACTGGCGCCAAAGGTGTTGGTTTCCACCACCATTGCCCCGGCATCGAGAAATGATTCGTGCAGGGCGACGATCGTTTCCGGAGCCGTCAGGTTGAGAAGCTCGTTGCACCCTTCACATCCCTGCCAGGCTTCATCAGGTATCACCATCTCCTGCAGGTTGGTGCCGCAGGCACCGTCGAACAGGAGGATTTTTTCATCAGCAAAACTCATAATCAGGCTATATCCTTATAAATTGATACGTACGTTTTGGCAGACCTTAGACCACATTTCAACAAACAAGGCGGACCCGATGGCCCGCCCCGGCAGATCGATCAGTTTCATCAGCTGGCTCACATCTTCGAGCTGCCACAGACTATGCAGACCCTGGCCGTTTCATAGAGGCCGTTGTCCTTGTTGTAGACAGAGGCAGGACGCAGGTGCAATTCACAGGTCACCCGAAAACAGAGATCGCAGGCCTGGCTTTCGGTGTCCGCCGATTTGAAATCGCAGACATGACATATCCAGGGGGATTTTTCCATTTCACTCTCAGCGGAACAGTGCGCCACCTGCAAACCTCTGCAAAAGCTCTGTCTGGCAACCTGTGCATTATGACCTCTGAGGGGCACAAAGGCAAGTCAACGGATAAAGGAATATCAATCTTCGCGGGTAGATGGCAAGCACCTCTTGACCCTTCGGCATAAAACGGTATTCTTGCTCTGATATTCAGGGCGCGGGACTGCCTGCGCCGATCAATGATGCCGACTAAAAACTTTCGCCAGAAGGAATCCCCATGCAAACATTCAATCCACCTGTTCGTACCCTGATGGGCCCTGGACCATCCGATGTTCACCCGAGAGTGCTCGAGGCCCTGTCGCGCCCGACCATCGGCCACCTGGACCCGGCTTTTATCCGCATGATGGATGAGCTCAAGGAACTTCTCCAATATGCTTTCCAGACCAGGAACGCCATGACCATGCCAGTCTCCGCTCCCGGTTCGGCCGGGATGGAAACCTGTTTCGTCAACCTGGTGGAACCGGGTGACAAGGTGGTCGTCTGCCAGAACGGTGTCTTCGGCGGACGCATGAAGGAAAATGTCGAGCGCTGCGGAGGGATTGCCGTGGTGGTCGAAGACAGCTGGGGAGACGCCATCGATATCAACAAGCTCGAAGACGCCCTCAAGGCTCACGACGACGCCAGGATCGTCGCGATGGTCCATGCCGAGACCTCTACGGGAGCCCAGTCCGATGTGGCGACACTGGTCAAGCTTGCCCACCAGCACGATTGTCTGACGATCGTCGACACCGTCACCTCGCTTGGCGGGACCCCGGTCAAGGTTGACGAATGGGGCATCGATGCCATCTACTCCGGGTCACAGAAGTGTCTCTCCTGCACTCCCGGCATTGCCCCGGTCAGCTTCAACGAACGCGCCCTGGAAAAGGTCCGCAATCGACAGACCAAGGTACAGAGCTGGTTCATGGATCTCAATCTGGTTATGGGCTACTGGGGGGAGGGGGCCAAGCGGGCCTATCATCACACCGCCCCGATCAACGCCCTCTATGCCCTCCACGAAGCGCTGCTGATTCTCAAGGAGGAGGGGTTGGAACAAGCCTGGGCGCGCCACCGGAAGAACCACCTGGCGCTCAGAGCAGGCCTTGAAGCAATGGGGCTGTCATTCATCGTCAAGGAGCCTGACCGTCTACCGCAACTGAACGCCGTCACCATTCCCGCCGGAGTTGACGATGCGACGGTTCGCAGCCGACTGCTCAACGAGTACAACCTGGAGATCGGCGCCGGGCTCGGCGCGCTGGCCGGAAAGGTCTGGCGGATCGGTCTCATGGGCCACGCCAGTCGCGCCGAGAACATCCTGTTGTGCGTTGGCGCACTTGAGTCTGTTCTGGGGGATATGGGTGCCGAAATCAATACGGGTGTCGCCCTGCCGGCCATGCAGAAGGCTCTCGCCTGAGCTTGTCCACCACCGTTCGCAAATAGCGGGGGAAGTCACCTGCAGACTTCCCCCGCTCCATTTCATGAGGGGGTTGTTCTGATAACGGTAAAAAGTTTACAAATATCAAGAAAGTTATTGACTGAAACCTGAAAATACATTAATTGACTAAATTAGTCATATTTAGAGGGTATCGCCTGTTTCGTCAACAAAATCGATTTTACTGTACTGAGGGAGGAACCGATGAGTTCAACCGCAACATCCAACCAGGGCCCGGGTCTGCAAATTCGGGACAACCTGGCCAACGATTATTCTGATATTTACACCCCCGAAGTGCTCGCAGCACTCGCTCACATGTCACAATACAATGTCGAACAGAAACGCTTGATGGACGAGCGCACCAAGCGCCGCCTCAGCCGGATGCACGATCGCAAGCCAATCGGCTTTCTGCCGGCAGACAGCGTAATCGAGGGAACCGGAATTCGCGTCCAGGACGCCCGCGACGGCAACTTCGTCGGTGCGGTGATCCCGCACGACCTCCAACGCCAGTGGCTGCAGGGCACAGGGCCCGCTGCCAAGCCGAATTCCCCGGTCAAAGCCAACCTGCGTAACGTCGCCTACGCCCTGCTCTCAGGCGCCGACGGCTGGATGTTTGATGGTGAAGACGCGCTCGGCCAGATCACCACCATGTCGCTCGACAACCAGCGCAGCCTCAAGCTGGCGATTGCCCGCGACCCGCAGTTTCTCGAAGTCGCCGAAGCTGTCTCGGCAGAGATGAATGCCTGGGCGCGTGACTTCTTCGGTCGCGAGATTATCTCCGACTGGCGCGAGCAGCTTGATTTTACCACCAAGATCTTCCGCGCTCGCGGACTGCATCTCGATGACCGCCACATTCGTCTGGATGGTGAATCGTTTTCTGCATCGATCACCGACATGACCCTGTATGTGGTCAACAACTATAAAGTCCTGCAGGCTGCCGGTTCTTCAATTGTCCTTTACCTGCCGAAAATCCAGACCGCCGAGGAGGCCGGGTACTGGAACCGGCTGCTCACTGCACTGGAAAGCTACCTGGGGCTGGACGAGGGCACAATCAAGGTATACGTGCTGGTGGAACAGCTTGAGCAGACCTTCCAGCTGATGGAAATCAGGGCGGCGCTCGGTTTGCATTTCGTCGGTTTCAACACCGGGCGCTGGGACTACATCAACAGCGTCTCCGATGCCAACTGCTGGGATCCGGGTTTCATTAATCCCAACATCGAATCAATCGTTATGACCTACGGCTACATGCGCAACTACGAGGACCGCGTTCGTCGGGCCGTCAACACCCCGGACGCCAACGGCAACTTCGCCCTCTGGCAGGGCGGCATGGAGCCGAACATCCCGGTCGGTTCGAAAGAAGGCGTTGCCAACAGCATGAAGAAGGCCAAGGCCGGTGCCGTACGTGAGCAGCAGGAAGGTGCCTGCGGCAAGTGGATCGCGCACTGGAAGATGGCCCACATCATCCGACCGGTCTGGGAAGAAGTCGGCGAAGACAACCAGAGCGGTCGCAAATTCCCGCCCCTGACTTATACCGATGAGGACGCAGCCGGCCTGACCTTGATCGAACCTGCCCCCCGGACTGTGCGAGGAGCCCGCAACCTGCTGAGCGTTGCACTGCAGTACGGCAACGCCTTCGGCCAGGGGCTACAGGCAGCAGCCCTGAAGCCGGCGGACTTTTTCGGCAACGATGACATCCTCTACCTGATGGAGGACATGGCGACCGGTGAGATACGCCTGAGCATCCTCTGGGAGTGGATTCACAAGGGCGCCGCCCTCACCGAGGACGACCCTGAAACCGGCCTGAACGCTGGTGATGTCTTCAGTGTCGAGATTTTTGCCCGCCTGCTCGACGAGGAATACGCCAAGTTGCAGGCCGCAAGCAATCGTGACGTACACGACAATTCCAAGAACACCACGCTGCCGATTGCCCGTGCTATCGTCGAAGCCTATGTTCTGGATGACGTCAAGGCCCCCTGGTACATCGACCTGCTGAATATCAACCTGAACAACCACGACCTCGATGTGGCCAAACAACGCATCAGCCGGTATATGGAGGCTTTCAAGAAAGAGGGCACTCGTATCACTGAAAACCTGGACACTTTACCGGCTTAAGGCCGCTAGTATAAACGGGAGAACAAAATGAACACATTTGCTGATGACGTCAAGGCAACCCGAGACTGGTTTGCCAACCCGCGTTTCGAGAACATCCTGCGCCTTTATACACCGGACCAGGTGGTCGAGCAGCGCGGCACCATCCCGGTCGACTACACGATTGCACGGGACGCCGCGGCGGCCTTCTACGACCGCCTGCTGGAATTGTTCAACGACGGCAAGTCAATCACCACCTTCGGCCCCTACTCGCCCGGTCAGGCCGTTTCCATCAAGCGCATGGGGATCGAAGGGATCTACCTCGGTGGCTGGGCCACTTCAGCCAAGGGTTCGGCCAATGAAGACCCCGGCCCCGACCTGGCCAGCTACCCCCTGAGCCAGGTCCCCGATGAAGCGGCACCGCTGGTCAGGGCACTGCTCGCCGCGGACCGTAACCAGTACTTCCTGCGCCTGCGCATGAGCGAAAAGGAGCGCAGCCGGATTCCCGAGGTCGACTATCGCCCGTTCATCATCGCCGATGCCGACACCGGTCATGGCGGCGACGCTCATGTGCGCAACCTGGTCCGGCGTTTCGTTGAAGTCGGTGTCCCGGGCTATCACATCGAAGACCAGAAACCGGGCGTGAAAAAGTGCGGCCACCAGGCGGGCAAGGTGCTGGTACCGGTAGACGAGCAGATCAAACGCCTGAACGCGGCACGCTTTCAGCTTGACGTTATGCGCGTGCCAGGAATTATCGTCGCACGGACCGACGCCGAGGCGGCGACCTTCCTCGACGGCCGCGGCGATGAGCGCGATCATCGCTTCATCCTGGGCGCCACCAACACCAACATCCCCAACTACAAGACGGCCTTCCTCGCCATCATGCGCCAGTTCCACGCCAAGGGGGTGCCGGAGATCAATGGCCACCTGATGTACCGTATCTCCGACGAGGCTTATGCCGAAAGCCGATGAATGGCTGAACAAGAACGGTCTCTCGGCAGAAATCGACGCTGCGATCAAGGCGTTGCCGGATCACAGCACGGTTGTGATCAATGCCGCTCTCGATGATGCGGCGACCCGCCTGCTCGACCTCTGGCAGATGGAAGCCAGCATGAAGACCTACGGTGAGGCGGTTGCCGACGTCATGGCCTTCCACCACGACGAAGGCGCTGAACTGCCGATGAGCGTCGAGGAATGGAACGCTTTCGTCGAACAGGCTTCTTTCGTCGAAGCGCGTCAGAAAGCCCGCTCGATGGGCTTCAACATCATCTGGAACTGCGACATTGCCCGCACCCCGGAAGGCTACTACCAGGTCAAGGGCGGCATCCCCTACGCCATCGCCAAATCGCTGGCCGTGGCTCCCTTTGCAGATATTCTGTGGATGGAGACCAAGACCGCCGACCTCCACGATGCGAAGATCTTCGCCGACGCTATCCATGCCGTCTACCCGAACAAGATGCTGGCTTACAACCTCTCGCCCTCCTTTAACTGGGACTCCACCGGCATGAGCGAAGAAGAAATGAGCGCCTTCCCGGCGGAACTCGGCAAGCTGGGCTTCGTCTTCAACTTCATCACCTACGGTGGCCACCAGGTCGATGGCATGGCGGGCGAGGAGTTTGCCCGCGCCCTCAAGGAAGACGGCATGCTCGCCCTGGCCCGTCTGCAGCGCAAGCTGAGACTGGTCGATTCGCCTTACAAGACGCCGCAAACCTACGTCGGCGGGCCGCGCTCAGATGCCGGCTTGATGGCTGTATCCGGCGGCACTGCGACGACCAAGGCGATGGGCAAGGGTTCGACCCAGTACCAGCACCTGATCGAAACCGAAGTCCCGCCAAAACGTCTTGAGGATTGGCTCAAGCACTGGGCCGGACACTATAAACTGGATTCAGACCTGCGGGTCACGCTCAGACCGCATACGGCTGGTTCGGAGCTGCTCGAGTTAACACTCGTCGACAGCAAGAATGCGAAAATGGCGAACATTATCTTCGCCGTCCTGCAGGATCGTCGTGAGCGCAACATGCTCTCGATCCGCGACCAGAACACCTTTAACGAGGACTTCCGCAAGAAGCGCCTGATGACCCTGATCACGCTGTTCCTCATCCATCGTTACAAGGCCGTGTCGGTCCACTACGTCACCCCGACCGAGGACAACCAGTTCCAGGCCGAGGGGATGCGGGGACTCGGCCTGTACGAAGAAATCCGTACCGAGGTTGGCGAGATCATCGTCGCCCAGGTGGCTGCGGAAAGAGTCAAGGAGCTGGTCAAGCCGGACAGTGAGGAGCTGAAGAAGCTGATTGCGAAAAGCTGAGTTAACCAGACAGGGATAAACGCAGAACGCCGCTGGACGATGATCTGTCCAGCGGCGTTTTTGTTTCAGGGAACTGGCTCAGAAATTATACACGATCATGCGACCTCCCGATCGGCATCATAGAGTCGCACCAGGTCTTTGTCAGACAATGGGCACTTTTTCAACTGCGCAATGTTCCTTACCTTGGCCAGGAAAGTATCTGCCTCCAACAGCTCAAGATGAATGCCGAGACTTCTGAGGCGGTCTTGCAGGCCATGTCTCCCGGAATGTTTGCCAATCACCATGTGCCTGCTCAAACCAACTTCGGCAGGGTCGAAACCTTCATAGTTACCGGGATACTTGATGACACCATCGGCATGGAGTCCGGATTCATGGGAAAATACTTTTTCTCCGACAACCGCTTTCCATTCCGGTACCGGTCGACAACTGGCCTCACCGACTAATTTGGACAGTTCAACAAAACGGCCGGTAGCAATCGGCAAATCAATATGACAGGCGTGTTTGAGCGCCATCACCACCTCTTCGAGAGCAGCGTTTCCCGCCCGTTCACCGAGACCGTTTACAGTCGTATTGACAAATCTGGCTCCGGCTCGAATTCCGGCTATTGCATTGGCCGTCGCCATGCCGAGATCGTTATGGGTGTGAACCTCCAGGTCCAGATCGGAACGTTCGACCAGATAGTGAACTTTGTCGTATGTTGCAAAGGGGTCAAGGATGCCGAGCGTGTCACAGAAGCGGAAGCGGTCAGCGCCCAGGTCCTGTGAAATGGTCATCAGTTCGACGAGAAAGTCGAGGTCGGCACGACTCGAATCTTCTCCGCCAACGGAGACATAGAGATCATGTTTTTTGGCAAAATCGAGCGCCCTTTTGAGCTGTTCCTTGACCCAGAAACGGTCTTTGCGCAATTTGTGTTTAATATGGATATCTGAGACCGACAGGGAGATATCGACGGCTTTGACGCCACTATCGATGGAGGCCTGGATATCGGAGACGACCGCACGATTCCATGTGATCAGGCGTGCGTTCAGGCCAAGATCGACGAGAGCCTTGACCGATGCCTGTTCATCAGCTCCCATCGCAGGGATCCCGCACTCGACCTCACCGACCCCGATCTCGTCAAGCATGCGGGCGATGCGAATCTTTTCCTCGAGGCTGAAGACAACACCTGCGGTCTGTTCACCATCGCGCAGCGTCGTATCATCAATAACGATTCCCGACGGACCAGGCTCATACATGTTGCACCTCATTACGAGCTGCCGAGGCAGTATTTGCAGTTTCAAACAGCAGGTAGCACCCGCCCTCGTATAATACGTCGTTCTTTAGCGCATTGCCCACCTGTTCCCAGTTCGGAAAACCTCTGAGGACCAGTCCCTTGCCCAGCCGGTGGGCCAGGGCTTCACAGTGACAGTTACCGATAATGACATCGTACTCATCGGCCATAAGCTCTGCATCCTCGAGATCACCAACCATCACCTGCTCCGCCTGGAGGTTCTCCAACTGTGTGGAATCAACCGTCGAGATTGCGACCGTCACCCTGCCTCCGGAATCGTGCAACGTCTGGCAAAGGCCTGACAGCTGGTCAGGCTCAGCAGCAACCAGGAACCGTGTCTGGCCCAGGGAAAAGTGGCTGTCAAGCATGGCATCCTGCAGACGCCTGCGCCAACGAGCGACCGTGAGAGGCGGGCCAAAGAAGCCGGTTTCGGTCAGCAGAACTTTAACCAGAGCATCGGTCGCTTCAAGTCCGTGCAAATGTGCAAAGTGATAATGCCTCATCTCCGTATTCTTCTCCTGCAGGGATGACGCACAACTCTGCATTGAATCTCCGACGCTCAGAACCAGACCAGCATCACCGAGGGCTCGAAGATCATCAACGGAAATCCCGCCACTGGAGAGCGCGGCCTGCTTTTCGCCGAGATGGCCATCGAGGGAGGTCGACAGGTCCGGAACGGCGAAGACATTGAAACCGAAGCTTTCTATGAACTCCTTGATCTTCTCTACCTCGATTGGCTGCAGGCTGACATGTGGCAACAGGACCAGCTTATTGTCGTCGACTATTTCAGTTGGTTCAACCAGCTGCTCGATCATCGCCTTGCAGGTTCTCGCCCAGCCGCTCTCGAGGCCTCCTTCATAGTCCGGGGTATTGACATGCACCATCGGAAATTCGATCTGCCGGGCGACACCGCGCGATATCATCGCCCTTGGTTTCCGGCAGCCCCGTCGTGTGCAGGCCGATCAGGCTCGGCGTGACTTTTTTCGTAATGTTCTTCACCGACTCGACGATGCTGTAGTCGCCGCCGTCGAGGACTGCGATGGCGTCGGTCACAGCACTGGTCTGGATCGCAATCGGCTCGCAAAAATGTCGCGTGAAAAACACCTTGGTAAAGCTGGTGCAACCCTGCCCGCCATGCATCAGCGGCATGCACTTGTCGATACCGAGAAAAGCCAGGGTTGCTCCCATCGGCTGGCTGAGCTTGAACGGGTTGACTTGCAATGGTTTACTGCTTTTGTGAATTACTTTTCCCATGGCGCCCTCCGCGCAACATTCCTGAAGACCGGGTTCTGCATGGCATTCTTCAGGTCCTCGGCCAGGTTGAGCAACCCGTCATAGCCACCATAGCTCTTCTTCTTTTCCTGGTTGACGTCGGCAAAAGCGATCCCCTTCTTGATTGCCGTATAAAGACTTCGCCCACCAGCCAGCAAAAGGTCCGCACCTGTTTCATCAATCAGCCTGGCCTGTTCAGCCCCCGGATTCATCATCAGCACACCTTTTTCGCCGAGCGTTTGACGGGCTTTTTCGCGATCGTCTTCGGTGGCTTTTTTCACAGCTGTCGCCACCACCTCGATACCCAGGTCCTGAAGGGCCGCCGCAATTGACCAGGTCTTGTTGCCGCCGGTATTGAGGACGGCTTTCTTGCCTTTGAAGAACGCCCTGTAGGGGGCCAGCTTTTCTTCAAGCTTATGTTCTTCCCTGGCGACCAGCTTCCTGGCACGATTAATGAGAGCGGCATCATCCAGGCTTCGGCGATCGCCAGAAGGCCCTTGCTGGTATCCCGCTTGCCATAGAACGACAGTGAGATTGAAGGTATCCCGTAGCGCTCTTCCATCTTGCGGGTCAACGAGATCAGCGATTTAGCACAGACAATGACATTGAGTTTTGCCCGGTGTGCGGTGCGAATCTGCGCGACACGGCCGTCGCCGCTCAAGGTTGAGAGGACACGGATACCAAGCTCCTCAAGAAGCGGTGTGTACTGCCACATATCGCCGGTGACATTGTATTCACCGATCAGATTTATATCGAACGGAGTGGTCTCTTCGGGTTCTTTCGTACCGATCAGGTGAGCCAGTACAGCTTCTCCGCCGAGCCGACTGCCGAGATTCTTGCTGCCGACAAAACCGGGCGCGTGCACAGGGATCATCGGCACGTCGTACTTCTCCGCAGCCCGCTTGCAGATCAGGTCAATATCGTCGCCGATCAGGGCAGTTACGCAGGTGGCATAGACGAAGAGCGCTTCAGGCGAGTAATGCTCAATGATGTAATCAATTGCCTTGGCGAGTTTCTCCTCACCGCTGAAAACCACGTCGTTGAGGGACACATCGGTGGTAAAACCTGTCTGGGTAAGATCGCGCCCTTGCCAGCTGGTGCCGGTGGTGCGGGTTTCCCAGGAGGTACCAAGACAGGTCATGGGGCCGTGCACCAGATGCGCGGCATCGGCGTATGGAAAGAGAGCAATCTGCGCCCCTTCAAAGGCACAGCCGCCAGTGGTTGCACCAGGCTTAGGTGCATTGCACGCGACTTTCTTCGTCTTATTGTGAGCACACGCGCTCTCATCGAGCAGTTCTTTGATTTTCGGTTTGGTTGCCATAATGGGCAGACTCCAATGCGTTATTGAAATCGTCCCGTCGCGTCGTTGGGAGGGTCACCGGCTTTCCGGCTACTTTGGCGGTAAAGGGGTGTGATGTACTGGTGTTTTACTAGAGCAAAAGGCTTGCCATGTATGTTAATGCCCGGGGATACGGGCTTTTACATGGTTTCATATTGGAGATAACAGGACAAGGCAAGAAGCAGGGTGATGCATTTTTATACAATCTCAAAGGCAATCTTTCTTTCGCCGCAGATACACGAAGATCAGTGAAACACCATGTTCTGAGATCAGAGAATCGGTTTTGCTTTTAACCTCGCATCTCCACTTCATATCACTCTTCTGCAAAGCAGAGGCTATAATCGCTACACACCCCACAGTTAGGCGCCTTGCACATCGTCCCGCCATTTAAATCACATACCTGCTTGTAAAGATAACGCTTCCAACGCATGTTCTGGCTGTTCGCTTCCGCCAAGGACGGCAGATGCCTCCGGATCGCAGCAGTCAACTGCGAGCGTTCAGTCAACCCCATGGCAACCCACAGGTGACCGGGAAATGCCGCGCGAGCGGCCAGGATTCGGGCAAGGCAGCAGGAGACTATCAGTGAGTTGAAGCCCAGACCAGTCGGCACATGGGAATACAGGAGGGACAAAACCTCACCGTTGGAAGCAGGAGGGCTCTCTGTGGCAGGGAACGCATGGAGATCAAACGCCTGCCGGTTGATCTCCGGAAAGCACAGCATCAGTAATGAGGTCACATCACTGTCATCCAGCCCCAGTGCAGCAGCCGTTTCATAGGGCTCTGTAGTCGCGACACTGAGCAGACAGGCAAATAGGTGGCGATCCTCGTCAGAGATGTGAACCGGCTTTCGGGAACTCATCAAAGCCGCGTAAACGGGATGATTGGCCGTAATGCGTGGACCGTGTTCCCTGGCACCAGGCATAGAAATTTCAATCAGGCTTTGATCGCCGATGGCGCTTTGCGCCGCGGCATGCAGAGCCTTGGTGGCCAGGTCTGCGCAGTATCGTCGCTCGGCCGGCAAGCCTTCAAGGGCAACATCCAGTCTTTCGGCATCGATGTTCATGACATCACTCAGTCGGTAGCCAACGGTCATATCCGCAGCAACGGCGCAGGCCGCCATGGAAAAGCCGCAGCCGAACACCTGGTAGCGCGCATCAGTCACCCGGTCGAACTCGACCTTGAGCGCAAATCTCACCGCCAGACGACTGCCGACCTGGGACGATTCGAGCCCTACTTCGCCAGTACCATCGGCCCCGGGCAAGACTCCTGCGCGCCTTGTGTCAGTCGCCCATTGGCGAATTATGTCAGTGTATTGGTTCACATCACTCATATTTTGTAGACTCACTACTCATCTTTCTTTTCAAATCAGAAACATCTTCCCCCCGGCCAGGATCAGCATGAACGACATCGCTTTCAGAATCGTCGCCACCGGCAAGTGACGGCTGCCGCAGAGCGCACCGATTGTACCGCCAAGCAGCGCAACCCCTGCAAGCAGCGGCGCGAACTCGGGGACATGCTGCAGGCTACTCATGTGGCCGAGCAGTCCGGAGATTGAATTGACGAGGATAAACAGCGCGGCGATTCCGGAGACCTCACGGACCCGGGCCCAACGCAGCAAAATCATCAAAGGGCTGAGGAAGATCCCGCCGCCTACCCCGATCAGACCGGAGGCGAATCCGAGTGCGCCACCCACGACCATGGCCAGATAGATATTGGGTGCGCTGGCATCGTAGTCATCGTGCTTGCGACGGGCAAACAGACGCCACGCGGCAAACATCAGCACCATGCCGAGAGCCGGGCGGTAGAGTTCCGGCGGCAGGCTGAAGGTCCCGCCGAGAAAGCTGGCCGGGATCGAAGTGATCACGAAGGGCCAGAAGATCCGCCAGGAGAACTGCCTGGCACTGCAGTAGAGGTAGGTACCGACACCGGCACGACGATATTGAGCAGCAGGGCCGTCGGCTTGAGCGCCTCCGGATGCAAACTGAACAGTGCCATCACGGCCAGGTAGCCTGAGGCTCCACCATGGCCGACACTGGCGTACATCATGGCAACGATAAAGATGCAGACGGCCAGGAAAGGAATCAGTTCAACAGACATCATGATATTCTCCTTGAAGTCAAGCTGTTAAACCTTATAGCTTAAAGCTCATGACTTACAGCTGACCTTCAGGCGCTAAAGCGCCTGAAGGTCAAGTCCTGACCCACAACCCCGGCCGCATCGGCCCGACACTGCTTGCAATGCCGCGCCTGCGACAGAATCAACTCGGCCTGGTTGCGAACCATCTCCATGGCCGCCTCGGACGGCGGTTCAACATCTTTGAACAACCCGATCGGGATCACCGGGATGATATTCATCATCTCGGCACCCAGTTCGCGCACCTTCACCGCCAGATCAAGCGTTTCGTGGTCGTTGATACCGGGGATATAAACATGGTTGACCTTGACCATCATGCCGGCCGCTGCCGCAAAGCGCACGCCGTCGAGTTGGCGCTTGAGCAGTACGGCCGCGCCCTCTTCACCATCGAGACGGTTCGCCGTGAAATTTGACCCACTCGTAGACCTTGGCACCGGTTTCCGGGGTCAGGGCATTGATCGTCACCGTGATACTGTGCACGCCGAGCCTGCTGCAGCTTGTCGAAGGTATTCGGTCAGCAGCAGACCATTGGTCGACAGGCAAAGGGTCATCTCCGGGAACTGCCTGCTTAACCTTGTCAAAGGTCTCGAAGGTCTTCGGGTTGGCCAGCGGGTCACCGGGGCCGGCGATACCGACCACCTTGAGCTGGGCTCCGCCTTTCATCTGCATGTGTCGCTTGACCAGCCGTACCCGCTCCACCGCCTGTTCCGGGGTTCAGCACCTTGCTGGTCACACCGGGGCGGCTCTCGTTGGCACAGTCAAACTTGCGTTCACAGAAACCGCACTTGATATTGCAGCCTGGTGCAACCGGCAAGTGAAGCCGGCCGGCCTTGCTATGGTCTCCGCCAAAACAGGGGTGGTCTGTCTGGCGCTTCATTTTCATCATCGGGCATCCGGTAGCCATGATGTTTCTCCTTTGCTTTAAAAATTTTAACGCCTGCTCCTTCGTGCGTTAAATTGATTTTGCTTATAAATAAAGCCCTGCAGAAGCTGTTGCTCCTACAGGCGTCTTTGCCGGTTTAATGTGCGACACAACCTTGTATCGCCTGATTTTAAAAAGTTGGCGGGGAGACCCTCTCGGCACCTCCCCCGCCTATGCCTTAGGCTATTGCATCTCTGGAAAGTCTTGGAACTGTCCTCAAACGGAGGCTGTCCCACTCACCGATGACTGCATTCCTCTGCATTGCCTGCACATTTGCCGTCACACACCGCATCATGGGCTACTTTCAGCGCCGGCTCGATCGGGCCGTCCATGCTGATGACTTTGAGACCGAGTTTCTCCAGCTCCCGCCTTGGCAGGTCACCGATCATGGCAGTCACGACCGCCTTGCAATCCTTGAGAGCTTCGGCAATACCATCGAACTGCGCGTGCCGGAATGGGTGTTCCAGATCGAAAGTGCAATACTTGTTGACCTTGACCTCATCCACCTGGATCGGGTCCCCCTTGCGGTATTTGAAGATACGGAATTTATCGGCATGGCCGAAGTGCTGATCGACCTCGGTTCCGGTTTTTGATGCGACTGCTATTAGCATAATTCACTCCATGAATTATGCGGGGACTGGGGAATGGGGGCTGGGGGCTAGCAAAAACCAGCCCCAGTTACTAGCCCCCAGCCTCCAGTGGCCAGCCCCCGCCTTTCAGATGTCCATCGTTTTGAAAGTAAAACACTTCTTCGGACAGGCGACGCCGCAACCGGCGCAACCGATACAGTTATCCTGGTTGACGATTCGCATGATCATTCGGGTCGAGTCAGTATCCTCATCGACCAGGTCTTCCGGTCCCAGCACCTTGCGGGCGCACGATTTGAAGCAGCGGCCACAACCGATGCATTTTTCCTCGTCGATCTCCATGGCGAAAGTCGGGGTCCACTCCGTTCCGCCGTATGTTATTCCTGTTAGTAAAGCCATTTTGTTTCTCCTTGATGAAATTCAGGTTAAAGGTAAAATGGAAAATGTAAAAGGTTTTATTCGCTGACCACTTTTCACCTTTTACTTTTCACTTTTTACAAATTTGGTCTTTCACCCTTCATCATCGCTTTTCTTAACCACGGCGGCGGGTTCCCCTTGAGCACTTCCTGAAGCTTCTCGACCACCACGGTGATCGGTTCCCGCTCTTTGCTCTTGATCGGATGGATCTTTTTCGCCACCAGCCGGGCGGCGGCCGGGCCGCCGATCTCGCCGACGTAAACCAGGGCGCAATCCGCCAACGCCGCACCGCGCGCCTCAATCTTGTCTTCGCTGTGTCCCGGCGCATCTTCAGACTGGACCTGGACCACGCCGCTGAAAGCAGCATCTTCTGGCCCGATATCCCAGATGTAGAACTCCTCGGCATGACCGAAATGCTCATCAACGTGCACCTTGTCGGTGCTGGCGAATGCGACTTTCATGCTTAGTCCTTTCGTACGATTGCTGACTATTTCTAATTTCGGGTTCTAATCATCGAAAATCCGGGACGAGTGACGCGGTACGCGGTACGAGAAAGGCATTGTCGCGTCCCTCGTACCTCGTTCCGCGTCCCGTTCTTTACCTCATCATCTCAAACCACTGGTCTTCACAGGTCTCGTCTTTGATATCGAGAAACTTGTTGGCGATCATGCTCAGCATGCTGATGGCGCCGTTGTAACCAACCACCGGGCTGCGGTGCAGGTTGACGCGATCGATGATCGGGAAACCGATTCGGAACAGTGGGATATTGGCGTCGCGGGCAGCCCACTTGGCGTGGGTGTCGCCGATGATGCCGTCGACCGGATCGGTGACCAGCAGGCTGCGCATGTGCCAGAGGTCCTTGTTGATGTAGCAGGTGCAGCCTTCGCCAAAAGGAGACGACTCGAGCAGCGCGTCCATCTCTTTCTTGAACTTCTTGGTGGCGCGGGAGCAGAGCACATGCCACGGACGCGCCCCCATCTCAAGCAGGAAAGAGACGATACCGAGCAGATAATCGGGGTCGCCAGCAATGGCAAACTTCTTGCCATGCAGGTACTGCTGGGCGTCGGTCATGGCGTCAACTGCCAGGGCACGCTCTTTCTTCAACTGCTCGGGGACCGGCTTATCGAACATCTCCGAAAGCTTGAGGATCAACTCATCGGTCTTTTTCACACCGAACGGCATCGGCAGGATCGCCTTCTCGCCGGTGAACTCGGAATCAATCCACTTCATGGTCGTGACGGACGAGTACTTCTGCAGAGAGATGGTCGCTTTGCCGTTGATCGACTCGGCCGCATCTTCGATCTTGGTGCCGCCCGGGTAGAGCTTGTATTCGCCGTCGCAACCGGAGTCAAAGACATCGGAGACATCGGCCAGCATGGTATAGGGAATCCCCATCAATTCGCAGATGCGTTTGTACTCACGCAGGTTGCCGACGTTGCCGTCGAAGCCGGGGATGATATTCAGCTTGCCGGTGCACTTGCCCTCGATATTCTGCCCCTCGGTGAGGGTTTCGAGGATACTTTTCAGCATCGCGTCGTAGCCGTGAATGTGGGTGCCGTTGAAACTCGGGGTGTTGGCGTAGGGAGTCAGCACCTCTTCAGGCAGATGCCCCTGCAGCTTGGCATTCTTGATGAAAGCGGTCAGGTCATCGCCGATAACTTCCGGCATGCAGGTGGTGTAGACCGGGATCATCTTCGGCTTGTAGAGGGCGTAGGCATTCTCGAGGCCCTCGAACAGGTTGTTCTGGCCACCGAACACCGCACCGTCCTCGGTCATGGCGTCGCAGGTCGCGGCAGCCGGCTCACGGTAGTGACGGCTGAAGGTGCTGCGGAAATAGGAGGCACACCCCTGGGAACCGTGCACGAACGGCAGGGCACCTTCAAAACCGGTCGCCACCATCTGCGCGCCGAGCGGCTGGCAGGCGTGGGCCGGATTGACCACCAGGGCGGTGCGTTCAAAGTTCTTCTCTTTATATTCTTCGGTATTGATCCATTCCTTGACCCGCTCGATCTCTTCCGCCGGGGTCTCGGTGACGAATTTAACTGCTGCTTCTGCGCTCATGTTTTATCTCCTTATGTTCAGGGCCAGGCTAGAGTGCGACGAGAAGTCTCGAAGAAAAGTCTTTTGAACTCTATGATTTTAAAGCCTTAAGCATGATTTCCTCGTGACTTCGCGTCTTGCGTAGCTCCTTCTCATCTAAAAAGGTGATTTAACCAAACCCCACGTCGGGCTGTTGATCGCCATATCGATATCCCGGGCAAAGATCTTGAAACCTTCATACCCATGATACGGCCCCGAGTAATCCCAGCTGTGCATCTGGCGGAAAGGAATGCCGGCCTTCTGGAAGACATATTTTTCCTTGATGCCGCTGCCGACCAGGTCAGGCTTGAGCTCTTCGACAAACTTCTCCAGTTCGAACTCGGAGACGTCGTCGTAGATCAGTGTGCCCTTGGCCATCTCCGGGGCGGTGCGGTCATAGTCGTCCTGGTGGGCGAACTCGTAACCGGCGCCGGTGATCTGGATGCCGAGATCCTCGTAGGCGCCGATGGTGTGGCGCGGACGCAGGCCACCGACAAACAGCATGGCGGTCTTGCCGTCGAGGCGCGGCTTGTATTCGTCAACCACCTCCTGCATCTCCGGCTTGTACTTCTTGATCACCTTCTCGACATTCTTCTTGATCTTGTCGTCGAAGCATTCAGCGATGGCACGCAGACTCTCCTCGATCTTGGTCGGGCCGAAGAAGTTGTACTCGAGCCAGGGGATGTTCCACTTCTCTTCCATGACCTTGCACATGTAGTTCATCGAACGGTAGCAGTGGATCAGGTTGAGCTTGACCGAGTGAGTGGCGCCGATTTTTTCGACTTCACCGTCGCCGGTCCAGACCGACTTGACGTTCAGTCCGATCTCTTCGAGGATCGGCTTGGCAGCCCAGACGTCGCCGCCGATGTTGTAGTCACCGATCAGGGCGACATCGTAAGGTCCGGCTTTTTCCTTGAACTCAAACTTGCCGATGATGTGGTCGCGGATCGAGTCGTTAGAGATGTGATGACCCAACGACTGGGAGACGCCACGGAAACCTTCGCAGTTACAGGGCACGACCAGCTTGTCGAGTTCCGCCTCCATCTTCTTGGCGACGGCGTTGATATCGTCACCAATCAGACCGACCGGACACTCGGAAAGAATCGACATCCCCTTGTTGAGCGGAAACAGCTCATCCGCCTCTTTCAAAAGCTTTTCCAGTTTCAGGTCACCACCGTAGACGATGTCACGCTCCTGAAAGTCAGACGTGAAGTCCATCGGGAAAGAGGTAACGCCGGGGATGCCCTGCATCAGGTTCCGCCGGGTGCCCCAGCTGTAAACGCCGCAGCCGACCGGGCCATGAGACACATGGACCATGTCGCGGATCGGGCCCCAGACAACCCCCTTGGCGCCGGCGTAAGCACAGCCGCGCTGGCTCATTACTCCGGGGACAACTTTCTTGTTGGATTTGACCGCACAACTCGAAACAGACGGCTCATTTGCGCCGAGGTGAGGTGCACGTTTCTTCGCTGCTTTTTCCGGCATCTCCGCCAGAGTTTCAGCGATCATTTTCTCGGTTTTCTCTATTGTTACGCCCTTGATGGGCTTTCTTTCAGCCATGAATCATTTCTCCACGAAATTTAAGGTACGCGGTGACGCGAGATCGTGGGTAACGGCGATAAGATTTTAACCTCGTTCCTCGTCACCTTCGTACCTTCGTACCGGGGTCTTTAAGCACTCTCAGCCACACCAACGATCGTCTCGTCTTCCGCTTCCATGATGCCGAATTCCAGCAACAGGTCTTCGAGCTCTTCCATCTCGAGCGGGGTCGGGACGACGAACATCTCGTTCTCGGTGATCTTGCGGGCCAGCTCGCGATACTCTGCGGCCTGCTTGTGCTCGGGGGAGTACTCGATAACCGTCATGCGGCGCAGTTCGGCGCGCTGGACCTGGTTGTCACGCGGGACGAAGTGAATCATCTGGGTGCCGAGGCGTGCGGCCAAGGCTTCGATCAGATCGGCT
Source organism: uncultured delta proteobacterium (assembly GCA_963723355.1). Lineage (GTDB taxonomy): Bacteria > Desulfobacterota > Desulfuromonadia > Desulfuromonadales > BM103 > JAFDBW01. Next base: position 28,394 of record CAVRQQ010000027.1, read on the forward strand.
TCACGGTCGGTGTTGCGACTGTTGCAGATCAGACCGGCGAGACGAACACTACCGGAGGAGGCGTACTTGACAATACCCTTGGCGATGTTGTTTGCAGCGTACATGGCCATCATCTCACCGGAGACAACGATGTAGATCTCCTGGGCCTTGTTCTCACGGATCGGCATGGCGAAGCCACCGCAGACGACGTCACCGAGGACATCGTAGAAAACGAAGTCGAGGTCGGGAGTGTAAGCACCCTCTTCCTCGAGGAAGTTGATCGCAGTGATAACACCACGACCGGCACAACCAACGCCCGGCTCCGGGCCGCCCGACTCAACGCACATGACGTCGCCGTATCCGCGACGACAGACATCTTCCAGTTCGAGGTCTTCAACAGTGCCGAACTCACGGACCTTGTCCATAACCGTATCCTGGGCCTTGGCGTGCAGGATCAGGCGGGTGGAGTCGGCTTTCGGGTCACAACCGATGATCAGGACCTTCTTGCCGAGGGAGGCGAGGCCGGCCACCGTGTTCTGGGTCGTAGTGGATTTGCCGATGCCGCCCTTGCCGTAGATTGCAATTTGACGCAGTTTCTTTTCAGCCATTGTTCTGTTCCTTTCGTTTCGACTTCTCTTATATTGAAGCCCTTTGGATTTGCGTGCTCCCTGGTCTCTCCCGCGGCGGCATCGCCATTGATTCGTCCGAAAGAGAATGTGAAGCACAAAATAGACGACGCCCTACCCGGACAGTCCGGATAGGGCGTCAATGCCCGGCGGCGCAACCATTGTGCCGCGAATATGTCTTTAAAATAGAAAAACCCGCAGGACAGACAAAAATGTCTTTGCGGGCTTCATCGCCAATTAAGCAACACTACAGCGTGTTGAAAGATTTTGAGACGCTTTTGACTTTGTAACTTTTCCAGCTACGCGCCACTCGTCACGTTATAAAGCATTTGCCGTGCCAACTATGGAGGCCCTCGCAATTACAGATACTTAAAGAGACAAGAGAATCGTGCACAAGATTAATGGGTAAAACTTGTGCAGTCTTTAAACAAGGATGATCATGAAATGTTCAATTTGCTCTCAGACAAATTATTCGATAGTCACCAACTTCAGAGCAAAGGTTAAATCACACCCGGCCAGGTCATGGTTGCCATCGAGCGTGACAGTCTCCTCTTCCACCGTACGTACCCGCATCCTCCTTTGCATCTGACCACCAAGCTCAACATTCAGCTTCTGACCAATTCGTAATTCCTTGTCAGCCGGGAAAAGATCACGTGACACCTTGAGCAGGTTTTCATCAAGCCTCAAGCCATATGCATCCTCTGCCGGCAGACAGATGTTTTTAACTTCACCTACGGCCATACCGACAATCTCATTTTCAAGGCTGCTGAACACCTCGCCAGCGCCAATCGTAAAGGTCAGGGGTTGATCCATGTCACGCTGATCAAAGATTCGGCCATTATCCAGCGTGCCAATATAATGAACTGTGATCAGGTCACCGGTTTTTGCTCTGCGCATCGATTCTACTCCACTGATATGACGTGAAAACGTTCATCAAAGTATTGCTCTAACACCGGCCGAACATCGCTCCAGGACAGACCACCACCGCCACAACCGGGGCGCGGCACGACTACCTTCTGCCAGCCTTTATAATCTGTCAGTTCAACCAATTCCTGGCAGGACTGCTCAATCAAACTCATCTCGGGATTTCGATAAGGATCCTCCTCAACGGGGAAGCTGACCAGTTTACGGCCAAGATCGAAGACATGATTGCCATGGTTGATCAGAAGGCTGCCGAGCAGCTTGGTTAACTCCGGGTAACGATCGGCAGCCTGGCGTGCGCAGCCACGCGGCATAATACTCTTGCCCGACTTCGTAACCATACCGTTAGTGGTGATTGCGACAACAGCTCCGGCAGCATGCTCCTGCCAGAGGTCACCAACTATTTCATTCATGATGTTTCCTCTTTTCCGCGTTTCGCATGGTCTCCCAACATGTCGCCAACGACTGAAACGAGAAAATCAAAGACATCCTCACGGGACTTGATAAAGCGTGGCATATCGTCACCGGCCAACTCTTCGAGGCGATGCAGTACGTTGGCATCGATACAATTGAAATGATCCATCACTGCGCTGAGCATCGGGATCACTTCGTAGAGATCGTCGCGATCATACGGTTTCGGGTCCGGCTTGCCGGTAAACTTCGGCTCGTGTTGCGTTTCCTTGTTGTGCCGATATTTGTAATAGAGATCGGAGGGTTTGATCTGGATTCCCATCGCTAACCGCAGCCTCCGCCGCAGGCGTGCTTCTTGTCACAAGCACTGGAACAGACTTCATCTGCTTTGCCACCGCCGGTCTTCGCCAGCAAAGCTTCCATGCTTTCAGGCTCAACCAACCATTGCCCTTTTTCTTCGACACCCTTCAGGAGGCCGCGTTTGATATGCATGAGGACATTTAACGGGGTTGTTTGCATTATTTTTGCCGCGTCTGACAGTGGCATCATTTGCTTACTCATATTTATGCTCCTTTATTGCCTTTGGCTTTGCTTGGCCCAGGGCGAAAGCTTCGTCAGGCGCAATGCCTGATCTTCAACCTCTGCCCTCACCTCTTTCTTCAGCTTCTTCAGCCAGCGTGCTGGAATTGCATCCAGACCATAAAAAGCCCCGGCGATCATTCCGGCAATAGCACCGGTCGTGTCTGCATCACCGCCCTGGTTGACCACGCCGATCAAGCACTCCTCAAAACTGGCCGTGCTGAAGAGATAATGAAAAACCGTCTGCAGCGTATCAACAACATAGGGGCTTGCGTTACCGCGATAATTATGAAAACGGAAGCTGCCGTATTCAGTGACTAGCTTTCGAGTCGTTTCGTGCAGTTCAAGTCGGTCTGTACCGAAAATGCCCTGTTGCACCATCTGGCCGATAACGACACAAGCCGCATCGGAAAGTGCATGATTATGGGTTAAGTGCGCCTGCTCTACGGCATATTTCTTCAGTAAGCGATCATCACCCAGGGTAAAGAGCGCAACCGGCGCCATGCGCATTGCAGCTCCGTTGCCGGCGTCCCATTCGTTATATGGCACCGCCAGCTGCCCCTTGAACTTGTAATCTCGAATGCCACGGCGACAGGTCGCGCCGATATCCACCGGTTTACTCTTCATCCAGCCCAGGAAATGATCTGCAATACCCTTTAAATCCCAGCGCCCGGCCATGATTAGTGCTTTACCGATGGCTAGTGACATTTCTGTATCATCTGTCACCTGGCCCGGCTTGAGATAGAGCCAGCCGCCACCAATTATTTTGCGATGGATCTTGTGTTTTGCCTTGATCTCACCCGGCGTCATAAACTCGGTTGTCGCGCCCAGCGCATCACCGATCGCCAATCCGAGATATGCGGCACGAGCTCGTTCGAAGATCAGGGACACGGAGACCTTAAAGCCATCATTTCTATCCAGCCGATCACTATGTCGCAGAGTATCTTTCAACCGATCTCCTTTTCAGACAGCCAGATTTTGAATTTTGCGTCGCTCGTCCCGCGTCCCGGATAACGCATAAAAATGCGTTATCCTCCAATAAGCACCTTGACCTCGAACTCACCACCAATCACCATCACTTCGCCCTCTCCTTTAAAGAGAGATTTCGGCAGCAGTCCTCCCATGAAAAAAATCTTGCTCAATGGGACTTCTGCCTGGAGCACGCGGCTGCCAAACTCCCAGGCTTTCTCAAAATCGTCGGTAAACGAGTTCAGGTTATTCAGACGCAACAGGTAGTGATTCTTGTCGTTCTGTTCAACAATCTGGTGTTCGGCAAAATCGTAAAGACCCCGATAAAGCGTCAAATGTGTCTTGCCCGTGAATCTGCGTGACAGCTCATATTGAACGAATTCATAGAGCAGATCGAACTGTGACAGAATCGAGTTGGTCCGCTCTGAGCCCTTCATGCGATCGACGGTGTAGCGGAAGTAGGCCTCGGAGTGAATATCGTCGATCGGCTCGTTATGGAACGTCGGAGCCAGACCGAGCCGGGATTCGACCCAACCCTTGAGAACGGCCCCTTCCACCGAGTTACTGTCAAACAACCAACCACGAAGAAAACGCAGATAACTGTTTTTCAGGCTTTTGCGGCTGTTTTTGGTCTCTTCACGTTCCCATTGATGCAGCTGGTAACGTACATCCATAAAATCGTGAAAAATCAACCCGCGGGCATCAGGCTCATCCAACCCATCGAGTTTTGCAAAGAGCGGCCTTCCATTATGCCGCACGCCCTGAATTTCCAGGACCTGAGGATTCCGGTTGTAATGCTTTGATGCAATAGCCCAGGGGGGCAAATTGCATCTATTCATCGAAGTTGGATAAACCATAACAATTCTTTAAAGCACACCGTTTAGCGATCAATGACAGCTTAATTATCAGTAACAACTGCCTATTTTTTTTGCGTGGCAGAGCCTGGAAACAGTTCGACACACGCTTATGTTACTCACCAATGAGTTGTAAATATGAAGTTATTCCGCGACGTTGCGGAAAAGAAAAGGAAGGTTCAGGAGAAGCCTCCGATTTGCCTTGGAAGATATTTGCATCAGGAGTGCCAAAAGCAAAAAAGGCCACCCCGGAGAGGGTGGCCTTTTTATCAATAAATTCGGTGACAGTTGACCTCCATCGCCCAGACGCCGCAGGGGCAGATCCCTGCACAGACACTGCATACGATTTCTGTAAAGCTGACTCAGAGCAGCTCGACCCAACCGTGCGGGTCTGGCAAACGCCCATACTGAATCCCGGTCAGAGTGTCATAGAGCTCTTGCGTGACCGCACCGGTTGTCTTGCCATCGCCCAGCACGACGGTGCGATCCTGGTAGGTAAACTGACCAACCGGCGAGATCACCACTGCCGTGCCGGTACCGAAGGCTTCCGTAATACGGCCCTCCTCGACTCCGGCAAAAATCTCATCGACCGACAATGCCCGCTCCTCGATTTCCAAACCGTTGTAGCGTGCCAGCTCCAGAACCGAGCGGCGCGTGATGCCATCCAGGATCGTGCCATGCAGGGGCGAGGTCACCAGCTTGTTTTTTTCAACGAAGCAGATGTTCATGCTGCCGACTTCTTCGACATATTTTTTCTCTCGGGCATCAAGCCAGAGGACCTGGTCGTAGCCTTTTTCCGCGGCTTCGCGAGCGGCATAAAGACTGGCGGCATAGTTGCCCCCGGTTTTGACTTCCCCCGTACCACCATGGGCAGCACGGACGTAGTGATCGGAGATCCAGATCTTGACCGGTGCCAGACCACCCTTGTAATAGGCTCCCACCGGGCAGAGGATGATAAAGCAGAGGTACTCATCAGCCGGCCGCACACCAAGCATCGGCTCGGAGGCAATCAGCGTGGGCCGGATATAAAGGCTGGTGCCTTCGCTGTGCGGCACCCAGTCAGCTTCAAGCCGGATCAGCTCCTTCAAGGACTTCAGCATGAACGCTTCATCGACTTCGGGCATGCACATCCGACGCGCGCCGTGGTTGAAACGACGAAAGTTATCCTTCGGGCGAAACAGTGCGATCTGGCCATCGGGACGCCGGAACGCCTTGAGCCCTTCGAAAATCTCCTGGGCGTAATGCAGTACCATGGCGGCAGGATCGAGCGAGAAAGGCTGGTAAGGCTGAATCCTCGCATCATGCCACCCCAGACCGGTCTTGTACTGCATGACGAACATCCGGTCGGTAAACTGTTTGCCGAAATTCAGTTGCGATTCGTCTTCGATCAGCGGCTTTTTCTTTTCCAGCGGCAAAACTTGGAGTTCCATGGCCATACACCTTCTAAACAAACGAAAACATTAGTTATTCAAACCTGATTTTTTTATCATATGGCGATTGCTCCGCGCAAGAGAATAGCTTCCGACAAGCAGCACATCGGAACCCTTGCCCGCTCGATGCAGCAGCGTGCTGAAGTCTTTTAACGGTCAAGGGGACCAACTGCCATGCCCGAAGGGAAATGGCCTAGAGAGGATCTATTTCAGCATACTGCATGAAAGGTCTTTGATCGGGGCATAAACACTTTGCTCGCCAAGGAGATGATTGATTTCCGTGGCATTGTAATAGCGGGCCTGAAGAGCCCTCCCGCCCTGCATCCAGAAACCGAACTGCGGGATGAAGGTACTTTTCTTGATCGTATGATCGAGAGTCAGACCCAGCGAGCAACCAGGATATTGCGTTCGCCGGAGTCAAAAGATTCTGACGAGATAGGCGGCGAGCATGGTGGAATTGTCGCCAGGTGTTGATATCGGCCATGCGCCGGTGCGGGTAATCCGAAGTCACAACGTCCGGCAAAAAATCAAAAACCGAGGCTTCAAGCAAAGCATCCGGATCATGGTTGGCACTATACAGGCGCTTGGTAAAGTAAAAGGTGGAAGGATCCAGCATCTTGCCGATCGAGACAGGCTCTTGGGTAACAGCTCGACAGTGCATGCTGGTAACGTTTTGCGACTCCGGGATTCAAACGATAGATCTTGCCCTGGCTGGCATCGCCCAGGGCATCTCCCTTCAACGAGTCTCTCGATATTCAGATGCAGGTGTGGATGATCATGTACATCGGTACATTTGCGCAGCAGGTACTTGTAGGGGATTTCGATTTTCAGTCCGCCGGGGCTGCGAAACAGGGTGACCAGGGTCGACGCACGATGATAAAGGATCAGGTAAGGAATCATCAGGCGATGCAGCATGCCGCAGCAGGGTGCGACTTTACCATGCACACGCTCGACATAGCCGACGCCGCCCTCTTCTGTCAGCTCCGAGGTGGCTTCCGCCGAGAATGACCAGATCGCGCCCGTGATGAGAGGCTGAAATCAGGCGGGTCGGGTCAATCAGCGCGCCAACCCGCCCGAGATTGAAGACCGGGCAGTCGTAGACGTAGCCGAACAGGCTTTTCTTGATCTTCTGGCTCTCGTCGGAACACTGCCAGACCACTGGCAAGGTCCCGGAGAACCGGCGTCATCTGTCAGTGAACGCATGCGGCCGAAAAGGGGCATCAATTCCATTGACGGTTGGTCTAGCAGGCTCTCGAAAGGCGGAGAAATCGGCATGGCTGAACTCCTGAAAGTGGCATTCCTGTGTACGCAGCATGATAATATAACATTGTTTTACAATAAACACGAAGGGATTACTGTGATTCGACCATGGCAGACTCAATGACATACCAGGAACTGAAGGCCGCTCTAAGACCTTTGGTATCACGGAGCGTGCGACCCTTGAACAGATCAAGCAGCGTCATCGCGAACTGGTCAAAATGCACCACCCCGACCAGAGTGAAGATGCAGACCCGGCATTGATCCGAAGATCAATGCCGCCTACAAAATTCTCGCAACCTATTGTGCAGGCTATCGATATTGTTTCAGCGAAGAGGAGTTCCTCGAGCAGAACCCGGGAGAGCGTCTGCGGCGGCAGTTTGGCTGGGACCCTCTCTGGAGCGGCAAACCGGAAGAGGGGTAATTCCGCGCATGCAGCCGGATCCAGGCGCTTTCCGTTGGGCTGGCAATCAATTCAAAGCGTTTCGGTGCCGATCATTGAAGTTGAAAATTTCGCCGGTTTCAATGATGTAGTACCAGCCGAAGATTTCAATATTGCCTTGGTCGTAACGTTCACGGATGTAGGGGTAAGTCAGCAGGTTGCGCATCTGCACCAGGATGTTGATCTGTTCGGTGAGCCACTCCTGCTCTTCCGGAGTCCCTTCAACGATCTGCTTTTCGACCCGTTCTATCACCTCGCGGGAGACATCGCAGCCAGCGCGCCACATTCGGGATATGCTGCAGCTCCTCCGGGCTCTTGTGCAGTGCTGCGCAGCCACCGCAATTCGAATGGCCACAGACCACGATCGCCTCAACATTCAAAACCTGAACGGCATATTCGATTGCCGAGGTCGTGCCGGCAAAATCTTCGGTTTTGCGAAACGGCGGCACAATGTTGGCGATATTGCGGATCATGAAGAGTTCGCCCGGCCGGGTACGCGTGATCAGTTCGGGAACAACGCGGGAGTCGGAACAACCGATAAACAGGGTGTGCGGCTGCTGTCTGCGGCCCAGCTCCTTGAACAACTTCCGGTGAGATTCAAAATCCTCGCGGCGGAACCTGGCGATCCCCTTGAAGAGCTTTTCCATAAAGACCTCCTGCAAAATTGTAATTCGCATCTGCGGCGAAAATCTGCCCCAGATGGGAAGAAGGCTAACACTGCAGCACTCACCATTTTAGGCCGCCAGAAGGGCGAAACCACCTCGAAAATACTTTCCAGCAACTCCTTGACCAGGGCATCTTCACCTTTGTGCGGCAGCATCACGACGCTGCGGCCCCGTCGACGCTCGAAACCATCAACATGCAAGCCGATCATCTGTTCTGACTCCAGGTAACTGCTGACCAGCGCCTGGGACATGTAGGCAATCCCTTCGCCGGCGAGGACCGACTGGATGGTAAAACGCAGGTCATCGGAGATCACGACACTGGCAAAATCGCTGAAGTCAAGGCCCTGCGCCTTGAGATTGCAGCGCATCAACTCTTTTGAACTGCAACCATCACGACGCGCGTAAAGGCGCTTTTCTTTCAATACCGAGATCTGGATCACGCCGTCCTCATTCGGAATCGGTGTAGCTGCGGAAGTGACCACCAGCATCTCATCATCCGGCATCGAGAACCGGTTGAAGCCGGAGAAATTGAGATCCAGGCTATGTTCAATCACAGCGAGATCGAACTCTTCCTGACGCAACCCGCGCAAGGCCTCTTCCGGTTGCAGGAAAATGAATTTGAGATCGTTCAGATCGGAATGCACCCTGAGAAAGTTACTCAGCACCTGGGGCAGGTAGGCCATGCCGAAGGTCGGGGTGCAACACAAGGAGAGATGCTTCTGGTTTGTCGCCATCCTGCAGACAGGTCAGCAACTCCTTCTCTTTCTCCAGAATGTCTCTGGCTTTGTTGAAGACCATTTGCCCGGCAGTCGTTAACGCCAGCCTTTGACCGGACCGGTCGAGCAATTGCTGACCAAAATGCTCCTCCAGGAACTTGATCCTCTGGGATACAGCGGACTGGGTAATATGCAATGATTCCGATGCCTTGGAAAATGTTCCTGTTTCAACGGCAGCGATCAGGGTATTCAGGTATCGCGTTTCCATTCAGATATCCATATATTACATTAAAAACTATAAATATTACTTATAAGTGCCATTAAAATCATTCGTTTTACCCTAGCATTAAAGGGCTTTATGATTCAACTGCTTCCGAATGTCTAAACGGGCATTTTCATCGCTTTACCGGCTGACGCTTACATAGCATTCAGGTTCGGGCATAACCGGCTCAGCATTTCTTGCATCTCATTTTATTGAGGCATTCAGCACGGAAAGGAGAAATCATGCACAGGAAGGTATCACTATCCAGGTCGTCCTGGCTGGTCAGACTCCTTCCCCTGTTACTGTTCCTGGGGGCATGCGCCACCGGGGCAATCAGGGAGAAGCAGTTGACGTTACCAGTCATTGACGGCGCCACTGCAGTCGGGTCAGAGACCTGTCTGGAGTGTCACGAAGGGATGGGCGCAGGGGTTCACTCGCGCCTGGCCGGGTTCGAGTATATGGGCGGCACCGAAGGGTGCGAAGCCTGCCATGGCGGCGGCAGCCTGCATGTCGACTCGGACGGCGACCAGATCCTCAAGTTTGGTGAGCTTCTGCCGGAAGAATCCGCAGCGGTTTGCGCCAAGTGTCACAGCGACGGCAATCTGATGGACTGGACACACAGCCTGCACGCCATCAGCGACGTGAGCTGCAACGACTGTCATGCCATTCACGGCGGCAACAAGACCGCCCTGAAGCAGGAAGACCCCGAGCTCTGCTACTCCTGTCACCAGGAGCAGATGGCCAAGGCCAGCTTCCCGTCCCATCATCCGATCAAGGAAGGCAAGATGGACTGCGGCGATTGCCACAACCCGCACGGTGCCGACGGCCTGGCAACCGACGAGCGCACCAACGACCTGTGCCTCGACTGCCACAGCCGTTACCAGGGCCCGTTTGTGTTCGGCCATGCGCCGGTCGAGGACGACTGCACCATCTGTCACGATCCGCATGGTTCGGTGGCCAACAACCTGCTGGTGCAGAACGAGCCGTTCCTCTGCCTGCAGTGCCACGAAGGGCATTTCCACCTTCTGCGTCAAGGCTTTGAGGAGGGAGTCAGTAATATCGGTTCCTATACAGTGCCCGGAAACGATGGGACCCCAGGACAGCGTGTGACAGGAAACCTGGTTAACGGTGTTCCTGCAGGTGCCGTCAACCCGGTTTCAGTTCAAGCAGCCAACCCGCACGGCATTGAAGGCTGGCAGATGTCATTCGGCACCAAGTGTACCACCTGTCACCAGGTCGTACATGGCAGTGACTTCCCGTCCCAACCGCTCAGCGGCGGCGGACTGACCCGTTAACTTTAGGAGGCAATACAATGAAGCACTATGTATCGATGCTTGCACTATTGTCCGTCCTGATCCTGGCGGCGATATCCACGCTGGCAATGGCGGAAGAGAGTTCCGCGCATCTCAGTGGCAGCATGGAAGTCGGCGTTTCGGGAGTGGACCTCAAAGACAATCCTGCACGCGTCAACGAATACGTTACTTATCGTTCCAAAGACGACGGGGTTAACCCGGCGGGAAAGCTGAACCTCGAGTACGAAAACGGTGGGGTTCTGCTTGATCTCAACGGCTCTGTCATGGGTCGCCGTGATCAGAATTATAACCTCGATCTCGACTACAACCGGATCTTGAGGTTTGACACCGAGTACCAGGTGTTCGAGCACTGGAAAGATCACGACAACCTCGGCCACCTGGGCGCCACCATGTTTGGCGATATTGCCGGGGATCAACCTCGCGTGACGACTGATGGTACGGTCGGGCAGATTGGTACCGACACTATTACCGAAGCCAACGAGCGTTACTATCAGGAGCTCGATCAGGATTACATCATTACCCACAAGGAGTGGGAAAATGAGGCTGACATCACGGTTCCTTCACTGCCGAACGTGACCTTTCACGCCGGTTATCGCATTGAAGAACGCGAAGGTGTGGAGCAGTCACGGACACTTAGCAAGTGCAACCAGTGTCACGTCCAGGCCAATCCGAAGGACGTTGATGAAGAGACCAAGGACCTGACCCTGGGCGTCACCGGCAAATTCGGCCTGATCACTATTGACTATGAATACCTGTCACGTGACTTCAACGATGACTCAGACGTCATCACATACAACTACCTGTCCTCTGGGGCAACCCACAACGGTGTCGTTGACAACACTCAGTTGCTTTATGGCGCCAGCGAGGAGCCCTATGGTCAAACTCCCGACTCGGAGAAGGACAGTCACACCGTCAAGGCCCGTCTCGATCTCAGTCGCAGCTCCTCTGTAACGGCGACCTATGTCAAAGCAGACATAGAATCCGACAAGGACGGGGACGCCCCCATCTACACTCTCAACAAGGACACCCTGAAGAGTGAATTCGAATCGTTCTTCCTCAAGGGTGCAACTCGCATCGGCGGCCTGCGCCTGGCCATCCGGGGCGGCACTTATGAAATAGACGGCCCTGAATACACGGCCAACTATCCGCAACTGGTTGGTGTAACAACCCTTGATCCGGCCCTTGGCTACGATACGACAACGGGTGACGTACACTACGAGTCAGCCGAATCGCGCGATGTTACGGAATTCGGCATTGACGGCGTCTACCGCCTGGCCAAAGGAACCACATTGCGCCTGGGCTATGAGTACGAAGAGATCGATCGTGACGAAGACGAGTTGGGCGACACTGAAACCAACACTTTCGACATCGCCGTCAACTCTCGTTTCAGCAAGGAACTGTCGGGTCGCGTCAGTTACAAGTACCAGGACATCGACGAACCTTTGCGCGGCGCCAACACTGGGATTTTGCAAAGTGCAGCCTTCCAGGACCCAAATTACCCCGGCTTGGCCTATGACGACAAAGCCAACTACGTTGGCGATCCGGGCAACATGGTACTGCGGTTTATACTGGAACAGCGTCTACCCGAACCGGATGCTGGAAACCTCCATGGATCCGGAAGATGTTCACGAGGTTAAGTTTTCTTCGACCTGGACGCCCTCATACAACATGGCGGCAACCGTCTTTGGCAGATACCGCCATGAGAAAAATGATCCTGTGAACTACAAGCAGGACACTTACGTTCCGGGAGTCTCCTTCTACTACGCCCCGAACGAAAAGATGAACCTGACCATGGCGTACACCTTCAACAAGATGGAAACGGAGAACCAGATGTGCGTCGGCTGGTACCATGGCTGAGCGAACGGCGTCTCATCGAGCCAGTTTGGCTCGTACTGCGATACCGCTGAATATGATTCCGACGTTCACACCGTGGCCCTCAACGCCACTTATCAGGCAACAGAAAAACTGCTTCTGAATGCCGGCTTTACCTACAACCACGCCGAAGCCAGCTGGGACTGGGATTTTGGCGACCGGCCGCCACTTCTTGGCAACGGCGCATATGAAAATCTCGACGGCTACAACAACCTGATCGACAGCTACTCTGACCTGACCTATGAACAATATCAGACCACTGTCGGCGGGAGCTATCAATTCACCGATGCCCTCTATGCATCAGCATCATTCACTTACGACGTGTTCAATTCTGAAGAGGAATACGTTTACGGTGATGAGGATGGTGAGGCCTTCTCCGGTTATGTCGGAGTCGGTTACCGCTTCTAAACAACAAAGCTGAAAAAGTTTCGCCTCTTTATGTAATGCCCGGCTGGTTCTTCCAGCCGGGCTCTTTTCTTTCCAGGTTTGTCCCTCTTCCCTCTTCCCTCTTTGTTTCCCCTTCGCGCCTTTGCGTTAAAAAAACGATTCTATAACCAAAAAAAAGGTTGTTCCCCACGAAGACACGAAGCCACCAAGAAGGGCTTATCCCAGAGGTTATAAGCTGACGTCTGACCTCCAGGCCTAACGATTCAGCTATCTTTCCTTCGTGCCCTGGAGCCTAGCCGGCTAGGCTTTTTTGCGGTTATAAGTACGTAAAAAAAGCCCCCGCCGCAAAACGCAGCAGGGGCTCGGTGCATCCTATGCCAATGACGATTATTCCAACGTCACCGTTGTATAAAGCAGTGTTGCCCGGCGCTGGATTAGCAGTCGCAGCACCTTGCCGGACTTCATCTTGCCAACCAGCTCTTCGAACTCCTTGACCGAGCCGACTTCCTTGCCGTCAGCCTCAACGATCAGGTCACCGACCCTCAGGTTGGCCTCGGCGGCCGGGCCTTCCGGGTCGATCCTGGTAATCAGAACGCCCTGGTCGCCTTCCAGGCTGTAGCGCTCGACCAGCTCCGGGGTCACGTTTGCGACCGTAAGACCGAGAGCGCCGCCGGTCTCCTCGTCATCGGCGGCCAGCGCCACCTCACCGTCGTCGAGCCGGCCAATTTTGACTTTGATCGTGCGTTCCTTGCCGTCGCGGAAGACCTTGACCTTGACCGTCTCGTCGACCGGGGTTGCGGCAACCAGTCGCGGCAGGTCGTTCAGTTCATCGACCTGCTTGCCGTCATATTCGACAATGATATCGCCCCGTTTCAAACCGGCTTTGTCGGCGGGAGAATCTTCGATGACTTCGTTGACCAGCGCGCCATGGGTCGTGTCAAGGTCGAAAGATTCTGCCAGTTCTTTATTGAGGGCCTGAACAGTGACCCCGAGCCAACCGCGAGTGACGCGTCCTTCATCGCGCAGCTGGGGAATGATCTGCTTGGCCATATTGACCGGAATGGCGAAGCCGATCCCCTGGCCCTGGGCAACAATTGCCGTATTGATACCGATCACCTCGCCCTGCATATTGAAGAGCGGCCCGCCCGAGTTGCCGGGATTGATCGATGCATCCGTCTGGATGAAGTCATCATAGGGTCCGGCGCCTATGACGCGGCCCTTCGCTGAAACGATGCCGACCGTGACGGTCTGCTCCAGGCCAAAGGGGTTGCCGATCGCCATCACCCATTCACCAACCTTGATCTCCTCGCTGTCGCCGAGCCTGGCGACCGGCAGGTCCTCGCCGGCATCAATCTTGATCAGCGCGAGGTCGAGCTTCGGGTCCAGCCCGCGAATCTCGCCGGTGAATTCCCGTCCGTCCGACAGCTTGACCTTGATTTCATCTGCACCATCGACGACGTGGTCATTGGTCAGGATATAGCCGTCCTGCGAGATAATGAACCCGGAGCCAAGCGATCGTTGCTTGTGCGGGGACTGCGGTGCGTTGCGGAAAAACCGCTCGAAGAATTCCTCGAACATGTCACCGCCCGGGCCTTGCGGGCCAGGGTACATCGGCGCCTTGGGCTTTACTGTCTTGGCGGTACCGATATTGACAACAGCAGGTTTGAGTTGCTCTGCCAGGGAGACAAAATCAGGTGGTTGTGCCGCAGCAGAGACAGCCCAACCGAACGTCAAAAGGGCAACGAGCAGGAAAAGTTTTATGCGCAGGAGCTTGTTCATGGTGTCCTCCATCGTGGTTATTACAACAAATGTAATAACCGCCAAGCGAACTGTCAATCGTCAGCAGCACAGGAATCAACTGTTGATATGTGCAGTTGTGAAAAGTTAATCCAGAATGGTCGTTTTCGGGTGCTTGCCTTCTTCCGGGCCCTGAATGGGCAGGCGCACCGAGAAGGAACTGCCCTTGCCAACCTCGGATGTGACCGAGATGCTCCCGCCATGCGCCTCGGCGATCCACTTGACGATCGCCAGACCGAGGCCGGTGCCGCCGTCCATGCGGTTGCGCGCCTTGTCGACCCGGTAGAACCGGTCAAAGATATGGGCCAGATGCTCGGCATGCATGCCGATTCCCGAGTCGACAATATCGACCACGGCAAGATCATCCTCCTGGGCCAGAACGATCTTCAACTCTCCACCATCAGGGGTGTATTTGATGGCGTTGGAGATCAGGTTAAGGAACATCTGCCGCAAGCGCAGTTCGTCACCGCGGATACGGACTTCCTGCTCTACCTTCAGATCCATCTCAACCTTTATCTGTTTCGCTTCACAGAGAATCCGGCTCTGCAGGTACAGCTCCTGGACCATGTCGCTGAGGCTGAGCTGTTTCATTTCCAGCGTCAGTTCACCGACTTCACTCTTGGCCAGCGTCAGCAGGCTTTCAATGATCCGCTCCATGCGATCGATTTCTTCCATGTTGGAGCGCAGCATGTCGCGGAACTCGTCGGTCGTTTTCGCCCAGCGCAGGGTCACTTCGGTTTCGCCACGTAGAATGGTGAGAGGCGTACGCAGTTCATGGGACGCATCACCGGAGAACTGTCGGATCCGCCGGAATGATTTTTCAAGGCGATCGAGCATCTGGTTCAGGCAGGCAACCATCTGCGACAACTCATCCTGATTATTGCCGAAAGGCAGGCGGCGGGTCAGGTTGTCTGCGGTAATGCCCTGGGCCGCTTCAGTCACCTCGATAATCGGCGCGATCGTGCGTTCGGCCAACAGCCAGCAACCGAGGCACAGCCAGAAGATCGCAAAGGGCCCGACCACCAGATAGATCAGGCGCAACTCTTCGATGGTCTGCTGCAGGGGCCCGAGTTCCTGGCCAACCTGGATGACACCAACCAGGGAACCATTTTCGATCAGAGGAGAAGACAACAGCCTCATGCGCCGGGCAGCTTCCAAGTTCGACTGTTTCGAGGTGCTCGCTCAACCACCGGACCTGCTGGCGGGCCACCGGCCCGAACGGCAGGGCGATCTCCATCAAGTTGTCGGAAGAGCAGACTTTCTGCAGACTGGCATCACGCAGAACCAGGAAAGCGCCCCAATTATGGTTGTGAATCAGCGTCTGAAGGCCCTGACAATCCTGCTCAGAAGCAGAGTCGGACAGCGCCTCGGCATGGTGCTGATCAATAATGCGGGCGATCTCACGGGCCTGACGGTCTACCTGTGCTCTCAGGTTGTGCGAAAAATAATGATACGAAAACAAAGCACTGACTGCCAGGATGACAGCCAGTGTCATTGCGTACCAGAACGTAAGGCGGACCCGGATCGACCTGATAGGTGAAACAGTCAATCTAGTCTTCCTTGAGGACGTAACCGATTCCGCGGACGGTATGAATCAGTTTCTTGGTGTAGTCACGGTCAACCTTCTTGCGCAGGTAGTTGACATAAACATCAATAATGTTGGTAAACGAATCGAAGGTATAATCCCAGACATGCTCGGCAATCATTGTCCGCGTCAAAGTCGTTTCCGGATTCCGCATAAAGAATTCGAGCAGGGCGTATTCCTTGGCAGTCAGGTCAATTTCACTGTCACCGCGCCAGACCTTGTGAGCGACCGGGTCAAGCCGTAGATCAGCATAAGTTATCTCCGCGCCGCGTTCCTGGGTGCCCCGGCGCACCAGGGACCGGACCCGGGCCAGAAGTTCGGCAAAGGCAAAAGGCTTGGTCAGGTAGTCATCACTGCCAACATCCAGGCCGGCGACGATATCCTCGACCGTATCCTTGGCCGTCAGGCAGAGGACAGGTGATGACACGTCCTTGGCACGCAAGGCCTTGACCGCCTCAAGGCCGTCCATCTTGGGCAGCATGATGTCCATGAGGATCAGGTCGTAGTTGTTCTTGGAACCAAGCTCGACACCCGACTCACCATCGTTGGCGACATCAACAGTAAAGCCCTCCCCTTCAAGACCACGTTGAATAAAACTGGCGACTTTCTTCTCATCTTCCACAACCAGAATATGCATGATGTTGTCTCCTTTTCCTAGTAGGCTTCTAGCCCTTTAAAATCCAAGCATCGATTGTCAGCGGGTCATAAACTGAACCGGCATCGGTTTTAAATGGCCCGGCAACTATTTGAGCCCCAGGCGAACCAGCACTTCGTTGGCGGTCTCCTCGACCGCCTTGCTGGAGACATCAATGACCGCCCAAGGGTGCTGGCGGAAAAATCTCTTCGCGTGCTTCAACTCCTCTTCGATCTCTTCATAATCGGCGTAAGCCGCCTTCGGGTCCTGGCCGAGGTTACGCAACCGCGAGGCGCGCACTTCAACCAGTCTCTGCGGATCGATCACCAGGGCAGCGATCCTTTTCGGGTCTACTTCAAACAGCTGCGGCGGTGGATCGATCCCTTTCACCAGTGGTACATTGGCCACCTTCCACCCTCTGTGGGCCAGGTAGATGGAAAGGGGGGTTTTGCTGGTACGTGAGATTCCGACCAGAACGATGTCGGCCTGGTAGAGATTGCGAGGTTCCTGACCATCATCATGCTTGACGGTAAATTCAATCGCCTCGATACGTCTGAAGTAAGCCTCATCGATACCATGCAGCAGACCGGGAGTTTCTTTCGGTGACCGTCCGAGGCAGTGTGCCACTTTCATCAACAGTGGGGTCAGCAGATCGATACTGACCAGGCCCAGGCTGTCACACTCATCATGAACCAGCTGGGCCAGGTCGCGGTTAACAATAGTGAAAACCACCAGGGCCTGCTTGTCGAGCGCTTCGTCCAGGGACTCGTACACCTGGTTCTTGGTCCGGACGTTGTTAACCCGTTTCAGACGGACTGGCCTGTCACGAAACTGCGTCAGAGCTGCCATGACCATTTTTTCCGCAGTCTCACCGGTCGCATCGGAAAGCAGATAGATAACTTGGGTGGCAGCAGACATTGAAAATCCTCATGAAAATACGGGTGAAGTCTAACAGAGTCTAATGAAAAAGCAAACATCAAAAACAGATAAAAAATTGAGTTTGCTTGGCAAATCAGCAACTTCTGGCACATTAATGCATCACAAATAGATTATTATATTTGATATATGCGATTCGTCTCATTAAGTCAAAAGTCATTATTTCAGACCCGGCTCAGGCAGGTCAAGAATTTCTGTTGCATTGCCCCTGAAACTTCGCTAAACAACCACCATGAAGAGAAAATGGCTGGAGATTCAGCTCGCCGTACCGGATGAGGCCGTCGACCTGGTGTCACAAAAACTGATGGAAATCGACTGCACAGGTGTTACAGCCGCCGAGAAAAAGCTCGACACCTTCGTAGTCCCGGCACCGGAAAACCTTGCCAACGATCCGGTCATGAAAGCCTATTTCATTTATCCGGAGCAGGTCGATGAGCTGCTGGGGACCGTACAAAAAGTCCTCTCCGAATTGGCGGATATGTATCCGGAGCTGACCAGGGTGCGTGTCGAATCCCGCGAATTAGCCGACCACGACTGGGCGAGTGACTGGCAACAGCATTTCCCGCCATTCAGAGTTGGCCGCCGACTCGTCATTCATCCCTCCTGGATAGACTGGTCACCCACCGGCGATGAGGTGGCTCTCACCCTTGACCCGGGCCAGGCTTTTGGCACCGGGACCCATGCCACGACCAGCCTTTGCCTGGATGCGCTGGCGGAACACTTTGCGAGCGAACAGCCGCCACAAAAGATTCTGGACGTCGGCACGGGCTCCGGGATCCTGGCCATGGCAGGGGCCGCGCTCGGTGCCCGACAGGTGATTGCCACTGACATCGATAATGACGCATGCCAGATCGCCCGGAACAACGTTTCTGATAACCGGCTCGACCACATCGTAGCGGTGACCGACGCCGCACTTGGGGAGATTGCCGGAACATATGACCTGGTCCTGGCCAACATCCTCGCCGCCGAGAACCTTCGCCTCGCCGACCAGTTGGTTGCGCACCTCACTCCCGGAATCGGGCGTCTGGTCCTGTCCGGAATCCTGATTGAGCAGGAGCAGTTGGTCGTCAAGGGCTTTGCCGGCTTTCCTCTGACTCTGCTCGACACCAACCACCGCGACGATTGGACCTGCATCGTCTACCAGAGCCATGCGTGATCCTCTACGTTTTTTTGTTCCACCTGAAAGCCTGCTGGGCGACCGGGTGACCATCAGCGGTGATGTCCATCACCACCTGCATAACGTACTGCGCACAAGGCTCGGCAGTGTCCTGACCCTGCTCGACGGTCAGGGCCGCTGCTGCGAAGTTGAGCTGGAGGCGATCAGTAAACGGGAAGCATCCGCACGGGTGATTCGTCGTTGGCGGGATGAAGAGCGGACCTTGCCGATCAGCCTGATCCAGGGCATGCCGAAAGCTGACAAGTTTGACCTGATCCTGCAGAAGGGCACCGAACTCGGAGTGCGCTGTTTCCAGCCGATCGAGACTGACAATACGGTACCGCAAGTCAATGCTGCGCGCATGGTCAAGCGTGCACAGCGCTGGTCGCGTATTGCGACCGAAGCCGCCAGGCAGTGCCGCCGCAGCTTTCTGCCTGAAGTGAGGTCGGTACAAAAACTGACGGAAGTCATCAGCGGGGAAACCGACGACCTCAAGCTTGTGCTTTGGGAAGCGGGTTCCGTGCCACTTGCCGTGGCATTGCCTGAAAAGACGCCCACCGGCGTCATGCTGTTGGTCGGACCGGAGGGCGGTTTTACTGACCAGGAAATCAAACACATCTCAGGAGCCGGTTTCCAGGCCGTGCATCTCGGCCCGAGAATTCTGCGCACTGAAACTGCGGGCTTGGCAGCAACCGCCATTTTGCAGTACATTTATGGCGACTGGCGGCAGGCCCCGGTCAACGAAGAACTCAATCAGCACGAGGAGAAGCCATGAAGTGCCCCAAATGCGGATACCATAGCTTTGAGCACCTGGACAGCTGCAAGAAATGCGGCCAGGGCCTTATCGACCACAAGGAAAAATACAAGTTGCGCGGATTCGTTGCCATCGGAGAAGCAGCTCCGGCAACATCACCGGCGAAGGATGATGAAGAAAGCATCGCCACGTTTGACACGACAGATAACGAATCCGTCGACTTCGGCTTCGACTTTCTTGATGAAGAAAAGGACCAGAGCGGTGAAACGCCCGAAAGAGTTCCCCTCGGCAGCGACCAGCAGAATATCAGCCTCGACCAACCTTTCAGCGTAGACAGCGAGGCCATTCCTGACGACGCTCCTCCTCAGGACAAGGGCAAGTCCGATAAGGGCCCGGAGTTTGCTTTCTAGAAAAAACCGATTTGCTTTACAACAGCGATAGCTTTTCGGCCCTTTCCCGGGGACCGGATCCGAGGCAAAAGGGGCGGCTTTCCAGCAGTCCCTTTTCTGTTTCGCATTATTCAGGGAATTTGCCCTTGACATTATTTCAAACGATGTTTAAAACATCGTTCATATGCAAAAGCCAGCCCTGATCAACAAAGATACCAAAGCAGCCCTGCTGGAATCCGCGGCAAGACTCTTTCTTGCCCACGGCTTCGAGAGTGTCAGTATTCGCCAGATCACCAGAGCAAGCGGCAGCAATGTCGCCTCTGTCAACTACCACTTCAGCGACAAGACAGGCCTGTACCGTGAAGTTCTCGCAAGCCTTTTGGATAGCATCACCAGAGAGAAACTTGCCCTGCTCGAAAAACTCGACACGCAACAGCCTCCGGCAACGCTTGAGGAAATTTTAAACGCATATATCCGCAGTTTTTTTGATTCAAATCTTCCTTCACCCGACAGCGATCGACTCATGCAGACGATCTACCGGGAGATGGGCCCGGATGCAGTCACCGGTGACCTGGTCGCAACACGACTGATCGTGCCGATCAATCAGGCGTTCAAGGAGTTGATCCTGAAAGCCAGCCCGGACCTGGGCGAAAAACGCGCCTCTTTTTGTGTTAGCAGCATCACCGGGCAGGTTCTGCATTTCATCCGCAGCAGAGACATTTTACGCAGCATTCACAGTCCGGAACAAAACCGGACTTTTATCGAAGACGTCATTGAACACATCACGCAGTTTTCCCTGCAAGGACTCGGGAGCAATCAACATGTGTAGAGCACTCGGTTTATTTTTCACGGCGACGGCACTGTTGCTGACAGCCAACACTGCGACAGCTGACGAGCAGAAGAAGGACGCCGGCGGTCCACCCCCCATGCTGGTCACCACCACGGCAATCGTCAGCGGCACATCGGAACCGACCGCTAATTTTGTCGGCACACTTTACTTTGCCCGGTCAGCCGAAATCGCCGCAGAAGTCGATGGCATCGTCCTCCAGGCGTATGTCAATGACGGTGATACCGTGAAAGCCGGCGATCGCCTGGTGCGGCTCGACGATGACTTGCTGCAGACAGATATTGCCGGCACGCGGGCGACTTTTGAGCAAAACCAGATTGACGTGCAACAGGCACAGAAAGACTACAACCGGTTCGCCGCTTTAAGTGCGCAGAAATCAGTGGCCATCTCCGAATTCGAGTCTTATGACACCAAGCTCAACCGCCTGAAAAAACTTTCTACCGTACTCGAAGCACGTCTCAACCGCCTGCTTCTGGAACAGAAGAAGAAAACCGTGCGCGCGCCCTTTGACGGCCTGGTGATTGAGAATCTCGTCGAAGCCGGCGAGTGGGTGCAAGCCGGCGGGGCCGTAATCTCCCTCGCCGACAACCGCAGTTTTGAAGTGCACGTTGACATACCGTCCAGCATTATCCCCTTTATGACTCTCGGTGAAGAGGTCACACTGAAAGTCGCCGGCCAGGAGATGCAGGGGAAGTTCACCGCCATTATTCCACGTGGTGACATCAGCACCCGCACCTTCATCGCAAAATTCACCCTTCCAGGAAGCAAGTCTTTTATCGAAGGGATGGAGGCGCAGATCACTCTGCCGACCGCAGAGACCAGAGACGGACTGCTGGTCCCACGCGATGCCATCATCAACAGTTTTGGCAAGAACGTGATCTTCATCAATGACAATAATCAGGCGCGGATGGTTGCTGTCGAAATCACCGGCCATTCGGGGACCCTGGCCGGCATCATCGGTGAGGGTATTGAAGCTGACCAGATGGTGGTCGTTAAGGGCAATGAACGCATACGTGACGGCCAGCCCGTGCGCACGGAGTAAGCGACATGGACCTGATCAAAGTTTCCATCAAGCGACCGGTCACGATCCTGTCGATCATCTTCATGCTGGTGATGTTCGGCATGATCAGCCTGCAGCGCATCCCTTATCAGCTCAGCCCGTCTGTCGTCGAACCTGAAATCACCGTCACCACGACCTGGCGCGGGGCAACGCCGTACGAAATCGAACGAGAGATCATCGAGGAGCAGGAGAACACCCTCAAGGGGCTGCCGAACCTAATTGAGATGGAGAGCACTTCGCGTAACGGCCAGGGCTCGATCACTCTGAAGTTCAAAGTCGGCGCCAACGTAGACGATGTCCTGTTGCGCGTCTCGAACAAACTCAACGAGGTGCCCTCCTATCCCACGGGGGTCGACAAGCCGTTGGTTACCGCTTCAGGCGCATCCGCTTCGCCGGTGGTCTGGAATATTCTCAAGACCAGCGAGGGGAACTCCCGCCCGGTTGAGACTTATCTGACTTATTTTGAGGAAGAAATCCGTCAATATTACGAAAGGGTGCCCGGCGTTTCGGATCTCTTTGTTGGCGGCGGCACCGAAGCCGAGATGCATGTTGAGGTCAGCCCCGAACGTCTTGCCGCCTTCCAGTTAACGACAGGCGACCTCATCAGCGTGCTACAGAGTGAGAATATCAACGTCTCTGCCGGCACGATGGGCGTCGGTCGACGGGACTTCCGGATCCGCACGACGGCCGAATTCAAATCGGCCGAGGACATTGAAAAAGTTGTTTTGAAATCAACCGGGCAGCGCCGCGTCACAGTCGCTGATGTCGCCGTGGTCCGGGAAGGTTTTGCCAAACAGGAGGGGATCGTCCTGCACAACGCGGCCAACGGGATCGCCATCGGCGTTCGCCCGGAAGCCGACGTTAACATCCTGGACATGACAGACCAGCTTGAAGAAGCAGTCAACTGGCTGAACGAAAAGAAACTGGCGGAAAACGGGCTGCATATCGAATGGGTCTACGATCAGCGCTTCTATATTCGCAGCGCGATTGACCTGATCAAACAGAACATCCTGTTCGGCGGCGTGCTTGCAGCATGTGTCCTGCTGGTTTTTCTGCGTTCCATACGCGCCACCCTGGTGGTTGGCCTGGCTATTCCGATCAGCATCATCGGCACGTTCATTCTGCTCGACCTGATGGGGCGCAACCTGAACGTCGTCAGTATGGCCGGCATTGCCTTTGCCGTCGGTATGCTGGTCGACAATGCCATTGTCGTCATCGAGAACATCGACCGACATCGCAAGATGGGCAAAAACGCTTTCGATGCATCCTATGACGGCACCAGGGAGGTCTGGGGAGCCGTATTCGCCTCCACCATTACAACCCTGGCGGTCTTTCTGCCGGTCGTTTTCATCCAGGAAGAAGCAGGCCAGCTCTTCCGTGATATTGCTATTGCCGTTGTCGCCGCCGTCTCCCTGAGCCTGTTGGTCTCGATTTCGGTGATCCCGATGTTTGCCAACCGGCTTCTGGCTTCCGCCGCGAAAAAGCCCCCCAAGGCGACCAGACACCTTGAGCAGGCGGGCAACCGTCTGGCAGACGGGATAATGAGCCTGGTCCGTCTGGCAACTCGAGACTGGTTGACGCGCCTGACAACCGTGGCGCTGCTGACTTGCCTGGCAGTTGGCTCGGTCTATATCCTGATGCCCAAGAAAGAATATCTGCCGCAGGGCAACCGCAACTTTGCCCTGAGCATCCTGGTGCCGCCGCCGGGGCTGTCTCTGCAGGAGCGCACGGAAATCGGCGAGGCCTTCTTCATCATGGCCAAGCCTCATTTCCGGCAGGAGACCGACGGGCTCCCGGCGATCAAGAACATGTTTTACGTCGGCCGTGAAGGTTTCATGATCGTCGGCGCGATTGCCGAGGAATGGGATCGGGCCCGTGAGCTTCTGCCTCTGTTCAACCGCATGATCTACTCGATCCCCGGGATGTACGGCGTCAGCCTGCAACCCGGGGTTTTCCAGACCAGCCTGGGTCGGGGGCGCAGCGTCGAAGTCGATATCAGTGGCGACGACCTGACCCAGATCGTCACCGCAGCCGGAGCCATCTTCGGCAAGTTGCGCCAGGCCATGCCCGGGGCTCAGATCAGGCCGGTCCCCTCGATCGAGCTGACCTACCCGGAGATACGGATCATTCCCGACCGCGACCGGCTCAAGGCCAACGGGTTCAGTTCCCGTGAGTTCGGCCTGGCTCTGGATGTTTTGATGGATGGTGCAATCGTAGGCGATTACAAGGCCGAGGGGAAAAAGAAGATCGACCTGGTGGTCAAAACGTCCGACAGCGACATTATGACCCCCGAACAGCTGTATGCCGCCCCCCTGGCGACACCGCAGGGTAAGATCATCCCGGTCTTCAACCTGGCCCGAATGGAAGAAACAACCGGCATGGACCAGATCCGGCACCTGGAGCGCAAGCGGACGGTCACATTACAGGTCACCCCTCCCACGGAGATGCCGCTGCAGGAAGCGATGGAAATGATCCAGGATGATATCGTGCCGCCCTTGAAAAGCGCCGGCCTGCTCAATGGGCTTGAAGTCCGGCTCGGCGGGGCTGCCGACAAACTGGTGGAAACGGCCAAGGTCCTGCAGTGGAACTTCGTTCTGGCAGCGATGATTGCTTACCTGTTGATGGCGTCAATGTTCGGCAGCTTTATCTACCCGTTGATCATCATGTTGACCGTCCCTCTGGCAGGCGCCGGTGGGTTCATCGGCCTGCGCCTGCTCAATGTTTACCTGGCCCTGAACGGGCTGCCGGGGCAGGCAATGGACATCCTGACCATGCTCGGCTTTGTCATCCTGGTTGGTGTCGTCGTCAACAACGCCATCCTGATCGTTCACCAGGCCCTGAACAATTTTCACCACAACGGCATGGATTATCGCGAAGCGGTCCTTGAATCAACCCGCAGCCGGCTGCGCCCGATCTATATGAGCGCGACCACCAGCATCTTCGGCATGCTGCCGCTGGTCCTGGTCCCGGGAGCCGGTGCCGAGATGTACCAGGGGCTGGGCAGCGTTCTGCTCGGCGGGCTGGCCGTTTCGACCATCTTTACCGTGTTTGTGATTCCCGCTATCCTGATTTTTGTTATCCGCCTTGAAAAACGCAAGGGCGACGAGGAGGTTAAGTCATGAGAGTCCTGTTGATCCTGTGGCTGGCATTGCTGACCTTAAGTCACAACCCGGTCCAGGCCCTGACGATTAGCGAGGCCGTGAACGACGCCCTGCAATACAACCCGCGAATAGACCAGTTCCTGGAGCTCGAAAACGCCGCCGGTGCACGCGCCGGCCAGGCCAGAGCCCCCTTCTGGCCACGCATCGATGCAAACTACAGCTACTGGCGCGGAGACCGCGACCCGGATCTGGACAGCCGCAAGTTGAGCCAGGCTGAAACCAGTGCCGGCTACAACCTTTTCAACGGTGGCAGTGACTTGTTCCGACTGCATGAAGCCAAGCACCGGGCGTCGGCCGCCAACTATCAGCGCCGCAGCATCGTCGCAGACATCATCCTGGAAACCAAACAAGCTTATATTGAGGTGCTGCGGACAGGACGCACCGTAGAAACCGAAAAAGCCAGTGTAGAATTGCTTGAGCAACAACTCCACGATACACAATTGCGCCTGGATCAGGGCCTGCTTGCCCGCAACGACCTGCTAAGGGTGAAAGTAGAGTTGGCAACCGCACGGCAAGCCCTGTCAATTGCCGCAGGCCGCCATGAAATTTCCCGACAGGCCCTGGGTTTGGCTTTGGGACGGCCGATTGGCAAAGACGAGAAGCTTGCCGACATCTCCCTGGAACCTACGCCACCCGGAACGGTTGACGAAATGCATCAGGAGATGTTCGTCAATCGCAGTGAGCTGAAATTTCTCAACAGCTTGCTGGCGGCCGAAGTGGCCGGGAGAAAGGCAGTCCGCGGCGACCTCCTGCCTGATGTCGACCTGGTGTTAAGCTATGACCGATTTGGCAACAACGCCTTACCGGAGACCAGCGACACTGACTATGATAGCGAATCCAGGGTAATGGTGCAGGCCTCCTGGACCCTTTTCAGCGGGTTCGACACCCGCTATGAACTGATTGGACGCGGACATGAGATCCGCGCTCGGCAGAAGGAGATCAAAGCCACTGAAGATCGATTGACTCTGCAGTTGCAGACAGCCCTCGAAGCCTTCCGCGTGTCAGAAGAGAACCTGTCGACGGCCTCGACTGCGGTCATCCAGGCCGAAGAGAATTATCGCGTCAACGAAAACCGCTACCAGGCCAACGTCGCGACCACAGTGGACCTGCTCGACGCCCAGGAGTTCCTGACCCGTGCCCGCAACGAAAAGGTCACGGCGCAGTACGATCTGCATCTTTCGGCAGCAGCGATTGAACGGGTCCTGGAGCGCGGACCGACACTGCCATGAGTAACGGCACGCGGGACGAGGCACGCGGGACGTGAAAATCAAAACCCTGAAAAACTGATATGAACAATAACAAGCGAGGGCAGATAATAAATCTGCCCTCGCTTTATTTTAATGTTTCCTCGTACCCCGTCCCGCGTTCCACGTCCCGGCCTTACCCCATCCTCAGCCTGATAAAGCTCTCCAGGTCGGGGCACTTGATAAAGTCATTGTGTTCCCGCTCGAAGGCGATCGTGGAATTCGGCTTCGGTCCATAGTCGTGACCGGGGAAGACCTTTGTCTCCGGCGGATAAGCCGCCAGGCGCAGCAGGCTGTGATAGAGGGCCGCAGGGTCACCGTTCCGTAAATCGGCACGCCCGCAACGTGTGACAAACAGGGTGTCGCCGGTAATCAGCGCGCCCGGCGGGTTGAAGACCACCGCCCCGGGGCTATGCCCGGGCGTGTGCAGGACTTCGATCGTCACCTTGCCGATCTGGATCTGGCTGCCCTCACTCAAGGGGATATCCGGATCCGGCACATCGATCGGACTTGCGGCCAATTTTGCGCCGGTCACCCTGAGGACCTCTGCATTCCCGGCGACATGGTCGTTATGACCATGGGTGTTACCCAGAATCTCCAGGGTCAGGCCACGCTCCCTGACGACCTGCAGCAGGCACTCCGGCGAGATTCCCGGATCAACACCAAAAGCCTTGCCGGTTTCATTGCAGATCACCAGGTAGGAAAAGTTGTCAGAGCCCGCAACCGGGATCTGGATAATTTCCGGGGCTACTCCATCCATGGCTCGACCATGACCGGCTTGTTGCCTACCTTACGGATTTCTCCATCGATAACCTTGAACAGATCCCCGGTCTTCTTCACGTGCCACGCGTCGCCTTCTTCCGGTGGCAAAGGAAACTCCCGGCTGCCCAGATAGACATCCTCGTTGTCAAGCATGGCCCACCAGTCCAGTGCGCCGGTCTGCCAGACCTTGGTTTTCAGGTTAAATGCCATCATTGTCTCCTTTAACAAATCAGGTGATTCTGCCGCCTGTCAATTGTCATCCGGTATTCCGTACTTGGCAAGACGGTAGAATAAAACGGACCGGCACCGTGATAAAGGACTAGTCGTTGAGCGGGTCCTCCCCGGCCTGCCACGAGGGCAGGACCCGGTCACTCAACTGGAAGTCCGGGCCATCGTGTTCGGTGTAGACGATATAAATGCTTTCCCTGGCCATCCCCCATCGGACACCGATCTCGTCCATAATCGCCAGCGCCAGGCGACGCTTCTGATCGGCAGTACGCCCCAGACGGATATCCGCATTCAGAAAGGCAATCGGCCCGTCTCCGGCCCGGCCGAAAACCAGGTCATCCTGTTGATAACAGCGGAAGGTAATGCCGATGTGGTCGGTCCCGGTACTCATGATCGTCGCAAAATGATTCCGGACGGCATCAGCAAAGGCGACCTTCTGCGCTCGCTCCGGGGTGAAATTGAATTCGAATTGAAGATGCGGCATCTTTATCTCCTTATGGTTGCAACCCCGACGGTGCTCCGGGGAGAAGTATTGTTGATTAGCATACCAGAGCATGCAAGATCGGCAATGCGTGGTTGTGACAGAAAACCTTTCCCCCTATAATAAAAGTCTGACACTGCAAACTACGGTGAGGGTGACTATGAAATTCGTCAAGATGCACGGCGCCGGTAACGATTACGTCTATATCGACTGCTTTCGCCAGACGGTCGAGGATCCGGAGAGCCTGGCGCGTGAGATCAGCGACCGGAATTTCGGTGTTGGTGGTGACGGTATGATCCTGATCGAGCCATCCCGGCAGGCCGATGTCAAGATGCGTATCTTCAATGCGGACGGCAGTGAAGCGGAGATGTGCGGCAACGGCGTTCGCTGTGTCGCCAAGTACGCATTCGACCACGGCCTGGTCGACCGGACAGAAATCACGATCGAGACCGGCGCCGGCAACCTGCCGTTGACCATGTATCCCAATGAGCGGGAACATATTGACAAGGTTCGGGTCAACATGGGGCGCCCGCGACTGACGCGTGCGGATCTGCCCATGGTTGGACCGGCCAACGAGCAGGTCATCAACATGGACCTCGAGGTTCTCGACAAGACCTTTCAGATCACCTGCGTGTCAATGGGCAACCCGCATTGTGTCATCTATGTCGACAACCTCGATGATTTCCCGGTGAAAAAATACGGCTACGCAATCGAAAACCACGAGCTCTTCCCCCGGCGCATCAACGTCGAATTCGTCGAAGTCATCACGCCGAATGAAGTCCGCCAACGGACCTGGGAGCGTGGGGCCGGGGAGACCCTGGCCTGCGGCACCGGCGCCTCGGCGGTCACCGTTGCCGGCGTCCTGACCGGCCGCACCAGAGGGAAGCTGCTCAACCACCTGACCGGCGGCGACCTTGAAATGGAATGGGACGGCAAGGGCGATGTGTTCATGACCGGCCCGGCAGCAGAAGTATTCAGCGGGGAATATATTCCGCGCTAAACACATGAAAGGTTCATTTTTTAACGCCCGATCGCTACGCTCACTCAAGACGCAAAAAAGATCCAGAAAGAAATTGGTTAAAGTTTTTAGAGCCTATTTTGCGTCTTTGTCCTCAGTTTGCGCTTTTGCGTTAGATCTCCACTAAATTTATGGACGTTCTGATTTTCGACCTCGACAACACCCTCTACCCGGCGGAGAAGCATCTGTTCGGTCTGATCGATGTGCGCATCAATCGTTACATGACCGAGATTGTCGGCATCCCTGCGCCGGAAGTTGATGCCCTGCGCCGCGAATACTGGCGTCTGTACGGGGTGACCCTGCAGGGCCTGATCCGCCATCACGGAGTCGACCCGGAGGATTACCTGCTCTACGTTCACGACGTTGATGTCAACTCCAGGTTGGGGCCCGATCCGGTCCTGCGCGAAGCCCTCGCTGCCCTGCCTCAGCGCAAAGC
Organism: uncultured delta proteobacterium; assembly: GCA_963723355.1. Classification (GTDB taxonomy): domain Bacteria; phylum Desulfobacterota; class Desulfuromonadia; order Desulfuromonadales; family BM103; genus JAFDBW01. The sequence continues at coordinate 57,565 of CAVRQQ010000027.1, forward strand.
CGTTTTTACCAACGGTTCGACCTGTCACGCCAGCCGGGTCCTTGCCGCGCTCGGCATCGAGGACATTTTCGAAGACGTTTACGACATCCGCGTCGCCGCGTACCTGCCAAAGCCCTGGCCGGAGCCCTACCTTGCGGTACTCGAAAAGCTGGGGACGCCACCTGAACGCTGTATCATGATCGAAGATTCACGAGCGAACCTGCAAACAGCCAAAAAGCTCGGCATGGGTACGATCCTGGTCGGGGACGGGCAGACTCCCGATTTCGTCGACGTGCATCTCGACAGTGCCCGCCATGTCAGCACCGGGCTGAGATTCTGGAGCCAGGCTTGATGAACCGTTTACTCGGCGCACACGTCTCGGTTGCCGGCGGCCTGGACAATGCCTTTGCCAATGGTCTCGATGTCGGTTGCACCGCACTGCAGATTTTCACCAAGAACGCCAACCGCTGGCAGGCCAAGCCAATTGTCGATGCAGAGGCGGCAGCTTTCCGCCAGGCCTGGCAGGAGAGCGGCATCGGCCCGGTGATGGCCCACGATGCTTACCTGATCAACCTGGCGTCACCTAAAAGCGGAGTCTGGGAAAAGTCAAAAAGTGCCCTGCGCGATGAATTATGCCGCTGCGCCCGGCTCGGCATTACCGACCTGGTCATGCACCCCGGGGCACATCTTGGCAGCGGTGCCGATGTCGGCCTGGAGAGGATTCGCCAGGCCTTTCGCGAAATACTGCCGGAGTCTCCACCGCAGGTCAGGCTGTTGCTGGAGAACACCGCCGGTCAGGGCAGCTACCTCGGTGGCGACTTTGCCCATCTCGCGGCATTATTGGACGATTTCGACGAGCAGCGGTTCGGGGTCTGTTTCGACACTTGCCATGCCCACACCGCAGGATATGATCTTTCTACTGCAGAAGGCTATGCACAGGTCATGACCGAATTCGATCGTTTGATCGGTTTCGACAGGATCAAGGCATTCCATCTCAATGACTGTCTGAAACCCTGCGGCAGCAAAGTCGATCGGCACGCACACATTGGCCAGGGGACAATCGGCCGCACCGGCTTTGCCTGCCTGATGCGGGATCCGCGCTTTGCCAAGGTGCCCATGGTCCTCGAGACCCCGAAGGGTGAGAATGGCGAAATGGACCGGGTCAACCTTGCCCTTCTGCGGCAGTTGGCGGAGGGAGACCGGGAATGAGAGCCGTCGTCCAGAGGGTCAGCGAAGCGTCCGTTATGGTCGACGGGCAAACTGTCGGTGCGATCCGGCAGGGGCTGATGGTGTTGCTCGGCGTGGCCCGGGGAGACACCTCCGGAGACGCGGTTTACCTGGCTGAGAAAACTTGCGGATTGCGTATCTTCGAAGATCAGCAGGGAAAAATGAACCGTTCCGTCGAGGATATTTCAGGCAGCGTCCTGGTCGTTTCGCAATTCACCCTGCTCGGCGACTGCCGCAAGGGACGACGACCGGGCTTCACCGATGCCGCAGAGCCGGAGCTCGCCGACAAGCTCTATGAAGAATATGTCGCATTACTCAGACAGCGGGGGATCACCGTTGCCACCGGGGTGTTCAGGGCCGAGATGAAAGTCGGCCTGGTCAACGACGGCCCGGTGACCATGCTGCTCGACAGCCGAAAGCAATTCTGATGGAAGACACCGAACTCGTTCAGGAAGGACGCGGCCGCAGCGCCAAAAAACGCGAAGCCAAGGCCGTTGAGCATCTGGCACAGAGGCTCGCCGACCTGCCGGAGGCAGAGCTGGCGAGGCTCCCGCAGGAGCCGGAGTTGGCCCGTGAAATCGAACTGGTCCGGACAACTCGCGGTCACAGCTCACGCAAACGTCAGATCAAACATCTGGCCGGGTTCCTGCGCAGCCGCGATGACCAGCGCGAGGCAATTGAAGCCGTCCTGGAAGGTCAGTACGTCAGCCAACGCCAGGACACTCTCGCCTTTCAACACCTCGAGGAATTACGGGACCGTCTCTGCAGCGTAGCGACCTTTGATCAGGCCCTGGAAGAAGTCCGCCACAGCTACCCCACGATAGATCACCGGAGAATTGCAAGACTGGCTCGTTCGGTACACGAGAACGCCGACAAAAAGGCGGCCCGGGAAATTTTTCGGCAACTGCGCAAGGCACAGGAGCAATCATGAGCAAACGACCCTTGTTAGTCTTCATCCTGCTACTGGCGATACGGGCAACGGCCGGCGCCGAAATGTATCGCTGTGAGCTTTCGGACGGCAGCGTCATTTATGGTGACAAGCGCGTCAACCTGTCTGACGAATGCCAGCCTGTCACAGAAGAGTCGGCAAAAGAATATCTTTCGATTCAGCCGATCGCCCCCCGCAGATCGGCACCGGAGCAACCTGTTGCGACAGATCTGGAGGCTGAGCGCGAGGCAGCAACCGGGACACCACCGGATTCATGGGTGGCGCGCGCGACAACACTGGTCGATGATTACAATGACGCCCTGAAGAGACGCAGACGTGAAAGCTACCTGGTCAACAAACGAAAAGCCATGCAGGACATGGCGAGAATCAATGCCAAGAAAAAAAGGCCATGTTGGCAGAATTGCCTGCCAGCTCTCTGAGTAAACAGGAGCGCAAGGAGATCAGGCGAATCCTTGCGGAGATCCCCGAGGATCGCCCCTTGACATGACAGACGTAAAAAGGCCCGGCAAAATCTGCCGGGCCTTTTTTAACCTGTCCCAAAGAGTGCCTGTTTACAGCACTTTCTTCAGTAGCCCCTCCAGCTGGTTCTTCGGTACCGCACCAACCACCTGATCGAAAACCTTGCCGTCCTTGAAAACAATCAGGGTCGGGATGCCACGTACGCCAAACTGGCCGGGTGTCGCGGGGTTCTCATCGACATTCAGCTTGCAGATCTTGACCTGCCCATCGAATTCGTCTGCCAGCTGGTCAACGATCGGGCTGATCGCCTTGCACGGTGCACACCATGATGCCCAGAAATCCACAAGAACGGGAATCGATGATTGATTGACTTCACTCTCAAAAGAATCATCCGTCACCTGGACGACTTTATCACTTGCCATAAGACATTCTCCTTAGCAATTTTTTCCTTCTGAATAGATTCGAGTTTCATAATAATCCACCCTCACAAAAAATCAAGGGATTATCCTGTTGACAGCATGGAAAATTCCAGCCCTTGACAGTTACGATCGCTCTCCCTAAGATGAGCCAAATCAAATTCCTGAATGAACTCTTCATGGACTAAGCGGTGTCTGGACGTCCTGCCACGGTGAGTTTTTCGGGGCAGGAAAGCACGAGGCAAGTATGGCCCAGGATAAAATCAGCACAGCCGTAGCTCAGCAAGTCGCCCTGCTCGACCCTTTTCTGCTCACCCAGAGAGCTGTTCTGAATACTCTGGCGGAGCATTTGGTGTCCACCTTTCACCAGGGTGGCCGGCTGTTTCTGGTCGGTAGCGGCCCGTTCGGTTCGATCGCCGGCCTGATCGGCCAGTCATTTCTTCACCGGCAGACCCTGGAGCGGCCGGCCCTGCCGGCCATTGCCCTGACCAACGACGCCGGCCTGGCGACCTTTCTTGCCGGAGATGAACAGGGGAGCCAGCTTTTCAGTCGTCAACTGCGCGCCCTGGCCAGTAATCAGGACACGGTCATGGCTCTGGCGGGAAGCCATCTCAGTCCGGCTGATCGTGAGGCACTCGACACGGCCAGACAACTGGGCTGCCGCACGGTCCTGATTGCCGGCGAGCAGGTGGAGCTGACTGATATCCTGCCGGACATCAATCTCTCACTGCCCAGTGACTCGCTGCCACGACTGCAGGAAAATATCCTTTTCATCGGCAATCTTCTCTGCACACTGGTCGAGGGCGCACTCTTCGGCACCTGAGATTGTCGTGGCAGGCGGCCGTGCCGCCCCTGAATGAACGCCCGTACGGACCGGTATTTCAGATCGATCTACTCTCACGCTTCACAGCCCGTGAACAGCTGTGGACCGGAAGATCAGGGCGCACAGAGATCTCAGGCCACTGGCGGACAAGAGAATTGACAGAGAAGCCGCAAAAAACGTATCATTAAAAAGTTTTGGATAAGGTTATCGAAGCGGGTCCGGTTGAGGCTGTTGCCGCCAGCCGGGTGCGTTTATCAATATTTGCAGGCCCCGATTCACGACGAGTCACTTCTCCGGAGAATCCGGGTCTGACAATGCGAGATGTTTCATCATGACGGTAAATATCCTGCTCTTCAAAATCACTCTTCTGGTCTATTTCGTCGCCACGATCTTCTACCTGATAGGCGTGATTTCGCGCAAAGAACGCTTCCGTCAGAACGCTGTCTATCTGTTGATTGGCGGTTTTATCCTGCATTGCATCACCCTGGCCGTTCGTTGGGTCGCCACCGGTGCCATGCCGGTCGCCAGCCTTCATGAATCGTTATCGTTTTTTGCCTGGGCGCTGGTCGGAATCTACCTGATCTTCTACCTGCGCTATCGCACCGTGATGCTCGGTGCATTTATAACTCCGCTGGCGCTGGTCCTGATGATTATCGGCACGACAACCTCCGCGCAGGCCCCGGCACTCAATCCGATGCTGGACAGCTGGTGGTTTCCCGTGCATGTTACTCTGGCCTTTCTCGGACACGCAATCTTTGCCATTGCAGCAGCGGCCGGAGTCATGTACCTGCTTCAGGAACGCATGCTGAAAAGCAAAAAGTTCTCCGGGCTGTTTTATCGTCTCCCCTCTCTCGACACCCTTGACAGCATGAACTACAAGTGCCTGACCTTCGGTTTTCCGCTGATGACAATGGGTATCATCTCCGGTGCAATCTGGGCCAATTCCGCCTGGGGGGGCTACTGGCGATGGGATCCGAAGGAGACCTGGGCACTGATCAGCTGGTTTCTCTACGCCGCATTGCTGCACGGCAGACTTACCGTCGGCTGGCGCGGTCGCCGTGCCGCAATCTTCGCCATCATCGGCTTCGGGTTCCTCCTCTTCACCTTCTTTGGCGTCAACCTGTTTCTCTCCGGAGAGCACAGCTTCCGTAACTTTACGGGGCAGTAGCAGAGAAACTTAAGGAGCGCGCCATGCACATCGTCATCGTCGGGCTGAGCCACAAAACAGCGCCGGTTGAAATCCGTGAACGTCTCGCCTTTGCACCGACCGCCATGCAACGTCCGTTGCAGAAACTGCTCGAGCTGCCTCCCGTCGCCGAAGGTTTGATCGTCTCGACCTGCAACCGGGTCGAGCTTTGCGCTGCGACCAAGGAACCGGATGTTGCCATGGCTGCCATGCGTCGATTTCTCGCTGAGTACCATGAGATACCGCCGGGCGAAATAGACGACCATCTGTACGACTACCAGGGCGAGGATGCGATCCGGCATCTCTTCCGTGTCGCCTCCAGCCTTGACTCGATGGTCCTCGGCGAACCGCAGATCCTCGGCCAGATTAAAACCGCCTACGGCTACGCCGCCGAATTCAAGACCGCGGGGCTGATCCTCAACCGTTTCCTGCACAAGGCGTTCTCCGTCGCCAAGCGCGTCCGCACCGAAACCGCCATCGCCAGTAATGCTGTCTCGGTTTCTTTTGCAGCGGTCGAACTGGCACGCAAAATTTTTGACCGGATCGACAACAAGGCCGTCATGATCATCGGTGCCGGCGAGATGTGCGAGCTGGCGGCACGGCACTTCATCACCAATGGCGTTTCGAAAGTTCTGGTCACCAACCGGACTTTCGCAAGGGCGGAAAAACTGGCCGCCGAATTTCAGGGCAAGGCCGTGCCCTTTGAGTACTTTGTCGACCATCTGGTTGAAGCCGACATTGTCTTGACATCCACCGGTGCGCCGAACTTTATTCTCGGCCAGCGCCAGATGGAAGATGTCCTTAAACGCCGTAAAAACCGGCCGATGTTTCTGATCGACATCGCCGTACCTCGAGATATCGACCCGAAGGTCAACAACCTTGACAACGCCTATCTCTACGATGTCGATGATCTCCAGGGGGTCGTACAGGCCAACCTGAAGGAGCGCAAGAAAGAGGCCAGCAAGGCCGAGGCGATCGTCGAGCAGGAGATCGGCCAATTCCACCAGTGGCTGGCAAACCTTGAAGTCAAGCCCACAATCATAGCCCTGCGTCGCAAGTTCGAAGAGATCCGTCAGCAGGAGTTGGACAAAACCTTCGGCAACCTCAAGGACCTGTCCGGCAAGGATCGCAAAAGCATCGAGGCTATGGCCAATGCCATCATCAACAAGATCCTGCATCAGCCGACAACTGTTCTCAAACAGAGCCAGAACGATGCCAGCGGCAATGACCATGTCGATGCCGTGCGAACCCTTTTCGACCTGCCCGCGCCGGCGGACGATGACAAGGAAATCAAACCCCTGGGCGACCCCGACCAGGAATAATAAGGAGTTATATTGATGTCCAAGAAGCTACTGCGAATCGGCACCCGTGCCAGTCAACTGGCCCTGTGGCAGGCCAACTGGGTCAAATCGGAACTGGAAAAGCGCTACCCAGATATGGAGGTCACCCTGACCAAGATCAAAACCCAGGGGGATAAAATACTGGACGTGCCGCTGGCCATGGTTGGCGGCAAAGGCCTTTTCGTCAAAGAGATAGAGGAAGCAATGTTGCGTGGCGAAATCGATATCGCCGTACATTCGATGAAAGACGTACCGACCATCTTTCCCGAAGGTCTGGCGTTGCGCTGCATCACCGAGCGTGAAGACTGTCGTGATATCGTTATCCTGCGCCCCGGTTTCAAATCCTGGAAAGACCTCCCTCAAGGAGCCCGCATAGGCACCAGCGCCCTGCGCCGCAAGGCACAACTGCTGCACCTTCGACCCGATCTGCAGATGGTCGATATCCGTGGCAACGTTGAAACCCGGATACGCAAGCTGACCGAAGACAACCTTGACGCTGTGATCCTCGCTGCGGCCGGCATGCATCGCCTCGGCTTTAGCGGTCAGATCGGCGAGTACCTGCCGGTCTACGTCTCAATCCCGGCGATTGGCCAGGGGGCCCTCGGTATCGAGAGCCGCATTGATGACGACCAGACCAACAGCCTGATAGATTTTTTCAATCATCCTGAGACAGACTGGGCGGTCCGTGCAGAACGCGCGTTTCTGAAGCGCCTCGAGGGTGGCTGCCAGGTTCCGATTGCGTGCCACGGCACGGTTGAAGGTGAGGCCCTCTCACTGACCGGATTCGTCTCCGACTGCGAAGGCGTCCGCTGCCTGAAAAAGACCACGACCGGATCCGTTCACAATGCGGAACAAATCGGAACTTCGCTTGGCGACGACCTGCTGATTCTGGGTGCCGGAAAGATTCTCAACGAAGTCTATCAGCACGAAACGTTCAACGTCGGCAAAGAAGACGTTTGATTGTGCAAATCAGCACGGAAAAAACCGGAAGGCCCTTTTCCGACTTTTTCCATTTAGCCTTTCACGGAGCTTCATGACAGAATCAGGGGAAACCCCGACTCCGGGGACTTGGCCGCTGCATGGCCGCAGAATTCTCGTGACCCGCGCCGCAGACCAGGCCCCGGCTTTAAGTAACGCTCTTGCCGCCCACGGTGCTGAAACTGTTGTCATACCAACGATTCAGATCGTCGCACCGGCATCCTATGCGGAACTCGATCAGGCGATTGCCGGTCTCGATGAAACCGACTACCTGGTGCTGACCTCCGTCAACGCGGTAGATTTTTTTTTCAACCGTCTGTCAACACTGGGACATGACGCCGCGAGCCTGGATGGAGTACAGATCGTTGCGGTCGGCCCGAAAAGCGCCGAGGCACTCTCAGTGCATGGTTTTCAAGCCGATCTGGTGCCGGAAGATTATCGTGCAGAAGGGATTGTTGCCTTGCTGAAAGAACGGGTTTCCGGCAAGCGGGTACTCTACCCCAAAGCGGCACTGGCCCGGGAACTGATTCCTGCTGAACTGGCCAAGGCCGGCGCCGAGGTCATTGCCCCGACCGCTTATGCCAGCACACCGCCGGAAGACGCACAGGGCAAACTCGATCGAGCCCTTGCCGAAGGGCTTGATCTGCTGACTTTCACCGCATCATCCACGGTTGACAACTTCACCGCCCTGCTTGATACAGACAGCCTGGATTTGGCCAGACAGGTCCCGGTCGCCTCGATCGGCCCCCTGACAACGGCAACCGCGAAAAAACATGGCTTCAAGGTCGTCATTGAACCTGACAACTCAACACTTGATGACATGGTTGAAGCTATCAGACAGAATAATCTGCTTTTCCCGTCCCGCCCAGCTCTTCTAGGAGGTTTGAACATGTTCTTCCCCGAATACCGCGCCCGCCGCCTACGCCGCAGCGAAACTCTGCGCAGCATGGTCCGCGAGACTTTCCTGCGTGCCGAAGACCTGATCTATCCGATGTTTTCCGCCTTCGGCGAAAATATCCGAAAAGAGATCGTGTCGATGCCCGGGTATTTACCAGCAATCGATCGAGCACATCGTTGCCGAGGCCAGGGAGGTTTATGAGCTCGGCATCCCGGCGGTGATCCTGTTCGGCATCCCGGAGGAAAAAGACGCCCTCGGCCAGGACGCTTACTCGGAAAACGGCATCATCCAGGAAACGATCCGCGCCATCAAAGCCGAAGTGCCGAAGCTGCTGGTGATCACCGACGTCTGCATGTGCGAATACACCGACCACGGCCATTGCGGCGTAATCAAGGACGGTGATGTCGACAACGACGAGACCCTCAAGCTGCTCGCGGCCGAGGCGCTCTCGCATGCCCGCGCCGGCGCCGATATCGTCGCCCCTTCGGACATGATGGATGGCCGTGTCGCAGCGATCCGCGAGGTTCTGGATGCCAATGGCTTCTCGCACATTCCGGTGATGAGCTACGCCGTGAAATATGCCAGCGCCTACTACGGCCCGTTTCGTGATGCCGCCGAGTCGACCCCGCAGTTCGGCGACCGCCGCAGCTACCAGATGGACCCGGCCAACCGCATCGAGGCCTTTCGCGAGGCAGAGCTTGACATCCAGGAGTGCGCTGACTTCCTGATGGTCAAACCGGCCCTTGCCTACCTGGACATCCTGCGCGATCTCAAGGATCGCTACAACCTGCCGCTGGTCGCCTACAACGTCTCCGGTGAATATTCGATGATCAAGGCCGCCGCGGAAAAAGACTGGATCGACGGCGACCGCGTGATGATGGAAACCCTGGTCGGCATGAAACGCGCCGGCGCCGACCTGATCATCACCTACCACGCCAAAGAGGCGGCCCGGTTATTGAAATAACCGGGACTGGGGGTCGGGGGCTAGGGGCTGGCAAAACCCCCACCACCAGCCTCCGGCAACCCGAGACCGCTTTTAAATGACTGAATACCTCTGCGATACTCTCAGCAACGGCCTGCGCGTCATCAGCGTACCGATGCCTCATCATCATAGCGCAGAGGTGCTGATTTACATCGGTGTCGGCAGCCGTCACGAGAACCCGCGCAAGGCCGGGGTATCACACTTCCTCGAGCATATGCTCTTCAAAGGGACGCAGGAATATCCCACCGGGCTGGCCCTTGAGCGCGCCTTCGAAGCGATCGGCGGCTCGGCCAACGCCGCGACCGACAGCGAGACCACCTGCTTCCACTCCCGCATCCACCCGGATCATATCGAGCGGGGGATTGCTATCTTCGCCTCGATGATGCAGCGGCCTCTGTTCAAGGATATGGAGATGGAGCGCCGGGTGATTCTCGAGGAAGCCATGGGCGATCTCAACGAGACCGGCCGTCAGATCAACTCTGACAACATCATCGCCGGCCTGCTCTTTCCAGGACATCCCCTCGGCCAGCCAACCGTCGGCAATCGTTCGGCGATAGCACGGCTGAGCCTGGGACAACTGCAACGGCATCACGCCACCTACTACACACCGCACAATGCGGTACTGGCCGTGGCCGGCCCGGTCGAGCACCGTCAGGTCGTTGCCGCAGCGCAACAACACTTCGGCCATTGGCAGGGCGACATCGCTCCGCTGCCGAAAAAATGGACCGACTTTTCAGGCACAGACAAGCCACTGCGCTGGGTCCGTGATGCCGGCTCCCAGATCAGCATGCAACTGGCCTTCCTGTTGCCGGGGCGTGACAGTGAACATGCGGTCAACCTGCGGGTCTTGCGTCGCTTGCTCGGCTGGGGAGGGATGAGCCGCCTGATGCTGCGCCTGCGCGAGGAGCTGGGGTTGACCTACGCCGTTGATGCCTCGCTCGGGCTCTATGCCGATGCCGGAATCCTGGCGATCGATCTGGCAGTGTCCGCAGAAAACCTGGAGCAGGCAACCATAGCCATCCTCGACATCCTGACGGAATTGCACACCACTGAAGTCGCCCGGGATGAACTCGATCACGTCCTTAATTGCTATCGCTGCGACCTCGATTACTCGCGCGACCAGGTCGATGAAATGGCCCTGCGCTATGCATGGGGCGAGCTTGCCAACTGCCGCCGCACCATCGCTGACGATCTCGCCGGCATCGACAAGGTAACCGCCTCGGGCCTGCAGCAAACCGTCGGCGAACTTCTGACGCCGGCCAACCTGCGCGGCGCGATTGTCGGCCCTTACCGTACCCGCGACCGCAAGGCGGTCGAAAAGATCATCGCCTCCTGGCGACCTGGCCACGACATTTAATCGGCCTTCTCTCATAATGCTGGATTTGTGGCAAGATTACGAAGCAACGTCAAGCTCAATGAAATGTTTGCCCTTGTTTGCACGATCGCAACCAGCAATTTTTAGAGATATTTCCGGATCGCCTCCGCCAACTGTTCCGGGGTTTCCTCATAAAGGAACCGGTAGCGGACTTTGCCCTGTTTGTCGTGGAGAAAGACGGTGGTCGTGTGATTGATCGAGTACCAGTTGCTGGTTTGGCCCGGAATGATCATGTAATGAGCATGATAGGCTTTCACGACCTTGTCGATGTCCGCTTTGGTCCCGGTCAGGCCGATTGCATTGACGCCGAAATAGTCAACATATTCCTTTAATAATTTGGGGTTGTCCCGCTCGGGATCGACGGAAATGAACACCGTTCGCACCTGCTCAACCTGCTCCTTGCTCAGCAGATTGAATGCACGCTGGAGTTTGGCCAGGGTACTCGGACAGGCGTCAGGGCAGGAGGTGTAACCGAAAAACAGCAGGACGATGTTCCCTCTGAGATCCTCTAGTTGGAACGGTTCGCCGCTGGTCCCGGTGAGGGTGAAGTTGCCGCCAGGGTTGAAAAACTGTGCGGGATCGGGCTCTGTCATTTTCGGTGGATCGATAAAAAAAGATCCCACGATAACAAGCAAGCAGATGCCGATCCCGGCCAACGTCAGTTTTATCAGCAGGTTTCTCTTCATTCATGGCTCTCCAGCACGCCCATGCCGAATCAGTGGTGGGACATGGGGGGCATCGATCCCCATTTTTTGACGACGACATCGACCACTACCGTTGCCCTGTCGGTAAAGTTCAGCGAGAGCGGGATCGTCTCTCCCTCTTTAATCGGCCTGACAAGGCCGATCAGCATAATGTGATAGCCTTTCGGAGCGAGGATCGCCTGCCCGTTGGCAGGGATACGGATTTCGCTCACCTCCTTCATTTTCATGATTTCGCCGACTTGTTCCATGGTGTGGATTTGGACGGTCTCTGCGACGTCACAGTCCGCTGATTTCAGGACGGCATCGTCAGATCCGGCATTGTGGATTGTCATAAAAGCGGCCGTGGTTGTTGCAGACGGGGGAATGCCGCGAATCCAGGCATCCTGGACGGTGATCCCCTGCGCCCCGGCGTTAGCAATAGACAGCAGCAAAAAGACTGTTAAAAAACAAAGACTTCGAGAGAGCAATTGCACAGGAATTTCCTTTCAAAGAAATATGGTTGCTGCCTGACACTCAATAATCGAGGGTCAGGATTCTCCCCTTGGTGAAATCGAAAAAGGCGTTCTTGTCAGCGATCTGTATCCCGTCGGCAACATCCTCCCTGGATTTCCCCGCCGCCTTGAGGCACCCCGGACAGACCATCAATGTCGCTCCCTGCTTGAGCAGCGCGCTGAACTGTGTCCGGGAGGACGGGAAGTGGGAGTAGGTAATGTCGGGAGAATCCTTGAGAACCGCATCCACGCCCTTGATATCAATATAGACAAGCACATCGTGATCGTCCGCCATGATTTTGGCCATGTTGAGGGCCATGAGCAGCCGGTGCGGATCGTCGCTGCCATGGCTGATATGGATGAAAACACCATCCTTGACATTATCTTCCGCATGGACCGGGGGTGCCAAGACAGCGGCTAAACAGAACACGCTGAACAAGACCAGAGCTCTTTTCATCGGATCTCTCCTTTCCTTATCGCAATAGACCTTTTGTGACATAGGTGGCGAGGTGACGTCGCCTGCCACCAGGTTCATTACGGGCTTAATTCCCCGGTGATTCACGTGGGATTATCAACAGGTATAGCAGCTCAGATAACACTGTCAATCGAGGAACAGCCGGTTAGTTCAAAGGAAGTGACAGGAATTGGTTTTTCGCGGTTTGCTCCGACACCCTTCGTGCGCAGGTTGGACGGGGGACACAACTCATCGAAGTCCTCCCAAAAGTGACCATTGCCGACACGAAAACGGCCGTGTTATTGATAGAATTCAAGAAGCACGTTATAACCCTCTAAAGAGGCTCGGGGTTAAGATGATCACAGCAATCGCCACCTTCCAATGACCAAATTCAATCACTATCGACGAAGCCCGTAAGATCTTTTAGAGTTTGTTCGTTTTGCCACGTTCTAATGTTATAATAACCTGTGCGGGAAAGATTCCGGAGCCTTGTGCCGCTTGCACCGGTGGCAATCAGCCCGCAATCGACCCTTTTGCTGACAGGCAGGCCGCTATGCGTCCGTCACAAAGAAAACCTCATCAGTCGTTCACTCAGTCGATCATCAGCGCCTGCATAGCCCTGTTTGCTCTCATGGTGCTATGAGCGGCTTCGCCCCTCCATGCTGCCGACCAGGAGCGGATCGAGTCGATGCGAAAAAGCGTCTTCGCCCTCGACAGCCAAGACAGACGCCATCCGGAGAACTACAGCGTTCCTCCCTGTGCGGGAATGATTCCGGTGCCTTGTGCCGCTTGCACCGATGGCTATCCTCCCGCAATCAACCCTTTTGCTGACAGGCAAGGCTCTATGCGTCAGTCACAAAGAAATTCTCTTCAGTCGTTCACCCAGTCGACCATCAGCGCCTGCATATACTTTTTTGTTCTCATGGTGCTATGCGCGGCACCACCACTCTATGCTGCCGATCAGGAGCAGATCGAGTCGATGCGGAAAAGCGTCTTCGCCCTCGACAGCGCACGACAGACGGCATTCAACGAACTCGAGAGTTCCTCCCTGTCCCAGGGTGAAATAGACGACTACAAGGATTTCATCGTTTACCTCAACACCCGGATCGTCAACTACTGTATGGAACTGACCGAACAGGGTGGCGAGGCCACCGTGGAAGGGCTGCCATGTCCCGACATCTCGACAATGGGCAATGCAGAAGAGGTACAAGTGCCCACCGAGGAGACATACATTTACTTCCCTGTTTCCGAACCTGCAGAAACCCACACCCAGGCGGAAAAAACTGCGAGCATGGACAAACAGCTGTTTGCCGCCCTCGCCGATTTTGACGAACTGCTCCTGAAGGAAGAGGAGAAAGTTTCAGCCAGAGTTCCCAGTCAAAGAGAAACAGGATCTGCCGGTCAGGATGGGACAAGCGGCAGCGGCGGGGCCTCCGGAGAAACAGGAGAATCCGGTGAAGGCAGCGGTGACCAGGACGGGTCCGGCACGACATCGGCAGACGCGGGCGAGTCCAGTTCAAGCTCTGCACAGAGCGGCCAGACCGCCCAGGGCGGAACGAGCCTCCGGTGCACATAGCAATGTCGGCGCCGGCAGTGCCGACATCGACCATTCGGCTTATGGAGCCCCCGGCGGTAAGCTCCCGCCCCCGCAGGACGATGATATCGTTGCCAGGCAGTTGCGCGAGGCAGCCGAGAAGGAAACCGACCCGGAATTAAAAAAGAAGCTCTGGGAAGAGTACTGGAAATACAAAGGTGTAAAGAAGGGAGAATGAACGGTCAATGAATAGATTGTTTGTAATGCTTCTGGCTCTCCTGGTGCTCTCCGGTTGTGCCACGATGCAAAGCGAGGTCGCGGACCACGTCAGGCCGATGGTCGCCGAGCAGGAGCTCGACAGTTCGGAACTGCTCGACGTGGCGATCGTCATTTTTGACTCGGAAGAATTGACCGACGATGAGATCAGTGAGCTGGGCCTGTCAGAAGAAATTCGCCGGGCGGAAGAGCGCTACATGCCAATCCAGCTCAAATACACCATGCAGCGAACCGGTTACTGGGGTGCGGTACGCGTGGTGCCCACGCCAAGCAAAGCCCACCTCCAGGTGCGTGGAACAATTGTCCATTCCGACGGTGAACAGCTGACTCTCGAGATTGAAGCCTACGATTCGCGCAACGTCAAGTGGTTCGAGAAATCCTACTCGGAAGAACTGCGGCTATCTGAGTACTCCGGCATTGCCCCGGAAAAGAAAGACCCCTTCCAGGACGTCTATAACACCATCGCCAATGATCTGGCCGCACATCGCGAAGAACTCACGGCAGAAGATTTCCGGGAGATCCAGCAGGTTTCGGAACTGCGTGCCGCCCACGACATGGCACCGGATGCGTTTGACGGCCACCTTGAAGTCGACAAAAAGGGAATCTACCAGATCGCCCGTCTGCCTGCAGATAGCGACCCGATGCTGCAACGGGTCCGCGCCATCCAGCTGCGCGACGACATGCTGCTCGACACCATCAACAGTTACTACGAGGTCTACTACAATGATCTCTGGCAACCGTACAGCGACTGGCGCAAGCTCTACAATGAAGAACTCGTCGCCATGAAAGAGGTAAAAAAACAGGCCCTGACCAGACAACTGCTCGGGCTTGCCGCAATCGTCGGTGGCGTGGCCATGAGCACCAACTCCAATGTCTCAGGATCTGGACTGCCCGGGTTGATGGTCGTCGGTGGAGCCGCCGCCATTTACAGCGGCTTCCAGAAGAGCCAGGAGACCAAAATCCACAGGGACGTGATTGAAGAGTTGAGTCTCTCATTCTCATCGGAAGCAGAGCCACTGGTGATCGAAGTGGTCGGAGAGACTGTCCGGCTGACTGGCACTGCCGAGGAACAGTATCAGCAATGGCGTAAAATGCTCCGCGAGATATATGCCTCGGAAACCGGCTTCCCGGTCGCTCCAGAGAACTCCGACATGGAGCCGACATCAAATCAACCCGCAGAGGTCATGTAGGCTCGTCCGATGAGCGAGGAGTCCAAGCACAAAAAACCTGGGGAACGTCAGCAGAGCCGGCCACCGAACCTGGTCCCTCCCGATGCAGGGGACATCGGAGAGTCGAAACCCTCCCGCATCATGCCACTGGCGATTATCGGTGCCGGCCTGCTGCTTGGCAGCTCTTGCCTTGTTGGTAATCTTCCTGCCCATGGGCAACGACACCCGGGACACAAAAAATTCTACTAGAACCGCCGCCTGGCCCTGCCATCGTGGCGAAGCCGGCACAACAGGAAGTCCCTGTGCCTGACTCCAAAGCAGCTGAAGAGATCGAAGCACTGATCGGCGACTGGCTGCGCGAACAGGCCGAGGCCGAAGCCGAGAATATTGCAGCCTGGGGTGGCGAGGCGTATGCCGGAGCGGTCGCCCTGGAACAGGAATGTGAGCGGTTGCTCGGCGAACATGAGTACCAGCCGGCTCAGGAATCATGTACAAGAGCAATTAAAGAGCTGGACCAGCTCATGACGGCAAAGCCAGCCCTCCTTGAACGAGCCTTGCTTGCCGGGACGCTGGCGCTGGATAAGGGCGAGCCGGAAGCCGCCGCCGAGCTCTTCCGGGAAGCACTGGAGATTGATGCCGGCAACGAGCAGGCGCTCGCCGGTATCCGAAGGGCGGAAAACCTGCCAAAAGTTTTGCAGTTCCTAAAAGATGGCGAAAGTCTTGAAAATTCAGGGGATTCTAACGGCGCCCTGCTGGCATTTCAAGCCGCCGTCAACCTCGACCCCGCCTACCCTCCGGCCCAGGAAGCTCTCAATCGCGCCGAAACATCTATTGCCAACCAGAAATTCCAGCAGGCAATGAGCCAGGCCCTGCAGGCGCTTTCAGCTGACCGCCTGTCTGCAGCCGGGAAAGCCTTGCAGCAAGCAGAAGGAATTCGCCCGGGCGATCCTTCCGTCAGAGATCTCAAGCAGCAGCTGGCACGCAGGCGACTTGCCGTGCAACTGGACAGTCTGCGCCAGGAGTCAGTCCGGTTTGAGCAGGCGGAGCGTTGGCCGGAAGCCCTGAAGTCTTGTGAAAAAGCATTATCCCTCGATGCTCATGCCTCGTTTGCCGTCGCCTGCAAGGAGCGGGTCAGCCGGAGAATCGACCTGGACAAGCAGCTGCAGGGCTTTCTGACCCGTCCGGAGCGACTCTTTGAGGACGCACCCCTCAAGGGGGCACGACAGCTGATCGCCTTTGCGAACACCGTCGAGCCACGCGGGCCCCGGCTTGCCGGCCAGATCAAACGCCTGACCGGGCTGATTACCGAAGCGGAAGCCGAGGTCGAGGTGGTCATTAAATCCGACGGCTTGACTGAAATATCTATCTACCATGTCGGGCGTCTCGGCAGTTTCCACGAGAAACGACTGGTCCTGCGCACCGGCGACTACACCGCGACCGGCAACCGCAAAGGGTACCGGGATACGCGACAGACTTTGAAAGTCAGGCCAGGGTCGGGAGCTCTGGTGTTCAGCCTGGTTTGCGAGGAACCGATTTGAACCGCCTGATTGAGATATTCAATGGTGAAGAGGTCATTCGTCTCGACGAATCCAGCCTGCCGCTGCAGATCGGCACGAATGAATCGGCACACATACGCCTGGAAGGCAATTTCGAGGTTGCCGCCTACGTCGGAGAGGATCGCAACTACCTCTTTTTGCAGCCGGCAGAAAACGATATCGCGATTTTTCATAACGATCAACGGGTGACCCGCTCGGTCTGGGTCAAGTCGGAAGACACGACCCGCATCGGCACGGCACTGATTGATTGGCGGCTGAGCGGGCAACGCGTTGAAGCACGGATTTCGAACACCGCTGGGCCCAGACTGCAACCGCCATCCGAATTGCCTGACCAGCCTGCAGACAACGACAACAAGATCGACGCGTCTGAACCCCTTCCGACAGTTCCTGACAAACCCGCTGCGTTCAGTCGCCACAGACGACCAATCTTTATCGGCCTTTTCATCCTCCTGCTGGCCACGGCTGCGTTCGTCCTGCTGGCCAAGCCACTGGCCATCACGGTAAGCCCGAACCCGGACACAATGGATGTCTCGGGATTCCCACCAGTGATGAAATATGGTGACCGTTACCTGGGCATAATTGGCAGTTATCTTCTGCAGGCCGAGAAAGAAGGCTACCAGGCCCTGGCGCAAGAAATTGAAATTTCCAGGGATGGCAGCAACTATTCTTTCAACATGGAAAAACTTCCGGGACTGATCGACCTGGCCAGTGAGCCTCCGGGGGCGACGGTAACCATCGACGGGGCCATCGTCGGCTCGACCCCGCTGTACGGGCAGGAGATTGCCGCAGGAAACCGCACTGTCCGCTTCGAGCATGACCGCTACCTGCCGGAAGAGAGGGTCGTCGAGATCGAAGGCTTCGGCAAACAATCAAGCCTGGCCGTGACCCTTGCGCCGGCCTGGGCCATCTTCACTCTGGAGACCGATCCGGAAGGGGCAACCGTAGCCGTTGACGGCACCGAAAAGGGCGTAACGCCTCTGGAGCTGGAGTTGCTTGCCGGGCAGCGGGACATCGTCTTTACCAGGCCGGAGTACACTCCCCTGGCAGTCGAGCTGGTCGTCGAGGCGGGTCAGGACCAGAAGCCGCCCGCCTACCGCATGGAACTGGCACCGGCAATCCTGAAGATCAGGTCGGAGCCTGCAGGGGCCACGGTGACAACCGGAGGCGTCTACCAGGGCCGGACACCGGTCGAAATTACTCTGCCGGCAAGGACCTCACATGAAATCCGGTTTTCTGCTGCCGGTTACAAGGGAGCGAATCAAAAGTTGACGCTGGCCCCTGGAGAGGAGCGGGTCCTTGATGTCACTCTCGAACCTGAGTACGGCACCATCTTCATCATGGCAACTCCGGCGGACGCAACCCTCAAGATCGACGGCAAGACCCAGGACAGCGCAAACGGGCGTTTCCGCCTGACGACACAAGCTCACACCATCGCCCTGCAGGCAGATGGTTATCAGACGTAAACCAGGAGCATCACTCCCCAGGCGGCCTACAGTCAGCGGGTAGAACTCGTCCTGACCCGCAAGGGGTCGCCCGCCAAGGCGACAAAAGCCACAGCCGCAGCCGCAACGAGCCGCAAACAGAACCGGACTCGGGCAGAAGCTGGTCCTGTTCGCACCAAAAACCTTCCGGATGGGCGCTTCACGTAACGAGGCAGGCCGTCGTGCCAACGAAACCGAGCACGAAGTGCTCATGCAGCAGGAATTCTATCTTTCCGAACGCGAAGTGACCAATGCCGAGTACCAGCGCTTCCAGCCGCAGCACGCATCCGGAGTCTCGGGCAACCGGTCGCTGGAAATTGCCACTCACCCGGTGGTCAACGTCACCTGGGAGGACGCTGCCCGCTTCATGAACTGGCTCAGCCAGAGAGATGGCTTGCCGCCCTATTACACGGGAAAAGACGGGACCATGGTTGCAGAGGATCCCAAAGGGATCGGCTACCGGCTGCCAACCGAGGCGGAGTGGGCCTATGCCGCCCGTGTCGCAGGGCGCACGGAAAGAGACCGCTACCCGTGGCCGGGGAAATTTCCGCCCAAAACAAAGGCCGGGAACTTCGCCGACGAATCCGCCCGGCACCTTTTGCCCACTGTCATCAAGGGTTACAACGACGGCTTCGCAGCCACTGCACCCACCGGCTCCTTCCCAGCCAACCCGGCAGGAATTTATGATCTCGGTGGCAACGTTGCCGAATGGTGCCATGACTATTACGCCGCCAATGCCGCCAGCGCGAACAAAGGGGCCGTCGACCCGATGGGGCCCGGGACAGGGAGCCATCGGGTAATCAGAGGTTCAGGCTGGCGCGACGCCAGTATCACCGAATTGCGGTTCAGCTACCGCCGCTACAGTCGCGAGCCGGCCAGCGATATCGGTTTCAGAATTGCGAGGTATGCCAAGTGAAGACGATCATCTTGACCCTGTTCCTGCTGCTGGTCGTTGGCAGCGGTATGGCGGCAGACAAACAACCCGACAAGGATTCTGCCAAGAGCCCCGGGACAACCGAGACCCAAAAGAGCTCCGGGCAGAAAACCGTCGAAAAGAAGGACACGGTGCAGTGGCCGCGCCCTTACAAGTCAACCGAAGAAGTCAGTGCCGACAGCATGGTGCCTTTCCCAACCGACATCTGAACGAGGTGGACAACCGATGCGCAGCAAAAACTTTCCTATCGAAATGGTTTACCAGGTCTTCAGCCTGCTGGTGGTCTTTATTATCGTGCATGGCACTTACGCTGCACTGATTCGCCCCCAGGCCGAGTCGTTTCTGGCAGCGGAGTACGTCCGTATGGCTGAACAGCCCGATGCCGTTCAGGAGCAGAACTTCTACGTCGTGATCAAGGACTTTGAACAGGAGGCCTGCATGATCCTGTTCTTCTGGGCGCTGGCAATTCTCGCCTACAAGGGAGTCGTGGTCTGGCGCCAGCAGGGGCAACTGGAGGAAGACCTGCTGCAGCTCCCAGAAAACATGCCGATCGGCCCAGAGGATACGCGGGAACTGATCGGCCGGCTGCATGAACTTCCCGGAGAGAGCCGCCAGTTTCTGCTGCCCACGGCGCTGTTAAGCGCGACCCAGAGGTTTGCATCGACCCGCAACATCCAGGATGCAGCCACCGCGGTCCGGACCGCTTGTGATACCCACGGCGACCGGCTCGACTCTGAGCTTTCCATTATCCGTTACGTCGCCTGGGCGATCCCCTCGGTCGGTTTCATCGGCACAGTCCGCGGCATCGGCTCGGCCCTCGCCCAGGCGCACCGTGCCGTAGAGGGCGATATCACGGGCGTCACACAAAGTCTCGGAGTCGCTTTCAACTCGACGTTTATCGCCCTGGTCTTAAGTATCATACTGATGTTTTTTATCCACCAGCTCCAACTGCGGCAGGAGCGGCTGATCCTCGACGCCGACAGCTACTGTCAACAGAACCTGATCAACAAGCTGCGAACCAAACCGTTGCCGTAAGGTTGCCCCGTGCCCAGAACCAGGCGAAGTACATCCGAGTTCAACCTGTCGTTCCTCGACATCATGTGCTGCGGCTTTGGCGCCG
Organism: uncultured delta proteobacterium; assembly: GCA_963723355.1. GTDB lineage: Bacteria > Desulfobacterota > Desulfuromonadia > Desulfuromonadales > BM103 > JAFDBW01. Next base: position 77,896 of record CAVRQQ010000027.1, read on the forward strand.
TCGTCCTGCTGGTGATGTTGCTGAATGGCGACATGCTCACAACCAGGAAGGAGATCGTCGCCGACCTGCGCAGTGAAGTCACCCGCATGGAGCGCGAGGTCCGGGCCGGAGAAGAACTCCTGGTCACCCTGCAGAACAGCATGATCGAAACCGAGGAGGAGATCGTCAGGACCGAGGGTTTGTCCAGGGAAGTTATCGCCCGGATCGAACAGACCAAGGTTGAGCTGGCCACACTGCAGGGGAAAAGCCAGGCTTCGAAAAAGCATATCAAGGCCTTGCAGTCCGACCTGATCAACCTCGATGAGAAGGTCAGCCGGATCGGCGCGGACCAGCAGACGGAGCTGGCCAAAGGCGCGCAGGTCCGTGAATTCATCGGCCAGGGAGACCGACAGTACCTGACCGGGTTGCGCCTCGGCGGCAAGCGGGTTCTGCTGCTGGTCGACAGTTCGGCCAGCATGCTTGATGAAACGATCGTCAACATCATCATCCGCCGCAATCTCGATGAACGGTCCCGCCGGGACGCGCCAAAATGGAAACGCACCGTCAGGACGGTTGAATGGCTCGTCGCCAACCTGCCGCAAGACAGTGCCCTGCAGATTTACACCTTCAACACTAAAACCGTTCCGGTCGTGACCGACTTGCAGGAAAAGTGGATTGCCAGCACTGACACGCCCAATGTCAACCGCATGCTCGCAGCCCTCAACCAGACGATTCCGCAAGGCGGGACCAGCCTTTTCAATGCTTTCTCTACAGCCGCCCGCATGGGCACCGCGCCCCGACAATATCCTGCTGCTCACCGATGGCCTGCCAACCCAGGGCGAACGCAAGTCGGGCCAAACGACGATTTCGGGAGGCGAACGGTTGAGCCTGTTCCACCAGGCAGTGAAGAAGCTGCCGAGGTCCGTGCCGGTCAACACCATCCTTTTCCCCATGGAAGGCGATCCGATGGCCGCCGTCTCCTTCTGGCAACTGGCGATCGACACCAAAGGCTCCTTTCTGACACCAACGAGGGACTGGCCATGAGAAGACGACGTCGCCAGTTTGAGGTTTTCAGCCTCTCCTTCCTCGACGTGATCTCCTGTGGCTTCGGAGCCATCATCCTGTTGCTGGTCATTTCGAAGATCTCCGAACCCCGGGTTATCGAGCAGACCAACACCGACCTCTCCGGACTGGTGATCAGACTCGAGGAAGAACTTTACGAGATCCGCGGTGAAACCCAGATCCTCAACCGCCATCTGATCGCAAGACAGGAACAGCTTTCCGAGCACAAGGAGAAACTGGCTCGCCTGCAGGGTGCCCTGACCAATATCGAGGGACAATATCGTCTCGACAGCAGGTCTTCCAAAGCCCAGAGCATTATCGCGGATGAGCTGGAAAGCGCTAAACAGGAATTGACCGACGAGATGCGACGCCTGAATTCCGCCTACCAGAGGCCGAAAGAGGATGCCGTGATCGGCGGCGTCCCGGTAGACAGTGAATACATCATCTTCGTCATCGACACCTCCGGCAGCATGCAGCGCTTCGCCTGGCCGCTGGTCCGCCAGAAGATGAAGGAGATCCTCGACATTTACCCGCGAGTCAAGGGAGTACAGGTGCTCAACGATATGGGCGACTACATGTTCTCCCAGTATGCCGGGAACTGGATTCCGGACTCGAATGCCCGCCGTCGAGCGATTCTGGAGCGCCTCAGCACCTGGGCCCCCTTCTCCAACTCCAGCCCGGTCGAGGGGATTACCAAGGCAATCGGGCGCTTTTACGCGTCAGACAAGAAGATCAGCCTCTACGTTTTTGGTGACGACTTTTCCGGCGGGCTCATGCAGAACGTGGTCGACACTATAAGGAAAAAGAATGCGGCAGGCAGCGGTAAGGACAGCCGGGTACGCATTCACACCGTCGGTTTCCCGGTGCTCCTGGCCCAGCCTGGCGCAGGACAGAACGCCGCCCGCTTTGCCGCCCTGATGCGGCGACTGGCAGAGGACAACAACGGCAGCTTTGTCGGGTTGCCCGGCCTGAGGTAACCCTGATCAAGACACAGCACCGAGCAAGACGTTGTCCCGGATATCACGATGGGATAAGATGGTTACGTAACAGACAAGTGAACCAACTTTTACGGGGAGCAGCATGAAAACAATTCTGGCATTATGATACTGGTTCTGGTCCTGGCTCTCGCCGGCTGTTCCACTGCGAGGCGACCGGTCCTCTATCCCAACGCCCACCTGAACAGTGTCGGGCAGCAACAGGCTGACGCGGACATCAATGCGTGCATGCGTGCGGCCGAAGCCAGCGGGGCAAACGCCAACAGGAACGAGGACGTCGCCAAAAAAACCGCCAAGGCCGGAGCGGTTGGAGCCTCTACGGGAGCGGTCGTCGGGGCGATTTCTTCAAACACCAGCGCAGGACGCGGGGCTGCGATCGGTGGCGCCGGGGCCGCGACAGCAACCCTGGTCGGCGGCGCGTTTGATGCCTCGGAGCCGACCTCAATATATAAACGCTTCGTAGACCAATGCCTGCACGATAAAGGCTACCAGCCGATCGGTTGGCGATAGCCCCGGCAACGACACACCGCAACAGGCCTTGCCTCAGTAATCTATCCCCGGCTGGGGTTCGATATCCTTGCGGTAGGCGTGCTTGATTTCACAGACTTCACTGACCGTGTCGGCCAGCTCCACGAGGTCAGGATGGGCATCGCGCCCGGTCAGGACCATGTGCGTCAGTTCCGGTTTGCTTCTTACCAGACCGAGGACCTGGTCGAGATCGACCAGCTTCAGTTTCAGGGCATTGTTGATTTCATCCAGAATGACAATGTCGTAATCACCACTCTTGATCTTCCCCATGGCCAGATCAATCGCCGCCTGGGCAGCGGCACGATGCTCTTCCCGGCTGTAAGGATTGCCCTGGATCCCGCAGAAACCCATGCCGGTGGTATGCAGCTCCACCCGCTCGCCAAGCAGCTTGACACCATCCCATTCGCCGGAGTAGAGGTCCCCCTTCATGAACTGGATGATGCAGACCTTCATACCGTAGCCGCTGGCCCTGAGCACCATGCCCATGGCACTGGTGGTCTTGCCCTTGCCATTGCCGGTGATCACGACCACCAGGCCATGGGGCTTTTTCGGTACCAGCTTGTCCACTTTGACCGGTGTGAGCTGTATCGTCATCTTGATTCCCCTGATCAGTTGAATGTATTCGTTATTTTAACTCTAATTCATCGACAGTATACTTGTTTCGTCACAATTCTTAAAAAACTATTTGGGCCGACAGGATATAAAGAAAGGCTCGGGTCGGCATCGTTGCCTGCCCGGGCATTGATCTTGCGGGGCTCGGGATAATTAAGTATGGTGTCCCGAAATTTAAAATGATACCCTTCTCCGGGAATTTTAACGAACCGAGGACTGTATGAGCAACGTCACACCCTACCTGGGTTTTCTCACGGTGAGCCTGATGATCGCACTGTCTCCCGGGCCCAGCTGGGCATACACCATATCAACCACGCTCGGGCACGGCAGGAAATGCGGCATGATCGGCAACCTTGGCAACTCCGCCGGCATCCTCTGCCATGCTCTGGCCGTTGCCCTCGGTCTGGCGGCCGTACTGCAATACTCTGCGACCGCCTTCCACGCTCTCAAATTTCTCGGCGTCGCCTACCTGGTGTACCTGGCCCTGCAGGCGTTTCGGGGTGGCACTACCCTTGGTCGGATGAATGAAGCCGCGGGAGCGTCGACATGGGTGATTTTTCGCAATGGCGCCTTCGCGAGCATCTTCAACCCGAAGATATCCCTCTTGATGCTCGCCCTGCTGCCTCAGTTTGTCACCCCCGGAGCACGTCATCCGGAACTGCAGATCGCCGCAATGGGCGCCATGCACGCCCTGGTTGCCGGCATTGTTCATACTCACCTGATTTTCTTCAGTAGCGGCATATCCCGCAGGTTGAAAAAATCCGGCAAGGTACAAAAAGCCATGCGCTGGGCGACCGGGACCGTCTTTCTCGGTTTCGGTGCGCGACTGGCCGTCGCAGATCAATAGCAGCATTCCTCAAGGCTCAACAATAAGTCAGAACATGAAAGGTCATCTGTGAAAAAGCACACGAATTATATTAGGTTAATTGCATTCTGGGTCGTCAGCATGCTCATCATCATTGGCGGGAGCATTTTCTATAAACAATACCAGGGCTCAGAATATGACAAGCTTGCAATCCCCTATATTCAGAACGTTATCCCGGTAATCTCGAGTTGGGACCCTGTCGCCACCAAGGCTCTGATGGTCCCTGAGATTGCCGCTACCATTCCAGACGACAAGTATGCCCGGGCGATGGACTTTTTCTCCCAACTGGGGGATTTGCAAAGCCTTGAAGAGCCAGAATTCACCAAGGCTCACGTTGACCAGGAAACCGACATCGGCCAGCAGACTATTCTTGAATACAAGGTCGACGCACGCTATGAAAATGGTGCCGCCGAAATCGATCTCAAGTTACTCGAGAGAGGCGGCTCTTTTGAAATCTACCGCTTCAATTTCAGCTCGGAAGTCCTTCTTCCACACTGAACGCGTGAGGGTATATGTCGATAAAATCTGAACTTCCAGGCCTTAGTCGCCTGGTCGAATCGGTGGCACCGACACCATTACAAGCGGTACAACTCGCACCAGGGCATCCACAAATCTGGTGCAAACTCGAATACCTCAATCCTTCCGGCTCCACCAAGGACCGGATCGCCGCGTACATCCTCTCCAAGGCCTGGCGTGAAGGAACCCTCCAAACCGGCTCACTGGTTTGCGAAGCATCAAGCGGCTCGACCAGCATCGCCATGGCGATGGTCTGCGCCCAGATGGGATTGCGTTTTGTGGCCGTGATGCCGGAAGGTGTCAGCAATGAACGGGTCAAAATGATTCGCGCTTACGGGGGGAATGTGCGCCTTTGTCCAGCGGAGTCCGGGATGGATGGTTGTATTGCTTTGACCGAAGAGATCGCCCGCAATGAAGGAGCCTATCTGCCCCGTCAGTTTGATAACCATGACAATGCCGAAGCTCACCGACGTGGCACTGCGCATGAGATCCTGGCGGAAATTCCTGGCCGTTCTGCAGGGGCTGTGGTCAGCGGGGTCGGGACCGGGGGGACTTTGGTCGGTTTGTACAGGGGATTTCACGATTCAGGGTGCAAGACGATTCCGGTTCTGGCACGACCCGTATGCATCAGCGATGATGCCTGCTATACAAACGGCTGCTTTCGCCAGGCCGAATGCTGCAGTTTCAGCACCTGTGTCCCCGGGGTTATGGACAACCAGTCGGGAATTCTGCGCTCGGCAGATCTGGATGGGATGATCACAATCGAGGTCGAAGAAGAGCAGGCCCTGGAGACGACCCGGGCCCTGATCAGAAAAGGCTTTGCCGTAGGGCCAAGCAGCGGCCTTAACTTCGCCGCCGCCCTTGAAGTCGCCAAACAGCTCGACCCGGCAATGAAAATAGTCACGGTCTTCCCGGACCGTATGGAGCGCTATTTCTCCACGGCACTTTTTCGCGACGCTTCCACGGTGAGTCCGAACCCAAAAAGCACGGAGAGCCATGAGGCGGGCACAATGAAAAACCTGGGGCACCTGTTACTGTCGGCGGCAACCTGTGCCATCCTGACCAGCGTCGCACAGTTCGGTGTCTGGTTCATCTCGTTCATCATCATGACGAAAATTATCGGCAAGGCGTTGCTGGTCGGCATGAACTACCTGGCCTGGCCGATCGCTTTTCCGCTGCTGTCATTGCTCGTGGTTTTCCCGATCATGCTCATCGTTATTCCTTTTTTCCGCCAGCCATATCCGGAGATCCTGTCACATCCGGCCTTTCTGTTCGGTATTTTGATTCCGACCATGATTATCTCGATCGCCGTGATGTTTGCTACCTGCCCACTTGAAAATGGCGGGACGCTGCTGACGACCGGTCGGGATGCTTTCGGTTAAAACTATGAAAAAACTATTCATCATCAAGGCCGGTTCGACGTTTCCCGAAACGGCGAAAAATTACGGCGACTTCGAGGAGATGACCCGGCGGGTTTCAGGTCTGGAGCGCAAGCTTGTCGAAGTGGTCGATGCCGTCCGATCCGGGCAACTTCCCTCATCCAAGGACTGCTGTGGAGCAGTCATCACTGGTGCCCACTGCATGGTCACCGACAACTTGCCATGGAGCCTGGCCATTGAAGCCTGGATTCAAGCAATCGTGGCGGCGGAAATCCCTCTGTTGGGCATCTGTTACGGCCATCAACTGCTCGGCCGAGCCATGGGCGGTCAGGTTGATTACCATCCGCAGGGCAAGGAGGTGGGAACCTTCGATGTCCGGTTGCGCGCGGAATGCCGGAAGGATCCTCTCTTCTCCGGGTTGCCGCCGCAATTCCCGGTGCACGCCACCCACTCACAGTCGGTGCTGACCCTGCCGCCCGGAGCCGTACTCCTGGCCGAAAATGATTTTGAACCGCATCACGCCTTCCGCTTAGGGCCCTGTGCCTGGGGAGTGCAGTTCCATCCGGAATATGACAGCCGTATCATGCGGGATTACATCCAGGCCCAGGCCAATAGCCTTGTCGACGCCGGACGGAATCCCGAATCGCTGTTAGGCGCGGTCCGGGAGACCCCGGCAGCGAACTCGATTTTAAAGAAATTTGCCCGACCTGGCCTTTGCTTGATGGAGATCCCCTGAAAGAGGAAGAGAATGCTTTTTCGTCAGAGGCTTTGTTCTGTTATTCTGGAGCCACTGTGAGTCAAAAGAACCTGGCCTTTTGAGTCTCACAGAAATAGACTGTCTACTGACATGGTTTTGAGCCCCCCGAAAGGAACGTGACATGAAGGATACCCACATCAACCGCGCGACAGTTCCCGCTCTCGACGAAATTCTCGGGCAGAGTTTTCCGGTTCTTGATCATGGCCATATCAGGGTCATCGATTACATGGGTGACGATGCGGCCATCGTGCAGGCCGCGCGAGTCTCATACGGGGCCGGGACGAAACAGGTACATGAGGATCGCGGCCTGATTCGCTACCTGTTGCGCAATGCTCACACGACCCCTTTCGAAATGTGCAAACTGAAACTGCATCTCCGCGTGCCGATGGACTGCTGGCGACAGTGGATCCGTCACCGCACCGCATCGGTCAACGAGTACAGCACCCGCTATTCAGAGGCGATTGCCGATCAGCAGGGGACCCTGCCGGGCGATGGCGGCTGCAGACGGCCCTGAACAAGCAGGGCAGCGAAGGGTTCCTCGATATCCGGGAAGGTGATCGGCTGACTGCCGAGGAAGAAGACTTCCACCGCTCCGCAAGAGAACTTTACCAGACGCGCATTGAACGTGGCGTGGCCCGGGAGCAGGCCCGCAAGGACCTGCCTCTCTCCACCTACACCGAGGCCTACTGGTCGATCGACCTGCACAACCTGCTACACTTCCTCGCCCTGCGCATGGACGAACATGCACAATACGAAATCCGCCAGTATGCCACCCTGATCGGCGAAGAGATCGTCGCCCGCTGGGTGCCGTTTGTCTGGGAGGCCTTCAAGGATTACCGGTTGAATGCCATGCGCATGTCCGGCCTGGAGGTCGAACTGATGCGCATGCTGATCGCCGGAGATCGTGCCGGGGCACAGGCGTGGCTGGTCAAGAAGGGCTGGATTGACCAGAACAACGGCAAACCGTCACGCGAGGCGCGGGAGTTTGCCGCCAAGGCCAACTCGCTCGGCATAAAAATGCCGGACAGCAAAGGCTAGAGATGGTCAATGCGATGGTCAGAAAATTTGTCCTGCTCGTTGCATGCCTGGTTTGCCAGAACATGACCGTCTTCGCCGGGGAAGCCGACGTTGTCAAGGTTGATGTCGAGGCAAACAGCCAGGGTGTCTACAACTTCGCTGTGACGGTCTCGCACGAAGACACCGGTTGGGAACATTATGCAGACCGCTGGGAGATCATTGATAACGACGGCAACATACTGGAGACAAGAGTCCTGCACCATCCTCACGTCAACGAACAGCCATTCACGAGAAGCCTCGCCGGGGTCGAAATCCCGGATCATATCGAAAAGTTGACCGTAAGGGCCCATGACAGTGTGCATGGGTATGGCGGCAAGGTTGTTGCCGTTGATCTCACAGGAAGGAATTGATGAATTTTTCAGACACCTGGAAACAGCCTGGCAAAATTATGGGAAAACGCTCGTCTGCCCGCAGGCGGGATTTCCCTGGCTCTCGGCGGCGGTGCGGTTCTGGGTGCGGCGCACATCGGTGTACTCAAGGCCCTGGATGAATACGGTGTAAAGGTCAACCGTATCTCGGGCACCAGCATTGGTGCAATGATCGCCGCTCTGTATGCTTTTGGCAAAAGTCCTGACGAAATCGAACAGAATGTTGTCGAGCTGGAGTGGCTGGACGTAACCAGCTTCACCCTTTCCAGGTACGGGATTCTCAGTAATGACGACCTGGGAAGGCAAGTCACGGACCTGTTGGGCAAGGTGGACATTGCCGACGCCCGGATACCTCTCTACCTGATGGCAACAGACCTCACCCATGGAACAAAAGTCGTACTGAGCAAGGGGGATGTCTCACAGGCGGTGATGGCCAGCAGCTGTATTCCGGGGATTTTCGTACCGGTTGAAATTGATGGACAGCTTCTGGTCGATGGCGGCTTGCTCGAAAATGTTCCCGTCTCGCCGCTGCGTGAGGCCGGTGCCGGGTTTATCGTCGGTGTCGATCTCAGTGCGGGGCGACATTACCAACGGCCGCAAGACATTATCGATGTGTTTGCCAACGCCATCGATATCGCCATAGACAATGTAACCCGGTCACAGACCAGCGATGCCGACCTGGTCATCGCACCGGAGCTCTCATCCTACAGCCGCAGAGATATGAGCCGTATTCCTGAATTGATTGAAGAGGGACACCGAGTCACCAGGCAACTGCTGGACAAGCTCAAAAGCTGAATCGCTGCACCATCATTCTCCGCCATCCCGAAGACGCGCCAACATTTCCCGCTCTTTTTGCAGTGCCTCGTTACTGTGTGCCCAGAGATAGTAATTCTCAAGCCCCATCACGCTGAGCCCGGCAAAGAAGACCGCCCAGAAATTGTCCGGCAGGACTCCGGACAGAAAGTAAAAGGCATAGAACGCGGCGAAGAAGGCCGTGTGCATAAGGCCCCTGAATGGTTTGATGTTGCGGCTCATGCGGGCCAGGGTCCCGACGATGCCGGAGAAAGCATAAATCACCAGGGCCAGGCTGATCATCTCGGAGGGAGGAGGCGCACCGAGCATCCTGCGGAAATCTTCAGAGAGTTCGGGAAGGAATGAGAAGTTGTCGTAGGCACCTAAACTGATCAGCAGGAAGAGGACCATCGACCAGAGCCCGGCTAACGAGACCCTTTCCAGGCGGCGGATGCGGGCCTCGACCCTTTGCCGCAGCTCGTCGCGCCCCGACATCTGTTGCCCATCTGGATGTGGCCCCGCCTGGCTCATGCTCTTCCCCTTCCCCACATAGCTGGAGTCAGAAGCGTAGTATCCGATGTATTCAGGGCAGTGGGTCTGTGGAGGGGGCCTCGTTGCTTTGGGGATGACGCCCTTCGAGTTCCTTGACTCGGGCTGTCATCTTCTGAAAAGCATTGGCCAACTTGGCAATCTCACCACTGACTTCCGGAAAATCGCTGTTCAGACTATCATCCGGAGCCCTTTCGGTAAAGTCGACAAGCTGTTTGATCGGCAGAAATACCTGGCGATACAACAAGGCACATACTGCACCGACCGTCAGGACCAGCACCATCGCCACTGAACATAATCATGCGGCCCTTCAGCTGGGTGAGAGTTTTTTTAAGGGGGGCCTGTGAGACGCCGATATCAAGAGTCCCCAACAAACTTTGCCCGGCATCGTGGAAATGGCAGGCAGCATTCGAGCATTCCGGTTCATTGTAGATCGGCGCAGTAATTGCCAGGACATCATGACCGTCCTTGTTGGTGAACTGGCGGGCCTGCTCCATGGCTCCCAGTTCGCGCTTCGGATTCGATTCGGCGTGGCACTCGTTGCACCCCGCCGCGGTTTTGTCGATGAAATTGTCCACTTCGGAACCGTCACGGGAGAACATGATCAGCCCCTTCTTGTTGAAGATCCGGACATGCTCAACCTGGTTCTGATCGCCGATGTTGTAGATAATCTGGCTCAGGGTCTCCCTGTCGTCATGCAGCATGGCATAGCGTGTCGACTTGATCACGGTATCGGCCAGGTCTGCGGCATGGTGAATCTCGCCTGTGATCAGATCGCTCTTGACGAAAGTATACAGAAGCACACAGCAGGCGATGACAAAACCGGTGACCGCACAGGCAACCGGGACGATAGCGCGACTGTTAATGCTGCTGAACATGACAGCTCTCCTTGGTTTGACAGGGCAGCTGCGGGGTCACATGCGACCCCGCAGCCATTTCACATCCAATTTAATCGATCTTGCGGTACATGGCGCCTGCAGGAGACACCGTCGTCCGGACTGGTGCCGGCTTGGCTGCCTCGGCGGCTAGAGCTTCTTGCGGCTGCTCTTTCCAGGCAAAGAGAATCGGCAGACGATAGAGAATAAAGCGGTAAACCACGATGTAGATACAGAACACTGTCACGGTCATGATCACTTCAAAAATGTGCGGGATCTCCTGGTAGAGATTCCAGTTGAAGGTGATCAGGGACGTATTCAGCCGGTTCAGGACAATCCCGAAAATCGTGATGAACGCGCCCAACCGGGCCACACCGACCCTCTGGTTGTGAATCGCATAGGCGAAGAGGCACAGCGGCAGCACCACTGCTACAGCGATCTCGAGCAGGAACCAGAGCCCCCAACCGGTTGCCAGGTAGCCCCACTCGTTGTCATGGGCAATGCCGATCAGTTTGATCGCCAGGTAGGTGATCAGACCCATGCTGGCACCCTTGGCAATCCCCAGGGTACAGCGATCCAGGTTGTCGAGGAAGTTGCTGTCGCAACGCCAGGCCATGGTCTTCTTGACAACCGTGCTGACGGCAATCACCATGCAGAGGCCGGCCGGGATCGACGAGCAGAAGAAGAAGATCCACTGGAATGGCGCCGAGTACCAGAGCGGATGGACCTTGCCCGGGGCGTAGAGGAATAGAGCACCCAGGGCCCCCTGGTGCAAGGTCGACAGGATGATGCCGGCGACGGTCAGGCCGATGGCGATACGACGGATAAAACGCTTGCCGCCCAGCCAGCCCATCCACTCGAAGAAAGCAACCGAAACCTCGGCGATCTGGACCGATAGATAGGTTGCGACATGCCAGGCGACCAGGAACAGAACTGCAGCCGGGCCGAACGCAACGGCCATTGGGTAAGGCAGCCGCCAGGGTTGGCCGAGATCGCAGAGCAGGAAAACCACTGCAAAGAAGTAGCCGAGCAGGCCATTGAGCAGGGCCAGGCGCTCAATCGGCTCGAAATCGTGTCGACCGAAGATCTCTACCGTTGTACCAAGCATGAATCCTGAGGCAGACAATGGCACCATGGCGAAGAGACCGAAACCAAGCAGCAGTCCCCATGGGTAATCGTTCGAAGCGTGCGTCACCGCGCTGAGTCCGAACAGGAAGCGGTAGGCGATCACCGGCAGCCCGATGGCAAAGATGATGCCGAGAATCCAGTTGAACGGATTGCGCAGGGCCTGTCCGAGGTATTGGCCTGGAGTCAGTCCCAGGAAGAGTTTTCTTTTCAACGTCCAGGGCTGTTCAGTCTTTTCGTTGACCTGTGAATCAACCAGCTTCACTCCGCATTCAAGTAAGTGTTTCATTGTGCGCCTCCCTCCTCGTCATGGTGTTCTTCGACATCGTGCTCGTGATCACCGTGACCTTCCTGCTTCTTGGCCAGAAGATGGAAGCCGGTAAACATGGCCGGCCAGATGGCCAGCACCATCGGTACGGTACTGAGGAAGTCCTTGACGTTGTTGATGATCGGTTCGTTGCCCGGATTCGGGTCAAAACCGACTTCTTCAAAAGGTACTGATGACAGGTACATCCAGTGCGTCCCGCCCAGTTCCTTTTCGCCGTAGAGATGGTTGACGTAACGCCCCGGGTGGGTCTGGATGCGCTGGTGTCCGATCTTGATCAGTTCCTTGCGCTTGCCAAAGGTCAGCGCCTCTTGCGGACAGATCTCAACGCAGGCCGGCGGCAGTCCGTTCTTCAGTCTGGTTTCATGACAGAAGATGCATTTCTTGACCACCGGGTCAAAGGCGCTCGAGTAACTGTATCCCGGAATATTGAAGGGGCAGGCGATCATGCAGTTGCGGCAGCCGACACAAACTTTTGAGTTGTATACGACGGCGCCTTCAGGGGTCTTGGTGTAGGCGTTGACGAAACAGGAGCTCAGACAGGCCGGCTCGGCGCAATGGTTGCACTGCACCTTGCGGTAAAGCGGTTTGCTCTCACTCTCGACGTCGTAACGGTTTACGACCGTGTAGGCATTCTCATCGGGGCGCCGTTTTTGCTTGCCACCATGAAAGGTCTCATCAAAAACCGACTTGTCATCAAATGGCTTTTCCGGAGCAGGCAGGTTCTGTTCCTTGTTGCAGGCGGCTTCGCAACTGCGGCAGCCAATGCAACGGGTCAGATCCACCAGCACGCCCATGCCATCCGGGTAGCCGGAAAAGGATCCGGCTGCCAGGGCCTTCTTTGGCCCGGCCAGGGTTGTGGCGGCACATCCTGCTACACTCGCAGCAAGAAATCTCCGTCGACTGATTCCACTCATAACAACTCTCCTTATCCTAAGATTCATGCACCCGTAATTGTCATCTCAATAGCCACGGCCTAGTGCCCGCCTTCTTCAGTCGCCGAAGCTTGTGCATCGGCATGATAGAAGGCATCTCCCTCGGGCGTTCTGGCATGGCAGTCCTGGCAGCCGGTCGGTCCGTCCATTTGCTCATGACAGCCGATACAGCTCCAGTGATAGGCCGCCTTCAAGCCAGGCGTATCGATGTGGAACTGGTAGACGTCTGCTGCTTTACGGTTGATATGTTCCGCGGAGAATGTATCGACGGCGTGACAAGCAATGCAAGCGACCTCTGCGGTCCCATCACTCTCAGCATGGCAACGCACACAGCGATCGTCGGTTGTCCCGGTACCGGTTGCATGGTGATGACAGGCCGAGCAATCCTCACCAAGCTCGGTATGCATCTCATGGTCAAATTCAACCCCATCAAAATATTGTGTCATGACGTCGATCGATACCTGGTCAGGCGTGTCATCAAAAGCCTGGGCCATGGTGACTGCCATGACGAATGTGCAAGAGCGGTCATCAGGGTCGTTAGAATTTGCTTTGCGCTCATGATTCTCTCCTTAGTTCAGATAAGTGCCAGACAGCCTTCTCATTCGCTAACGTCACCAGGTCTCTCGTTGATGTACTTGTAGAACATCGGAAAGGCGATGAAGAACGCGAGACAGATGAGATACTCAACGCCCTTGATGTACTGGTAGAAATCCACCAGTGTATGAACACTGTGCCATTCGCCGATTTTTTCGAGTATCTGGATCATTGTAATTCCTCCTTAGTGGACAACTTCCTCGATCTGCAAGAGACTAGATTCTGCTGGCATGGCGCTTGCCCTGCTTGGAATGATCCTTGATCAGCCCTTTGACAAAACCGACCAGGAGCATGATCGTCGGCACCAGCTGCACGACCACGATCAGTGCGCAGAAGCCCAGGAAGATGCCAACCAGGATGCCACTGGAATAGGTCTTGGTCGTATCCACGGCAAAAGCAGGGGTTACCATCGTCATCAACATCGCCATTCCCATCAGTGTATTTCTGAGCTTTTTCATAATTTCCTCCATTCAGTTGGTATGCGGTTTACAGTTGCTATTGCAGCCATTCACCTGTTGCGTTGTTGAGTTACCTTTTCAAATGCGCACTTGACAGCCTCGCGCAATTCTTCCTCGTCACTCGGTTTGTTCGGTTTGAGGGCATGATAGAAAATCCCCTCACTTCTGGCTTTTCTAATCAGGGCCAGCGGCAGTTCGCTGGCAACCAGGATGATCGTCAGGTTGCGATTGCATTTCTTGAGAATCGGAATCAATTCCGTTGCCAGCATTTATCGAATCGTGTACTGAGTAATACAACCTGGGCGGTCTTTTTCAGAATCCCGTAGAGCACACCGGCTGCCGAGTTGGTAACCGTCACCTGGTAACCAGCCTTGATGAACAGGTCCGCCATGCGTTTCCTGGTCAACACGTCTTCGTCTGCGATGAGTAATCCTGGCATGTGCATCATTGGCTCTCTCCCGTCCGCGGCCAAACCGCCCCCGTTCACCAGGGGCAGTCTCTACTAGTCAACTCTAGTCAGCTTTAACAGAACTCTTCTCCCTCGAGGAAAACAGCCCCTTGACCATACCGATGAAGAGAATCGTCGCCGGAACCAGCTGGGAAACGATAATCAGGGCAAAGAAACCTATGAACGCGTAAGTCAGAATACCTACGCCTTCAGCCTGTACCCCAGTCGCCGCGTAAGCGGCAGAAGCACTACCCGCCATCATCGTGATCAACATACGCATCGTTTTCATAACGGCCTCCTTCTCTTTGCAGTGTTGCTTCGACATGAAGCACTTGATACAGGAATACTGCATCGGCCGTGCCATTCTTAAAATATTTTCACATAAAGTATTAACATGCTGTTTTAATTGGACTTTTTCTTATGGCGAGCGTGAAGGAATTTCAGGTAAAACCGGCGAAAAGTATATTTAAAATATACTTTTCAAGGTGATCGGCAAGGATACTCCTACTTTAGCTTGTTGCTAAGGCACTGGAATCAATGACTTTTTTGACAAAAAAATGCACTGTATAAATTCCCTATACAGTGCAGATGTTTTTATTATTTTATGACGAGAGCCTGATGAGGAGTCGACCTAATCCAGCGCCCTCGCCCGAATACTGATTCCCTGTTTTTTCAGCATGGCCTGGAAGTTGGGTCGCTGCATACCGACTTCTTCCGCGGCTTTTGTGACATTCCAGTCATTCCGGTCCAGAGCGCTCAGGAGGAAGGCCCGCTCAAGCGGCACGACCGCCTGCTCGCGCAGATGCCGTTTCTGCTCCTTCAATTCATTGGCATCAAGGGGAACGGCTTTTTCCTCAAACAGGCCGGAGACATGATCATCGCCTGGCATCTCCAGGTCGGTCTTCTGGACCAGATCAGTCTGGGACAGGACAACCGCGCGCTCAATGAGGTTTTCCAGTTCGCGAACATTTCCCGGGAAAGCATAGTTTTCCAACAGCTCGATAACATCCGGGCAGAAGCCGCGGATCTCCTTGCCATTTTCTTCGGCAAAGCGCTTGAGGAACTGGCTGGCGAGCAACATCAGATCGCCTTTGCGGTCACGCAGCGGCGGAAGTTCAATCGGAATGATGTTCAGGCGAAAGAACAGGTCATCACGGAAAAGGCCCTGCTTGACCATTTCCCGCAAATTCGAATTGGTGGCAGCCACCAGGCGAATATTGATCGGCACCGGCGTCGTGCCACCGATCGGCGTCACAACCCGTTCCTGCAGGACGCGCAACAGCTTGGCCTGAGTCGACAGGCTGATATTGCCAATCTCGTCAAGCAGGACTGTCCCGCCTTCGGCAACTTCAAACAGGCCTCGCTTGGTCTGGATCGCGCCGGTAAAAGAACCTTTGACGTGGCCGAACAGCTCACTCTCCAGCAGACTCTCGGCAAGGGTTGTGCAGTCGACTGCGACAAATGGCTGCTCGCGCCGCGAGCTGTGCCCATGAATCGCACGAGCGACCAGCTCCTTGCCGGTCCCGCTTTCACCGGTAATCAGAACCGTGCTGTCAGTCGGCGCCACCTGCATGATGCGCTGGTAAAGACGCTTCATTTCCCGACTGTCGCCGAGCAGACAATCAAAACCATGACTCTCGTTCATCTCCCGGTGTAAATACATTTCATCGATCAGCACCGCCCGGGTTTCCAGAGCGGTTTTGACTTTTTCAATAATTTCCTCGTTCTCAAAGGGCTTGGCAAGATAATCCGTGGCACCGTTCTTCATCGCTTCAACAGCATTGTCGATAGCGGCATAGCCGGTTATCAGGACGACTGGCAGTTCCGGCTGACGGGTCCGGATCGCCCGCAGGACCTCAAGGCCGCTCATCCCGGGCATCTTCAGATCCGTGATCAGAAGTTTGAAGCGCTCCGCCTCCAGACGCTCAAGAGCGGCACGACCGTTGCTGACCGTTTCGACATCGTACCCTGCGCCACTCAGAACCCGGCGTAACCCCTCGCGGATAACGGCATCGTCATCAGCAATCAGGATTCGTTCAATCTTTTCACTCATAAAATCTTCTCCCTGATCTGCAATTGCACAAATTCCATCAAAACAAATAGTTCACCAATCATGCTGTGGAGACCCTGCCATCCGGCAAGCCATGCGTCTTGCTCTGCGGGGATCCATTTTGCCACCGGAAGTTCAACAGTAAACACCGTGCCCTGGTCGACGACGCTCTGCACCTTGATGTGTCCACCATGGTTCTGAATGATGCCATAGGAAACCGAGAGGCCGAGACCGGTGCCGGCAACACCGCCGAGTTCCTGGTTCTTGGTTGTGAAAAAGGGGTCGAAGATGCGACCCAGGTTCTCTTCGGAAATTCCTTGTCCGGTATCCTCAATTGACGTAATCAGCAGATCCCGCTGAGGATCGGTGCGCATGGTGATCGTCAGCCGTCCGCCAAGCGGCATGGCATGGCAGGCGTTGACCAGAAGGTTGATGAAAACCTGCTCAATCTGTGTCGGATCAACCTCAATGTCGGGCAGGTTGACACCGTAATGACGGATGATCTCGACATCATTCACCGCGGCATGGTGCTCGACCAGGGCCAGAGTGTTCTCGATGATGTTGGCCAGCGATTTGAGTCGCTTGTCCGGAATCGAGGTCCTGGAGAAATCCAGCAGGCGCTTGACGATATCGGCACAACGTTTCGTTTCGTGCACGATCGTCATGGCATCAGCACGTTGATCCTCGCCAAGCCGCTTGTCTTCGGCGAATAGATTCGCGAACATCAGGATTCCGCCCAGTGGATTGTTGATCTCATGAGCGATCCCGGCAACCAGCTCACCGAGCGACGCAAGCTTTTCGGAGCGCGCCAGCTGGTAATTTACCTTCTCGATTTCCTCGGTTCTTTCCAGGACCTTTGCCTCGAGGGTTTCGTTCAGCTCCCGATACCCGTCACGGGCTTCCTTTAATTTCACAGTCATGGTGTTAAAGGCTTCCGACAGTTCGCCGATCTCGTCGTCCGATTTCAACTGCAGCTGGCTGTCGAGCTCCATATTCGATATCTTGCGGGCATGCAGCAGAAGATCACGGACCGGGTCGATAACCATGCTTTGCGTCATCCAGCTCAGGCAGATGATGATGATCAGCATCAGAGTCCCGCCAAAAATCGCGATACTGTCCCGGTAAGCACTGGCCTGTACGCCAATTTTCGCCAGGGTCCCCTGAACCTCCAGGTAGCCAAGCGTCTTGATTTCGGGTGAGTGCACATGACAGGCCGCGGTATAACAGGTCGACTTGTTATCGATTTCGGTCGTAACACTGAGAATCTCGACGCCCTGCGAATTAACAAAGATTCTGCGATTGCTGTTCTGGCTATTACTCTCGGCAGTCATCTCTTCACTGACGTCGCCCTGATCGCTGAAGCGCAGTTCTTCCTTGGTTTTGCCTATTTCATCACCCTGGGTCGAAAAGTGTACATACCCTTCCGTGCTATAGAGCCGGACCCGGTCAATTTTCTCGTGCTGGGTGACTTCATCGATCATCTCGTAGACCCTGGTGCGGTTGTCTTCGAGCATCTGGAAGTGAGTCGTATGGAGAATGATCTCGCTTAAGGTTTCAACATCGTCTTTGGCATCCTGCAAAAAGACCTCTTTCAGAGTACTGATGTTGAAAGAAGCGAACAGCGATATGGTAAGCAGCAGGACGAGCCCCGTGCGAAAGATGAATTTACTGATCAAGCTGTGACTGAGCGCACCAAACTTCTTCATCAAATTCACCTGTGCGGGAGATGAAAAAACCGGAGACGTGAGGCCGAATCGGTGGCACCCGTATCGATCCTGAAAACCCGGCCGTCCAGATTAAAAATCCGGTATTTTCAGCGTCCTGCCTGGCGGAGGGGGTGGCCACACCGAATGCTTAACTTTAGTTAATTATTTTAGATTAATATAACGGAATGGGCCAGGATGTCAAGACAAACTACTCAATTTAACTAGGTTATCGCTGTTTAAGCCGTTGGATTTTTATTGTTTTGTTGGGGATGTTTTTTAATAAGAGAAACACTGCGCCCTGCGGGTTGATGCGGCAGGGCGTTGTCATGACATAAAGCTGGTCAATCCCAGTGTTTGACCACTCCCGACTCGAGGGCGGCACGTTCGACCACCGCCGTCACCTCCCTGTGCACATCAGGATGCAGCAGTGACGGAACCAGCTCGTTTTCTTCTGCGTGCCGGGCAATACACTGGGCGGCAGCGATCTTCATCTTGTTGTTGATCCGGGTTGCACGGACATTCAGAGCCCCGCGGAACAGGCCCGGAAACGCCAGGGCGTTGTTGACGCTCTTGCCGTCGGCAGCGAAGGATGCTCCAGCCCGCATGGCAACCTCCGGCTCGATCTCCGGCTTGGGGTTGGTCAGGGCCAGGATCACCGAACCCTTGCGTACCATGGCCGGGCTGATCAGGCCGGAACAGCCCGTAGTGGCGATCACCACGTGGGCCTTCTTCATCACGTCGTCAAGTGTTTCAGCTTCTCCCCCGGCAGCGACCAGACGTTCACAGGCGTCTTCATTGAGGTCGGTGCCGATCACCTTCTTGACACCGTAGGAGAGCAGCAGCTTGCTGATCCCCATCCCGGCAGCGCCCAGGCCGATCACGCCAACCACCGACTTGCTGAGCATCAGCCCGGAGAAACGGGTAGCGTTAAGCAGGGCGGCAAGGACCACGACCGCGGTACCGTGCTGATCGTCGTGCAGGACCGGAATGTCGAGCTCATTGTCGAGCACGTCTTCGATCTCGAAACACTCCGGCGCCTTGATGTCTTCGAGCTTGATGGCGCCAAAGGTCGGGGCGATGTTGCGCACGGTCTCGATAATGACTTTGGGGTCGGAATTCTCGATCAGAATCGGCACACCGCTGACACCGACCAGGTAATCAAAGAGCACCGCCTTGCCTTCCATGACCGGCATACCGGCAACCGCACCGATATTGCCGAGGCCCAGGATTGCCGAACCGTTGGTGACGATGGCGACCGAGTTCGGTATCGACGTATACTTGTAGGCGAGCTCCGGGTTCTTCTCGATGTCCGTGCAAATCGCCGCCACCCCCGGCGTATAAATCTGCCGGACGTCGGTAATCGTCTCGATGCGCACCTTGCTCTTGGTGGCAATCTTGCCACCTTCGTGCAGCTGGTGAACCAGATCGATGACATCTTCAACGACAATCCCTTCCAGTTTGGCGATGGCATCCACCACATCTTCAAACTGCTGGTCCGAATCGACGTAGACGACGATCTCGCGCGTATTATGTGTCCGTCCGAAGCGCACCAGGTGAATATCGCCAATACTGGCGTTCAGCTCCGCTATGGCAGCGGTCACTTTTGCCAGGTGTCCCGGTTTGTTGTTGAGCATCAGTTTCAGACACTTGGCTATTTTTCCTGCACCTCTTTCGATTTCCATAGATTTTCCCTGTAATATTTACTTTAAACCGAACTTTTCCAGAATTGCATCCGGAGCCCGGTCGTAGTGACTGAACTCCATGGTAAATGATCCCCGGCCCTGGCTCGCGCTGCGCAGCTCGGTCATGTAACCGAACATCTCGGCGAGGGGGACATAGGCCCGGACAATATCAACGACGGCGCGGGACTCCATCCCCTCGACACGCCCTCTTTTCTGCTGCAAGCCACCGAGGACCTTGCCGGAGAATTCATTCGGCGCGGTAATCTCAAGCTCCATGATCGGCTCAAGGAGCACGGGCTTTGCGGCACGGGCGGCCAGGGTCAGGCCGCGCTGTGCAGCAGCCTTTACCCCGATGACCGTGGTCTCCCCCGGCGTGACCGGGACCTGTTCGACAACAATCGACAGGTCGACCATCGGGTAGCCAAGCTGCACGCCGGACTGTACCGCCATATGCAGAGTCTCTTCAAGGGCCTGACAGATTTCGACGCTCAGCCCATCCGTACCAGGTGGTGGAACGGTAATTTCAATCCCCGCTACCCCGCTCACGGGGTGCGATCAGCAGAGTGACTTCAGCCCGTTGGGCCTTGCCCTCGATCTCTCTTTCGAAGACTTCTGTGTGGCGGACTTCGGTCGACACGCTTTCGCGGTAAACAACCTGCGGCTGCCCGGCGTTCACTTCGACACCAAAATCATCGGCCAGCCTGCGCAGCACAACCTCGAGATGCAACTCGCCCATACCGGTCAGAACCGTCTGCCCGGTATCTTCGTCTTCACGCACCCTGAAGGTCGGGTCCTCCCACTGCAATTTCTCCAGCGACAAAAGCAGCTTGTCACGGTCCTGAATCTGTTTCGGCTCCACGGCCAGGGAGACGACCGGTTCCGGCACCGTCAGTCCGGCCAGCAGCAATGGTTGTGCAACGGCACAGAGGGTATCGCCGGTCAATGCTTCCTTGAGTCCTGCCGCGGCAACGATATCTCCGGCTTGTGCTACATCAATCCGCTCGCGCTTGTGCGCGTGCATGCGGAACAGGCGCGCGGCACGCTCCTGAACATTCCGGGTGGAATTCAAAAGAGTATCGCCGGCCTTGAGTTGACCGGAGTAAATCCGCACATAGGTTAGCTTGCGACCCTCGTCAGAAAGGACCTTGAACGCCAGGGCGCAAAGCGGACCGCCTGTGTCACATGTCAGCAGGTGCTCTTCGCTGCCTTCGGGATGATGGGCGACAACCGGCGGCAGGTCAAGCGGCGAAGGCAGAAGATCAATCACTGCATCGAGGACCGGCTGGATGCCCTTGTTGCGCAACGCGGAACCAAGGAAAACCGGGAACAGTTTACCGGCCAGGACGCCTTTGCGCAAAGCCGCCCGAATCCGCTCTGCAGCAACCTCGTTCCCTTCCAGGAAATCGGCGAGCAGGTCATCATCCCAGTCGGCTGCGGCTTCGACCACTGCTTCCCGGGCCTGCGCGACGGCGTCCTTCTGTTCATCGGTAATCGGCAGGCAGGCCACTGCGGCACCCAGCTCGCCTTCATCGAAAGTCAGTTCACAGCCATCGACAAGGTCAATGACACTGTGAAAATCACTCTCCTCACCAACCGGCAACTGCATCAGGACCGGGCGGGCGCCAAGCCGTTCCTGCATCTGGCTCAGAACAGCCTGGTGATCAGCACCGACCCTGTCCATCTTGTTGATCAGACAGATGCGCGGCACGTTATAGCGGTTCGCCTGATGCCAGACAGACTCACTTTGAGGCTGTACCCCTTCGACCGCGCTGAAGATCACAATCGCCCCGTCGAGGACCCGCAGGGAACGTTCCACCTCGATAGTGAAATCGATATGCCCCGGCGTATCAATCAGATTGATCCAGATGTCCTGCCAGCGGCAAGTGGTGCTGGTCGCCGTGATGGTAATGCCGCGATCCTGTTCCTGGGACATCCAGTCCATGGTTGCCATACCGTCATGGACTTCACCGAGCTTGTGGATCTCACCGCAGTAGTAGAGGACCCGTTCGGAGACCGTGGTTTTGCCGGCATCAATATGCGAGATTATGCCGATATTGCGAATTTTTTTGAGGTCCGGTTGGCTCATAGAGAATCAGTCTGAGAACTGGGCTCAGTCCGCAAGGCCTTTGCGGATCGAGTAGAGGTTTTCCAGGTCGAGGTTGTTGAGCGAGAAGTATTCGCGCTCGAGTTCTTCGACATAGAAACGGTCGAGGCCACTGTTATCGAGGAAATCTTCACGCAGGGACGTATCGCGTTCGGCGATAATCCTGGGCAACAGGTTGTGTATGTAGACGACTTCCTTCTTTATGTTGACCACCACATTGTGGAACTGGGCGAGCGGGATGTCGCCGGTATAGAGTCCTTTGTTGTAAAGCTCATCGGCAATCTCCACCAGTAGAGCCTCCTGCTCGACGCGGGTGTTGTACTTGGAATAGAAGTTGCGGATGCGCTCCTTGACGTGGGACAAAAGGATCGTGTTGAGGCGCTCTTCCTTGTCAATCAGGTGTAACTGGTCAACCAGGGCCCTGATCGTCAGGCGGCCGTCTTCGATCTGGGTCAGACCTTTCTGCAGACAGGTCACTTTCTTGCGGCCGAACTGACCAAGGTACTTGTTCTCGTAAAGCTGCTGGAAAAAGA
The DNA here is from genome assembly GCA_963723355.1 of uncultured delta proteobacterium. GTDB lineage: Bacteria > Desulfobacterota > Desulfuromonadia > Desulfuromonadales > BM103 > JAFDBW01. Next base: position 100,210 of record CAVRQQ010000027.1, read on the forward strand.
GTTCCGTCCAAAGCTTCGGTTCAAGCTCGTCAAAGGCCTTCTTGTTACCCAGCAGGCTGCGGATATGTTCTTCGCCGAACTGGACGCTTTCCATGAACGCCAATTGGTTGATCACCGCCGAGGTGTTATCGTAGCGGTCAAAATAGGTAATGATATAGGAGAAGTGCTCCAGCAGACTCAGGTCGGCCCCTTCGTGGATCTTCTCGTCACAGGCCTTGCCGGTCTCCAGCAGGATATGGTCGAAGGTATGGTCGCGATTCTCACTTGCCTGCCGCTTGGCATGCAGCAGCAGAGACATGTCCTCGGAGGTGATGCTCGCGTCAATCTGGGCTTCGGTAAAAAAGATCCCTTCGAGAACCTGTCGGGTCTCGGCGAGGTAATCCTGCTCGTCCAGATCGACCAGCTTGTCATGTTTGAGCATCTTGTCGAGCGTGTAGAAAAGTGCCGCCGGGATCTTGTTGCGCACCGACAGGGTTTTCAGTCGGGTCAGGCGGGCATTCTCGAGCTGGTTGATACTCCCTTTAAGGTTACATTCAATCAGGATATTCTTGTATTCGTCGACGATCCTCTGGTTATCCGGATGCTTGTACATGACATCGATCCTGATCCGCTCCTGCTGATACCGGTCGATCTCGAATTCATCGGCAAGTTCCTGCAGCCTGGCGAATTCGTGATCAGGAATCGCCTTGTATTCGAAGTACAGCTCCTTGAAAGTATCGTGATAGCGCCTGTGTTTCTTGTGAATCAGCTTGATCAGGTAAAGCGAACTGCGGTGACCGAGCATACTGTAAATCTCGTCGAGCAGGTCTGTATCATCACCGAAACCGACACCCTCTGAACGCTTCAGCGTTTTACCGAGCAGACGCGCAATGTTCTCCTGCTGCTCCTGAAGCTTGCCGGAGACCGAGCCGGTCATGAAGAAGAAATAATTGACCGTGGCATTGCCTTCGAAAAAAAGCTGTTCGTAGCTGTTCTGACCATCCGTTTTCGAGGTGAAATCAAGCTGGCTGCCATCACCTTTGTAGAAAGTCCCATAAAGGACCAGGCGGTTGCGCACTTCGGTCTTCGCCAGGTCAGCAAGGGGCTGGTCAACGCCGAACATGTATTCGCAAAAGGAGCCGCCGTTACCGCGATGACTGATCCGGTCAGGCTGGAGAATGAACTCGTTGCCCGGCGAGAAAAACCGCAGCTCATCGTTGCCGGCCTCAAAGAAGTAGCGGCTGTAGGCGTCAGGGGCGGCCGCCATTGCAAAATACTCGATGGTATCATCGAGATGCCCGTGCAGTCTTATTTCCTGGTGTTGCTTCGACATAACCTTATTGCTCTTGCGCCATCGGCAACGGCAGCGTCAGAGTCTGTCCGTCATAGGCGAATTCAACGCCCTCGGGCAGCTCGGCGGAATGCCGTGGATAATCAATGTCATGGGTCAGGTGCGTCAGCAGGGTCTTCGGCACCTGCAGCTGCCGGGCGACCTCAATTGCCGCACTGATCGTGAAATGGGAATCGTGTTCACGAAATCGCAACGCGTCGATCACCAGGACGTCCAGCCCTTCAAGCAGCCGCCACGACGATTCCGGGATCGCGCTGCAGTCGACCACGTAAGCCAGGTTGCCGATCCGGTAGCCGAGCGATTCACCGGGCCCGTGCACCAGGGGAATCGGCGTCACCACCTGGCCGAACAGTTTGAACGGCCCCCGGACTTCGTTGACCTCCAGGCGCGGCCGATACCCCGGGGCATCGGTTTCGCTGAAGATGTAACTGAACAGACCCCGGATCCGGTCGAGCACTCCGCGCGCTGCGTAAATCGGAATCGCGGTGCCGGTCCTCAGCGTAAAGGTCCTCAAATCGTCGATGCCGTGCACATGGTCGGCATGGGCGTGGGTGTACAGGACGCAGTCAATATGATCGAGGCCTTCACGTAGCGCCTGCTGCCGAAAATCCGTGGCGGTGTCAATCAGGATCTTTCGCCCACCCCACTCGAGCAGGGCGCTGCAGCGGGTCCTGTTGTTCCGCGGTTCGGGTGATGAACAGACCTCGCAGTGACAACCCAGCACCGGCACACCGGTGCTGGTCCCCGAACCGAGCACCGTCAGCTTGAGGCTTGGGCCGGTCATGTTTTGAAGACCCCGACCTCCTCTTCGAGAGCAATTGTCAGGCGGTTCAAGGTCTCGACCACGTGATCCAGTTCTGCGGTCCGGCTGGCATTGTTCTCAGCAACCTTGTGGACGCTGCCGACAGCGCCGACCACATCGCGACTGCGTTGTGTCAACGCCCGGGTGGCGTCATCGATGATTGTGATCATCGTGCGGATCTGCTCCATGCTGGCATTGATCTGCTTACTGCCCTTGGACTGCTCGCTGGTGCTCTGTTTGCCATGAGCAGCAATATCCCGCATCAGCTCGGCACTCTCGGCCAGTTGCCTGATCCCCGAATTCTGCTGATTGACGGCCGTGGCAATCTGCTCCAGCATGGCAGCGACCTGGTTCATCGAATCGGTCACCTGGCGGCTGCCGCGGGACTGCTCCTCAGTGGCACGGACGATACTGTTGACCTGCTCCATCGCCTTCAGCGTGCTGCTGCGGATCTTCTCAAGCGCAACACTGGAGTCCTTGGAACGCTTGACCTCCTCGTAAACCTGCTCACTGCCGTCTTTCATCGCCAGGACCGCTTCCTGAGTCCCCTCCTGGAGGTTGCTGATGATAGTACCGATTTCACGCGTCGAAATCGCGGTCCGTTCGGCCAGTTCGCGAATCTCATCGGCAACCACCGCAAAGCCTTTGCCGTGCTCTCCGGCCTGGGCAGCAATGATCGCAGCATTCAAGGCAAGCAGGCTGGTCTGGTCGGCCACTTCGTCGATAACGGTCAGGATCTTGCCGATCGCGCTCGACTTTTCACCCAGTTCTTCGATTGCACCGCTGGCACGGTCAACCGTTTTCTGGATCGACTCGATACCCTTGATCGTTTCATCGACTGTCTGCATGCCGCGCTGGGCGTCTTCGGCAGCCTCACTGGCCAGTTTGCTGGTCTGTGCTGCGTTATGTTCGATCTCCTTGATCGAGGCATCCATCTCCAGCATCGAGGAGACGGTCACCTCGGTTGACGACGAGAGAATCCCGACGTTCTCGGAAACTTCCTGACTGGACACCGACATCTGGTTGATCGAACTGGAGACCTCGTCAACCGTTGAAAATAGTTTTTCCATCTGGCTGGCAATCTCTTCGATGGTCGCCCCCAGTTCCAGGGTTGCCGAGGAGCTCTCTTCGACCGACGTCACCAGGTTGCCGGTACTCTCAGCAATCCCTCCGGCCGCCTCGTCAATTCCCTCGATCCCCTTGGACGATTCTTCCAGGGCCTGCGACTGGCGGACGGCACCTTCCATGACATCATGTGAAGCGCCGCGAATCTGCTCGTTCGCCTTGCCCAGGTCATCCGTCACGGCGCGAATCCGACCGACCATTTCCCTCTGCCTGGCCAGGAACGCATTGAAACACTCGGAGAGTTCACCGACCTCATCGGAGGTGCGGACTTCCAGTTCCCGGGTCAGGTCAGCACTCCCCGTAGAGATTTCCCTCAGGGTTGCCACCACTTCACGCAGGGGACGTACGATGCCTGTCGAGACGAGCAGCCCGATCAGGACTGACACACCGATCATGATCAGCGCTGTGATGATCATGGCGTTCAACAGGCTCGACTTGGCATTGTCCAGTGCCGAGATATCCAGAGCGATGAGTACGCCGCGGTCCTTGCCGGCGATCGAATTATAAGTGATGAGGTTCTTCTTGCCGTTGATCTCCCTGACGTAACTGCGTGAGCTGAGGATGGCCTGTAAATCAACCGAGGCCAACTCTGGCGCAGTCGCTGCAAAGATCCCGCCTTCATCGAAAAAGGCGATCTCCATACGGCTCAGTGTTTTCAGGCGTGTCGCCAGCTTTTTGTCAAAATAGGTGACTGCGACGAGGTGACCGATCGGTTCACCGTACATACTGATCGGTGCTGCCGAGGTGATCGCCATGCGGCCGTCAAACAGGCCGCTCTCGGCGTAGGCCTCACCTTCCAGGCTGGCTTCGATCACCGGGTGTTCCGTACCGGACGTCGTCGGAATTTCCTGGTTGCCTTTCATGAACATGCGAAGAATCTGCTTGCCATCCTTGTCAAGGACCTGGAGCTGATCGAAGGACAGGGTGTCGAGGTTGGAGAGGAAACTGGTCAATTGCGAGACATCGCCGCTCAGGCCTGCCGAATAGACAGCATTGACCAGGAAAGGATTGCTGGAAAGCAACGCCACCAACGCCAAGTCGTCTGACGATGTTTTGGTGGTGGTCTGTTCGATAAAGTTGGCTGAATCCTGAGCCCGGACCTGCACCTGCACTTCGAGTTCACTGGCGACCATGCCGCCGACCACCCAGAGGGCGACCACCAGTGGGATGACCCCGACCGAGATCAGCGCCAGGAGAATTTTGGACCTCAACTTCATGGACTGATTACCCTTCCTAGAGGTGTTGCGAAAATGATGATTGCAAATCCAAAAGACTGCACCGTGACATCGCTTCTCGGCAGGTCAGTCTTGCCCTGCGGTCTCTTCACTACAGCTTAAAACCAGGAGTACAATCGTCGGCACAGCAACTTGTCGCACAAACGCCAAGACCGGACTACTTTTTGGACAAGCTCTCCTGAAATAATAATCCACGCCACAACGCAGCCACAATTAACAGCAAGATTAACACCTTACAATACATCAGCAGAAAGACTCAGGCAACTCTAATCCCACTCCCGGGACAAAGCTTGAAGATTACCGGCCAGGACATGCAAATATCACTGAGACGGAGGATGGTTCCATTCCACAGCATTGAAGCTATTGCCGAAATCAGTCGATTGAGTTATTCTGTGTAACCGGGGTGCGGGACACAAAAGGAGACCTAATTTATGTCAGATTCACTGGAGGCCTTGCTCAGCAAGGGCGACCAGGCCCTGAAGAAAGGCGATACGCTGGTCGCCATGGTACAGTTTGAGATGGCGCACGCTATGGACCCGAAACCGGCTGTCAAGGCAAAGCTGGCCTACTGCCTGGCCAGAGAGCGCAAGCAGTACCAGCAGGCCATGGCCCTCTGTCGCGAAGCCCTCGAGGCAGAGCCGGACAATCCCGATCACTATTATCAACTCAGCCGGGTCTACCTGGTCGCCGGCCATAAGAACAAAGCCATAAAATCTTTGCGCAAGGGGCTGAAGTTCAGACGCCACCAGCCGATCATCGATGAACTCAACCGGCTTGGTTACCGCAGGCCGCCGATTTTCACCGCCCTGCCGCGCGATCACGTCCTCAACCGTGCTGCCGGTGTCCTGTTCGCCAAGCTCGGCTCGCGCTGACCTCCTGCCGCCGGAGGTCATTCCATGCGGAAGTCGCTCCGACGCCATCCTCGGTACGAATAAGTATTGCACTTGTCCCACTAATGGGTTAAGTTCTCCGCCTTCCAATACTTCTGACAATTCCATTTTTCATAATTTGCACTCTGCTACGCACACGGCCCGGCCTTGCCCGGGCTTTTTCCGTAGACTGAACCAGGACAGACCACATGACAGAAGACAACATAGCCAGCTTCAAAGAACTCGGCCTTGCCCCGGCAGTATACAAGGTCATCAATGAGGTCGGCTACGAGACTCCCTCGCCGATCCAGGCGCGCAGTATCCCGCCGCTTCTCGAAGGGCGCGACCTGCTCGGACAGGCCCAGACCGGCACGGGGAAAACCGCGGCCTTCGCACTGCCTCTTTTGAGTCGCCTCGATCTGAAGAAAAAACACCCACAGATCCTGGTCCTCACGCCCACCCGCGAGTTGGCCCTGCAGGTCTCCGAGGCGATCCGCACCTACGCCCGTCATCTGAAAGGGTTCCAGGTGCTACCGGTCTACGGCGGCCAGAGCATGAGTCAGCAGCTGCGACAGCTGCATCGCGGCGTCCACGCCGTGGTCGGCACCCCGGGACGAATCCAGGACCATCTGCGCCGCGGCACCCTGAACCTTGCGGAGCTGTCCAGCGTTGTGCTCGACGAAGCTGACGAAATGCTGCGCATGGGTTTCATCGACGACGTCGAACAGATCCTCAAGGAGACCCCGGCAGAGAGGCAGACGGCGCTTTTTTCAGCAACCATGCCGAAGGAGGTCAACCGTATTGCCCAGCGGTATCTTAAAGACCCGGTCGAGATCAAGATCAAGGCCAAGACATCTACCGTCGAGACGATCGTACAACGTTTCTGGCAAGTCAAGGGGCTGCACAAGCTGGACGCCCTGACCCGCATCCTCGAAGCAGAGGAGATCGAGGGGATGCTTGTCTTCGTCCGCACCAAGACGGCCACGGTAGAGCTATGCGGAGAAACTCGAGTCACGTGGCTTTTCCTGCGCCCCCTTAAATGGTGACATGACCCAGGCGATGCGGGAAAAAACCGTTGACCAACTGAAGAGCGGCGCTCTCGATATCGTGGTGGCTACCGACGTTGCCGCCCGCGGCCTGGATGTAAAGCGCATCAGCCATGTGGTCAATTACGACATCCCCTACGATACCGAAGCCTATGTGCATCGCATCGGCCGGACCGGGCGCGCCGGACGCGAAGGACAGGCGATCCTGTTTGTCGCACCGCGGGAACGACGGATGCTGGCGGCAATCGAACGGGCAACCCGTCAACCGATTACGGCAATGAGCCTGCCGAGCCGCAAGGACATCTCCAACCGCCGGATCGACCTGTTCAAGGATCAGATTGCCGAAGCAATGGAGTCCCAGGACCTGGAGTTCTTCGAAGAACTGATTGACAGCTACCAGCATCAGCATGATGTCGGCCTGCGCAGAATTGCTTCGACCCTTGCCTACCTGTTGCAGAAAGACAAGCCGTTGCAGATCGACGGCGCGGAAGAACCGGAAGAAATTGACGAGCCAGTGCGGAACGAAACAGGTCCCGCCTTCTCCGACGGCAACCTGGCCCGCTACCGGATAGAAGTCGGTCGCGCCCACGGGGTTGAACCGAAACACATCGTCGGGGCCATCGCCAACGAGGCCAACATCAAAAGTCGCGACATCGGCCAGATCAAGATCTATAATGATTACAGCCTGGTCGATCTCCCCAGGGCGATGCCACCGGCGCTGTTCCGGCATCTGCAGAAAGTCTGGGTGTGCGGGCAGCAGTTGCAGATCAGTCCCGCGGACGACCGGCAGGCCATGCCCACCGACAAGTCGAAACGCAAGAGCACACCGAGAAAAAGCGAAGGCCGATATCCCAAAGGGAGCAAGGCTGCGCCACGCAACCGGCGGGGCAAGCACAAGTAGCGATGATTGAATTCGAGCTGGATGGACACGATTACATTGAGCTGCACAGCCTGCTGAAAGTGACAGGCCTCTGCGAAAGCGGCGGGGTAGCCAAGTTGCTGATCAGTGACGGCCTGGTCCAGGTTGATGGTGCAGTCGAAACGCGCAAACGCTGCAAGATCAGGACGGGCCAGATCGTTAATTTCGACGGCCAGCAGATTACCGTCCGCTGAGTTCCTGTCGCCGGTATTCTGAAAATATTATGGCCTTATACTTTTTCTATGCTTTTCTGGCTGCCGGACTGCTAAACTTCGTCTGTTCCGTGCTGTTATTGCGCGGGCTTGCCGAAGCCGGAATCAAGGTTCGTTTTTTCGAAATCCGCTGGCAGGTTCACAAGCATATGAAGACCTATCGAAGGGTCACAACGGAAACAACCGGCAAGGTCGCGTGGCCCTACTATGGTTACCAGGCTTCCCTGGTAGCGATGATCGGATTTGGCCTGCTTTCGCTATGGTTTTTCGGACAGTAGTCACACCCAAACAAGGATTAGAAAGCGGTTGACACCTATTAGGGCCTGTGCTATTTAGTGTGGGCTTAAAATTCAGGTGTATTCTGTATACAATCAATATGGCCGACGACAAACGTCAACTCATGAGATCTCTGGGCTTTTTATCAAGCCTGGGAATATCAATGGTGGCGTCATCTTTCATCGGCCTGTTCATTGGCTACTACCTGGACAAGTGGTTGGGAACATCGCCCTGGATGACCCTGATCTGGCTCGTTATCGGCATCATCTCGGGCTTTCGCAACATCTTCATTCTGACCCGACGCGCAGTGCGCGAATTAGAACAGGACGAAGCACAGGATCAGAAGACTGATGAGTCAGATTGAGCAGTTGCCCGCGCAGATGGCCCGGCGCAACTGGGTCATTCTGGCCTTGCTGCTGATCGCTAGCCTGCCTTTCAGCGACTCCGCGTTGAGCATAGGGGTTTTGATCGGCGGATTGGTTGCAATTGGGGGCTTCCTCTGGTTGCGGCGCTCTTTGGCTCGTTTGCTGGAAGAACCGACGGGCGGGGCCAAATTTCGCTATCAACTCGGTTACATCTTCAGACTGGCAGCCTTGGCGATTATTATTGTCGTGCTGGTCGGAATTGTTAAGGTTCACACCGTCGGCCTGGTTATCGGTCTCTCGGTTGTGATTATCAACTTGTTTTGGATCACGATACAGCGTGCCTTTAGGTAGAGGAGGCTTCAAGCATCATGATACATCCGTTTATTTTCTTCGAGTGGCTCGAGCACCAACTGCACCTGCACATCGGCAACCACATCACCTATACGTGGCTGGTCATGGCGCTGCTGATCCTGGTTGCAGTTCTGGTCAAACGCAGCATCAAGACGGTCCCGACCGGCCTGCAGAATTTTCTTGAGCCGGTGATTGACAGCATTGAGAACTTGATCGAAGAGACCATGGGACCCAAGGGCAAAGCCTACTTTCCGCTGATCGCCACAATCGCCTTCTTTATCCTGGTTTCGAACCTGATCGCTTTGATCCCGGGCTTTTTTCCACCGACCGCCAACCTCAACACCAACGCCGCCATGGCACTGACGGTCTTCGCCATGACTCACATCGTCGGCCTCAAAGAGCACGGCATCGGCTATTTCAAACACTTCTGTGGACCGATCGGCTGGCTGGCCCCTTTGATGATTCCAATCGAAATCGTTGGCCACCTGGCACGCCCGTTGTCGCTGACCCTGCGTCTGTTCGGCAACATGTACGGCCACGAAATCGTGCTGATGATTTTCTTTACCTTGGTGCCGTTCCTGGTTCCGCTGCCATTGATGGTGATGGGTGTCCTGGTTGCCTTCATCCAGACTTTCGTTTTTATGCTGCTGGCCATGATCTATATTGCCGGCTCGCTTGAGGAAGCCCACTAATCCCGGATGGCCCGGGTTTAAGTCCTATACCGTATAGGAAAACAGAACACTATATTTAGTTAAGGAGTAGAAAAATGGAGTATTTTGCTTGGTGTGTAATGGCTGCCGCTGTCGGCATGGGTCTCGGTTCCTTCGGTACTGGTATCGGCCAGGGTATTGCTATCTCGAAGGCGGTCGAAGGCGTTGCCCGTAACCCTGGTGCAAGCGGCAAGATTATGACCGTCATGCTGGTCGGTCTGGCAATGATCGAGTCCTTGGCAATCTACTGCCTCGTTGTTGCCATGATCATCCTCTTCGCCAACCCCTTCACCGACACTGTTGTACAGATGCTCAACAAGTAAGTCGGTCTTATTCAGCCAACATAAAAAGGGAGCAGCCAGATCGGCTGCTCCCTCAGATTACTGACAAACCCCGCATTTTCGGATGCGGGGTTTGTCTTTTTCCCCTGGCAAGTGTTTGTTTGAACTTAGGGCAACAATTATCTTTTCTTAGAGGTCCTGTGCCGTTGGCTGAAGCTTGTCGCCTTCTAGGATGCACCCCGATTGCGCATGATACGCATGATCATGACACCAAATATCGACAGGAAGATGCCGATGCCAAAGGCCATGTAACCGATTCCGCGAGCCTCGCCCCAACCCCATAAATCCTGGCTGCCGAGAATCCCGATCAGGATCAGGCCACCCATGATCAGCAGACCGCCGACAACATAAAAACTCAGGGCCAGAACAGCCCAGATCAATCCCTGCCAACGATGCATTTACCAGACCCCCATAGTCGACTTGTCATCGTTGCGCATACTATGCATTCCGATTCCTGCGTGCAAGCCTTTAGTGGTGTATATAAAAAATATACCTTAACATATTTTCACGATTGACTTTTAATACAGCCTATGTTAAACCATTTTTAATCTTATACTGTATACATCATTAAATATTACAACATCACTAATTTATTCATTTTTTTCCATTTTTCATGCTTCAATAAATCGCATTTCAGGCCCTGGCCAGAGCGGGGCCCGATAAGGGTTATCAGGAGGTTGGATCAATGAATTGCAGAACACTTGCCTTTATTTTGCTGGCCATGGTCCTTTGCTTGTCGGCCGTATCGGCCCAGGCAGAGAGCGGGATGGCCATTGCTCCAGAGGTCTGCCTGGAATGTCATGATGATGTGGTGTCACCGGTCGCTTACGGGGCGTCAGTCCACGGCTCAAATGCCTGCACCAGCTGCCATGTTGAAGTGACCTCCCTTGATGCACACATGGCCGGCGATGTCATTCCCGGTGAGCCGAAGTGCGTTCGCTGTCACAAGAAGGAAACCAGTGAACATTATTCAAGCGTGCACAAGCTTAATGATGTCAGTTGCGCGGCCTGTCATGATGACATCCACACGCATACCTACTGGAAGAATGACAAAACCAAGGTTATTGCCAAATGCACAGGCTGTCATGATGACCATGAGGATTATCTCGACTCGGTGCATGGCAAGGCCGTGGTTGCCGGCAACCAGGATTCCGCTGCCTGTCACGATTGCCACAACCTGCACAAGATCGAGCAACTGGGCGACCCGAACAGTCACATCAACCGTGAATTCCATACCAAGGTCTGCCTGAAATGCCACGCCGACACTGAAATGATGACGCGCAACGGCGTATTCAACGTTGCAGTTGCCTCCTATATGACCAGTTATCACGGCAAAGGCTTCAAGCTCGGCTCTCCGGACAAGGTTGCCGGCTGTGCTGACTGCCACACGTCACACGGGGTTCTGCCCAAGGATGATCCGAACTCCAGCGTCAACGAGGCAAACCTGACTGGCACCTGCGCCCAATGTCATCCCAATGCCACACCGTTGTTCGCCAAGTATCATTCACACGGTGACATGCACGACAAGGAGAATTACCCTGTCTTGTACTACACTTTTATCGGCATGACCGGGTTGCTGGTCGGCACTTTTGCTGTCTTCTGGATCCACACTCTGCTCTGGATGATTCGCGGTTTTGTTGAAAACCGCGAAAAGATCGCCGCACAGCACAAGGGTGAGGGAGAGCACCATATCAGTGAACCGCACAAGCAGTACGTGCGCTTCAAGCCACGCCACATCTTCCTGCACCTGACTGTCATCATCAGCTTCCTCGGTCTGACTCTGACCGGCTTGCCGCTCAAGTTTGCCGATCAGAACTGGGCGATTTCGATGATGGACTTCTTCGGTGGCGTCTATTATGCCGGCCTGATTCATCGTGGCTGCGCAATTTTAACCTTCTATTACTTCCTGTCGGCCCTGATCCTGAGCTTCGACTTCCTCTTCCTGCAAAAGAAGAGGACCCCGGGAGACATGTGGCTGACCCGCTTGTTCGGCCCCGATTCGCTCTGCCCGAATCTGCGCGATATCCGTGACGTGACCGGCATGGTGCGCTGGTTCCTGTTCCTCGGGCCGAAGCCGACTTTTGAGCGCTGGACCTACTGGGAAAAATTCGACTTCCTCGCCGTCTTCTGGGGTATGTTTGCCATCGGCGGCTCAGGTTTGATGCTCTGGTTCCCGGAATTCTTCGGCTACTTCCTGCCGGGCTGGATGTTCAATGTCGCAACGATTATTCACTCCGACGAAGCCTTGCTGGCGACCGGCTTCATCTTCACCGTACATTTCTACAATACTCATGGACGACCGGAGAAATTCCCGATGGACTTTGTCATCTTCAACGGCCAGATGCCAAAAGAGGAATTTATCGAGGAACGTGGCGACCAGTGGCGTCGTTACGAGGAGCAAGGCATTACCGAAGACTTCGTATGCAAAAAGATCAGTGGCCCACTTTATGACTTCTGCCTCAAGGCCTTTGGCTACATCGCCCTGTTTACCGGCATAGCCTGCCTCTTCCTGATGATCTTTGCCTTCATGGGGGGTAGTGGCCACTAGCGACAACAACAAACTGCTGAAATCTGTGATTTTTTCAGGGGCTGCCGAAGGGCAGCCCCTTTTCTTTTGTCCGCTAAAACATCCCTTACAATGCCCTCTACACCCTGTATGTGTGCATACTGTATACAAAGCTTTCTGTTGCATTCATTCGTAAAATGTGTATTATACGGTGGCTTGTGGGCAATTTAATCCTTCCTGTTTCGCTGAATACGCATTTGCAGAAAAAAACAAATCGAGGTGTAGATCATGCTAAAAACCATTTTTGATTGGTGTAAACAACACATTGTTATCTTTACCATCCTTTCGGTACTGTTTGTCATCGTGTTTGGCTTCATCAACATCCAGATTCTGCATATGACGTCGGAGCCGGAATTCTGTCATCTTTGCCACCCGGCCCAAGGCTTCGGGCCACTGGCTGAAGTTGATTCCTGGGAACACTCGGCCCACGGTGATGCCGGTGTTTCCTGCCTCGACTGCCACGGCCGTCCCGGTGTGGTCGGTTATGTGAAGGCCAAAATTGGCGGGCTGAAAGACACTTACATGCAGTTGACAATTTCCAAGGAAGAAAAACTGGAAATCCTCTCCAATCCACATGAGAACCTGGTCCCTTCCTGGCACTGCCTCTACTGTCACTCTGACGAAGGCAACAGGACGGTTCGCGAAACCACAAAAGGGCCGATGAAACTTGTCAACATGCGGATGCTCGATGACGTGGTGAATCCGGACTTCCGTGAGCGCAAGGGTTTGGCGGACATCATGACCGACGACTTCGTCGGCGGCACTCACTTCAATCACAGTCTGCACATTGAGGACTTCGACCTGACTTGCCGTGACTGCCATTTTGGCATCGTGCATAACCCGGCCACGGCAACTGACCGCATGAACTTCTGTCTCACATGCCACGCTGATGCCCCGGATGATGCTCCGCAGATGACGGACTGCAATGTCTGCCACGAAGCCCAGGTCGCGATGAACGAAGGCACCGGAATCGAAGGTGTCGAGGACATCCCCAGCATGATGTACGGCGATGCTGCCGGCATGACCTGCACCGACTGTCACACCGGCGTCACCAAAGGGGTTTTCCGTCCATCTTCATCCAGCTGCACGAATTGCCATGGAGATGAGGCCTACGTTGAGATATTTGACGAATGGTCAGAAACCACCGAGGCGCGGATCGAAGAACTGAAGGCTTTGCGCATCGAGGTGGAAGCCGAACTGACAGACGCTGATGCAGCGAAACGCGACACAGCCGCTGTTTGGGAAATCTACGAAAGAGCCTTGCGCAATCTCAAGTTCGTCCGCAATGATGGCTCCAACGGCGTTCACAATAATGAGTATGCCATCGCTATTCTCGACACTGTCGAAGCGGACCTGGAGAACGCTCTCAAGCAGCTCGATGCGGTCTGGTAAACATGTCTTGCATATTCCAAGAAAGGCACCCGCGCTGCGGGTGCCTCGGATTGTTTACAACCCCCGCATCGTCATGCGGGGGTTGTTTTTTTTGCCTGTCAGGTGGAGTTTCTATAAAGTTGGGCAACAGATGGTTAATCTGTTGCCCTCTCTAATCATGATGTCTGGCTGAACTTTGTCAGCAGATTAAGTCTGCCGAAAAAAGGTGCTTCTTTTTTTGCGAAGGCACAAAGATCCTGTTCAATGCCTTATTGACAACTGTTCTAACCGGGTTCATGCCCGTCTGTAGCCTGGTTGTCTGAAGCCTTCACGTCTGACTTGTTCCAACGCCCAAGAACAAACGAAGCAAATGCGGCAACCAGGCCAAACGTAAATACGCCTGCCATCAAAGGCATCCCCTTGATACTCACCATATCCATCAAAAAGACCTTGCCGGCACCGATCACAATCAAAAGCACCGCAACATTGCGCAGCTCTTTGTTATGCCTGAGCAGACTCATCCAGAGGACAACGATCGCGGTCACGTTGATCAACACTGACTGGGCACCATCGAAGTTGCTGCGAGTTGCCGCGTGCAGAAAATCAAGGGTCTGGTAAAGACCCACCCGCATCGTGAAAAAACCACTGAATAGCGCCGCAATCAACAACAAGCCGGCGACACGATCGTTCTTGTTGAGCGTGTGCAGTAACGACTCACCGGCAACGGGCGGGTTGCGACGTGACCAGAAATAGTGCACAAAAGCGATCGTTGCCAGCAGCCCGGAAGAAAGGGCGCCAACCACAGACGGCCGGGTACCATCTGTCGACCAGAGCAGGTAGACCAGCGCAGAACAAGCATAAAACTGCAGCAGGTAGGACGCCAGGCGTAAACCGGTATTGCTGCGACGCATCGAAAGCCATGCCATGGCGATGGCCAGCAGGGCGACCAATGCCGAAGCAATCACGGCATGACCGATCGCCATCGGTGCAGAAAACGCCAGCAGCAAGCCTCCCGCAATGAGCAAAGGATGTCGTGCCGACGTTGCCCTCCTCGACCCGGTGGGCGAGCCACCATGCAATCGCCAGGTGGGCTATTGCCGCCACCATGGCAACCCAGCCAAACGTCGTCGCCGTCGTCAGTCCCTGGTTGATAGCGTACTTTGCCGCAAGGAAAATCCAGCAGACATTGAGGACCGGCATGACAATATCAAACTTGGAGATCTTTTCCTGCACCTTGCCCAGGACTCCAAGCAACGATATACCGAAAAAAACCAGGCCAAGAAAACCGATCGACGGCATCAGCCCCTGGACAGAGAACTCCAGGTTTTCCGGAGCCAGCTTGCTGAGATAGATATTCAGCTTCAGATCCCAGATCTGGATCATGAAGAGGGTCAGGATCAGCAGCAGCCAGCGCAGCCACGAAGCCCTCAACAGGCGTGTTGCATATGTGGCAAAGATATTTGCCAGCCCCATGATGATGACCAGGTACGGGAAAACCGGGCTGGGATAATCCAGGGCAAAACTGCCGAAACTCATCCCGAGGGTGCCAACGAACACCGGCAAGGCAACGTGATGCATCCTGCTGATGATCGTTCCAACCAGGCCGGTCAGAGCCATGGCCAGGTAGGCGACTTCAGTGGGAACTGTGGCAAAGACCCGGTGCGCCTCCACCACAACGCTGCACATGATCAGCGTCCCCCAGAGCGTATAGACGGGGGCCTGAATGCTCCTTTCCTTGTAAGCGAACCATCCATAGAGAAGCAGGCCCAGGGCATACAGCATGCCGATGAAGGAGCCTATCTGAAGATCGACGCTCCACTATCCGAGGCCGTTCGCAAGGCAACGGCAACAGCGACAATGAAACTTGTCGTCGCGACACGTGAAAGGATATAGGATTTGTCGACCCAGGAAAGGATCTCTTGAGACGTCCCTCCTTCAATAGCACGTTTGCGCTGGGACTTCTTCACCACGGGTTCCAGTATAGATGCCGTCGCACCACCGGACTGCAACTCAGTCACTGTTTGAGTCAGTGCAGCAACTTGCTCCTCAAGGTCTGCAATCCGTTTTTCTAGATCGGTAGCCGACTCAACCATAGACACCTCACCCTTTCCGGAGAAGGTAAATTCTATCCTGCCTAAACGTTGAAATTAACCCCATTACGATTAAACTTGTCCGCATGTCAGAAGGTTCCATGGCAATTACAGGCATCCGAGTTTATTGCAGAACTAGCTGCAAAAACTATTATAATACCCTACTGGCGTAGTAAATTATGTTCAGTAAAACAGTATTTTATTTCTATTTAATTGTCAAGAGACACCGATTCAACGAACATGAAAAGCAAATCACTAACAAAATTTAATGCTTCAAACGCTTGATATTATGTGGTTTATCGTAAGAAATTATCAATAAAGAAAGCTGACCAAATCACTTGCAAAAGTTTGACACAAACCATTATGTTATGATAAAAAACAAAACCTTGTTTTACCTAATGCACCATCTCAACTTAGCGTGGAGGAGCAACCGTGAAAACCCATCTCCGGCGAACACTAACATTCGCAATATGCGCGCTGGCACTTTGCGCCACTGTAGTCTCTGCTGCCCAGGTCGAGAAATTTTTTGACCGTGCTGGTAACCTGGTCGTTCAGGAAAAGGTGGAGGAATACAAGCGCCGCGCAGATGAAGGGGAGACCTACCCTGTACCACCGCCACCATTTTCCGAAGACATTTTTCCATGTTCTGACTGTCATGCGGAGATGGAACCCAACCCGGAGCGTCGAGAACTGGTCGACATGCACGACGACATCATCCTCGACCATGCCGAAGGGCAACGATGGTGTCTGGACTGTCATAACCTCGACGATCGCGACACATTACGCCTGGTTTCCGGAGAAGTGATCCCCTTTACTGAATCCTATCGACTCTGTGGCCAATGTCACGGTGACAAGTTCCGCGACTGGAGAGTCGGTATTCACGGCAAGCGAACCGGCTACTGGAATGGCGAAAAACAATATCTGCTCTGCGCTCACTGTCATAACCCGCACAGCCCAAGCTTTAAAGCTTTAAAACCGATGCCACCACCGGTTAGGCCCGAGAATTTAAACCGACAGGGCGCTCTGGAAGAGACCGGACATCATTAATAACACGTGACAGACCACCTCTTTAGAGGAGACCGTAATATGTGCAACAAGACCAAGTGTGACAAAAGTGCTTTCCAGAAATCCCGCCGCAAGGTGCTCAAAGGCATTGCTGCAGGGGTTGGCGCATTGGCACTGCCAGCATCCAATGCATCAGCATCAATCTGGGAGGCATTCTTCCAGAAACATTTTCGTGAACTGGACAAAACGGAACTTCAGGAGGTCCTGGCCCGTCTCGAAAGCGAATACAGCAAGGAGTTCGGCAAAGCCGTGAACGTCAAGGCCACGCCGCCGATTGAGGGAGTCAAATACGGTTACGGTCTGGACCTTTCACGTTGTATTGGATGCCGCCGTTGCGTTTACGCCTGTGTCGAGGAGAACAACCAGTCTCGGGATCCGCAAATCCACTGGATCAAGGTCCTGCAGCTCGACAAGGAAAAAGGGGTCTACCTGGATCACGCCGAGCATTACTACAACCCGGCCGAAGTCCCCGAACAAGGGAAATTCTACATGCCAATTCAGTGCCAGCAGTGTGAAAACCCGCCCTGCACAAAGGTCTGCCCTGTTCAGGCGACCTGGCCGGAGAATGATGGCATCGTCGTGGTTGATTACAACTGGTGTATCGGTTGTCGCTACTGCATGGCCGCCTGCCCCTACGGCGCCCGTCACTTTAACTGGGCCAAAAGCAAGCTGCCAAAAGATGAAATGAATCCGGAGACACACTACCTGGGGAACCGGCCGCGTCCGACTGGTGTTGTTGAGAAATGCACTTTCTGTGTCCAGCGTACTCGAGAGCAGCCGGGACTTTACCCGGCCTGTGAGGAAGTTTGCCCTGTTGGTGCCCGCAAATTTGGCAACCTGAATGACCCCAAGAGCGAAATTCGCTACCTGATCGAAAACAAGCGCGTTTTCATTTTCAAGGAAGACTTGAACACTCAACCCAAATTCTACTACTTCTACGCGACCTAACGGTGGAGCAAACAGATGAAAAATATCTGGAATTTCTTTAAGGGAACACTGATCCTGACTGCACGCGGAAGCGCTGCTTACTATTGCTGGGTGGGTGGTCTGCTTGCCTTGATGATCATCGGCGGCTTCACCTATGTGATACAGCTCAACGATGGTCTGATCGTCACCAATATGCGGGACCAGGTTTCGTGGGGATTCTACATTTCCAACTTCACCTTCCTGGTCGGCGTGGCCGCCGCTGCGGTTTTGCTGGTCATACCGGCCTACGTCTATCACTGGAAACCGATCAAGGAGATCGCCCTGCTCGGCGAACTCCTCGCTGTATCTGCCATCGTCATGTGTCTGCTCTTCGTCACGGTCGACATTGGCCGTCCCGACCGCTTCTGGCACCTGATTCCTTTTGTCGGCATCCTCAACTTCCCTCAGTCGCTACTGGCATGGGACGTTGTCGTTCTGAACCTGTATCTCGTACTCAACCTCACGATTGCCGTTTACTACCTCTACAACCTTTATTACAAGCGTGAACCGAACAAGAAGTTCACCACGCCGTTATTGCTGTTTTCCATTCCTGCCGCCATCTCGATTCACACGGTGACAGCTTTCCTGTATAACGGTCTGGGAGCACGGCCCTTCTGGAACGCATCTATTCTGGCGCCACGTTTTCTGGCCTCGGCCTTCTGCTCCGGACCGGCATTCATGATCCTGGTTTTTTTCCTGATCCGCAGATACACGCGTTTCAAGATCAGTGACGAAGCTATCCAGAAGATCGCCGAACTGATTGCCTATGCCATGTTTATCAACCTCTTCCTGCTGGGCGCTGAGATATTCAAGGAGTACTACACCGCATCCGTCCACCTTGCGCCGATGCAATACCTGCTCCAAGGATTGCACGGTCACAACGCGCTTGTGCCATGGATCTGGACTGCAATGATCTTCAACGTGACAGCCTTTATGATCTTTCTGATCCCTGACACGCGCCGCAACAACACCACTTTGGTTATTGGCTGTGTGTTGATTTTTATTGGTGTTTACATTGAAAAGGGCATGGGCCTGGTTATCCCCGGCTTCGTCCCCGATGTCCTGCATGAAATTTATGAATACGTTCCATCTGGCCTGGAAATGTTGCTGGCTATCGGGATTTGGGCTACAGGGCTATTCGTCTTCACCATGCTTCTACGGGTGGCCATTCCGATCTTGAATGGCGATTTTCACGTCGCTGACGATGGTGTTGACTGTCACATCGGCGACAACCTGTTTTTCCTTGGCAAGGCCGACCGGGAAAAGAGGAATGTCAGTGTGGTGGGACAAACTGAAGACTCCGGATCGTAAGGAGCCCGCTCTGTAGTCATTGTTCATTTTACCGTTGATGACACAACGGAAACATCATCTACCCCATGGGTTGGAATAAAATTTAGAATCAAGGAACTAGCCAAACCTTATTCAACGTCTTGATTCAATTTTTCTAGGTAATAGATATTTACAGGAAGAGAGGGACACAATTGTGAAAAGTCATGTTTGGCGACCATTGTACGTGGTCATTGGCATCGTCGCCGCGATCCTGCTGTTCCGGGAATTTTACGTTCCGGACAATTTCAGTTCAGGCGAATACGGGTTCATGTACAGCTACCACAACAAGGACAATGAAGAAGTCTGGAAAAATCAGCCGCTCAAGTACCGCGACACAGGCAAGCAGAAGATGCATGAATACTGTGCCGAGTGTCATGGCGACGTGGTCGATGTGCGCACTGAAGACCTGCACGGCATCATTCCCTGCGAGAATTGCCACGGCCCGGCACTGGATCATCCCAACGATCCCGAGCTTCTGGTCATCATCAGAGACCGCGATCAGTGCTTGCGCTGCCACACACTGCTGCCTTACACGACCAGCGAACGTAAGCGCATCCCTGGCATCGACCCCAAAGAGCACAACGTGGATGAAGCCTGCGTTGACTGTCATGACCCGCACAACCCGAGATTGGAGGATATGTAACCATGAAGAGGCGTGATTTTCTGAAAAACACAATGGTAGTTATCGCCGGCGCCTCGGTTCCCCTCTCGGCTCTTGAATTCATTGATCCGAAAGAGGTCCTGGCCGCCAATCCGCAACTCCACTGGGCATTCTTGATCAACACCTACACCTGCGTTGGCTGCGGTTTCTGCGTTAAAGCATGCAAAACGGAAAACGATGTGCCCTTCGAAGCTAATGTCAGCCGCACATGGGTTGAACGCTACGTCTACACCAAAGACGATCGTCGTTATGTCGACAGCCCGAAGTCTGCCCTATACGGCTTCACCGAATCAAAGATTGATCTTGGCCCCGCACTGGGATTCAAGGAAATTGACCCGGACAATGTTGGCAAAGCTTTCTTTGTACCAAAGCTCTGCAACCACTGCGAGACACCAGCTTGTACTCAAGTCTGTCCGGTTGGGGCAACCTACAAAACCGACGATGGCGTCGTCCTGGTCGACCGCTCATGGTGTATTGGTTGTGGCTACTGCGTCATGGCCTGCCCCTACGGTGCCCGCTATTTTCACCCAGTCGAAAATGTGGTAGATAAATGTACCTTCTGTTACCACCGCATCACCAAGGGCCTGGAAACGGCCTGCGTCAATGCCTGCCCGTTCGGTGCGCGCAAAATGTGCAACATCAGGGACATCAATGACCCGGTCACGCAGATCATCCTTAATGGTCGCGTCGGCGTCTTGAAGGACGATTTTGGTACCAATCCCCAGGCCTTCTATATCGGCCTCGCCTCGGAGGTGCGCTAATCATGGTTGAACACGCTATGCACGTTCACGGAGAGCTTTGGACCGTCAAGGAACTCTTTGTTCTGCCCAACGAATATATCTACTGGTCGATCCAGATCGTCATGTATCCTTTTATGACGGGTCTAGTAGCCGGTGCCTTTGTCCTTTCGTCCCTCTACCACGTGTTCGGGGTCAAACAGCTTAAAGAGATAGCTCGCTTTTCGCTGGTCTTCTCTTTTGCCTTGCTGCCGGTCGCAATGATGCCGTTGCTGATGCATTTAGCGCAACCTTTACGTGGCATTCACGTTATGATGACACCTCATTTCACCTCGGCGATTTCTGCCTTCGGTATCGTCTTTATGACTTACGCCTTCATTGTCGCCTCGGAAATCTGGTTTGAATATCGCAAGTATTTTGTTCTGACGACTCAGGCCCTTGCAGCCCAACCAGACAAGGGAACTATTGATACTCTGCGCATGCATATGTTTAAAGTGCTGACCCTTGGCGCAATGGACATCAGTAACGAGGCCATCCAAAAAGACCACAATGCAGTCAAAAAACTGGCGACACTCGGTATCCCGGTTGCCTGCTTCCTGCACGGCTATGCCGGCTTCATCTTCGGCTCGGTCAAGGCCAACGCTCTCTGGATGACCCCACTGATGCCTGTCATCTTTATTTGCTCGGCAGTTGTTTCCGGAATCGCGCTCTGCATACTTTGCTACGTCGTGACCATGGAGCTGCGCAAGTTCATGGCCAAGCGCAAGATGAGTCGCTGGAGCAGGGATCCAGACGCCCCGACCGTCGAGCAACTGGAGTCCGCTGAAAAACAGGAAATCTCGATTGCATCTAACTACCTGCTTTATTTCATGATTGCCGCTATCACTTTGGAAATTCTCGACCTGATCTTCCGCGGCTACACGCAGATGAAGTCGTGGGATATTTTACGCGAAGTCATCATGGAGCGAGACTTCAACAAGATCTTCATTATGCAGTATACAATTGGCAACGCACTGCCCTTTTTGCTAATGGTGCTCCCCGGTCGAACTGTACGTCGAACCACCCTCGCTACCATTCTCGTCATCTTTGGCGTGTTCATGATGCGCTGGAATGTTGTTATCGGCGGGCAGGCGTTCTCCTTAAGTTTTTCCGGCTTCATGCATTATCATCTGCCGTTCCTGCCGACCAGTTGGGAAACCTTCCGCGAAGGTTTTTTCGGTGCCGCATCAGTCATGGTCACACCTTTTGTAATCTTCTGGTTCCTGAACAAGATCGTTCCTGCGTTCCTGAAGGAAGAAGAGGTTCACTGAAAACAATTCTAGAATATAAAGCTATAAAGGCCGCCCTTGATTGAGGGCGGCCTTTGTTTTGTAACTTAAAAGGGGATCGAAAGCTTTCGGTCCCCTTGTTGTCTTTAAATTTTAGTTGAGCAGTTTCTTAGTTGAACATCTTGGCGCCCAGGTAGGACAGTGCCGGCCATGCGATCAGGACTGCCGAGATGAAAGCGAAGACGCCCAGGATACCCATAACGGCGATCGTGTAACTGGCTTTGACGGAATTGATAATGTTGGCTGCGCTATTCATGATGTTTCTCCTATAGGTGTCGTTCGCTTAAAGTTGCGAGGTTAATAGTTAAGGTTTAGTTAAAAAGTTTCGAGCCGATGTAAGCGAGTGCCGGCCATGCGATCAGGACTGCAGAGATGAAGGCGAACACGCCGAGAGCGGCAATAACGAGGACCAGGTAAGAACTTTTTACGGTATCCATAAAGCGGCTTTGAGTTTTCATGATGTTCTCCTTTTTGTTTTTGTTTTCGATTGATCTTGATTAGAGTTTTAACATTAGAAAATATTCATGTCAAGCATAAAAGTTAAAAAAAATTCATGTTTTTTAAGAAAACCCTAACTGCGCTTTTTTGCTTGTTTTTTTTAGCGCAGTTTGATAAAAAAACCCCAATTAATCTTTCTTAAACTTACGACTGGTTTTCTGAATTTTATTTTTTTACCTGCCTGATTAACAAACCGTCCGCATTTTTCGCGACCAACAGGAGTGCTTCATGGGACAATTCGATATAGTCAAGGACTTCTTCCTTGGCATCAGCCGCAGCCGCGTTTCCCTGATCGGCGGGATGATCGTAACGATCACCACCCCTTTCCTGCTCGCAGACATGCTGGCCGACACCGTCTGGCACATAAAGAACCCTTACTTCGGTGCAGCCGTCTACCTGGCGCTCGGACCATTCTTCCTCGGTGGCCTGGCGATGATCTTTATCGGTGCCTTTTTCTTTCGTGGCGACCGGGACGTGCACCTGTTCACCCTTCAATATCTGCGTGAATATTTCACCGAACCGGAACTGTTCGGCCGATCTGCGTAAGAAACGTCTTCCTGATTGTATTGCTCACTTCGGTCAACTTCGCCGTTTTCAGCATGTTCCTCTACCGTGCCTACCACTACATGGAATCAACCCAGTTCTGCGGTCAGTTCTGTCACACGGTCATGAACCCCGAGCACACGGCCTACGAGAACTCGCCCCATTCGCGGGTCTCCTGTGTCGAATGTCACATCGGTGCCGG